>DYEY01000069.1 GCA_020725465.1 Dethiobacter sp.
GATGGCATTATCGTATAAAATTCTTGGTTATCGCGGTATTTCTCGCTATATCACTAAATTACGGCACAATAAAAAACACCCCGACGCGGGGGTGAAAAATATTTGCCCACTATGCCTGAAGCAGCGTGGGTAAAGGGTTACGGACTTTCTGAAAAGATTCCCGACTTTCCGGGAGGTGAGATGTGCGAATTTTGAGAATCTACAGGCACCAGTTTTTATCAAAAAACTACTAAGGAGGGCTGATATTGAACGTTTTAGGTTATTTTGCACTGGGCTGGGGAGGTTTGCTGGCAGGGTACAGGTTACTTAAACCTTCCATTGAAAGCGTTATCCACCCTGACCCCAACCGTAAAACCGCGGCGTGTACTTATGAGGACGGAACTGACTTCGTGCCTACCAACAAGACCGTTCTGTTTGGCCACCACTGGATGTCCATTGCCGGCACCTCTCCCATTGTCGCGGCTATCGTCGGCCTCGCCTGGGGATGGGTTCCCGCCTTTTTGTGGATGGTCCTGGGGGTTTGCTTTATCGGCGGCGTTCATGACTACTTTGCAACCATGATATCATGCCGTAACCAGGGCAAATCCATGGGAGAGATGATCAACCAGAAAATAGGCAAGTTTTCCGGGAAGATAAGCAGCGTCCTGCTGGCTTTCGGTGGTGTTCTGGTATTTGCCATCTTTCTTTTTGTAATTTCCAATACACTGGCTGCCACACCGACGGCTGTTATCCCCACCATAGCATTGATTCCCATCGCCGTGCTTTGCGGCTTTTTAATGCGTGGCGGGCTGCCGCTGTGGCTGGTTACCCTGATCGGGGTAATCTTAACGGGGGTTTGTGTTGCAATCGGCCTTAACATGCCCATCGTGTATCCCTTAAAAGTCTGGATCTGGGTCTTTGCCATTTATACCCTGTTTGCAGTGTACGTCCCGGTTTGGGCCCTGCTGCAGCCCAGAGATTACATTAACTCTTTCGTGCTGGTAATCGGCCTGGTTCTTGGGATTATCGGCCTGCTGATCGCCCGCCCGGTCATCCAGTTCCCCGCTTTTGTAGGCTTTATGGACGGCGTGGCCAACCGGCCGCTGTGGCCCATGCTCTTTGCCACCATTTCCTGCGGCGCCGCCAGCGGCTGGCACAGCCTGATTGCCGCCGGTACAACTTCCAAGCAGCTGGCCAATGAAAAAGACGGCTTCCTGGTAGCCTTCGGCGGCATGCAGGGCGAAACGGTGATGGCCCTTTTGTCCAGCGCGCTGATTATAACTTCGGTCAGCTATCTTGACTTTGCCACAATCCTGAAGAATCCCGGCGGAGCTTTCTCACAGGCCCTGGGCGTGGCCATCTCTCATATCGGGTTCTCACAGGTGGTGGGCGCCACCCTGGGGGCGCTGGCCCTGTCGGCGCTGACCTTAACCACCATGGACTCCTTTGCCCGGACGGGGCGCTACGTTGTGCAGGAAATTGCCAAGGATACTCCTTTGAGCAAGGCGCTTCCTTCCTCCATCCTGGTGGTGGGCCTGGGTCTGTTCCTGTACTTCTCCGTACCGTTTATGGCCCTGTGGACCGGCCTGGTTTTGGCCGGGTTGATGGCGCTGATTTTCCCGCTTTGCATACTGTACACGGAACGGGTGCGGACCAAACTGCCCATGGACCGTCCTTTCATTCTGCACGTGGTATTTCCTCTGGTGTTTGTCTACCTGACCAGTTACGCCGCCCTTCTGTACCAGCTGAGAAACCTGTCTAGCGCCAAAAACTGGGTAGCCGTGGCTATGATTGTTTTCCTCCTGGTAGTGGGTACCAGCGTGCTGATTGACAGTGTTAAATTGCTAAAGGTACCAATGGCCAAAGAAGAAGCCATGGTAAAAATGTAACCGGCGCAGTGTTGCCACGTTTAACCTGGAGATGAAACAGAAGAAATGTCCCTGGTTAAATTTCCGGGGACCTTTCTTTTAACAAAAAGTTTGTAAAGCCGGGGTGACGATTTTGGGTAATTACTATTTATCCGAATTTACGATAGACCATGTTACTGTGGCTGGGCCGGATTTATCCGAAATGATAGCGGCCTTTTCAGCGGCGGGACTTACGCCCCTATACGGGGGGGTCCATTCCAATGGCAAGACTCATATGGCTGTTATCGGCTTTGCCGACGGTTCATATATCGAGCTGATTTCAGCCCTGGACCGGGCGGATGATTCCGAATTCTGGTGGAAAAAACAGATAACTGAAAACGGTGGTCCCTGCGGCTGGGCCATCTCGGTCAGCAATATTGGAGAAAAAACGGCCGTACTCAAAAACCTGGGCATCCCGGTAAAGGGCCCTGCCTATTATAACCGGCGCCGGCCGGACGGCCGGCTGGCCGAGTGGTACCTGACCTTTCCCGGGGACAGGGGCTGGGGGGCGGTGCTGCCTTTTATGATAGAAGACATAACGGAACGGGAACTGAGGGTGCCGCCCGAGGCCTTTGCGTTCTCTCGCCACCCCTTGCTTTCAGCCAAGGATATAGGCATCAGGGGGATCAGCAAAGTATTTATAGCGGTTAAGAACCTGGCGGAAAGCATCGACAAATTTCGAAGAGTTTTTAACCTGCCCGACCCGGCAATCATCGATGACCCCCGCCGGCAGGCCAGCCTGGCTCATTTCCCCGGGTTCCCGGCAGTGCTGGTTGCCCCCGGCGGCAGGGATACAAAGCTGGCCCAAAGGCTGGAGCGGTTTGACGAGTCCCCCTGTGCTTACCTGATAGAAGCAGTCAACCTGCCGGCTCTGGCCGAAGTTTTTAAGCTGAAAGAAGAGGAAGAACTGTTCGGGGCTAAAATAAGGTGGCTTGACCCCGAAGGAATTCTTGGCAACAAAATCGGATTTACAGAAATTAAATAACAGGTAAACTATATGTCTTTACGGTTAAAGCAGCGTAGTTCCAGGTGCCGTATAACTTTTAACCTTAAAGCCGAAGACAGCGGCGGGCACCAGCAAGCCGGGATTTTTACTGTGTGCAGACAATCTTCACTAATTAAAAAAACCTGCAACTCCCCATGATGGTTACAGGGGGGACACGTTATGCTGTTGTCAGGCGAACTCCTTTTCTTTTATAAATGCTTCAAGTTCGTTATAAATTACCTGTAAACCGCGCCTGCCATGCCCTACCCGGAAATGATTGCCCGGGCAGTCAAATACATTGACTCAGTTCCTGGTCCTGTGTTGCCAGCCAGCCCAGACGGAGACCCGGCAGGCTGAATGACTTGGAAAAACCGGACAGAGAGACGCCAGAGTTGCAGGCTCTCTAAATCCGCGTTGCCGATGACTTCAGACACGGCAAGGCTTTCACAGTCAGAGGAACTGAACAGGTACCTGGCGTTAAATTCGTACCTGACGAAATACTGGCGCAACTGCCTCAAAGATGAGTTTGACCTGGAGGTGGTACAGGCAGTTGCTGGCTGAAATCAATGACGGCCAGTGGTTGTCCTACTACGGCCCAGTACCGCGGGATTTTGTCCGCGCGGCACTGGGTCTGACGGCTGAAGCGTGGATGGCCGTCCTGCCAGCGCTGCTGACCGGGGGTGGCTTCGTGGCGGACGTGTTTACTAAGGAAACCGGTGAAGCGGAAATCTGTGGCAGGGAGAATTTCCAGCGCCTACTGGCGCTGGACAGGCGTACCCGCCGGCCGGAATTTACACTCCTGCCGGTGACAATGTTGTCCCTGTTTCCTGGTCTCCTGATAGGGCATCGCGAAAAAAGGGACATCCATGGAGACCTGCAGGACCACCTGGAGCGGTTGTTCGGTTATGTCAGCCAGGCCGGGCTGTGGGACGCCGCAGGCAAAGAGCACCCTCTCAGGTTGCCTGGAAATCCTGAGATCCGTTGCCGCCGGTGGGTTGGAGGCGATACCAACATCGCGGTATTTCAGGAAATCCTTTACCGTTACTTCAGCATCAAGAGGCGTGAAGTCGGTCTGCAGGTTTTCAATGTTTTTGCCCGGATTATGCAGGGGACAGTGCTGCCTGTACAACACGAGGATATGATACTGGCCAGGATGCGGCCAGATAGGGCTGAAAACGCCGGGCTTTCTCCCACGATGTTGCAGACGGAGTGGTTCTTTGCCCACGAGTTTGGCACCCTGTCAGGACTGACCCTGTTTGTGGGCAACATCGGGGCGGTGCTGGCGGCGCCGCCGCTAGGCCTGATGTACCCTCTTTTGTTTTTTCTGGGCTTCTTTGGTTCCGCTTTTGTCCTGACCTGGGCCTGCGCTAAGGAGATGAACCCGCCGGAGATAGCCGGGCTGGCCACAGGCACGGCCAATGCCGGCGGATTTCTGGGGCTGCTTTGACACAGGTGATGTTTGGCTATGCCTGGCTTTGAGATGGCAAAGCATTGTCTCTAACGGCGCCAGTGTTTTTTCACAGGAGGCTCACCAGTTTGCTTTTATAATCAGCTTGGTCCCCCTGCTGGTTGCTGTTATCGGCATCCTGCTTATCAGGGAGACCTGTTGTCGAAATATTTTCCGGGAAATAATGGAAAAATGATTTGCGCCACTGCTGGGCAGGCGGTTTTTTGTTAATTTATCTCAGCTGGCAGGAGTTGGGGAATCGGTGGGAGAAATGTCCGTTGAGAACTGTCAGCGGAGGTTTTGCCGGAGATGGATGAGCGGATAAAGAAGCTTATGAATGCGCTGGAAAAAAGAAAAATCGCCTGTTCGTACGCTCATGACCGTAGGGAGGCAGCAGCAAAGCTCCTTGCGATGATACCTGAAAACAGCGTGGTAGGCATCGGCGGCTCGGTGACGGTGCAGGAACTGGCAATTGAGGAGGCGCTGAAAGAAAAGGGTTGCCAGGTACTCTGGCCCTGGCGGGCAAAGAAAGAAGAAATGGATGCGGTGCGGCGCCGGACCATGACAGCCGATGTTTATCTTTGCAGCAGCAATGCCATTACCGGGGATGGCCGGCTGGTGAATATCGATGGCACCGGCAACCGGGTGGCGGCCATGATTTACGGCCCCCGTAAGGTTTTTGTGGTGGCAGGGCGTAATAAAATTGCCAAAGACCTGGAAGACGCACTACGACGGATCAAAGAAGTGGCCTGCCCGCAGAATGCCCGGCGGCTGCAGAAGAAAACGCCGTGTGCCGCCACAGACAGGTGCAATGACTGCATGTCGGCGGACCGTATGTGCAATGTCACTGCTATAATTGAAGGTAACCCCAATATGTCGGAGCTGCATGTAATACTGGTGGGGGAAGATATGGGCTTTTAGCCAATTGCCGCCGAAATTACTGCAAAGGAAACAATAGCATGATCTGGCAGACAATCCAGGATACAATTCTATTATTTGCACTCGGCTCGTGCGGATGGTTTATTTTCAGAGCCATCCGTTTCCCAACCCCGGCCTTTATGGGGACGATTATGGTGATCGGTGCCCTGCGCATGGCGCGGTTTGATCTGCCGGCGGGGCCTGCTTATCTGGCGCCCCTGGTTCAGCTGTTGTTAGGGCTTTACATCGGGGCTAAAATCAACAGGAACACGGTCAGGCAGCTTAAATGCCTGCCGCTGCCGGCGGGCATAATTATCGCCTGGTCCATAGCAGTGGTTTTTCTGCTGGGCAAAATATTAACCGTTGTCAGCGGCCTGGATGTTTATACGGCCATGCTTTCTTCCAGCATGGGCGGCCTTGCTGAAATGGCTATCCTGGCGTTGTCCACCAACGCTAAAATGGAGATAATAATAATAGTGCAGCTGGCACGGGTTGTCCTGACGCTGATGATTTTTCCCGTGCTGCTGACGCTCTGGGTGCCAAAGGGTACGGCAGGCGGGGGTTGCGTCGCCGCCGGGGGAGAAAAAAAGGCTGTTAAAGTTACCCCGGCTAATAATATCAGCCCGTCCTTACTGGTGGGCAGGGTAAAGGACATTTTCCGACAGGCCGGCAGGAGAGGTTTTGCTATTTACCTTGGCTGGCTGTTATTTTCCCTGGCAGTGGCCGCAGGGGGCGGGCTCCTGTTATCAGCCCTGGGGGTGCCGGCGGGGGTAATGGTGGGGGCAATGTTGTCTACAGCCGTTGCTTCTCTCGGGGGTGCCAGGATCATAGCCCCGGGCAATGGTTTTATCAGTTTCATGCTGATCGGAGCCGGGATTACCATTGCCGACAGTATCACGCCGGACACTTTAACTGCCTTGCTTTCAGGACGTCTCCCCCTGGTTATCGCCGTCTCCACCCTGGTTATTTTCCTGACCTCACTGGTGGTTGCTTACTTTATGAGCAAGCTGACCGGTTGGGATTACGCCACCAGCTTCCTGGCAGCGGCACCGGCCGGTTTCACCGTTATGGCCCTGCTGGCGGACAAATACGAAAAAGATGCGTTTTCGGTTTCCATCCTGCACCTGTGTCGGCTGATATCGCTGAAACTTTTTTTGCCTTTGTTCTTCCTGTTTTTTGATAATTTATAATATATGCCAAACAGGTATAAGCCTGCTGCCGGCGGATGTGTCCATCCGGGACAGGCTGCTGCAGGTTATGCTATGGTTACATTCAAAATAAAAGGGGAGGTATAAATAATGGAAATCATGGAAACGGTGGCCCAGTTAATGGCGCTATCGGCGCGGACCGCCCCCAAGGCGGCCGGGAAAGACTTTGTGGAAATAAGGGTGATCAAGGGGGATGAGGTGAAAGCCCTGGCCGATGCCATGTTTGCTTACGGGGAGAAATCGGGCAAGGGCAACTTCGACCGGGACGGCAAGAATGTACTTAACTCCGACGCGGTGCTGCTGGTGGGTATAAAAGATGCTGCCAAACTGGGGCTGAACTGCGGCGCCTGTGGCTACAGCAGGTGCGCCGACCTGCCGGACGCGGAAAAAGGCCCCGAGTTTGACGGGCCCTGGTGTGCCTGGCGGGTCATTGACCTGGGCATTGCCCTGGGATCCGCAGTTAAAACAGCCAGCATCCTGAACGCCGATAACCGTATTATGTACCGAATCGGCGTGGCGGCCAGAATACTGAAAATGATGGAAAGTCAGTTGGTGGTGGGGGTGCCGGTTTCAGCCACAGGGAAGAGCATTTACTTTGACCGGTAAACCCTGCAGGTTAAGCAGTGACAGGGTACAATATAAACTTCGAAAAAGGTTGGGGCCAAAAACCAGCACGGCGGCGGACAAAAGGTAGCTCCGCTCCGGCAAGAACTGATATTCATCCTGGGTTAACCTATTTTCCCGGCCAGGTACGCTTCTGTGCGCGCATCACGGGCATTTAAAAATAATTCCGAGGTTGCGGAGACCTCTACCAGCTCTCCTTGCAGGATAAAGGCGGTCCGGTCCGAAACCCGGGCTGCCTGTTGCATATTATGAGTGACAATTATAATGGTAAATTCTTTTTTTAAACTTAACATCAGGTCTTCTATCCGCTGAGTGTTGATAGGATCCAGGGAAGCACAAGGCTCGTCCATAAGGAACACTTCCGGCTCTACAGCCAAGGCACGGGCGATGCACAACCGCTGCTGCTGCCCGCCGGAAAGCTGTAGCGGTGAGCAGTGCAGCCGGTCTTTGACTTCTTCCCAGAGAGCTGCACGTTGCAGATTGTATTCTACCTGTTCTGCCAGCCTTTTACCGTTCATTCCGTGCAGGCGAATACCAGCAGCTACATTTTCGTAAATGGACAAATGAGGAAACGGGTTGGGTTTTTGAAAAATCATGCCCACCTTGCGTCTTAACTCCACAGTATCCGTCTGGGGGCTGTATACATCGTTGTCGCCCACCAGCACTTTGCCACTGATAACTGCGTTTTGAGTATAAAGGTCATGCATTCGGTTGATACAGCGAAGCAAAGTGGTCTTGCCACAGCCGGAGGGGCCGATAATGGCCGTAATTTCTTTTGCGCCACATGAGATGGTAATATTCCGAACAGCCTGAACCCGACCAAAAGAGACGCTTAAATCTTCAAGGTGTATAGGGCTTGCCATGGTTACCTCCTTTGGCGCAAGGCAATAAAAACCTGAGCCGAAATATTAAGAATAAAGATAAAAATAATTAGGGAAAGGGCGGCGCCCCAGGCCTGATTTTGCCAGTCTGTAAAAGGTGATACAGCATAGGTATAAATAAGGACCGGCAGCGAGGCGGAGGGCTGTCCGAGGCTGGCCAGCCAAAAGCGGCTGCTGAGCGCAGTGAGTAGAACGGGGGCTGTCTGACCTGCCGCCGTGGCTACGGCTAACATGACTCCCACAGTCAGCCCGCCGGCAGAAGCTGGCAGTACCACCCGCATAATGGTCTGCCTACGGGTTGCTCCTAAGGCCAAAGAGGCGTCCCGCCAGCTTTCCGGCACAAGCCGCAACATTTCTTCGGCAGAAAGGGTGATGATGGGCAACATCACCACTGCCAGGGAAATGCTGCCGGCCAGTGCTGAGTAACTGCCGATGCGCAAAACAATGAGAATATAGATATATAATCCGATTATTAGCGTAGGGATGCCGGTCAATACCTTATTGGCAAAACGGGTGACCAAGGCCAGACGGCTATAGGGGTTTTCGTAAAGATAGATGGCGGCAGCCATGCCAATGGGTACACTGCACAATGTCCCCAGGCTTACCATTACCAGACTGCCGACAATGGCGTTACCGATACCACCCCCTGTTTGACCTACAGGAGCAGGCAAACTGGTAAAAAAGGACCAGCTGATAACCTGAAAGCCCCGCTGAAATACATAGTATACAATAATAACCAGCGCCAATACAGCAATAAAACTAAAAACAGTACATATTGCTTCCGCTATCCGGCTATTCCATTTTCGATAAGTTTTTCTTTTTAACAAGGACCAGCGCCCCCTCTCCGTAAGGCATTGAAATTTGCACAGGGACCAATTCTTTACCCGCTTTCAGGCGTGCTGCCGAGCGGTTAACCATGATAAGGGCTATAATATTAATAGCCAGTGTGATGGCAAAGAGAATAAGACCTAAAAGCATTAGAGCGGACAGCTGCATGCCATATGCCTCTGGAAACTCGCTTACTATCAGTGAAGAAAGGGTTTGAGCAGGTGAGAGTAGGGAGGGAGAAATGATGAAAGTGTTTCCGATTACCATAGTGACTGCCATGGCTTCACCCATGGCCCGACCCAGGCCCAGTAACAATGCTCCCACAATGCCCACCTTGCTGCCGGGTAAGATAACTTTGCGAATCACCTCCCACCTGGTAGCACCCAAAGCAAACATGCCTTCACGCTGATCCAGAGGTACCGTTAACATCACTTCCCGGGAGATGGCGGTTACCGTTGGTAAAATCATAATAGTCAGCACCAGGGTTCCGGTAAGCATACCCACACCCAGAAACGGGCCGCGAAACAGTGGAATAAAGCCAAATTTTTCGTCAAGAAACAGCCCAACTCCTTTGCGCAGCCAGGGAGCCAGCACCAAAAGCCCCCATAAACCAAAGACCACGCTGGGCACTGCGGCCAGCAGTTCCACCATGTATGAGACCGGTTTGCGCAGCCACCCGGGAGCCAGTTCGGTTAAAAAGATGGCGGTGCCCACGCCTAAGGGGGCAGCAATCAGCAGCGCGAGAAAGGAAGAAACTGCCGTGCCGTATATGGCCGGTGCCGCTCCGTATATGTCCAGGACGGGGTCCCAAATGGTGGAGAATATAAAGCTCAGCTTAAATTTTTTTAGTGCTGGCATCGCCCCGGAGAGAACTACAAAAAATATGCTCCCTGATAATAATATAATCAGGATAGCCGCCATCGCAGTAACGTGGGGAAAAATGCCTTCACCCGGGTCTTTGGTCACTATTTTCTCCCGCAAACCTTCCAAACCTCCTCAGGATAGAAAATCAGGAACGCTTAAACAAAATTTAAAAGC
Source organism: Dethiobacter sp. (assembly GCA_020725465.1). Lineage (GTDB taxonomy): Bacteria > Bacillota > Dethiobacteria > Dethiobacterales > Dethiobacteraceae > DYEY01. The sequence continues at coordinate 9,816 of DYEY01000069.1, forward strand.
GTTCCTGGAAAAGGTGCAAACTGTTAAGTGGTTTACTTCCAGATCGGATTACCGTTTACATTGATGGATTTGAGCTGATCCCGCACTATGTCCAACATGTTTTGCGGTAGCGGAGCGTAAAAAAGGTCGGCGGTAAAGGATTCAAGGTTGCGCTCCAATACAGCCCAGCGTAAAAAGTCCACGGTTACTTTGGCAATGTTTTCGTTGGTTTGGTCACGACGCACCAAGAGCCAGGTGAGGCCAACGATGGGGTAGCCATTGGCCCCCGGGGTATTAACCAATGACATGCGCAGGTCTTTTGGCACATTACCACCGAAACCGGCTGCGGCAGCGATGGTGGTGGACTCGGAAGGAGCTATGAAACGACCGGAACTGTTACGTATTTCGGCGAAATTCAGACGGTTTAAAATAGCGGTGGACAGTTCCACATACCCGATGGCACCGCTGATTTGTGCAACCTGTGCAGCTACTCCCGCGTTGCCGGGACCGCCTACAGTGGTTCCAGGCCATCTGACAGAGGTTCCCATACCCACAGTGTCTTTCCACTTTTTGCTGATTGAGGAAAGATAATCTGTAAAAATCGCTGTGGTGCCGCTGCCGTCAGAACGACGAACCACCGTAATGTGCAGGTCAGGCAGTGTCACGCCAGGGTTTTCAGAGGCAATTCGGGGGTCATTCCACCGGGTAATTTCACCCAGGTAAATACCGGCCAGGGTTTCCTCTGTCAGCCTGAGGCGCCTATTCAGGTCAGGAATATTATAGACTATGGCAACAGCGCCCATAACGGTGGGAATATGAAGTACTTCGCCACCGGCTTCACGAATTTGTTGTTCGCTCATCACGGCATCGCTGCCGGCAAAATCAAAGGTACGGCCAATCAGGCCCCTTATCCCGGCACCAGACCCAACGCCGGCGTAGTCAATAGTAACGGTGGGTCTGGTTACTTTACGGTATTCAGCGAACAAGCGGCTGTAAAGGGGGAAGGGGAAGGTGGCACCACCGGTGGTCAGACGTATTTCACTGCTAACTGGCGAGCGAAGACGGGATGCGTCGGTGCTGGCGATCCGAACGGTGGAGGTGGCGGCTACCCATTCGACACGAGCGCCCAAAGCTTCACTTACAAAGCGGATGGGCACCATGGTACGGTTGTTAATCAGGTTGGCTGGTTCAGCCAGGCTTACGGTGCGGCCGTTAACGGTGGCAGTGCGGCTGCCCAGGGTCAGCCTGATGGTGTTGGCCGCTTTTTTGGCGGTAATGGTCTGGGTGCTGCTGTCCCATTCCACATCGGCGCCAAGCACTTCAAAAATCACACGCATTGGTACCATCGTTGTCCCTCTTTGAATCACGGGCGGCACGTCGCTGGCAACAGTGCGGCCGTCAAAGACAATAGAGATGTTGCTGGCGAGAGTGTTAACCGGAACGAGGGAAAAAAGTAAGCTCACAATGACCATTAGAGGCAAAGCCCTGCTTATGATGCGGTTTTTCAAATTTATTCCTCCTCCATTTAATTTAAGGTTGAGCCAACCCTGGAAATCAAAACCGTTAACTTTTCTCATCATCCTCCCTCTCTGTATGTCTAAGCTTGATTCATTTTATCAACAGTTCGTTAAAATTTTACAGAAAGTTAATTAAACAAAGGTTAATTTTTAAAGAACCTCTGTTAAGAAAGGCAGCTACTGCTTGCAAAACGGTTCCTGTGGCGATCTGTGAAAAGAATTGCTTGCTAAAAAACCTGGCAGGGAGAAACCCCTGTCAGGCTTTGTTTTTGCTTTGATTTGTTTTGGTTATTTGCTGGCAGTTCCGGTGAGCTGTAAGCTCTGCTTGCGCAGGCGGAGGACGTCTCCAGCGCTCTTTGGAGAGCGGGCGGTTGAAGCTCTGCGGAAGCTGGCCAGCCTGAAGCCGAGTTTCCCGGCCCACTCCCTGTTTTTATGTATGGTTTCGCTGGTGAAGCCGGAGGCGAACTTCCTGAAAAATACCGGGGCGGTTCAAAGCTCTTCTCCGGCAAAAACCACTTCTATGACAGTACCCTTACCCGGTTGGCTGTTAAGGTGAAACTCCCCGTTGTTTTGCCTGGCGCGGGTTGCCATGTTGCGCAGCCCGTGCCCTTTGTTGTCAGGGTCAGGGGCGAACCCGCGGCCGTTGTCCCTGATGCGCAGTAAAACCCGGTTATCGGCCTGGTTCAGGGTTACCTCCACCCTGCCCGCGGCGGCGTGTTTCTGGATGTTGGCCAGGGCCTCCTGGGTGATGCGGTAGGCGGCTTCCTCCTGTTCCGGCGACAGGCCCCCGTCATAGTTAAGGTCCAGAGCCAGGTCTGTCTGCAGGCGCTGGGCGAACAGGTTACAGTGTAGTTGCAGCGCTTCCACCAGGCTGCTTTGTTCCAGAGGGGAGGGGGTGAGTTCCATGATGAGGCGCTTCAGTTCCTGTTGGGTGGCCTGGGTGGTGGCCTCCAGGTGGCCCAGTATCTCGGCCGGTTTTTGGTCCTCGCCCAGCTGGCGCCGGAGCGAGTGCAGGGAAAAGACGATACCGTGCATGCCCTGGGAGATGGAGTCGTGCAGTTCACGGGCCATGCGGTTGCGCTCCTCGGTTACCGCCAGGTTGCGGGTGGCTTCCCGTAGTAGTTGGTCTTTTTCCGCCAGTTCGGCCAGGTAGCGGTTCTCCAGCTCCAGCAGGTGCATTTTTTGCCGGATGGTTTCCAGGCGGTAGCTGACGGCGGCGAAAACAATACCGAAAATCAGGCCGAGAAACATGCCAAGGTAGGCATACCTTTGCACCGGGAACACCGGCTCAAAACCGGATACCGTAATCAAGATCAGGGTGATGCCGAAGATAAGCGCCGAGACGCCAAGAAAAATGAGTACTGTCCGCAGGGCCCCGCTGCTGACCCGCTGTTTCAGGTAATGGTCCAGCACTGACCCGACCAGTGCCGCCAGCCCGGAGAAAGTGGCGGTTATCAGCATTATGCCACCCAGCACCAGGAGGGGTGAGGCGTCTGTGGCGCCGGTTAGCAGGAAGACGATGCCGGCGACCAGGCCGAAAGCGCCACCGGCCAGGGAACTGCTGACTACGGCACGGCGCAGTTCCTCTCTCCCCCACTGTACAGCGTTTGGTTTGTTATGTTTCACTGTCTCCGGTCTCCTTTACCAGGCCGGACTTCATGGCGCAGAGGGCGGCCTGGGTGCGGCTTTTGACATTAAGCTTCTGTAATATATTGGCGACGTGGGTCTTTACGGTCTTTTCGCTGAGGAAGAGCGCGGCGGCTATTTCCCGGTTGCCAAGCCCGCGGGCCACCAGGGCCAGAACTTCTTTTTCCCGTTCGCTCAGCGTCTCTGGTTGGTCCGATTCGGCGGCGCCGGCGGTACCGATGTGGCTTAAAAGCTCACCGGCTATGCCGGCGTTCAGGTAACTGCCCCCGGCGGCTACGGCCCGGATGGCAGCCAGCAGTTGGTCCGGTTCGGCGTCTTTTAAGACGTAACCGGAGGCGCCGGCTTTAAGGGCGGCGCAAGCTTTCTGCCAGCTGCCAAGGGAGGTGAGGATGAGCACTTTGATAGCGGGCCACTCTGCCAGGATGCGGCCGGCGGTCTCAATGCCGTCAGGGCCGGGCATCAGGAGGTCCAGCAGCACCACGTCCACCGTTTCCTGTGCCAGAAAATTTAGCGCTTCCTCCCCGCCGGCCGCTTCCCCGGCCAGTTGGATGCCCGGCGCTTCCTTCAGGAAGAGGCGCACCCCCTGGCGGAACAGGGGGTGGTCGTCTACGATCAGCACCCTGATCGGGTTCTGTGACATGTGGTACCACCTGCTTTCAGCCCATGTTTATACGTTTTAGTATATCACAGTAACTGTCAGGGGAGAAGCAGGGCAGCCAGGGCGTAGGGCAGCAGCGCCAGCAAAGCCAACAAGGGGTGAGAGCGACGGTTGGTGTTATCACTGTCCCAGGAAAAGAGGTAGAGGGAGAGGGCGAAGGAGAGCACGGTGCCGGCAAGGAGGACCAGGACTGACCACCAGGAGGATGACACCTCCATGCCCATGGCCAGGCCGCGGAAGGCGTGCATGGCGTGGGAGCCGGGCAGGAGTAGCCCCACCCTCTGCAGGGCCGGGGGCAGGACGTTGGCGGGGACCATCAGGCCGCCTAGCAGCATCGAAGGCAGGTAAATCAGTTGCGACCAGAGGATGGTGACCTGAGTGTTGCCGGAGACTGTGCCGATGAGGAGTCCCAGGCCGGAGCAGGCGGTGATGGTGAGCAGGTAGCAGAGGGTTAAGAGCGGCAGGCTGATGGGTGCCGGCGCCTTAAAAATCAACGGGGCGGTTGCGGTGATGATAAGCCCCACCACCAGCAGGTGTAGCCCCGAGGTAAGGGCCGGGATGGTCAGGACCGAGGCGGCCGGCACCCCGTTGATGCGGTAACTGCGCAGGATTCCGCCTTCGCGGGCTTCCACCTGGGGGTTGGGCAGCCCCAGCACGGCGCCGCTGAGCACGGCGAAGACCAGCATGGCCGGAATCATTGCTTCGGTGAAGAAGGGGTTAATGGCGGTCATAATGGAGCCCACCATGAAGTAAAAACCAAGAGGCATCAGGTAATAGAGCAGGAGCAAGGACTTGTTGTGGAGCGCTGTCTGCAACTCGAAACGGAAGTGCTGGACAAAGGCGTTCATGTTAACAGGCCTCCTTTGTGGTCAGTTCCAGGAACCTTTCTTCCAGGGAAGGGCGTTCCACCCTGAGGTCGATGAGGGTGCCGCCGGTTGTGCTGATCCGGTTTATGATGGCGGACACCACCGGCCCGGTTTCCGCGGTATAGTATATATGGTAGTCTTCATGGCGGCTCTCCCTGGCTACGCCGGAGAAGTGCCCCAGTTCGGTGCCGGTGGCGTGGACGGAAATCTTGGTCAGACCGCTGCCGGTGGCGGTCAGCTCCCGGGGCGAGCCGGTGGCGGCGATGCGCCCGCCAAGCAGGATGGCGACCCGATCCGCCATTTCCTCCACTTCGGCCATGTCGTGGCTGGAGAGGACCAGCGTGGTTCCTCTCTGCCTCAGTTCCGCCATCAGGCGGTGCAGTTCGGCCCGGGTGGCCACGTCGAGGCCGGCGGTGGGCTCATCGAGGAAAACCACGGGCGGCCGGTGCGCTATAGCCAGTGCCAGTGACAGGCGCCTTTGCTGGCCGGTGGAAAGGGCCTGGTAGCGGGACTTCATCTTTTCGGAGAGCCCCAGCCTCTCCAGCAGGTCGAAGCGGGGGACCACCCGGTGGTAAGCACAGAAAAATTTCATGGCCTCGTCGACGCGGATGGTGGGGGGCAGGGCGGAGCTTTGCAACTGCACCCCGATCAGGTTCAGAAGCCGGGACGGCTCGCGCACCGGGTCGGTGCCCAGGATGCGAAGGTCGCCGCCGTCCGGACGGCGCAGCCCCTCCAGGCATTCCAGCGTGGTGGTCTTGCCGGCGCCGTTTGGGCCGAGCAGGCCGAATATTTCCCCCTCGCTCACAGAGAAACTTATCCGGTCCACGACGGTGCGGCCGCCGTACCGCTTGGCCAGGTTGGTTACTTCAACCACTGTTTTGGACATTTCCTTACCTCCTTGCACGGTGTGTCTTGTTTCTGCCTTAAGTGTACCGCACTACCGGCCAAAACAAATCGGCTGACTGGAGTATTTGCAGATGGTCCAAAAGGATGATTTAATGCTAAGCCACCCGGCGCCCAAAATACTTAACACCATGCCTGGCAGAATGCAGTTGCAGCCAATGACACTATTGGTGTTTAATCAAACAAGGAACAAGGAAAAAGGAAGGGAGTAAATATGCCGGAAAAAGAACCGGAATACAAAACGGTCAGGGTAACGGGGAAATGACAGTTAACCATTCCCAAGAAGTATTTTGACGTATTGCATTCGGTGAGAAGGTAAGGCGTTACCTGGAAGGGGAAAGGCTGGTCATTGAACCGGAGCGCGTGGACACGTTCTGGGATTTTTCCTCGGACATTTTAAAAGAGTTGGTGGCGGAAAACTATACCGGGGAGGAACTGTGCGGGAGTTTGAGTCAAGAAAGCAAAAAACCGCCCGGGCGCTTAAACAACTGGTGGCGGAAGCCAAAGATGATGCGACAGCGGGGTTGGGCAGGCCGGCCGAAGATGTCTTTAAAGACTTGGCCGATGCTGGCGATGTATAAAATTATACTGCTGCCGCGGGCGGAAAAACAACTGCGAAAAATAAAAGACAGCCGGCTGGTACAGGCTTTCCGCCGGTGTCTGAATGAGGTTGCCGCACAGCCCCGGCAGAAAAGCAAGGTTGGCGATCTTAGGGGTGTGTATGGTCACGGTTTTAATTATGCCGGAGCGGCCTGGATGGTTGCTTATTTTACAGACGAGGAAAAACAGGCAGTATACATAATCGCTGTTGGCTCCCATAAAGGATTTTGGCAGGAGATTAAACGCCCGCTGAACTGACATTTTCCCCAAAAGTCCCGGAAGTTGTTAATATTTAGTAGACTCTCGGAAACCCAGCCCTAAAAATTAGAGTTGTGGTAACTCCGGGAATCGGGATCGCCGCAAATCGTTCTTTGACAGCTTCATATGGCAATAGCAAGAAAATAATCATCCAGAACTCTAAAAAA
>DYEY01000070.1 GCA_020725465.1 Dethiobacter sp.
CTGGCCAAGGAGTGTACCTCAGTGGAAGATATCCACGAAAAGCTGCGTGATCTATCAAAGATACACTGCGCTGAGTGGCAGAGTCGGCCGCTGGACCGTGTCTACCCAATCGTTTTCCTGGATGCAATTCACTTCAAGGTCAGAAAAGACAACCGGATTATCAGTAAAGCTGCTTACAGTGTACTTGGAATTAATCTGGACGGAATCATGTATAGGTGGTGGATTATGATAATAAAGACAGTATATCAGCTCAACGTAACGCTGGAGGAAATTAGGCCGCCCATCTGGAGGCGAATTTTAGTGCCGCCTGGCATTACCTTTCTTAAACTGCACAAAATTATCCAAGCCGCCTTCGGCTGGCAGGACTACCATCTGTTTAACTTCGACTTTGGTAATGTAATAGTTTACCTTCCTGATCCTGATTATGCCCCGGGAGAGCTCTACGGAGTAAAAGAGTTAAACGCCAGAAGAACAAAGATTGATGACCTTTTAAATGAACGAAATAAGTGTATCTATACTTACGACTTTGGAGATAACTGGCGGCACGAGGTAAGGCTTGAGAAAATCCTTCCGGCAGAAGAAGGGCATCACTACCCGGTGTGCATCGGAGGCGCTCGACACAGGCCGCCTGAGGACGTAGGAGGCGTAGGGGGCTACGAAGAATTCCTGAAGATGGTAAGCAATCCTTCTCATCCGGAGCATAACGATTATCTCCTTTGGGCAGAAAAGGATGCAGGCGGAAGAAAGTTTGACCCTGAATATTTTTATATCAATGAGGTAAATCGAAAATTGGCGAAGATTAATTGATTTTGCTTTTACCGAAGCATCTTTAAGCGCCTATTTAGTGTCCCCAGTTGTGCGCGAGATTTGCTGATTTGACCTGTGTATGGGAGAGCGGGCGGTGCCGCCGGCCTATGTATATACCCGTTGAAGTCGAGAACATCTTTAACCGGCTGGTGGATGAGATAAAGATACTGATACCTGATTTTGGCCGGATTCTGGCCACGGACAGCAAGGCTATTCATAGCCTGGCCCGGGGACCAAAGCGGGATAAAAACGGTAAGGCTCAAAAACCGGACGGGCGGCGGGACACCAAACATTTCATCCGCGGACTTTAAAGGATGAAATTACTTTGCGCACCGGCTTTGATGGTCATGCTGGCCATGGCCGTGGGCCGGATACGTAAAAACAGGGAATACATATGAGGAGCCTGGTAAAGTCGGCCTGACATACATAAAACTAAAAAACGAAGTCTGAATTAATGACAAAAAAATAGCAATCTTCCAAGGGGTTATTGCGCCCTTTTTTAGGGCGATGCTGTCAATATATGGTATATGGTGCTCGCTATAGCTTTTAAATGAGGCGCTTATTAATGCAGGTCTACCTTGCAATTTGCGTTAATTTGCTAAAATGGTCTGCAGCGCAAAAAGCTCGCCGCCAGGAAACATTGACGGGCAGGAAAAAATATGATATAGTAAAACCCGTTAAAGAAGAAGCCACCGCTTCTCACCCCAAGGCTTGGCCCCAAGGGTTGTACGGACTATCTTTTTCATGGACGGGAAAGCAGGTGGGTTCGCCTGCTTTTTTGTTTTATAAAATAACTGGAGGTGATAGACTATTAGTAAGGACTTGATGGTGAATGAACAGATCCGGGCCCGGGAGGTACGGGTGGTGGACAGTGAAGGCAACCAGCTGGGTATTATGCCGCTCCGTGACGCCCTGCGCGTGGCTGCGGAGAAAAATCTCGACCTGGTGGCTGTCGCTCCCAATGCCAAGCCGCCTGTCTGCCGGATAATGGACTTTGGCAAATATAAGTACGAGCAGAGCAAGCGGGAGAAAGAATCGCGCCGGAACCAGAAAATTATCACCTTAAAAGAGGTCAAGGTCCGTCCCAATATCGAGGATCACGATTTCCTGGTTAAGCTGAAGAACGCCCGCCGCTTTCTGGAAGACGGGGATAAAGTCAAAGCCACTGTTATGTTCCGTGGCCGGGAGATTACCCACCCCGAGCTGGGCCGCAGGCTCCTGATCAGGCTGGCCAAGGAGCTGGAAGGTTTGGCCACGGTGGAAAGGGAACCAAAGGTAGAAGGGCGCAACATGGTTATGATTCTTAACCCTAAGCCACACCAGCAATAACAGACAACCAAACGGGAGGTAACACACCATGCCCAAAATGAAAACGCACCGCGGCGCGGCCAAGCGCTTCAGAAGGACGGGAACGGGAAAATTCAAGCGCAGCCGGGCTTATCACAGGCATATCCTGGAGAAGAAATCGCCGGGCAGGAAACGCCGTCTGCGCCAGGGCGACCTGGTCGACAAGACCGAAGTCAAGCGTGTGGCAAGGATGCTGCCGTATTAAAAAAACAGACAACAATCACGAGACTGAGGAGGTATTTCTATGCCCAGAGTTAAAAGCGGCGTGACCGCCAGGGCCCGCCATAAAAAAGTTTTAAAACTGGCTAAAGGTTACTTTGGCGCCAAGAGCAAGCTGTTCCGTACTGCCAACCAGGCTGTGATGAAATCTTTGGCCAACGCTTACCGCGACCGCCGCAACCTGAAGCGTGACTACCGGAAACTGTGGATTGCACGTATCAACGCCGCCGCCCGCATCAACGGGATGTCTTACAGCCGTCTTATCAACGGCCTGAAAAGGGCGGGAGTGGATATAAACCGCAAAATGCTGGCCGACCTGGCTGTAAACGACGCTGAAAGCTTCAGCCAGCTGGTGGGAGTGGCCAAAGAAAATCTGTAACCCTGCAAGTCAGAAGGACGCTTCTGACTTCTCCTCTTTTTGGACACGGAGGTGGGTTGTATCATCAGGTTAAACCCCTTCACCACACCCAAAGTATCTCCGGCCAAAATCCTGGTTGGCGGCTTCGCCTCCCTGATTTTTCTGGGCGCGCTGCTTTTGTCCATTCCGGCTGCGGCGCGCGTGGGGCGCCTCCCCTTCCTGGACGCCCTGTTCACTGCCACCTCGGCAGTCTGTGTCACGGGGCTGGTGGTGGTGGATACAGGCACCTATTTCACCCGTTTTGGCCAGACGGTCATCATGCTTTTGATCCAGGTAGGCGGGCTTGGTATTATGACCGCCGCCACCACGGTTTTTATCCTGCTGGGCAAGAAGATTACCCTGCGGGAACGTCTGGTCATGCAGGAGGCGATGAACCAGTTCAGCATTCAGGGTCTGGTCAGGCTGGCCTATACTGTGGTGCTTTTGACGCTGACGGTGGAGGCGGTGGGGATGCTTTTGCTGGCAACCCGCTTTATCCCTGTCTATGGCTTGGGGACAGGCCTGTTTTATGCGCTTTTCCATTCCATTTCGGCTTTCTGCAACGCCGGGTTTGACCTGATCGGCGGTTTTCAGAGTCTCACTCCCTTTGCCCGTGACCCGGTGGTACCGGGCAGTATCGCCCTTTTATTCATACTGGGTGGCTTAGGGTTTACCGTGCTGCTGGAGATCTGGCAGCGCAGGAGCCTGAGGCGCCTTACCCTGCATACCCGGATGGTCCTTGGCATTTCCCTGTTGCTGCTGGCGGCCGGAACACTGGCGGTACTGGCACTGGAGTACAATAACCCGGAAACACTGGGGCAGTTCGGCTTTTTCGGCAAGGCAGGCAACGCCTTTTTTACCGCCGCCACGCCGCGCACCGCCGGCTTTAACACCGTAACCACCGGCAAACTGCGCCAACCAACATTGCTTTTCCTGATGTTTCTGATGTTTATCGGGGCATCCCCCGCTTCTACCGGCGGCGGCATCAAAACAACCACCTTCGGTGCCATCATGGTCCGGGTTATGGCCACCGTGCGCGGCGACGAGGACGCCACCCTGATGGAAAAAACAATTCCGCCGGAAATACTCGGCCGGGCGCTGGCCATTACTGTGCTGGCCCTGCTACTGGTGTTTTTTGTTACACTGGTCCTGACGCTGACCGAGGGTATGCCCCTGCCGGATATGTTTTTTGAAGCCATGTCCGCCTTTGGCACGGTGGGCCTGTCCACCGGCGTTACTTCCAACCTTTCCCCGGCCGGGCGCCTGATACTTATCCTTACCATGTTCGCGGGCCGGGTTGGACCTTTGACCCTGGTGTTTGCTTTTGCGCGGCGGATGAGGAAAAAGGCCGTACGCTACACGCCGGAGCGCATCCTTATCGGCTGACAGGGAGTGATAAGATGAAAGTAAAGCAGTTTGCTGTAATCGGCATCGGCCGTTTCGGAGCCAGCGTGGCTACCACGCTTTACGAAATGGGTCATGATGTGCTGGCCATTGACAACGATGAAGAAAGGGTGGAAAGCATTATTGACAGGGTAACCCACGCCGTGGTGGCCGATTCCACCAGCGAGACCGCCCTGAAGTCACTGGGCATCACCAACTTTGACGTGGTCATCGTCAGCATCGGCAAGGACATCCAGGCCAGCATCCTGACAACACTTATCCTAAAAGAGATGAAGGTGAAATACGTTGTGGCCAAGGCCCGCACCGCTCTCCACGGCAAGGTGCTGCAAAAAACCGGCGCCGACCGCATTGTCTTTCCCGAGCGCGATATGGGGGTACGGGTGGCTCACAGCCTGGTGGCTTCCAATATCCTGGACTTCATAGAACTTTCACCTGATTTCAGCATAGTGGAAATTATCGCCCCGGAGGACATGTGGGGCAAATCGCTGCGGGAGCTGGACCTCAGGGCCAAATACGGCGTCACCGTGCTGGCCATTCGCTCCGCTGACAGGAAGATAAACATCTCTCCCGGAGCCGGAGACCGTCTGGCAGCCGGCGACATGCTGGTTGTGGTGGGGAATAACGAGTGCATACACAAGCTGGGCAGGAGCTGACCGTGGGTCTTATAACCAGTGCTGACAACCGTTACCTGAAGCTTTACCGCAGCCTCTCCCGGCGCAAGGCGCGCCGGGAAGCAGGGCTTTTGCCGCTGGAGGGCTTCCGCCTGGTGGAGGACGCTTTTAAGGCGGGTATTGTACCCGAAGTGGTTTTGTTGAGAGAGGGGGTGGACCCTTCCGCCCTTTCCTTTCTGGCCATGCTGCCTGCCTCAGTCCCGGTATATCCGGTAGCGGAACCGCTTTTTGCCCGGTCCGCCCACACTGAGTCTCCCCAGGGAATACTGGCAATTGTACGCCGCCCCTGCCGGGAGGCGGTTGACCTCTTCCGGCAGCAACCGGTGCTGCTCCTGGTGGCCGACCGGCTCCAGGACCCCGGCAACCTGGGGACGGTTATCCGGTCGGCGGCGGCCAGCGGTGCCGGCGGGGTCGTCCTGTTGCCGGGGACGGTGGATGCAACCAACCCCAAGGCACTTCGCGCCGCCATGGGCGCCTACTTCAGGCTGCCGGTGGTGGAGGTGGGTTTTCCGGAGCTGCTTGCAATGTTGAGAAATAATGGCACCAGGCTGCTGTCCACTGCCGGCGGCGGCACCGCCGTCCCGTATGACCAGGTGGACTGGCGCCGCCCGGCGGCGGTGGTGATAGGCAACGAAGGAGCCGGCGTAGCCGCTGATATTATGGCGGCGGCCGACGGGGCAGTGACGGTACCCATGGCGGCCGGCGTAGAGTCCCTGAACGCCGCAGTGGCCATGTCCGTAATATTTTTTGAAGCTGCCAGGCAGCGCCGGGTCGCTGGCAGTTGCCTGCCCGAACCTTATGTGCTATAATAAGGTCAGTCCCATTCCAGAAAAAAGGAGTGGTAATCCAAATGCTGTGTGCTGATTTTTTCTGGTTTCTATTTGAAAGGACTGGCTCGGTGACGGCTTATCTGCTTTATAAACAGATGATGCTTTCTTAAAAAGATTTTAATATGGGAAAGGCTATGATGGGACGAGTATGCCGGCAACAGGACACACAGAGAAGGGCGTCTTGGCTGAGAGCGCCCGGTGTCGCGGCTGGTTGAAGTTCTGCCCGGAGCCGCCGGCTGAAAGGCTTTTTGCTGAATAGGCCAGGACCGGTTTTCTGCCGTTACAAAGTTTCAAGCGGGCAGTTTACTGCCAAATACGGGTGGTACCGCGGGAGTGGAGCTTTCGTCCCTGGCAAAAGGGGCGTTATTTTTTTAGTTTCGGAAACGAAGGGAGCGTTTCTTTTGAGAGAAAAGCTGGAATCAATGCGCGAACTGGCGGAAAGCGAGATAAAACTGGCCAAAACCGGGGAGGAACTGCGGCAACTCCAGGTTAAGTACCTGGGCAAAAAGGGTGAGCTGACCGCCATCCTGCGTGGTATGGGGGGGTTGCCTCCCCACGAGCGCCCGGTAGTGGGAGAGCTGGCCAACCGGATCAGGGACAATTTGGCAACCCTGATTGACGGCAAAGAGCGGGAATTAAAAGAGGAAGCACGCCGCCGTCTCTTTGCCGAAAACAAAGTGGACGTAACCCTGCCGGGCCGGCCGGTGGTGCTGGGGCATTTGCATCCCCTCACCGTTGTCATGGAGGAAATCGCCGATATTTTCCTCGGGCTTGGCTTTAACATAGCCGAAGGGCCCGAAGTGGAGACCGACTATTATAACTTCGAAGCGCTTAATATGCCCAAAGAGCACCCGGCCAGGGAGATGCAGGATTCCTTTTATATCCGGCCGGACATACTGCTTAGGACCCATACCTCACCGGTTCAGGCCAGGGTAATGGAAAAAACGGCGCCCCAGGTGCCGGTGCGGATTATTGCCCCGGGCAAGGTTTACCGGCGGGACGATGACGCCACCCATTCGCCCATGTTTCACCAGGTTGAAGGGCTGGTCATAGACAGGGAGATTTCCCTGTCCGACCTGAAAGGGACACTGCTTCTGTTTACGCAGCAGATGTTCGGCCCGGAACAGCAGGTGAGGCTCAGGCCCAGTTTCTTCCCCTTCACCGAACCCAGCGCCGAGGTGGACATGTCCTGTGTAATCTGCAGGGGGAGCGGCTGTCGGGTCTGCAAGGAGAGCGGCTGGATAGAAATTCTCGGCGCGGGTATGGTTCATCCCAATGTTCTGAGCATGTCCGGCTACGACCCGGAAGATTACAGGGGCTACGCCTTTGGTATGGGAGTGGAGAGGATTGCCATGCTGAAATACGGCATAGACGACCTGCGCCTGTTTTTTGCCAACGATATCAGGATGCTGCGCCAGTTTTGCTAAGGAGGAAAAGAGATGAGAGTACCTTACACCTGGCTTCACGACTTTATCGATTCCGGTCTGACCGCGGACCGGCTGGCGGAGCTGCTGACCCGCTCCGGCATCGAGGTGGAAGAAATAACGGCGCTGGGGGCAGGTTTTGACGGTGTGGTTACCACTGAGGTAAGGGAGGTAAGCAGGCACCCTTTCGCTGACAGACTTTTTGTGGCCCGTGTTTTTGACGGCAAAGACGAGGTTACGGTGGTGGCCGGCACAGACAACATGAAAGTCGGCGACATAGTCCCGCTGGCTGTCCCCGGAGCCCGCTTGCCCGGAGGCGTTACCATCAGTGGCACCAGGCTGCGCGGTGTGGAATCGGCGGGCATGCTCTGCTCCGCCCGGGAACTGAACCTGGAACTGGACCCCGCCCTGGACGGCATACTGGTCCTTGATCCCGGCACACCGGTGGGGATGCCCCTGGCAGAGGCCCTGGGCCTTGATGATCCCATCCTGGTCCTGGGTCTTACCCCCAACCGGTCCGACTGCCTGGGCCTGCTGGGAGTGGCCTACGAAGTAGCCGCCCTCACCGGGCGTGAAGTCCAGCTGCCGGACCTCAGCTTAAACACAGGTCCGCCGCTCCATACGGTACCCAGGATCAGCATCGCCGACCCCCTGCTGTGCGCCCGCTACAGCGGCCTGGTAATGACCGGTGTAAAAGTAGGCCCTTCGCCGCTCTGGCTGCAGCTGCGACTGCTGCAGGCGGGAGTGCGCCCCATCAGCAACATAGTGGACGTGACCAACTACGTAATGTGGGAATGGGGGCAGCCACTGCACGCCTTTGACTACCATACCCTGGCCGACAAAACCATTGTAGTGCGCCGGGCCCGCCCGTCCGAGACCCTGGTTACCCTGGACGGAGTAGAACGCACGCTCACAGACCAGATGCTGGTCATCGCCGACTCAGTCCGCCCGGTGGCGCTGGCCGGTGTAATGGGGGGCCTGGACACGGAAATAACGGACCGCACTACGGTGGTGCTGCTGGAATCGGCGCACTTTGATCCGGTTTCCATCCGGCGCACCGGCAGGCAGCTCGGCCTCTGCTCCGAGGCCCAGCAGCGCTTTGAAAAGGGGGTGGACGTTAACGGCTGCGTCCAGGCCAGCCGCCGCGCTGCCCGGCTGATGGAGCTGATCGGTGCCGCCCGCCCGGACGGGACCATTACCGACGAGTACGTTAACCCCTCCTACCCGAAAAAAATCAACCTCAGGCCGGACCGGGCCCGCCAAATCATCGGCCTTGAGATCTCGCAAAAAGAGATGTCTTCCATTTTCAGACGCCAGGGCTTTACCGTGGAAGAAGGGACGCAGATCCATGTTACCGTCCCCACCCGCCGTGCCGACCTGCAGGAAGAGATCGATCTCATCGAAGAAGTAGCCCGTATCCACGGTTATGAAAAAATTGACGCCACCCTACCAGCCGGGGCCATGACCCAGGGCAGGCGTACCAAACGCCAGCAGGTGCTGAAAAAAACCAGGGAGATTATGGTGGCCTGCGGCTTTGCTGAGGTAATCAACTATTCCTTTGAAACACCTGCCCGTCACGACCGGCTGCTGCTGGCGCGGGATGACCCGAAACGGGCGGCCATTCCCGTGGCCAACCCCCTTTCCGAGGAGCAGGGAGTGATGCGCACAACCCTGATAGGAGGCATCCTTGACACGGTGGCCTACAACCACAACCGGAACCAGCACGACCTGAAGCTGTTTGAGCTGGGCGCCGTTTACCTGCCAAAACAGTTGCCGCTGGAAGAGCTCCCGGAAGAAAGAATGACCATCGGCATCGTTCTCACCGGTGTCACCACCCCGGAGCACTGGCGCCACAAACCGCAGGCTGCTGACTTTTTCGATCTGAAAGGCGTGGTGGAGACGCTGCTTTCCCGTCTCGGTGTTAGCGGGGTGCGCTTCCGGGAAGCGGACATGACCTTTCTGCAACCCGGGCAGTCCGCGGTGGTACTGGCCGGTGACCTGGAGCTGGGGTGGCTGGGCAGCGTGCACCCGGCGGTGCTGGAAGAGTATGATATCGACAAAAACGCGCTGGCCGCGGAGCTTGACATGGAGCGGGTACTGGCCCTGGCCAACCTGAACACTGTTTACATGCCGCTGCCGAAATTCCCTGCCCTGCTGCGTGACCTGGCAGTGGTGGTGCCGGACGGTGTCAGCGCGGAACAGGTGGCGCAGCTTATCAGGGAAGCGGGTGGCGGGCTGGTGGACTCCGTTACGTTGTTCGACCTCTACCGCGGCCCGCAGATACCGACCGGTTACCACAGCCTGGCTTTTGCCGTGAGCTACCGGGATCCGGCACGCACTCTCAGCGATGGGGACGCGGCGGCCCTTCATCAAAAGATAGAGGCCGCTTTGGAGGAGCGCCTGGGCGCCAGTTTGCGGCGCTAGCAGGAAATTTGTAAATCGGGCGCGAATTAAGCCAGAAAATTGGGGGGAGGACGGAGGCTTGCCGCAGGGAGAAGTAAGAAGGGTCAATGTGAGAATATACGGCGAAGAGTATACCATGAAAGGCCCTGTCTCACCGGAGTATATGGCTAAGCTGGCCGAGTATGTGGATGAAAGGATGCGCCTTATCGGCAGTGCCAACTCGCGCCTGGGCGCGAACAAAGTAGCCGTGCTGGCCGCAGTCAACCTGGCGGATGAGCTGTTTAAGGTGCGCCGCCAGCTGCAGGAGCTGGAAACCCTTATGGATAAGAAGTCGCTGCTATGATTAACTGGCTTGACGTATTACTCCTTGCCATCGTGTTTTACAGCGCTGTAGCCGGCTTTCGGCGCGGCCTTGTCCGGCAGTTTTTTGACGTGGCCGGCATACTGGTCTCCTATTATGTCGCCCTCCGCTACAGCAGAGCCTTTGTGACCTGGCTTAGCCTGTTTGTCCCCATTGACCGCTGGCTGCCGGAATGGTTTGGTACCACCTTGCCGGGCGGTTTCGTACTGGGTGATGTGCTGGTGTGGATTGCCGGCTTTATGCTGTTGTTCTTTGCCGCACGCATGCTGGCTATGGCCCTGGGGAGTGTGTTGCATGGCATTTTTTCCCTCCCGCTTCTTGGTACCGTAAACTGCCTGGGCGGCCTTACCCTTGGGCTGTTAAAAGGCATTTTACTCACAGTGATGCTGGTGGCGGTGTTGAAACTGCTGGGCACACCTTTCTGGCTGAAGACGCTGGAAGAATCGGTGGTGGCCGGCATGGTGACGGATATCCTGCCGCTGGTTTACAACCAGATGCTTGATTTTCTGCTTAAGGACCTGGCCGGCGCCGTGTGAAAGCACGGTTACTTTTTTGGGCAAGATAGGTGAGTGGGCAGGTTTAAAAGACTGCCCCGTGTGCCCTGTTTTTCGCCGGGCATGAAAAGGTCGTTTTGACGGGGTGAGTGTTTGCGCAACAGGGAAGTGGCACAGATGCTGGACCGCGCGGCCAGGATACTCTCCCTACGCGGCGAGAACCGCTACCGGGTTCGCGCCTACCGCCGGGCGGCCAGGGCGGTGGCGGGTGAAGAAAAGGATATCGAAAAACTCTACCGGGAGAATAAATTGCAGTCCCTGCCCTGGGTGGGCAAGGGGCTTGCTGCGCAGATTGGTGAAATCCTGCGTACAGGCAGGATGCCCCTGCTGGAGCGCATCGAAAGCGGTGCCCTGGCCGGGGCGGAGCCTGCCGTTATACTGCTGGCTTCGGCTCTGGCCCTGGCAGGCGAATTTGTGGCGGAACTGGAGAAGGTGGCCGGCGTAGAGCGGGTGGCGGTGGCGGGAGAGGCGAGGCGCTGCCGTGAAACGGTGGACGGCCTGGAACTGGTCCTGCTGGCTCCGGAGCCCGCTTTTGTCAAAAAGGAGCTGGGGGCTTTCCCGCGCCTGCACGGTATCCGCTTTGAAGGCAATACCTGCCGGGCGGTGCACAGTTACGGCCTGCCGCTGGTGCTGTACCTGGCCCGGGAACAGGAATTTGTCTATACTGTCTGGTGGGCCACCGGGTCAGGCAGCCACGTGGAAAAGGTCCGGCGCCTGGCTGCCGGGCGCTCCGCCCGGGACCTGGCGCGAATTTCCTTCTCCGGTGAAGAAGAAATATACTCTCTGGCGGGGCTGCCCTTTATCGAGCCGGAAATGCGCGAGGACAGCGGGGAGCTGGAGGCGGCCGACGCCGGAGAACTGCCGCAGCTGGTACGCGCCGCCGACTACCGCGGCGACCTGCACGTCCATACCGACTGGAGCGACGGAGCCTCCAGCCTGGAAAAAATGGTGGCGGCGGCCGAAGAAATGGGTTATTCTTACCTGGCGATAACGGACCATTCCGCCGCGCTGAAAGTGGCCCGCGGCCTCTCCGCGGAACTGCTGGCCGGGCAGCTGAAAGCGGTAAACAGGCTGCAGGAGAGGCATAAAATAAAAATCTTCTCCGGTATTGAAGCGGACATTCTGGATGACGGTGCCATCGATGCCCCTGCTGACCTGCTCCCGGCGCTCGACCTGGTCATCGCTTCGGTGCATACCGGTTTCCGGCAGGGACGGGCAAGGCTGACGGAGCGAATCTGCCGGGCCATGACCAACCCCCGCATCCACATCCTGGGGCACGCCACCGGACGCCTGCTTGGTAAGCGGGAGGCGTACCAGGTGGATATGGAAGAGGTTATCAGGACCGCGCACCGCACCGGCACCGCCCTGGAAATAAACTCATCGCCCGACCGGTTGGACATTAACGGAATTTTTGCCAGGAAAGCCAAAGAAGCCGGGGTGCCGGTGGCGGTAAATACCGACGCCCACAGCAGACTGGAGCTGGCCAACGTGACGCTGGGGCTTTCAGTAGCCAGGCGGGGCTGGCTGGCCAAAGAGGATGTATTGAACACCAGGGAAACCGGTGAGCTGCTGGACTTTCTGAAAAACAGCAAAACCGGCCGGTAAAGGGCCGGTCGGCAGGTGCCACGGGTGACAAAGATGAAACTGCTGACAAGAGATTTTTTCCTCGTGCCCACGGTGGAGGTGGCCAGAAACCTGCTGGGATGCGTCCTGGTCCACGAGACACCGGCAGGAGCAGCCTCGGGGCGGATCGTAGAGACAGAGGCTTACCTTTTTCACGGTGACCCGGCCTGTCACGCCTCCAGGGGGCAGACCGCCCGCAACGCCGCCATGTTCGGCCCTCCCGGCACCGCCTATGTCTACCTGATTTACGGTGTGTACCACTGTTTTAATGTGGTTACCGGGGGTGTGGGGGTGGGAGAAGCTGTACTGGTGAGGGCCCTTGAGCCTTTGTCCGGCCTTGACCTCATGGCCGGGCGGCGGGGTATTGACAACAAAAAACAGCTGGCGGCCGGACCGGGGCGCCTTTGCCAGGCCCTGGCCATCGGACCTGCCCAAAACGGCGCCGACCTGACGGCAAAGCCTCTGTACCTGGCTTCTGACGGAGAGACTGCCGGGGAGATTGTCACCACCACCCGGGTAGGCATAACACGGGCGGCAGACCTGCCGCTGCGTTTTTATCTTAAAGACAACCCTTACGTGTCAAGGAAGTGATTCTTTTGGAGAGGGAAATCAGGTTACTGGAGTTTGACAAAATCAGGTCGTCCCTGGCCGGCCTTACCACCACCCCCATGGGAAGAGAGCTGGCCGAGGACCTGCTGCCTGATGCCTCCTTTGCCACAGCCGTACGCTGGCAGGCGGAAACCAGTGAAGCGGCTTCCCTGCTAAGACGGCAGAACCTGGGGATGGAGAGGGTACCCGACCTGCGGCGCGCCCTGGAGTTGGCCGCCCGCGGCGGAATGCTGGCGGAAGAATCTTTGCTTGGCGTGCTGGTACTGCTGACCTCGGTTACCCGCTTAAAAACCTTCTTCCGTAAACAGGAAGACTACCCGCTCCTTGGCGCCCTGGCCGAAGCCATGTCTTCGCTGCCGGAACTGCGGGAACGCCTGCGCGAAGTGGTGGACGATGAAGGGAAGATGCGAGATACCGCAACACCTGAACTGGCCCGGCTGCGCCGCGCTTTACGGGAGGGGGAAAGGGAGCTGCGGGAGCGATTCGAAAAGTTCCTGCGCAACCCGGCTAACCAAAAGCTTCTTCAGGAAACCCTGGTAACACAGCGGGGCGGAAGGATGGTGCTGCCGGTCCGGCAGGAAGCACGCTCCCAGGTACCGGGGGTGGTGCATGACCAGTCGGCTAGCGGCGCCACTGTTTTTGTGGAACCGCTCTGGGCGGTGGAGGCGCACAACCGCCTGGCCATGCTGGAAAGCAAAGCCGAGCGGGAGAGAGAGCGTATCCTGATCCGGCTTTCCGGATGGATCGGCGGCGAAAGAGAGCTCCTGCTGGAGACACTTACCCTGTATGCCGAGCTGGATTTCATCCTGGCCAAGGGCCGCCTCAGCCTGGCCTGGCGCGCGGTGGAGCCTAAGCTGAACGAAAACGGTTACCTCAGAATCAATGCGGGCCGCCACCCGCTCCTCAGCGGAGAGGTTGTCCCCATCAGCCTGGAGCTGGGGCAGGAATTCAGAACACTGGTTATTACCGGGCCCAACACCGGCGGCAAGACGGTAACACTGAAAACAGTGGGGCTCTTTTCGCTGCTGGCAAAGGCCGGCCTGCACGTCCCGGCCGGGGAGGGGACGGTTTTGGCTGTTTTCCCGGGTATTTATGCCGACATTGGTGACGAGCAGAACATCGAGCAATCCCTTTCCACCTTCTCCGGCCACCTGAAAAACATTATCGGCATAATTGAGAAACTATTGCCCGGGTCCCTGGTGCTCCTGGACGAAGTGGGCGCCGGTACCGACCCCACCGAGGGGGCGGGCCTGGCCATGTCGCTGCTGGAATACTTCCACGCCCGCGGCGCTGTCACCGTGGCCACTACCCATTACAGCCAGTTAAAGGCTTTTGCCTACGTAACCGAAGGCATGGAAAACGCCTCGGTGGAGTTTGACGTGGCGTCGCTCAGGCCTACCTTCCAGCTGCTGGTGGGGGTGCCGGGCCAGAGCAACGCTTTCGCCATTGCCGCCCGCCTGGGGTTGCCCGGCGAAATAATCGACCGGGGACGCGCCTTTCTCAGCCAGGAGGAAACCAGGTTGGAGGAAGTGGTGGCAGACCTGGTGGCCAGCCGCCGGCGCCTGGAAATCAGCAGCGAGAAAGCGGAACAGGACCGGCGCGAAGCGGAAGCGACGCTGGCCCGGCTGCGCCGGGACGAAGAAATCCTGCGCCAAAAAAAACAGGAGATACTGGACAAGGCCCGCGCGGAAGCCCTGGATATAGTAACCGGCGCCAAAAAGGAGGCCAAACGGCTCATAAAAGAGCTGCGCCGGCTGTCCGCGCAAGCCGGGCCGCCCGAACCGGCGCGGCTGGAGCAGGTTGCAGCCCCGGTACTGGAACTGGAAGAGGAGCTGCGCGCAGCTCTGTTCCGTTTCTCTGAAAAAGGGAGCCTTTGCCGGGAAGAGCTGGTTCCCGGCCGGGAAGTCCTGGTCAACAGCCTGAAACGGACGGGCGTAATCATCCAGGTTCATGAACATATGGTCCAGGTCCAGGTGGGCGCCATGCGTATCAACGTGGAACCCGATGACCTCCTGCCCGCCCGTCCGCCCCAAAAGGAAGAAACGCCGGCTGTCACCGGGCTCCCGTTGTTTGCCGGAAAAGACGTTTTGCCTGAGATCAGCGTGCGCGGCCTAACCCTCGACGAAGCCATCCTGGCGGTGGATAATTACCTGGACGAGGCGGTACTGGCCGGCCTCAGGGAAATCCGGCTCATTCACGGCAAAGGCACCGGCGTTCTTCGCTCCGGCCTGCGCGAACACCTGAAAAAACACCGCCTGGTGGCCTCGCTACGCGCCGCCCACCAACACGAAGGCGGCCTCGGCGCCACCGTCGTCCAGCTCAAATAACCATGCGTGTCAGGGGGACGGGGGAGCCGACACCATTTCCGTGTCATTCCGTGTCAGGGGGACGGGAGAGTTGACACCATTTCGTGTCAGGGGGACGGGAGAGCTGACACCATTTCGTGTCAGGGGGACGGGGGAGCTGACACCATCTTAAGCTTTTTGGATAATTCCTCTGTTGATGCCTGTGAGCCTTTGAATCTGCCTGATTGTTAAATGGTGTATTTGCTTTAGTTCTCTGAGTAAAAGATTTCGTTTTGATGCGTCAAATTGCCGCAACTGGGTTGCGTCTTTTATTTTACATACCTTTTTTATAATTTCTCTTGCCTTTTCATCTGTTACCCGGTTTTTACTCTTTACTTCCAGGCAACTGTCGTCGCTTGGGGTACTGTTGAATTTAATAAAGCTGTTTATTGCTTCTTGTCTGTCAGTACCAAACATGTTCAGTACAAAATCTGCGTCAGTTAATCTGGCCCTGCTTAAATACTCGCTGTAACTGCTCCAAGTGTATTGCTCTGCATTTTTTACCAGGCCGGCTTTGACAGGATTTTGATGTATGTATCTGATTACCTGCAGAAAATATTTGTCACTATCGACAGGTTCGCTTTTAAATCTGTCCTGAAACAGGTTCCCCACCCTGTCATATTTCAAGTTGTACCAATAAACATAGCTGGCGCAGATTTTTCGCATGACTGTTGCTATTGGCACATGCCCCTCTTCCAGCAAAAGGTGTACATGATTTGTCATAATACAATAGGCATATATTTTATAGCGGCATTCATCAAGATAAAACAATAAGGTCTTAATTAATCTCTGATAATCTTCTGTATCTTCGAAAATAGCCTGATGATTTATCCCTCTCATGATAATGTGATATATGCCGGTACTGCTCTTTTTTCTTGCTTTTCTTGGCAAGAAGATACGCCTCCTGTCTCAGCATTTTGATGTCACACCCCCGTCCCTCCGACACCCTCTGACACCTCCCCCCAGTAGTATTATACCAAACATTTGTTCGATATAAAATATATGTAAGTGAATTTTTTGTTTACAGGTTAACCGGTTTAATATATAATATAGTTAACTTGTTAACTAAATGGAGAGGTGTCTTTGCACGGGATAAAAGAGGTATGGCTGTTTGCCAACAACATAATCCGGACAGCCAGAAAACTGGTAAATGAAAGGTTAAAAAAAATGGACCTGAGCAGTGCTGAGGGCAACATCCTGGTGCACCTTTTGGCACAGGGGGACGGTGTGCGCCAGGAAAACATAGTAGCTCAGCTTGATATCAGCAAACCTGCAGTTTCCCGTGCTCTGGATTCCCTTGAGGCCAAAAGCTATGTACTTAGAATAAAGGACGAAACAGATAAGCGGGCGAGCCGGGTTCTGCTCACAGACAGGGCCCGGTCAATTGGTTCTGATATTATGCTTATCTATGATGAAGTGTTTAATCTGGCGGCACAGGGACTGTCAGAAGAAGAGATAAGTAGCTTTATAGAGCTCTTTGGCCGGGTGTCAGAAAACCTTACCGGAGCAGAGAAAACGGGGGGCAATAATGTGGACTGATTTAAGCGGAGCTTTGGTTTTGCTGTCTTATTACCTGGTGGTCTGCCTGGTATTACCCACTCTGCTTAAAGTGCTTGCCGGGGCACCAAAAGAGCTGGTGAGGAAAATACAGCATGTCGGCTACAGTCTGTCGGTATTTTTACTGATGAGGTTGTTCAGTGCCTGGTACATGGCTGTCCTTTCTGCCTTTCTTCTGGTTATAATCGCCTATCCGGCACTGCTTTGGCTGGAGAAAAAGCCTCGCTACCGGGAGCTGTTCGTTGACAGAAAAGCAAAGGGAGGTGAGCTCAGGAAGCAGCTGCTCCTGGTGCAGGCTTCTTTTGCTCTATTAATCTTTTTCTTCTGGGGAGTTCTTGGAACCGACTGGCGATACCTGATTCCTGTTGCCGTTATGGCCTGGGGCTTTGGTGACGCTGCCGCTGCCCTGGTGGGAAAGGCTTTCGGTAGGAGACATGTCATCAGCCGCTTTATCGACGGACCTAAAACCTATGCCGGTACCGGGGCCATGGCTCTGGCCGCTGCTTTTGCCCTGTTTCTGACCCTTTTTCTGTATGCTGGCAAACCATGGTATACCAGCCTGCTACTGGCTCTGGTGGTGGCGCCGGTATGCGCGGTAATTGAACTGTTTTCCGTGCGTGGTATCGATACGATTACAGTTCCCTTATCCACTGCTTTCCTGATGCTGCCGCTATTATACCTGCTGTCGCTGTTTGGGTGGTAACCATGATTAACTACTCGCAGGAACAGTTAAAAAGCCGGGAAAAGACTTTGCTGGCGGCATTTTTGCTGAGTATGTGGGCGCCGCTGGCCACCGGTATTGCTGTAATAATGAGCCGCTCTTCCACCCAGCTGGCCGACTTTAGCCGCCGCAGTGTGGAACTTACAGCACTTTTTGTGTCCTGGACCATTTTTCGCTATATTCACGGTAAGAAGCCTGCGCCCGCAGTAAGAACCAAACTTGAGCGGGTTGCGGGCTTATCTGTGGCAACGGCACTGGGCTTATCCGGTGTTATTATGCTTTTCCTGGCAGTTTACCGGTTCTCCACATCTTTTATCCCCGGGGGTAACGTCTACCCGGGCTTGGCTATAGCTTTTCTCGGCGCTGTAACCAATGGCTGGTTTTGGCGGCGTTACACGTTTCTTAACCTGGACCATTCCGACAATATAATCGAATCTCAAAAGCGCCTGTACCGGGCCAAGACAATTGTGGATATTTGTGTTATATCCGCCCTGGCCTCAGTCGCCCTTTTACCCTCCCGGTCCTCCACCAGGTATGTAGACCTGGCAGGGACAGTGGCGGTTTCTGTTTACCTGATTTGGAGCAGTGTCCGGTCCGGGCGGAATGTCCTGGCAAAGCAAACAGTTATACCCTCACGGTCAGTTGAGTGAACTGGTGTCAACTCCCCCGTCCCTCCGACACCCCGGCTGTCAAAATCGGCGTTGACAGCTGTGCAGGGTTTGTGCTAAACTGTTGAAAACACGATGACCGGGAAGAGTAAACGGAAAGGGACTTTTTACAGAGAGCCGGGTTAGGTGCGACGCCGGTAAAAGGACTGCCGTTGAATGGGCCCGTGAGTGGCGGACCGAAATTTTAAAGTAGGCTCCGCCGGCATGCCCTGCCGTTACCAGGGGCGGGGTATCGGACCGGTTGTTTTTTGGTCCCGTACCTGTCTGAGCCGGGTCTGCCTGTTTAATGGCAGGCCAATGAAGGTGGCACCGCGAAAGCCGGTCTTTCGTCCTTCCATGGACGGAAGGCTTTTTTATTTTACCAGAGGGAGGCTTCGTTTCCATGATTAAGGCGGCGGTACAGTCTTTGGGCCGGGCAAAAATGGTTACCCTGCACCGGTCGCTGGTGGCAGACCTGGAGACGCCCATTTCCGCGTTCCTGAAACTTTGCCCGGAAGGGCCCGCCTGCTTGCTGGAGAGCGCGGCGGGGGGTGAGCAGGTGGCCCGGTATTCATTTCTCGGCTATAACCCGTTTCTTACCCTGCGGGGTAAAGAGAATGGGCTGGAGCTTGAATGGCGTGACGGGCGCCGGGAACGGCGGCCGGGCAGCCCACTGCAGGTGCTGAAGGAACTGATGGCAGAGTTCCGCCTTGAGCCGCACCCGTCGTTGCCCAGGTTTTGCGGCGGCGCGGTGGGTTATTTTTCTTACGACATTGTTGCCGGGCTTGAGCCGGTGGGGAAAGTGCCGCCGGATGAGCTGGGACTGCCGGATGTGTACCTGCAGTTCATGGAAAATGTGGTGGTCTTTGATCACTTCACCCACCGGGTGCACCTTTTGGTAAACCGGCCGGTTGCGGAAGGTGAGAAGCCCGGGACGGCAGAAAAGGCAGCGGGACGCGCCCTGCGGCAGATGGGTAAGGCACTGGCCGGACCGCTGCCGGCAATAACAGAAAAAGTCCGGATCAAAACAGCGGCACCGGCGGCCAATATGACTGAAGGGGAGTTTACTGAGAAGGTGAGAACAGCCAGGGAGCACATTATGGCAGGCGATATATTCCAGGTGGTGCTCTCGCAGCGGTTTAAAGTGCCAATTGAGGAAGATCCCTTTGTGATTTACCGGCGGTTGCGGTCGGTAAACCCCTCCCCGTATATGTTCTTTTTAAGAAACCGGGAGGTAACCCTGGTGGGCGCTTCACCGGAGATGCTGACCCGTGTGGAGGGCAAAACGGTGACTACCCGGCCAATTGCGGGGACAAGGCGGAGGGGCGGGGACGCCCGGGAAGACCTGGCGTTGGAACAGGAATTATTGACCGACCAAAAGGAGCTGGCGGAGCACGTGATGCTGGTGGACCTGGGGCGCAATGACATTGGACGGGTGTCCCGGTACGGGACGGTCAGGGTAAAGGAGTATGCAAAAGTGGAGCGTTTCTCCCACGTAATGCACCTGGTGTCGGAAGTGACCGGGGAACTGGCTGAGGGGAAAGGTGCCATTGATGCGCTGGCTGCCTGTTTTCCGGCGGGGACGCTGACCGGGGCACCCAAAGTGCGGGCCATGCAGATTATAAACCAGCTGGAGCCGGCGGCCAGGGGGCCTTACGGCGGTGCGGTGGGCTACCTGGATTTTACCGGCAACATGGATACCTGTATCACCATCCGTACCCTGGTGATTATGGACGGGGCGGCTTACATCCAGACCGGGGCCGGCATCGTGGCCGACTCGGTACCGGAACAGGAGTACCGGGAGACACTGCACAAAGCCAGGGCCATGTTTGCCACACTGGGGGTGGAGACGGCGTGATTGTGGTAATAGACAATTACGATTCTTTTACCTATAACCTGGTGCAGATGCTGGGAGAAATGGGGGAGGAGCTGCTGGTGCTTAGGAATGACGCCTTTTCCCTGGAGGAGCTGGCGGCGAAAAAGCCCAGGGCCATGGTGATTTCACCGGGGCCGGGCGTACCGGACGACGCCGGCCTGACCCAGGCGGCAATAGCCTGTTTTGCGGGCCGGGTACCGCTGCTGGGCGTTTGTCTCGGGCACCAGGCCATCGGCCGGGTTTACGGCGGCGAAGTGGTGCGGGCGCCGGAGCCGGTGCACGGGAAAGCGTCTCAGGTTTTCCATAACGGGGACGCCCTGTTCGCCGGGGTGGAAACCCCCTTCAGCGCCGGGCGCTACCATTCGCTGGTGGTGAGGAAGGAGACGCTGCCGCCCTGCCTGGAAGTGACGGCGGAGACGGCGGACGGCCTGATTATGGCTTTAAAGCACCGGTCATTGCCGGTTTACGGCGTCCAGTTTCACCCCGAGTCGGTAATTACGCCGGACGGGCGAACAATCCTGAAAAACTTCCTGAAAGGGGTGCCGGCATGAAAAATATTATAAACAAGCTCTGCGGGAAGGGGCACCTGTCGCGGGAAGAGGCGAAGTCGGCCATGGCTGCCATTATGGACGGGGAGGTGACACCGGCCCAGACAGGGGCTTTTCTGGTGGCGCTTAAAATGAAGGGCGAGACGGCGGATGAAATCTACGGCTGCGCGGAGGCGATGCGGGAGCGGGCGGAAAGGGTGAGGACGGTACGCACCGGCCTGACAGACACCTGCGGTACGGGTGGTGATGGCCAGGGAACATTCAATATCTCCACCGTGGCCGCCCTGGTGGCGGCCGGGGCGGGACTGCCGGTGGCCAAACACGGTAACCGGTCGGTATCGGGTTTATGCGGTTCCGCTGACGTACTGGAGGCGCTGGGTGTGAAGGTGGACCTGACGCCGGCCCAAATGGGAGAGTGCCTGGATGAAGTTGGCATCGCCTTGCTCTATGCGCCGGTGTTGCACCGGGCCATGCGCCACGCGGCCGGCCCGCGGCGGGAGTTGGGGATACGCTCCGTGTTTAACCTGCTGGGACCGCTGACCAACCCGGCCGGCGCCCGGCGGCAGGTTATGGGCGTCTATGCTCCGGATTTGGTGAAAATGATGGCGGAGGTGCTGTTGCTGCTTGGCACGGAACATGCTCTGGTGGTCCACGGGGCGGACGGAAGCGATGAACTGACGCTCTGCGGGGAGACTCTATTGTGCGAGGTGAGGAATAAAACGGTGGCCTGCCGCACAGTGGTTCCGGAAGAGGCAGGCCTGACCCGGGCGCCAGCCAAAGCCCTGAAAGGCGGCGGCCCGCTCCATAACGCCCGGCACGCCATGTCTGTGCTAAAGGGCGGGCGGGGCCCACTCCGGGATGTGTCGCTCCTCAATGCCGGCGCCGCGTTGTATGTGGGCGGGCTGGCCGGGGAACTGCGCGAGGGGGTGCAGCTGGCTGCCCGGGCCATCGACAGCGGTGCGGCCATGGCTAAACTGGAAGCCCTGAGAAGTTTTACGGGAAGGTGCAACCAAAATGCTTGCCCAAATTGCGGCTGAAAAAAGGGCGAAAATCAGGGAGCTCAAAAAGAAAAAGCCCCTGGCTGTACTGGTGGAGAGGCTGGCCGGAGCGGAGCCGGTCCGTTCCTTTGCCGACGCTCTGACCAGGCCCGGCATATCGGTTATCGCTGAGGTTAAGAAGGCTTCGCCTACACACGGCAGTTTCGGTCTGCAGATTCCGGTGGCAGAACTGGCGTCCCGGTACGAGGCGGGGGGCGCGCTGGCGATTTCAGTGCTGACTGAAGAGAAATTCTTTGCAGGAAGTATCGATGATTTGCGGGCGGTCCGGCAGGCTGTAAGCCTGCCCGTACTGCGCAAGGATTTCGTGGTTGATCCCTACCAGCTTTACGAAAGCCGGCTGCTGCCGGCAGACGCGGTTCTCCTCATTGCCGGCCTGCTGCCGGAAGATACCCTGAAAAGTTACCTGGAAATCTGCGGGGAACTGAATCTTGCCGCCGTTGTGGAGGTCCATACCGCGGAGGAGCTGGCAGCGGCCCTGCGGGCGGGAAGCAAAATTGTGGGCATCAATAACCGGGACCTTGTGACCTTTCGCACTGACGTCCGGCATACGTTGCAACTGGCCGGGCTTGTCCCCCGGGATATTATCCTGGTCAGCGAAAGCGGCATCCGGGATGCCTCGGATGTGAGCATGCTGGCCGGCGCAGGGGTCGATGCCATCCTGGTGGGCGAAGTACTGGTGCGGTCGGCGGATCCGGAGAAGAAAATCAGGGAGCTGCTTGGAGGACAGGCCGGTGGTTAAGGTAAAAATCTGCGGCATCAAAACAAAGGAAGACGCCCTTTTCGCCGCTGCTGCCGGCGCTGATGCCCTGGGCCTGGTTTTTGCCCCAAGCCCAAGGAGGGTGGACCTGGAGCAGGCCAAAGCCATTGCCTTGGCACTGCCGCCTTTCGTGTCCCGGGTCGGTGTCTTTGTGGACGAGGACAGGGAGACGGTGGAAAAAATCGCCCGTTACTGCGGGCTGACGGCTCTCCAGTTCCACGGGAGCGAGGGCCCCGGATACTGCCAGAGCTTCAACCTTCCCGTCCTGAAAGCGGTACGGGTACGTTCCCGGGAGGACCTGCAGGGACTTGAACGCTTCCCGGCAGCGGCGTTTGTTTTTGATACGTTTGACCCGTGCCTGCCCGGCGGTACCGGACGGACCTTTGACTGGTCACTGCTGGAGATGAAGCCGGCGGTGCCGGTAATTCTGGCCGGGGGGCTGACCGAGGATAATGTGGCTCTGGCGGTGATGAAAGTGCGGCCCTATGCGGTGGATGTTTCAGGCGGCGTGGAAACCGGGGGCCGGAAAGACAGAAGAAAAATCGCGGCGTTTATCGCGGCGGCAAAGGGGTGTTGTTGATGGGCGCAAAAGGCAGGTTCGGGCGTTACGGCGGGCAGTATGTACCTGAAACACTGATGGCGGCGCTGGAGGAGCTGGAGGCTGCTTACCATGGCATCTGTCAGGACTCTTCCTTCCAGGCGGAATACCGGCAGTTACTAAAGAACTATGTGGGTCGGCCCACCCTCCTGTACAAAGCGGAAAAGCTCAGTGAAAGGCTGGGCGGAGCCTCAGTTTACCTGAAGCGGGAGGATCTGAATCATACCGGCGCCCACAAAATCAACAACGCTCTGGGGCAGGCGCTGCTGGCCAAGCGTATGGGAAAGAAACGTATTGTAGCTGAAACCGGGGCGGGGCAGCACGGAGTGGCGGCGGCTACCGCCGCGGCGCTCCTTGGCCTGGAGTGCCTGGTCTACATGGGCGAGGAAGACACTTTACGGCAGGAGCTTAACGTTTTCCGCATGAAACTGCTCGGTTCCGGCGTGGTGGCGGTAAAATCAGGCACCAGGACGCTGAAGGACGCCACCAATGAGGCCATCCGCGACTGGGTGACCAACGCACGCCACACCTATTATTTAATTGGCTCCGTGGTAGGGCCCCACCCCTACCCGTCTTTGGTCCGTGACCTGCAAAGCGTCATCGGAAAGGAGGCGAAGGAGCAGATGCTGGCCGCGGAAGGGCGGCTGCCCGATGTGCTGGTGGCCTGTGTGGGCGGGGGGAGCAACGCCATCGGCCTCTTTCATCCTTTTCTCGCCCACAGTGTGCGCTGCATCGGCGTGGAGGCGGCCGGCAGGGGGCTGGACACCGGAGAGCATGCCGCCACGCTCACCGCCGGCGAACCGGGCGTCCTGCACGGGGCGCTTTCTTACCTGCTCCAGGACGGGGACGGCCAGGTGGCGCCGGCCCACTCGATTTCGGCCGGGCTTGATTATCCCGGGGTGGGGCCGGAGCATGCGTATCTCAAAGACAGCGGGCGCGTGGAGTACACGGCGGTGACCGACGATGAAGCGCTGGCCGCTTTTGCGCTGCTGGCGAGGGAAGAAGGCATTATCCCGGCGCTGGAGAGCGCCCACGCGCTGGCTTACGTG
The DNA here is from genome assembly GCA_020725465.1 of Dethiobacter sp. Classification (GTDB taxonomy): domain Bacteria; phylum Bacillota; class Dethiobacteria; order Dethiobacterales; family Dethiobacteraceae; genus DYEY01. Next base: position 23,806 of record DYEY01000070.1, read on the forward strand.
GCGAAGCTGGCGCCCAAACTCCCCGGCCGCATAATCCTGGTCTGCCTTTCGGGGCGCGGGGATAAGGACGTGGCGGCGGTGGCCGCAATGGCGGAGGTGAGCATCTAATGAATAGACTGGAAACAAAACTTTCAAAGATGAAAAAACGGGGGGAAGCGGCACTGATCCCTTTTTTGACGGCCGGCGACCCGGACGCGGACACCACAGAGAAACTGATGCTGGCCCTGGCGGCCAATGGTGCCGACGTGATTGAACTGGGCGTGCCTTTCTCCGACCCGCTGGCTGACGGGCCGGTACTCCAGGCGGCGGCGGAAAGAGCGCTGGCCCGGGGCATGACACCGGGCGGAGTGTTTAAGCTGGCCGGGCGTTTCGCCGGGAAAAGCCAAACCCCTCTGGTCCTTTTGGTCTATTACAACCTGGTGTTGCGTCGGGGGCTGGGCAATTTCTGCCGTGAAGCCGCCGCTGCAGGGATTTCCGGGCTGGTGGTGCCTGACCTGCCTTTCAGTGAAGCGGGCCAGCTGGACGAAGAGGCCAAGCACGAGGGTCTGATCAACATCCGCTTCCTGTCACCCACCACCTCCGAAGCCAGGATGGCACAAATCTGCGGCGCTGCCCGCGGCTTCATCTACTGTGTGGCAGTGATGGGCGTAACCGGGGAACGGGCCGGCCTGGACCCGGCGGTGGCGGACCTGATAAGCCGGGCCAGGCAGTATACTGATGTGCCCCTGGCCCTGGGCTTTGGCATCGCCGGTCCCGCCCAGGCGGCAGAGGCCGCGGCTGTGGCTGATGCGGTTATCGTAGGCAGCGCCCTGGTGAGAAAAATCGCCGCTGCCGACGGTCAGCAGGAAAAAACCAAGGTGGCGGCTGCATTTGCCCGGACTTTAAAAATGGCGATGCGGGGTGAGCGAAATGTTGTCTGAACAGGCCGGAAGTCTGAAGCCTTGCCGGGTGGTGCGCACCGGTCCCGTCTCTATCGGGGGAGGAGACTTGGTGGTGATGGCGGGACCCTGTGCGGTGGAAGACGAGATGACATTGTGGGAGGCGGCCCACGCCGTCAGGGCAGCGGGAGCGGTTGTGCTCCGCGGTGGCGCTTACAAGCCGCGGACGTCGCCCAAAGCGTTCCAGGGGTTAGGGGAACCGGGGCTGGCCATGCTGAAGCGGGTGGCGGTGGGGACAGGCCTGGCAACGGTTACCGAGGTGCTGGACACGCGGGATGTGGAACGGGTGGCGGAGCATGCCGATATCTTGCAAATCGGCTCGCGGAATATGCAAAATACTGCCCTGCTGAAAGAGGTGGGCCGGATAAAAAAGCCGGTGCTGCTGAAGCGTGGCATGTCCGCCACGGTGGAAGAATGGCTGCTGGCTGCCGAATATATTCTGGAGGCGGGCAACCCGGACGTTATTCTCTGCGAACGAGGCATCCGTACTTTTGAGACAGCTACGCGCAACACGCTGGATCTCAGTGCGGTTTCGCTGCTCAAAGAGCTGTCCGGCCTGCCGGTGGTGGTTGATCCCAGCCACGGCACAGGCCGCAGGAGCCTGGTGGCGCCCATGAGCCGGGCGGCGGTGGCGGCCGGCGCCGACGGATTGATCATCGAGGTCCACCCGTATCCGAAGGCGGCCGCCTGTGACGGGCCGCAGTCACTGACCCCGGAAGAATTCAGCCGGCTGATGTTACAGGTGCGTAAAATAAAGGAGGCCATGTTACTTCTGAAATGAGGCTCTCCCTGCGCCCCGGGCAATTTGGCGCTCACCTGCCTGTCAGTTCCTGTCAGTTGTTAAGAAAATTACCTTTTTGGGGGCCGACGGTTAACAAAACTTAAATCAGGACAAAGCCTGCGCATGATAAAATATAGTGGGCATTATATTCAGGACAAGGGGGAATAGCATGTGAAAAAAATATTGTTCGTTATCCTTATGCTGGCGGTATTGGCCGGCACTGCGGCCTGCGGCAAAAAACCGCCTTCGTTTACCCGGGAAACCTACCCGAGGGTTGACGGATCCACTGTTACCCTGCCGCTGTCCATTGACCTGGCTGCAGAGTTGCTTGGCATTAGCCGGGAAGAAGCTCAGGCATTTATTGTGCACAATAAAACGCACCCGGCCTACCTGAACCTGCTGCAGGGTAAAGCTGATATCATCCTGGTTACCGAGCCCTCCGGCGAGGAACTGGCGCTGGCTGAGTCCATGGGTATTGAGCTGGAAACAGTACCGGTGGTCAGGGATGCCTTTGTCTTTGTCCTAAACAAAAAAAACCCGGTGGATTCCCTGACGGAGACAGAAATCAGGGACATTTACCAGGGCAAAATCACCAACTGGAGAGAAGTGGGAGGAGAAGATAAAGAGATAATCGCTTACCAGCGGCCCCCAAACTCCGGCAGCCAGACACTGATGGAAAACCTGGTCATGCAGGGATTGACCATGACAGAACCGCCCCTGGAACACATACCGGCCGGGATGGGGGACCTGATTGAAAGAGTGGCTGCCTTTGACAACTCCGACCAGGCGCTGGGGTACTCGGTATATTATTATGCCAACAGCATGTATAACAGGGAAACGATTAAATTTTTGGCTGTAAACGGAATATTGCCACTCAGGGAAACCATTTCCGCTGAAACTTATCCTTTTACCATCTCGTATTACGCAGTACTGCGCAAGTCGGAACCGAAAGACAGCGCGGCCAGAAAATACCTGAATTATATCCTGAGTGATAACGGCCAGAAGCTGGCTGTGAGCAGCGGCTATGTGCCGCTGCGCTAAAAGGCGTACGGTAATGAAGGGAAAAGGCCACCGTCGGCTGCCTGTTCATTTTGGCTGTTATGTCAGTAATGTTTTTTTGCTCCTGTGAGAAAGCACCCGGAACAGCAGGCCCGCCCCGCCCGGAACCGGCGGAAACTCCGGCCACCGGTTTTCCTGTCTGGGATAAGCCGTACCTGCTGGTAAACGGCATTAATACTGAGGAAAAAAGACTGAGCGAAAACACTCCCCAGTACGAAATAAATGTACATTATGTGCAGATAAGCGGGCTGCCGGACACCCGGATACAGGAGACAATCAACGCCACCATCCGGGCAGAGGCGGAGAGGCTTGCCGCCGATAAAACATTTGTACAGGCTTCGGGCAAAAGTGTCAAGTGGGCGTACGGACACGTTACTTTCAACTATAACAATATCCTCTGCATCTGGTTTAACTGTTCTGCCAGCGGCCACGGCTACTGGGAAAACAACTCAACCGTTTTCCTGTTTGATTTGAACACGGGAAACCGCCTCGCGCTGAAGGACCTCTTTCGGCCCGGTACCGATTATCTTAAAGCGGTAAGTAACGCCGTAAAAGCGGAAATCATGCGTATGGGCCTGGAGGAAGAAATTCTGTACCGGCCGTTTGACCTTATTTCAGAAAACCAGCCGTTTGTGTTAAACGACAGCCACCTGATCATCCTGTTCCCGGAAAAGAACATTTATTTTAGCGGAGGTCAGCAGTGGCAGTTCATGATACCTCTTAGCACCTTCGGGGAGAATTTTATTGCTTACAGCAGGTACCTTGCTGATAATCCCATCCGTGTCACACCGTCTGCGCGCAAGCATATGCTACCCGGCAAGGTTACAGTGAGCTACAGGCAGCTGGAAGAGCACGGCGAAGGCTGGTGGATCGGGGCATTTTATCCGGAACTGGCCGGCCTGCCTTTCCGGGAGCTGGAGGAAGAACTGAACCGGAAATTCGCCGGTGAGAGTGCTGCTTTTGTCCGGGACGAGGCTTTTAAGAGTGAATCTGCCGCCAAACACCGTGAAAACAGGGACTGGCATGCCCACCGGCACCGGAACGTAGAAATAACCGCCAATTTTGCCGACATCCTCTGCATCAGTGAAGGTGTAACCACCTGGTGGCCACATACAGACAGCGTTTTTGAAACCCGCCGCAGCTACCTCTATAATATTAAGACCGGCCGGCCTCTGGCATTGAAAGACCTTTTTGTCGCTGACTGTGATTACATTACTGTGATAAACCGGTATATCAGCAAAAAGACGGCAGGCCGGCACCAGGTTTGGGAGGAGCCTTCCACCGAAGCGGCAGGTTTTTACCTGACCAATGACAGCATAGTGATATATATCAGGGAAACGCAGGGACGCGAAGACTACAGGGTCTATTCCAGATATCATATACCTTTTGCAGAGTTTGGGCAGGACGTTTTTGTATTTCACCAGTGACAACCACAGGTGGGGAAAGCTGAAAAAGCGTTTCTCGGTGGGGTGTCACCTCCCCCGTCCCCCTGACACGGGGCCCGGCGGTTGCTCCGGCAGGCCGAAGTTTAATTCCAGGGTCAGGGTGGCCGGCGCGGACCTTACCCCTCCGGCGGTTACGTTATAGACCCGGTAACTGTATGTACCGCCTGAACCAAAGTCGCTGTCCCTGTACGACGGCACGGACAGGGTTTCTTCAGTGAGCAGCCGGTAAGAGTCGTCATCCGGCGCTTTCCGGTAGACCAGGTAACCGGCGGTTAACTCGTCGCCGGGATGCCAGCGCAACAGCAGGTACCCCTCCGCCCTGTATTCAGCGGTGAGGCCGGTGGGGGGCGAGGGCTGGGCGGAATGCACGTCGCAATACTCGGTGGGCGGCATCAGTTTGGCGTCTGCCGGTACCCTGCCGATTTCTCCCACCCAGTTTTCATCCGTGGTCAGGTAGGGTGGACGGTTGAGAAAGACCTTATTCTGAATGCTGCCGGGAGGGCAGTATTCAGTGGGCAGTTTCCCGGATACGGTGCAGACGGCGATTTCCACGTGGATGTCGCACATGTCCAGGGGAACCTGGTCGCGGGGGAAGAATTCATTAACTATATGTTCCGGCGGGCAGTGAGGACCCGGCCGTTTTCCCGATTTATTGCAGATGGCAACGGGCGGGCTGATGGTGTCGGGCCTGGCAAAATCCCTTACTGGCAGGCCCTCGTGTGCTGCTTTCATAATCGGATTCATAAAGCCGGGCGTTACTATCCAGGCCCTGAGCCCTCCGTCTTCGTCCTTTTTGTAAGAATCCCGGCCGATCCAGAACACGCCCACCACGTCCGGCGTATAGGCGGCCAGCCAGGCGTTCTGGTTGTGATCGCTGGTACCGGTTTTGGCCGCAACCGGGCGGCCGATCTGCAGGCCCCTTACGGTACCGATCCGCACCGCGTCCTGGAGCACACTGGTGGTCATCCAGGCGGCTTCCTTGCTTAGAACCACGGTGGAGCGGGGACGGTGCTCGAAGATAACACGACCGTTACGGTCTTCAACCTTAACCACCGTCACCAGGTCGGTGCGGACGCCCTGGTTGGCCAGCACCGCGTAAGCCTGGGCGGCATCAAACACTTTGAGGCCGTCGGTGAGGCCGCCCAGCACTATGGACAGGCTGTCGTGCTTTTCCCGGCCGGGAGCGGGGTAAATGACCGTGGTGATACCCATCTTTTCCAGATATTCCAGGCCCTTGTTCAGTCCCAGCTGGTCGAGGAGCCGGGCGGCGGGAATGTTGAGTGACCTGGCCAGTGCCACCCGCGCGGTAACCAGCCCGGTGAAGGTACGGTCATAATTATTCGGGTACCAGGAGGGGCTGCCTTTAAAATGCCAGACGGTGGGGGAATCATCAAGAACGGTGCCCGGTACTGCAATGCCTTCGTTGAAGGCGGGGCCATAAGCGACCAGTGGTTTTAAGACCGATCCAGCCTGGGTTTTACCCTTGGTGGCCCGGTTGAGCACGTTGTCGCTGTTGTACCGGCGACCGCCCACCATGGCCCTGATATACCCGGTTTTGGGTTCAGCCACCAATACCGCGGCCTGGGGTTGCAGGGGTTTCCCTTCCTCAGTGATGGTCTTCGGGTACAGCTTATCGTTATTTATGGTGTCCTCAGCTACCTGCTGGAGCCGCCGGTCCAGGGTGGTATAGATTTTAAGGCCGCCGTTGTAAATCACATCGTAGATGTCTTTGCTGCTTAATTCCCTGTACTGAGGTATTGTCCTCAGTATCCTGTGCAGTTCGTCGTGAATGATATGGTCAATGAAGTGGGGATACGGATAAGCCCGGACCGGAAGGCTGGCCAGCACCAGCTCCTCGTTTTTGGCTTCTTCCAGCTCCCCGGCCGAAATCATGCCCAGTTCAAACATGCGGTTTAAAATTATGTTGCGTCTCTTGACAGATTCTTCCCGGTTGCGAAACGGCGAGTACCTGGCAGGCAGGTTGGGAACGCCGGCCAAAATAGCGGCTTCGCCCAGGGTAACTTCAGATACGGATTTGCCGAAAAAAGTTTGGGCCGCGGCTTCAATGCCGGAGGCATTATAGTCATAAGGGACGCGGTTTAGGTAAAACTCCAGGATCTCCTCCTTGGTATAAATCCGTTCCATTTTCCAGGCGAGATAGAGCTCCTGGACTTTTCTTTTAATCGTCTTTTCCGGCGTCAGAAACGCCAGCTTAACCAGTTGCTGGGTAATGGTGCTGCCGCCCTCGGAGCCGAAGGTTTTTTGCCGGGTAACCTGGCGGTAGGCAGCGCGGGCGATGCCCCGGAGGTCAAAGCCGCTGTGCTCAAAAAAACGGTCGTCCTCGATGGCGATGAAAGCGTTGATTATTATTTCCGGAATGTCTTCGTATTTTACCGTAATCCGGTTGATTTCACCGAGCAGAGCGGTTACTTCTTCCCCATTCCTGTCATAAACGTAGGAGGTCTCAGCGGGTACCAGCACCGCGGGGTCAAATTCAGGCACATCGGCCAGGTAAGCGGAGACTACTTTGTATGTAGTAAATGCTCCCGCCAAAAAGACCAGGGAGAAGAAAACTAACAGGACAACGATGAATCTCTTAAGCCTGATCTTGCGCTTTTTCAAAGCGGCGTTTTTATTGTTTGTCCGCCTGACCGGGCGGTTCCCGCTGGCCATGCCTTATCCCCCTCTCTCTTAGTAAGGCCAGAGATTTCTCCCGCCATTATATCATAATACCACGGTCCCGGTAAGTGTGAGGATACTCCGGAAAGCGCTGAAATTCTTTGCAAACGGTAGTTCTTTGTGATAAAATGGATGAGAATCAGGGCAGGAGAGAGTATATTGGAGAATACGGGAGGTAACTCAAATTGGACGCACAAAAACAGCTGGAGATTATCAGTAACAACACTGTGGAAATAATAGACCGGGATGAGCTGTTAAAGAAGCTGGAACGCTCGGTGGCGACCAAAAGTCCGCTGCGGGTGAAACTGGGTCTTGACCCCTCAGCTCCTGACCTGCACCTGGGGCACGCCGTTGTTTTACACAAGCTGCGGCAGTTCCAGGAGTTGGGGCACCAGGTGATTATAATTCTCGGCGATTTTACCGGGCGTATCGGTGATCCCACCGGACGTTCCGAAACGCGCAGACAGCTGTCCGATGAAGAAGTGCTGGCCAATGCCGCCACCTACCGGGAGCAGGTATTTAAAATCCTGGATCCCGGAAAAACGGAAGTGGTGTTTAACAGCGAGTGGCTGGCCAAACTCAACTTTGCCGATGTAATAAACCTTGCTTCCCGCTACACCGTGGCCAGGATGCTGGAGCGGGATGATTTTGCCAAGCGCTACCGGGAACAGCAGCCTATCAGCATTCACGAGTTTTTTTACCCGCTCATGCAGGGGTATGACTCTGTTGCCCTGCGCGCCGACATCGAATTTGGCGCCACTGAGCAGAAATTCAACCTGCTGATGGGGCGCCACCTGCAGCGGGAATACGGCCAGGAGCCCCAGGTCTGCATTATGATGCCTATCCTGGTCGGTCTGGACGGTGTGCAAAAGATGAGCAAATCCCTTGGTAACTATATCGGTATCACCGAGGCTCCGGAAGAAATGTACGGCAAAGCCATGTCCATGGCCGATGAGCTCATGATGGAATACTATAACCTGGCAACCGACTACACGGCGGAGCAGGTAGCCGAAGTCAGGGCAGCCCTGGAAAGCGGCGCTCTCCACCCGCGGGATGCCAAGATGCGCCTCGCCCACCGTATTGTCCGGATTTACCACGGACAGGAGGCCGCCGACAGGGCGGAAGCTGAATTTAAAAGCGTCTTTCAGCAGGGTGCCCTGCCTGGCGATATCCCGTCTTTTGACGCCACCAGTCTCAGTGAAGGGGGCCGGGCGCGGCTGATTCAGCTTCTCACCCGGTCGGGCCTGGCACCAAGCGCCAGTGAAGCCAGACGCCTGATCCGGCAGGGCGGCGTAAAAGTAAACGGGGAGAAAGTTGACAGCATTGAAGCGGAAATCGAAGTGAGGTCCGGTACCGTCATTCAGGCCGGCAAAAGAAAATTTATCAGACTGTCCTGACCGGACGGCCGCGAGGCCGTCTTTTTATTTTCCCCCTGTCACCCTTTTGCCTGTTTTGGCATATGATGTAGGGGGAGGGGTGTGCATTGTTCAGACGCCGGGGGCTTCGCTTCAGACGGGACGCCTTTTTTTTTATCACGCTGGCACTGTTGGTTTTTTTGGTTCTCCGCCTGTTTATGATTTTTGACCGGAATCTCCGGCCCACTATCCTGTCTGTGGCGGCTGCGCGCGCCGATATCATCGCCACCGAAGCCATCAACAACGCCGTTTCGGAAAAAGTAGCCCGCAATATCCTTTACCAGGACCTGGTGCTGCTGCAGAAAGACAGGGAAGGCAGAATCATCCTGGCCCAGATTAACAGCATGGAAGTAAACCGCCTGATGGCCGAAACCACCATGCGGGTACAGGAGGCGCTGGTGGCGCTTAAAGGGGAAGTAATTTACATACCGCTGGGGCAGGCCTTGGGCAGTTACCTCCTGGCCAACTACGGGCCGCGCATCCCTATCGCTCTGGTACCGGTGGGCCTGGTCAACACCAACATAATTGACACATTTGAAAATGCCGGAATTAACCAGGTCCGCCATAAAATTTATTTTGACATTCACGCCGAGGTCCAGGTGGTCATTCCCTTTGTATCTGCAATCACCAAGGTTTCCACCGCGGTGCCCATTGTGGATGCCATCTATCCCGGGGAGGTTCCCGATACCGTTATCAATCTGCAGTTTCCCGGCGGTTTCAGCCACCGGCTGCCCATTGCTCCGGGGCAGTAGTATGTTTAGAAAGCTCTACAGTGAGGCCGATTGTAAAGCAGCAGTAAAAATCAAATAAAATGCTTCTTTTCAGCCTGCGGTAACCTTAACTTCTTCTCCGGCCTGCGGGGCTTTGCCCGACATGGTTACCATACTGACACCGGTTATAACCACCACTCCACCGAAAAGCTGGCTTGCTGCCAGGGCCTCTCTCAGGATAACGGCGCCGCCCAGCACACCAAAGACCGGGACCAGGTTGAGGAAACTGGTCACGGCGGCAGAGCCCAGGGTCTTTAATGCATAGAGGTAAAAAAGGTAAGCCACACCGGAGCAGAAAATGCCAAGATAGGCCAGGTTTAACAACACACGGGGAGTAAAGACGGCCGGCGCCAGGCCACCCGGTAGCACCAACAGGCCAAAGAGAAGCATGCCCACCAGCGACTGGTGAAAATTCAGCACCAAACTGTCATATTTCTCCACCAGGGGTTCGTTGATGCGGGTGTAGGCCACCCAGGAGCAGCCGGCGAGGAATACCAGCAGGTTGCCTTTCAGGTTGGCCAGAGCCAGCGCCCCGGCACTGCCGGAACTGATAATCAGGTAAACACCGGCGAAAGAGAGCAGTACGCCGAACCAGCGCTGTACGCTGTGCCGTTCCCGGAAGAACAGGGCACCGGCAACCACGTTGATAACCGGGATAGTGGAAACTATCAGGGAAGCGGTGCCGGCGGTGGTATAGCGCAGGCCGTTGTTTTCAAAAAGGAAATAAAGCAGGGTGCCGCAAGTGCCGCCGGCAATCACCCGGAAGAGGTCTGCCCTGCTGATGAAAGACTTGCGGGTAAGTGCAAAAAAGCAGCCCAACGCGGCCACAGCCAAAACCAGGCGCAAAAAAGCGATTTGGGGCGGCAGCAAAGTCCCAAGCAGCACCTTGGTGCTGGTAAAAGACAACCCCCAAAACGCGGTGGTAGTCACAAGAGCCAGGATCGCCCGTGCTTTGGTCTTCAAAAGTTACACCTCTTGCGCCCGGATAATGCGTAAAGTATACCATAAGCACAGACCTGCCTGCAACGCCAACAAAAAATGCCTTTTTAGAGGAAATATTCTTTACAGGTTGAATAGAAGTAAGCAAACTCATGCAGTGGGGTGGTCCGGTGGCGGAAGGGTACGATGTGGTCTGTGTGGGCGGTGGCGGAGCAGGCATTATGGCGGCAGTGGCCGCAGCGGAGCAGGGGGCAAGGGTAGCGGTTGTCAGCAAGGAGCCGGTGGGGTACGGCAATACCCGCCTGGCGGTGGGCCTGATGGCCTGCAGCGGCCTTCCCGGTGACACCAGGGAGGCCTTTATTGAAGATGTACTGGCAGGCGGAGAATGGCTTGGTGACCGCCGGCTGGTGGAAGCTTTGGTTGACGGCGCCGCCGAAGCGGCCGCCCGGCTTGAATCTTTCGGGCATACTTTTATCCGTGATAGTGAAGGGTTCCTTTCACAACAGGCGGTTACCCGTGCGGGCGGCCATTCCCGCTCGCGGACGCTGCGCAGCTCCGGCATCGGCATCGGCCTTTGCCAGTCACTGCGGGCGGCGGTGGAAAAACACGGTATAGGCTTATATGAAGACACACTGGTTAGCCGGCTGGTCAAAAACGAAGGCAGGGTCTGTGGCATTAAGGCCCTGGACCTGGCGGAGGGCAGGGAATATGTGCTGGGCGCCAAAGCGGTGGTACTCTGCACCGGCGGTGGCGGCTGGCTTTTTTACCCGCAGACCAGCAATGCCCGGACGGCCACCGGAGACGGCTACGCGCTGGCCTACGAGGCCGGGGCGGAACTGGTGGATATGGAACAGGTGCAGGCTATCCCCTTTGCCGTTACCAGTCCAGCTGCTTACCGCGGTCTTTTCTGCGGGGAGCCGGCATTGGCCGGCCCGTACGGCAGGATTCTAAACGGAGACGGCGATACCATTCTGGACGGCGGCATTAATAACATGAGCAGAGCCGCCGTGGTGAGTCGGATGGCCGGGGAGATCGTAGCCGGCCGGGTGGGTCCAAACGGTGGCCTTACCCTGGATCTGAGGCCGAACCTGGAGCACGAAGACGGTCTTAAAGCACGGGACCGCCTGCGTGAGGTCGGCATGTTTGACGTGGTGCTGCCGGCCTACGGTCGTAAAGCCTATGACTGGGAAGAACCCTGGGAAGTCCTGCCCACCGTACATTTCTTCATGGGCGGCGTGCGCGCCGACCAGGACGGCCGGACCTGTGTCCCGGGGCTTTTCGCGGCGGGAGAGGTTATGGGCGGGGTACACGGCGGCAACCGCCTGGGCTCGGTGGCACTGACCGAAATTTTTGTGTTTGGCTGGCGTGCGGGCTTGGCGGCGGCTGAGTATGCCGGCAGCAGCCCGGCGGCAGAGCCCGCGGCCTGCCTGGGCGACAGCGGGCTTTACGGCCGCCGGGGTGCAATCAGGCCGGTTACCCTGGTCAGGCGCCTGCAGGCGCTGCTCTGGGAAAAGGCGGGACTGGTACGGAACCGGGAAGGCTTGCTGGACGGCCTGCGGGAAATTGACGCTATCGAAGCCCTGGCCAAAACCGCCGGAGTTTCTGAAAAACGTGTTTACAACACCGAGGCTGCCGACTTTCTGGAGCTGGGCTTTATGCTTACCACTGCCAGGCTGGTTCTGACCGCTGCCCTGCTCCGTGAGGAGTCCCGCGGCGCTCACCTGCGCGGCGATTTCCCCGCCTCTGGGGGGAAAGACTGGCAAAAAAACATAATCCTCCGGCGCGCGGAAGACGGCACTGTAGATTGCAGGATGGAGGTGAGCAGGGCATGAAAGACCATACCATAATAATTGTACGAAGCCTGCCAGAAGGGGGCCGTAAAAAAGAAAAGTTTACGGTGCCGCTGCAACCCGGCGCCACTGTACTGCAGGGTCTTGTCCATATCTACGACACGGTGGATTCCACCCTTGCTTTTCGCTACAGCTGCCGCTACAACCATTGCGGTTTGTGCGGAATCAGTGCGGACGGCAGGCCGCGCCTGGCTTGCAAAACAAAGCTGGAAACCACCGAAGAGGTAGCTCCGCTGGCCAACCTGCCCATCCTGCGGGACCTGGCGGTGGACCGCACCCGCTACTATAGCCGGTTTAAGGGGATGCGCCTCTATCCCGAAGGTGACGCGGCCGAACCCCTGGGACACCTGGTGGAGGAGTCGCTGCACCGGAATCTGATGGGTTGTCTGGAATGCCTCTGCTGCGTGGCCTCCTGCCCGTCGCACAGCTTAAGCGACGTCAGCTTCGGCGGCCCATACCTGTTTGTTAAGCTGGCCCAGCTGCACCTGGACTCCCGCGACAGGACCGACCGCAGGGCTCAGGCGGCGGAGAAGGGGCTGGCACGCTGCCGCGAATGCAAAAAGTGCAGGTGCCCAAACGGCATCGACCTGCACGGCGCCCTGGAAGCCTTAAATAAGTGAGGGGTTATAAAAATGTCTGAGACACAGAAAAAGGCGCCCCGCCGGTATTTGCGGTGGCTTGAAAAAGAAACCGGTGCCTGGCGGGAAAGCGGGATAATCAGCGCTGAGCAGGCCGGACGTATCCTCGGCAGCTATACTGCAGTGCGTGAAGGCGATGAACGGGCGGGGAAGATGATTACCGTCCTGGCGGTGCTTGGTTCGGTGCTGCTCGGTGTAGGTGTGATCCTCTTCTTCGCCGCCAACTGGCCGGTTATCCCTAAATGGGTAAAGGTAACAACGATATTTGCCGTTATCTTGGCGGCTTATATGGCAGGTTACCGGCTGGCTTTTGAGAAAAAGAGCTACCCCAGAGTGGGGCATGTCCTTATTTTCCTGGGCTCCCTGTTTTACGGCGCCGGCATCTGGCTGGTCGCCCAAATCTTTCACATCAACGCTCACTACCCCAACGGTATCCTGTTCTGGGCTGTGGGTATCCTGCCAATGGCGGCTGCTGCCGCTTCCGTCCCCATCCTGGTCCTGGCATCACTTTTACTTACGCTCTGGACCGTTTTTGAGCAAACCCAGTTTAACAGCCTTAACCTTTTGTTCCTGCCGCTCGCCTTTTTAACCCTGGCCCTCTCCTGCCGGCAAAAATCCCGCCCGGCCGCCGGCTTCACCCTGCTTGGGCTTGTCATCTGGGCGGCTGTTGCCTGCGCCCTTTCTTTCCGCGGAGATGAAGCGGTACTCTACATCTTCCTGCTGGCAGCAGCCATGGGAATCCTGTTTTTTGTTGTCGGCAGACTGCAGGCAGTACGCGGCTTTTATCCCTTTATGAAGGCGCCGTTCCGGCTTGTTGGCCTTTTGGTGTTTTTCCTGTCACTGTACGTGCTTACCTTTTCCGGCCTGCTCCGTGTCCTTTACTACAACCAGCGGAGCATCTCCCTCCCGGTTTTCTTTATTGCTGTTTTCAGCATCGTTACCGCCGCGGCAATGGCATCAGGCGGCCTGGCACTGGCCGCTGGCAGGTGGGACCTACAGCAGAAAAGCAGCCTTACCCTGGAGGCCGCCATGGTTTTTGTAAGTTTAACCGTACTGATCTTCCTTGCCGCTTTCGGCCCTGCCGCCGGCAGGGCCCTGTTCCTGCTGACCACCAACCTCCTTTTTTTCCTGGCTGTTATCGCCGTGGTTATAACCGGCTACCTCGGCCGGGAAGCCGCTTTGGTCAATATCGGCCTGGTCTTTTTTGTCCTGGACGTAATAGCCCGCTACTTCGACTTCTTCTGGGATATGCTGAATAAGTCAGTCTTTTTTATGGGGGGCGGCCTGCTGCTTTTGGCCGGTGGTTTCCTGCTGGAAAGAAACCGCAAAAAATTTCTGCGGGAAATGAGCGTGAGAAGCAATGAAGCGTAAATTATGGTTTGGGTTGGCGGTGGCCTTGCAGATTGTGGTATTGCTGGTGATGATAGGATCAAGGTGGGCCATCCTGGCCTACGGAGAAAAAATCCTTTTAAAAACAGCTCCCGTAGATCCCTGGGACCTGTTCCGGGGAGACTACGTGGTCCTCCGTTACGAAATTTCCGAACTGGACCTCAAAACCATCAGTTCTGACTCGGAAAACTATAAAAGAAACGAAACTGTCTATGTGGCCCTGGCACAGGAAGGTCCCTACCGGGTGGCGCGCTCGGTTTCCAAAAACCGGCCGGCCGGCACCCTCTTCATCCGCGGCAGGGTGCAGTGGCACAACACCTGGGACAGGCGGCTGTCGCTTACCTACGGTATTGAAAGCTATTTCGTGCCCCAGCACCAGGGACTCGAAATAGAGAGCCAATTGACAACCCTGGATGCGGAGGTCAGTGTCGACCGGCGCGGCAACGCCTCCCTGTCCCGGCTATTTATCAAAGGGCAGGAAGTAAAATTCCGTTAGCGAGGTTAAGGTATGAATCAAACACCCACCAAAACTGACAAACTGCACTTTGTGGTCCAGGAGCACCGTGCTACCCGCTTGCACTGGGATTTCCGCCTGGAGATGGACGGGGCGCTGGTTTCCTGGGCGCTCCCCAAAGGCCCTTGCACCGATCCTTCGGTCAAACGCCTGGCTGTCCGTGTGGCCGACCACAACTATGACTATAAAGACTTTGAAGGAGTCATCACCGGCGACCAGTACGGCGCCGGAAAGGTGATTATCTGGGACGAGGGTTTTTATGAACCGGTCAATCTCCCGGCCGGGGCTTCCAGCCTCCACGATAACTGGCTGGCCGGCGGGGATCTGAAATTTAGCATGCACGGCCGTAAACTGAAAGGATTATGGGCCCTGTTCCTTACCGCGGGCGGCCGCTTTGGCGCTAACTCCTGGCTGCTGGTAAAAAAGAAAGATGAATTTGCCGCATCTGGTGAAATAGTGCAACAACAGCCGCGATCGGTCCGCTCCGGCAAAACCGTGGACGAGATAAGCGAAGCCGACGGCTGCATCGGGTGTGAAACCTGGGATTGAAACCCTCATTTATTGTGATTCAGCAGGAACAGAGTTGGAAGGAGATCCGAAAAAAGTCTTACCCGAAACACTTTTGTCTGAACAACAGAATGCCAGGGGAAGGCTTTTTGCGGGGAATTTATACCATAGCCGTAAAGGAGCGATATAATGGCTGACGCCGTATTAAATCAAAAAGAAGGCGGTAAATTTTTGGCGCTTAACCTGTCTCTCCAATCATATTTTGGCCCTTCCTGCCGGATTGAAGTGGAGGGCTGCAGGGCGAGAGCAGAAAAAACAAGGGACGGAGAAACTGTTTTTAAGATGGAAACGGAATTGTCAGAACAGGCTGTCCGGCTGTTTGCCGAAAAGGTTGCGGCCCTCGGAGTTTTTTCCTGGGAATGCCATTACATCCAGTGCTGCATGCTGGATGGTACCAGCTGGACACTGGAGTTAATCTTCGGCGGCGAAAGGGTGTGGAGCACCGGTACCAACGGCTACCCGCAGAAGTGGCCTGAATTCATCGGTTTATTGACAGAGCTGCTGGGGTTGGAAAAGGATTTCTGTCAAACCATGACTTAACAGGTTGACAATCCAGATAAACCATGATAATATTACACTTGTGCTGCTCAAAGCGGGACCTCAAAAACAGGTGATACATACTTGTTAAACCGCAAAAAACGGGCTGTTTTTTCAGAACCGCAGATTTTTGCCAAAGAGCCAATTGCGATGTCCGGAAACAACGATAGACAGGGCATTATAAGACTGGGGTAAAATTATTTTACCCCAGTACAATTCAGTGTTTATGGGGTCTTTGAACTCAGGCGCCGTTGATTTTGGCAAAATTGACCCCAAAGAAAGAAAACAGAAGAAAAACATAGAAATATTAAGAAATAAGCAGGAAAACCCCCTATTTCTGGCGAATACTTTTTTAGCCAAAAAAAGAACCAGAGGAGGTTTTCCCTTATGGCTATTATACCACAAAAACAACTTTTTGGGTGGCAGGAAATTGATGAACTGGGAGATTTGCAGCGCCTGCTGCTCGTAGTGAATCACATGCCCGATGAAGAACTGATGGAAAAACTGGAGCAGGAGCGCGGTAAGGGCCGCGATGACTATCCGGTACGTGCAGTCTGGAATTCAATACTGGCGGGCATCGTCTACCAGCACCCATCCATTGAAAGTCTGCGGCGTGAACTGCGGCGTAATGCGCAACTGCGCGAGATTTGCGGATTTGACTTGTGTATGGGAGAGCGGGCGGTGCCGCCGGCCTATGTATATACCCGTTTTTGCCGGAAACTCATGAAGTATTATGATGAAGTCGAGAACATCTTTAACCGGCTGGTGGATGAGATAA
>DYEY01000010.1 GCA_020725465.1 Dethiobacter sp.
CACGGGAGTTCCGCACCCAGCGCATCATCTTTGAGACGGCGCGGGACGTATTCGACCAGATGAAGAGCGACTGGCAGGGCAGCCGCGAGGTCTTGCTGGCGCAGCTGGTGCGGATTGTCGAACAGTTCATCCGTTCCGATCGCATCGCCATCAAGCCGCCGCTTTTCTATCAGGACGAGCTGCGTCGGCGACTTGTCATCACGCTGAACATGTCGCGGGTGGTACAGCACGTCTGGGAGGCGATACGGCAAGAGAACACTGAGCGGCTGACGCCTGTTTTTGACCGCGATCACCCCATTCGCTCCACGGGTGGGATGCGCACGTGGTACACCGGAAAGCCGTGTGCACGGACAAGAAAATCACATATCAATGTCTGCGTCTATGACAGCGCCTGGGAGGCGTCGGACGCCTTTGTGCTGGACCACAGTGAGCACGTGACCGCCTGGGCTAAGAACGACCATCTGGGGTTTGAGATTCTGTACGTTTATCGCGGCATAGTGCGAAAATACCGACCCGACTTCCTGGTGCGGCTAAACAGCGGCGCAATGCTTGTTCTGGAAACCAAAGGGCAGGACACGGAGCAGGATCAGCTTAAGCGACGCTACCTCGCAGAATGGGTGCAGGCCGTGAACGCCCATGGGGGATTTGGGATTTGGTGCTGGGACGTGGCGAGAGAACCGGGCGAAATACGGGATATTCTATTCAAGTGTAGCTCAACCGGGGGAGGGTTCTGACAAAAGAGCCCTGCCGAAGGAGTCAAAAGCAGGGTCAAAGCAATCCACCTTAGGGTTCGCGCCTGGCAGATATTTTCTTGCTCAATGCATAGCCTGCATAACCTGACAGGAGGGAGAAAATGGCAAACAAATACCGGGTAGCCATTGACCTCGGCGGTACCAAAATTTATACGGTTCTGGCGCGCGGTGAAGAAATTATTGCCACGCACCTGGCGGAAACTCCTGCAGACACATCCTCCCTGCTGCCGTTTCTGGCCTCCTGTGTGTCAAGCATTCTTAAAAAAGGCGGAGTAAACCCGGAAAGATTGTCAGCGGTGGGCGTTTGTGCCGCCGGATTTTTTGACTCACGCGACCGGGTGCTGGTCTCCTCACCCAACCTGCCGGGCTGGAAAATGGTGCCGCTGGAAACTGAACTGCAAAAGCTGCTTTGCGTACCGGTTATGGCGGAAAATGACGCCAACGCAGCGGCGTTGGGAGAAGCCCGGTACGGCGCCGGCCGCGGCTTTGAAAACCTGCTTTACGTTACCGTCAGCACCGGAATCGGCGCCGGCATTATCTGCGACGGCCGGATTTACCGTGGCAGCCGCGGACTGGCGGGCGAAATCGGCCACATGACAGTGGCCCCGGGCGGTCCTCTCTGCGGTTGCGGCAAACGGGGATGCCTGGAGGCGGTGGCCTCCGGCACCGCCATCGGGCGCCTGGCCGGAGAGAAGGTCCTGGCCGGGGAGGGGGGGCTGCTGGCCGAACTGGCCGCGGGCGCCAAAAACATCACCGCTTCCCATGTTTTTGAAGCCGCCTCCCGTAATGATAAAACAGCGGCTGGCATTATTGCCGAGGCTGTCTGCTACCTGGGGCTGGGTTTGGCCAATGCCGTAAACATACTAAATCCGCAGGCAATTATTATTGGAGGAGGCGTGGCCGGGGCGGGGGAAAGACTGCTTTTGCCGCTGCGAACTTATATCAGGGAAATGGGTGTGGCGGCGGCAGTGGCAGACCTGGCAATCATCAAGGCCAAACTGGGAGTGGAGGCGGGGGCGCGCGGTATGCTGGCCCTGCTTGACCAACAATATCCTGAACTCACCTGACCACCGGAAACCTGTTCAACCTGCTCCTGATTGTTTTTTTCACAGCAACCCACTGCTGGCACAGCGGTTGGTCGTCCTCATCCTGCCGGTGCTGTCCAACATGGCGCTGGTTGTGATTTAAAACCAAAGGGACGCACCTGGCGTCCCTGAATTTTATGGACCAAAAGCCCTGGCAGCGAAGGCGGGATATACTTTTGCCACCAAGGCGCGCACCGCTCCCCGCAGCACCGCCAGTTCCTCAGCCTCAGGCGGCATGGTCTGCCGTTCTTCACCGTGCCATTGCAGTTCAAAACCGGTGTTGGCCCTGACCTCATCCACCGTGTGGCCGGGATGGACAGAAAGGAGTTCCAGGAAGCCGGTTTCACTGTTTCTGGCCATCACCGCCAGCGGTGTTACAACCAGGTGCAGGCCACCCGTCCGGTAGACGGAGGGAGGGGAGGAGGCGCTGCTTGAGACAAAGTCCACTTTCTCCACAAACGATTTGACAGTATGGTCGGTTTTAAACAGGATTACCTTTTTTACCATGTAATACAGCATGGAGGAGCCGGCGCCTCCCGGCAGCCTTACCTTTGGCTGCCGGTAGCTGCCGATGGCATGCAGGTTGATATTCCCCTGCCGGTCAATCTGGGCCCCGCTCAGAAAGAAATAATCAAACCGGCCCCGCTGGGCGGCATGAAAGAATTCATTGCTCCCTTCAGTAAACGGCCACCAGTCCCGGCTGCCCATGATATAAACCTCGCTGTCCGGGGCATGGGTTTCCTGCGCCAGGAGCGCTGCGGTGGCCGGAATGGGGGAGAAGGTGCCCACGGCGACGGTCTCGCCGTTTTTTATTTCCCTGGCAATGAGGCAAGCCATCAGTTCCTCCACGGTATAGGGAACACTCATCAGGATTCACCTCCCGGGGCGAACTTTAGATAAAATTCCCAAAGCCAGCGACCAAAATTTGCGGTATCGGCGGCAGCCTTAAGGTATTCTCCCAGGACCGCTTCGTCCGCCCGGTAGAGCGAACCGCAGGCGGTGGGAGCGGCGCCGCCCGGCAGGTGCACCACCCCGCTGACGTGCACCCTGCTTAAGAAGTAGCCCCGCTGGGAGGCTTTCAGTTCTTCCGTCGCCACAATCTCCTCGGCGGAGACAATTACTTTACGGGAAGCCCTGGCCAGCAGGGCGTCATCAGTGGCGCTGTTCAAAATACAGTTGCCAAAGCGGTCAGCCCGGAAAGCATGGATAACGGAAACCTCCGGGCTTACTGCCGGCACCACCAGAATATCATCTTCGCCGAAGGGATTTTTGATTACTTTAAAGTCAGGCCGCACCGTCATGTAATCGGTGCCGATAACCCCACGCACCGGCATAAAAGGAATCCCCGCCGCTCCAGCCTGGAGCGCTGCCAGCAGGCCCGGTCAGGTATGATCCAGGGTAACAACAGCGCCTTCCTGCGCCAGCCTGCGGAAATTGGGGGCCATGCCCAGCTCCTCAAAGCCGATTTGGGCAAATTCCACTGACCGGACGGCGCCGGCCCCCATCAACAGGTCAGCGGCAAAACCGCCGATAGGCGCCAGTACCAAGTCAAGGTCACGGGCACCCCGTTTCGCCAGCTGTACCGCCAGCGCCACCGGGTTCATGGCCAGCGGCGTACCGCCAAGACCAAGCCTGGTCCCGTCTTTTATCAGGCTGAGTGCCTCAGCGGCGCTCATCAGTTTTTCGGCAGGCATAGAACCACCTCCTGATTGTCATAATATTTTGACAAACCGGCCCAAAGTCCTGCCTGTAACCAAAAAAGCTTTGTCATTTAAGGTTTACAGACAGGATTTGACGCAACTTTTGTGGAATGCAAAATATGATAAAAGTTAAAGTTAAAAGCAGGTGATACAGGTGATTAAAGCCATACTTTTTGACCTGGACGGTACACTGCTTGGGGTTGACATGGACTGTTTCCTGCGTCATTATCTTAACTGCCTTTCCCGGCATTTCGCCCACCTGATGGATCCGCAGGAATTTGTCGTCAACCTGTTGTCAGCCACCCAGGCCATGATTACCAATGATAACCCTGACCTGACCAACAGGGAAGTTTTCATGGCACATTTTTTCAGGCGTATGCCTCACCCGCCGGAAAAGATACTGCCGCTCATCGAAACTTTTTATGCTGAAATCTTCCCGCAGCTGCAGGAACATGTCCGCCCGTTCCCTGAAGTTCCGTCGGTCCTGGACACCGCCGTCAATCTTGGTTTCAGGCTCGCCCTGGCCACCAACCCACTGTTCCCGGCAACAGCTATTAACCAACGTATCAGGTGGGCAGGACTTGAGCCTCACCGCTTTGATCTGGTAACATCTTACGAAATAATGCATTACTGTAAACCTCATCCCGGCTATTTTCACGAAATCGCCCGGTTTTTCGGCCTTCCCGCGCAGGAGTGCCTGATGGTGGGCAACGACGTGGACGATGATATCAACGCCGCCGCCCGGGCCGGGATGAAAACATTGCTGGTGGAGGATATGGCGGTTAATAAATCAGGCAGCGTCCCACAAGCCGATTACCGCTGTAAAGTGGGAGATCTTTGCGATTTTTTGGTTAAACTGAAGAACGGCGGGCTGCAGGAGGGATAACCGTGACCAATGAATATACCAACCGGCTGGCCGATGTTTCCGCCATCCTGGTGGAGGTGGCCCAGGGCAGGTCTTTCGCCGACCTGGTCCTCAAAAACGGCAACCTGGTCAACGTACATACCGGAGAAATAATTTACGGCTGTGATGTGGCCGTTGCGGCCGGCAGAATCGCCTTGTTCGGCGACGCCTCCCATACCGTGGGTCCGGTGACCAGGGTGGTGGAGGCGGGCGGCTGCTTTATCTGCCCGGGTTTTCTGGACGGGCATATCCACGTGGAAAGCAGCATGGTTAACCTGACCGGGTTCGCCGGCGCCGTGGTGCCCCGTGGCACTACCGGCATCTTCATGGACCCGCACGAAATAGCCAACGTGCTGGGCCTGGAAGGGATTCGCCTCATGCACGGAGAGGGCAAAAGCGTACCCTTGCGCGTATATACCACAGTTCCTTCCTGCGTCCCCGCAGCGCCCGGCCTGGAAGACGCCGGTGCCGTCATCGGCCCGGCGGAAGTAAGAGAGGCCCTCACCTGGGAAGGGGTGGTGGGGCTGGGAGAAATGATGAACTTCCCCGGAGTTCTGGCCAACGACCCCGCAGTACGCGCCGTAGTCAACGAAGCACTGCTGGCTGGCAAGGTAGTTACCGGCCACTATGCCGCGCCTGCCGACGGCCCAGGACTGTCCGCCTACATGGCCGCCGGCATAACCTCTTGCCACGAATCGGTGCGCAGGGAAGACGCCCTGGCCAGGATGAGAAACGGTATGTACGCCATGCTCCGGGAGGGTTCCGCCTGGCATGACATCCGGGAAACCGTCAGGGCTCTGACCGGGCACCGCATAGACAACACTTACGGCATTTTATGCTCCGACGACACCCACCCTGACACCCTGCTTAAGGTCGGCCACCTCGACCAGGTGCTGCGCCGGGCTGTGGAAGAAGGCCTTAACCCTGTCCGCGCCATCCAGATGGCTACCATCAACACCGCCCGTTACTTCCGGCTGGACCACGAAATCGGCAGTATCGCCCCCGGCAAGTATGCCGATATCCTGCTGCTGACAGACCTGGCGCGCATAAAAGTAAGGCAGGTTTACCTGGCCGGCAGGCTGGTGGCTGAGGACGGCCGGCTGCTGGTAACACTGCCGGCCCGTAAGTATCCGGATTTTGTCCGCCAGTCCGTCCGTCTGGCCGCACCCCTGGGTGAAGCGGATTTTCACATTACAGCTCCCTCGCCTGCACCGCGCGTTACTGTACGGATCATCCAGGTGGAGGAAGCACAGGTGGGAACCAGGGAGCGACTTGCGGAACTTACCGTCACGGACGGTCTGGTTTGTGCTGATCCCTCCCGGGATATTGCCAAGGCGGCGGTCTTTGAGCGGCACCGCGCCAGCGGCAGCCGCTCCCTCGGTTTTGTTTCCGGCTTTGGCTTCACCAAAGGGGCAGTGGCTCAAACAGTGGCCCATGACAGTCATAACCTGCTCATCGTCGGCACCAACGACACCGACATGGCGGTGGCCGGCAACCTCCTGGCCGAACACGGCGGCGGCATGGTGGCGGTGGCCGACGGCGAAGTGCTGGCCCTCCTGGAACTGCCTGTGGCCGGGCTGATGTCGGACCGGCCGGTGGAAGAAGTAGCTGCCCAGGTGGCCAGGTTGACCGAAGCCTGGCGCAAACTGGGGTGCACCCTGGTTTCTCCCTTTATGACCCTGGCCCTGCTGCCGCTGCCGGTTATTCCCGACCTGCGCCTGACCAACCGCGGCCTGGTGGATGTGAAGTCCTTCGCTCCGGTCAGCCTGTTTGTGTCATAGATACGGGTAACCACCCGCGAAGGGGAGAACCGGCTCTCACCAGAAAGAGGACAGAAAAAAATATGGTTAGCTCTGCCAAATGTTTTTTATGCCGGAAGGTTTTTTGCGCCATAGGCAGAAATTTAAGTTAAACCAAAGTCAACAGCGGGGAGGAGAGATTATGCCTGAAATTCTGGTGCTGACAGCTTCCAGGCGCAGCCCCGGCAACAGTGAAATATTGGCCCGTGCCGCTGCTCAAAGCGCCCGCGGGTATGGTGCCACAACGGAAATTATTAATATCAGCAGTCTTGATATAGAAGCCTGCGGTGGCTGCCTGCGCTGCGTTTTTAAGGGCGATTGTTCCGGAAAAGACCAGATGGCCATGCTGTTTGACAAGATGCTGAAAGCCGACGGACTGATTGTGTCCGCTCCCATTTACCTGCTCAGCCCGGCTGCTGTTATAAAAAAACTTATTGACCGGGCGCTTATGATGTCTTTATACATAGATGAAGTGGCGCAGCGCCGCCGTGGTGCGCTCTGCATTACCGTTGCCGGCAGCGCCAGGTGGAACCCGTTCGGGGTGGAAGTCTTAAACCAGCTGGCCCTGGCTTATGGCTTCCCCGTCTACAATTACCTCGAGGCCTATTCTCCCGGTCCCGGTGAGGTTCTGCTGCGGGAAGAAACCATGGCTGAGGCTGTAAAACTGGGCAGGGGCCTGGTGAAGTATCTCCAGGGCGAAGAAGAGGCCAGGGCTCCCGGCCCCGCCCAGTGTCCATTTTGCTACAGCCGTTCCTTCCGCCTGCTGGGCGCCACCGGAATTATGTGCCCCGTCTGCCTGGCGGAAGGCAAAATTACCGGGGAAGGCACAGTGGATTTTCGGCCGGAAAGCAGGGAGGAGTCCTTCTGGGAACCGGCCCACCGCAAGCGACACCTGGAGGAATGGGTACGGGCTACCCGTGGTGTTTACCTGGAAAACCGCTCTGAAATCAAAAAGAGAATCCAGGAGTTTTACGGAACGGAATAGGACAGTCCCAAAAAAAGAGGAAATATTTTTAATATGTCGAAATAATTTTCCTGAAAAGCAGTTTTGATGGGAGGACGCCATGAGCCGCCGGGTAACCAAAAAAGCCGAAACCGTTTACCGGCAAATAATCAAAGAATCACCTGATACGTACCGGACCACTTTTGAGGTAACCGGTACTGCCATGGTTGTCATCGATGATGATACCACCATTATCCTTGCCAACCAGGAAATGGCCAGGCTGACCGGGTACCCGCTGGAAGAGCTGGAAGGCAAAATTAAAATCACTTCCTTCATTCATCCCCGGGATCTGGACCGGATGCTGGGTTACCACCACCTGCGCCGCAGCAGAGACGGCGAAGCCCCCAACCATTATACTTTTACCCTGGTAGACAGGTACGGGAAAGAAAAAGAGATTCTTATCAACATCAGGTTAATTCCCGCCACCACCAAGAGCGTGGCCTCCCTCATCGATGTCAGCGAGTACCGCGCCCTGGAAGCGCGCCTGCGGGAAAGCGAAGAAAAATTCAGGGCGCTGTTTGAAAACGCTCAGGAAGGCATTTATCAGAGTACGCCGGAAGGCAGGATATTGCTGGCCAACACGGCCCTGGTCCGCCTGCTGGGTTACTCTTCCCTGGAAGAACTTCTCACCGTTGACATGAAAGACATATACGTGGATGAAAAAAGCCGCCAGGGAATTCTGAAGCTGGTCGGCGATGCCGACACTTTCCAGGACGTGGAGCTTCATTGGAAGAAAAAAGACGGCACTCCCATCATTGTCAGGGCCAACGGCAGGGCCAAGAAAGACGAAACCGGCAGGATAATTTTCTACGAGACAATGGTGGTCAACGTTACCGAAAGCAAGCAGAGGGAGGACGAGCTCCAGGCCTCCCGGGAGCTTTTTAAGAACATTATCAACTGCCTCCCTGATCCTACCTACGCCATTGACATTCATGGCAAAGTCATTGCCTGGAACATGGCCATGGAGGCCATTACCGGTGTCCCTTACAGCGATATCATCGGCAAGGGTGACTATGAGTACGCCCTGCCGTTCTACGGCGACAGGAGGCCGGTCCTTGTCGATTTCGTGATAAATCCACAACTCACAATACCTGAGCGTTACCAAAACGTCCGGCGGACACAGGACAGTTTGGCCGCAGAAGCTTTTGTGCCCCTTTTGCGGCAGGGCAAAGGGGCTTACATCTGGGGTTCAGCCACCCTGCTCAGGGACTCGTCAGGTGAAATAATTGGCGCCATCAGCACAATCAAGGATTTTACCGAGTATAAGGAAACGCAGAAACAGCTGGAATATCTGGGCATGCACGACACACTCACCGGCCTGTACAACCGCAGTTATTTTGACGAAGAAATTTCTCGCCTTAACAACCCCAGGTGGACCCCGATCTCCATTATTATTTGCGACGTTGACAACCTGAAACTGGTAAACGACACACTGGGCCACCACCAGGGCGACAAGCTCCTAAAAGCGGCCAGCGCGGTTATCAGGTCCCCGTTTCGCAGCTCCGACGTCATAGCCCGCATAGGCGGGGACGAAATAGCGGTACTTTTGCCCAAAACCGATGCCAGGGCCGCTGAGGAAGCCACGGAACGCATCAGATTGGCCGTGGAACATTACAACCTCTCCACACCGGACTTTCCCCTCAGTCTCTCCATCGGCCACGCCACCGGAGACCTGCCCATCCTCAACACCTTTATTGCAGCCGACAACCAGATGTACCGGGAAAAGCTAAAACGCAGTGCAGAGGTGAAAAAGAACTTTATATCCCGGCTAATGTCCGTGCTCTCCTCCCGTAAATACTTCAACGAAGAACATATCAACCGCCTGCGGGTCCTGGCCCGGCTCATGGCAAAGCAGCTGCAAATGAGCAGGAAAGAAACAGCCGACCTTTTGCTCCTGGCCAAATACCGTGACCTGGGTATGGTGGCTGTCCCCGAAAACATCCTGCTTAAGCCGGGCAAGCTTACCGGTGCTGAGTTTGAAGAAATAAAAAAACACTGCGAAATCGGGTTCCGTATCGCCCAAACCTCCCAGGAACTCAACCACATCGCCAGATATATATTATACCACCAGGAATGGTGGAACGGTGAAGGCTACCCGTCCAGGCTGAAAGGAGAAGAGATCCCCCTGCTGAGCCGGATCCAGGCCATATTGGATGCATTTGAAGCCCTGACCAGCGAGCGTCCCCACCGCACTGCCCTGACCTGCGACGAAGCCCTCATGGAGATAAAAAACGCAGCCGGCACCAGGTTTCAGCCCGAACTGGTGGAAACTTTTATTTCCATCTTCGAAAACGAAAAGACCAGGTCTTTTTTCGGCCAGGAAGGCTAAGCTTAAGCAAGAGCGGTCAGGAATGATTTTTTAAAACGTCCGATAATATATATTATGTAAACTCTTAAAAAAAGCGGCTGCTTCTAACTTGTTTATATGCCTGGGTTTATTTTTACTTTTAAACCTCAGAGCCGTTCAGCACTATTTTAAAATCAATGGCAGCGGAAAGCGAGTTGGCAACTACGCTGTACCTGGCATAGGAACTGCTCACTGCTTTATGTGCCTGCTCCGGCTCTATCGTACCCCGCAGGTAATAGGTAGCGGTTATCCTGTTGAAAGCTTTGGGGTGCTCTTCTTTTTTGGTGCCGGTGAGCTCCACTCTGAATTCTTCGACTTTCGCTCCGTACCTGGCAAGGAGCGAGACGGTGTCCATGCCGGTACAGGCGCCAAGGGCGGCAAGCAAAAGCTCGCTGGGAAGAAAACCGTGGTGCGGTCCGTATTCCGCTGCCGCAGATTCCAGCGGTACGGTATGGCCGCGGTTGTCGTCGCCGGTAAAATAGAGACCGCCATTCCAGGTAACACTTACTTTTGACAAATAATGTCTCTCCTTCCGGATGTGCACCAATGGTGGACATCTGTCTTTTTGCCTTTTTATTTTTTGTTGTCAGACCAGGCCGGGGCCTTTATAATTTATAAGTACATTGTTTGCCTCTATTAAGTATTGCGCTCGGTAAGGGTGGTTCATGTGCTGCATTTTCTGAAAGGCCGTGAGTTTTATCGTTCCATGTTTAAAATAGCTGTCCCCGTGGCTGTGCAGAATCTGGTGGCTACCGCGCTTAATTTCGTGGACACCATTATGATCGGGCAGCTGGGGGCCACGGAACTGGCGGCGGTGGGAATGGCCAACCAGGTCTTTTTCCTCATGGCCCTGCTCCTGTTCGGTGTCTACAGCGGTTCCGGCATATTCATTTCCCAGTTCTGGGGGAAAAAAGACGTTACCAACGTCCGGCGGGTACTGGGATTGGCCCTGATGGTTGGCCTGGCGGCTTCCACTTTGTTTGCGCTGGCCGCACTGTTATTCCCGCAGAGCCTCCTCGGTATATTTATGAAGGGTGGCCCGGCAGTGGCTCTGGGGCGCGATTATCTTCTGATTGCCGCTTACAGCTATCCCATTACCGCGGTCAGTTTCGCTTTTGGCTTTTTGTCCAGGGGGGTGGGCGAGGCCAGGCTGCCCATGTTTACCAGTATTATCAGCCTGGGCACCAATACCCTGCTCAACTACCTGTTAATATTCGGCCATTTTGGTTTTCCGGCCCTGGGCGTGCGCGGGGCGGCCATGGCCACCCTGCTGGCCAGAGGTCTGGAAATGTTACTGCTTTTATCAATTATTTACGGCAGAAACATGGTTCTGGCGGCTAAGGTACGGGAGCTGTTGGACATTTCCGTGGCGTTTGCCCGCAACCTGTTTGCCACCGGCTTCACGGTGATTCTGAATGAATTTACCTGGGCGCTGGGGATTATGGTATACTCCGCCACCTACGCGCGCATGGGAGAGCACGCCTTTGCCGCGGTACAGATGGCAATGCCCATTCAAAACATTTCCATGGTGCTTTTTTTCGGCTTTGCCAACGCCTGTGCGGTAATGCTGGGCAACCAGCTGGGGGCCGACCGGGAAGAAATTGCCGTGCTTTACGCACAAAAGTTTGCGTTTCTCGCTCCCGCTCTTTCCCTGTTCTTCTCGGCCTTTATCCTCCTTAACGCCCGCTGGCTGGTTTCAGGTTATGCCGTGTCCAACAGCCTAAAAGAGGCTGCCGCCGGCATCCTCGCCGTTTTTTCACTGTTTTTGTCCTTTAAGATGTTCAACCTGATTAATATTGTCGGTATCCTGCGCAGCGGCGGCGATACCAGGTATGCCCTGCTCCTGGACTCGGGCAGCGTCTGGCTGGTGGGCGTACCCATGGCCCTGCTGGGCGGCCTGGTCCTGCAGCTACCGGTGCATTTGGTGGCGGCCATGATCTCCCTGGAAGAACTTTTTAAGGCGGTTTTCGGCCTGCGCCGCTTCCGCTCCGGCAAGTGGGTGCGCAACCTGGTCAACCACCTATGAGAGGGCTACCCATCCCATGCTGATTATTTTAAAACAACCAGGGCATCAACGGCAATGATGCCGTTGGCGGTGCAGAAGAGCGGGTTTACGTCCAGTTCACCGATTTTAGGAAAATCCACCGCCAAGCGGCCAAGCATTGCCAGGATGCGGGCCAGTTCCTCTTTGTCCACCGGCGGCAGGCCGCGAAACCCGGTCAGCAGGCGCTGTGCTTTCAGTTCCTCCACCATTTCCAGTGCCTCCTGCCGGGAAAGGGGCGGTATGCCCAGAGCAACATCGCGGACAGCCTCAGCCATGATGCCGCCAAGGCCAAGCAGGACGGTGGCGCCAAAGACGGCGTCACGGCTGATGCCGGCAATCAGTTCCACCCCTGGTGCCAGCATTTCCTGGACCAGGAAACCATCAAGGCGCACCCCGGGTTGATTGCGGCCAATCTCGCGGAGCATCCGCGCGCAGGCCTCCTCCATTTCCCGCAGACTGCGGAGATTTAGGATAACCCCTCCCGCTTCGGTTTTGTGGCTTATATCGGGAGAGTCAATTTTAAGGGCGACTGGAAAACCGAGGACCTGAGCCGCCGCTGCCGCCGAGGCGGCGTCTTTTGCTTTTATTTCCCTCACCGTGGGTATGCCACAGGCTGCGATGATTCTTTTGGCGTCATATTCGCCTATGGTCTCTCCATTTTTGTAGTTGTTCAGGATGGCGGCAACCGTCTCCCCTGCTCCCTCCGGCAGCGCCGGCAAGCTGTTGCCGGCGGTTTGATGGCGCCCAGCCGTGTAACGGACCAGTGCGCCCATTGCTTTTACGCCGTACTCCATCTCGTATACCGCAGGCGCCCCTGCGCCGGTCAGGGTGTTCACCACGTAGCGGCAGCTGTCTGGGTGACCCCAGACCAGGTTGAGTACCGGTTTTGCGCAATCCCGCACAAACCGGGCCAGTTCGGAAAGCCTGAAAGGAAACATGGTGTCTGGTGCCTCGTCGCGAAGGATGGTCCCGCTTCTCTCATCGGCAAAATTGCAGATAAACACAATATCCACGCCCGGATCTCCCGCCACGGTTTTACAGCAGGACAAAAGCATGCCCGGTTTGTCCATGGCAAAGGAAGTGAGGTCCACCGGGTTATTCACCGCCACAAAGGGAGGCAGGATCTGACGCAGGGCGTCCCTGGTAACGCTTTGGTATTCGGACAGCGTCATTCCGTACTCAGCACACTTGTCGGCCAGGTAGACACCGGCGCCGCCAGAGGTGGCCACAATACCCACCCGGTTCCCCTGCGGCTTTTTTGAACCGGAGAGAGCCGCAAGCATGGCCAGCATTTCGTGGAAACTTTCCACCCTGATGACACGTTTCTGCCTGAATAAGGCGTCATAGATACCGTCTGTGCCCACCAGAGAACCGGTGTGGGAAGCGGCCGCCCTGGCTGCCTCCTGCGAGCGTCCGGTCTTGATCAGCACCACCGGTTTGTCCGCCGCCAGTGCTTCCTCCAGAGCGGCCGCCAGCCTGGCGCCGTTCCTGATTCCTTCCAGGTAGCCGCCGATTACCATGGTATCCGGGTCACCGGCCAGGTAATGTATATAATCGGCGAAGTCCACGTCCGCCTCGTTACCGCTACTTATGAAGTGACTGAAACCCAGGCCGTACGGGCGGATCATTTCATAAATGCCGTAACCGAAGCCGCCGCTTTGGGTGACAAAGCCGATATTTCCAAGGCCCTGAAATTCCGCTGGCATTTCAGCCAGGGCAAAACTGGCGTCAAGGGAAGAGGGCGAGCTTATTATACCAAGGGTGTTGGGACCGCATACCCGCATGCCCGTATTTTTGGCCAGCCTGGTTATTTCATCCTGCAGTTCCTTCCCGGCACTGTCCACCTCGGCAAAACCTGAGGTAATTACTATAACCGCTTTGACCCCCCTGCCGGCACACTCACTGAGAGCGGCCAGTACCTGCTCCGCGGGGACCGCGATGATGGCCAGGTCCACTTCACCGGGGACAGCTGCTACAGAGGGGTAGCACACAAGACCCATCAGTTCCCGGTAGCGGGGGTTTACAGGATAAACAGCGCCTTGGTACTTATTTTTCAAAAGTCCCGCCAGCGGCCTGCCGCTGGGCTTGTTCAGGCTACTGGATGCACCTACAACGGCCACCGCTTTTGGGTTGAAAAACGTATCCAGCCCTTCTCTGTTAAATGTTACATCCCCTGCCATATCTTCCTCCCAAGTCCGCACCCGAACGTATCTTATTCTGAGTTCCGCGTTCTGCGCTCGATCTCTTTAAATGTACCTGGTAAGCAGTGCGGCCAGCACCATGGCCAGGCCGGTAACCTGGTAGGTCTTTATCGTGTTGGCGTTGGCTTTCAGGCAGTTGGGTATATCGTCGTAAAAAGTGGCAGCCACCCGCACCGCCTCCAGCACCAGCGGTGCGGCCAGGCAGGTCAGCAGCCAGAACGGATTGCGGGTATAAACAGAAAGTACCAGGATGGAAGCAAAAGCAGCGGCAAAGAGCAGTTTGTAAACCGTCAGGCCTTTAAACTTGCCAAGCCTGACCACCCAGTTCAGCTTGCCGCCCTGCCGGTCTGCCTCGTAGTCCGGATACTGGTTGATCCAGAGCACATTGGCAATCAGGAAGCCGATGGGCAGCGATGCCAGGAAAACCACCGGGGGCAGGCTGTGGACCTGTACCAGGTAGGTACCGCTTACAATCAGCGGTCCGAAAGTAATGCCCACTACGATTTCACCAAGCCCGCGATAAGCCAGTCTGAAGGGGGGGAGGCTGTAGGCGGCCGAAAAAAACAGGCCGGTGGTACCGATGATGAGTATGGCCGGCTCCCGCAACAGACCGATATAGACACCCACAGCGGTACCCGCGGCCAGCATGAGTATTGTTATAACCGCGGCTTCATTAAGCGTAAGGTTGCCGTCCACAATGGAACGCTTGCCGCCGCTGAAAGGGGTGATCTTATCAGGAGCAACAAACAGGTCCACCCCTGACCTGTAATCCACCAGGTCATTGGCGGCATTTTTGCCGATTTCGATACAGTAGACGCCGGCGACACCCACCAGGAACCAGTACCAGCTGAAGGCTCCGGTATGGCTGTAGGCCAGCGCGCCACCCACCGCCATGGGAATGGTTGAAGCTACCCATATTTTGGGGTCGGCTACCTGCCAGAAACCTTTCCACAGCCTTCTCATGGCCCCTCCTCCACCCTTACACCCAGCACATCTTTCATTTGCCCGAGGGCAAAAAGGTGGGCGGACGGGTCAAAACTGGCCACACAGTCTTTGGGCACAGTTACGGCATAGCCCAGGTTGCGCGCGTCCGCGGCGGTATACAGGACACAGATATTGGTACACACACCGGTCAGAACCAGTTCGCTGATGCCCTCCTCACGCAGGGTGAGATCCAGTTCCGTGCCGAAAAAAGCGCTGTAGCGCCTCTTCCTGATAACTGTATCCCCTGCCTGCGGTGCCAGTTCCGCCACCACCTCTGCTCCTGCTGTACCCTCCAGGCAATGGGGCGGAAACATCTGAAATTCTGCATCTTCTTGTTTGTGCCGGTCGCAGACGTAAATTACCGGCCTTTTTTCTGAGCGGAACCGCCTGATTGCGGCGCTGATGGCCGGAATCAGGGCCAATCCCCCTTCGCCCACGTACAGTTTTCCCTCCGGCAGGATAAAGTCGTTTAACATGTCTATGACCAAGAGTGCTTTCAACTTATACACCCCCGCAACTTGTTTTGAGGAACTTTTCGCTGCCGACCCTTTGATTTCCTTGTCGAAAAAATATTTTTTGCCGGCGGCAGGAATTGATTGTCCCGGCGCTGAATATACAGAATTATCTGATAATTAAGGGAGGTTTCTGCTATGGCCGGTAAGTTTTATGCTTACAGTCACATTGTGACACCTCAGGATGCCACGGTGCTGGGGATGGCGTACGACGCGCGCTACCTGGACTGGGCCTGTATAGCCCGGGAAAGGATGATCGTGGAACATGCCGACCTGCACCAGATCGAATGGCCGGCTTTTCTGACCGGTGAGGTTACCATACGCTACCTGTACCCGGTGTTCCTCAATGAACGGGTGGAGGTCAGAGTAAGCGTTGATGACTACTCCGAGGAACAGGGCCGGGCCAAACTGCTTTTCCGCTACGTTAACCAGGACAGCATGCGCCTGCTGGCGGAGGGTTACCAAATTATCTTTTTTGTAAACCGCGCCACCGGCAACCGCACCTCATTACCCGACAGCTTTGTGGCCCTGGCCAAAAAGTTTGCCGAAGACAGAAGAATACTGGCCTGATTTGCGGGGCGGAGCCCGGGTTTTCCCGGGCTCCTTTATTTTTTTAAGCCGGAGGGGCCTGCTTAAACTTTTCCCTTTCCTCCTCCACCAGGACACGGCGCAAAATCTTGCCGATTAAAGTCTTGGGCAGTGCTTCGCGGAACTCCACCTTGGTAGGCAGCTTGTATTTGGCCATTTTACCCTTGCAGAACTCAATGATTTCTTCCGGGGTGGCGGTTTCACCCGCTTTGAGTACAATAAAGGCTTTAACCGTTTCACCGCGGTAAGCGTCGGGTACGCTGGCGACCGCCGCCTCCTGGACCTTGGGATGGGTGTAGAGCACTTCCTCCACCTCGCGCGGGTAGATGTTGTAGCCGCCGGCGATGATCATGTCTTTCTTGCGGTCCACGATGTAGAAGTATCCCTCGTCGTCCATGCGTGCGATGTCTCCGGTATAGAGCCACTCCCCGCGCAGCATGAGCGCGGTTTCCTCCGGGTTGTTCCAGTAGCCCTTCATGATTTGCGGTCCGGTTACCGCCAGCTCTCCGATTTCGCCCAGAGGCAGGTCTTCCCCCGTCTCAATATCCACAATTTTCGCTGTGGTGTTGGGGAAGGGCAGGCCGATGCTCCCCGCCTTGCGGTTACCGAAGAGGGGGTTGGAGTGGGTGACCGGCGACGCTTCGGAAAGGCCGTAGCCTTCCACCAGGCGCCCGCCGGTAAGCGCTTCGAACTTGGTCTGGACTTCCACCGGCAGGGCGGCGGCGCCGCTGATGCAGGCGGTGATGGAGCGCAGGTCATATTTGCTGATTTCCGGGTAGTTGTTGATGGCCACGTACATGGTGGGGACGCCAGGGAACAAGGTGGGCTTCTGGGTATGGATGGTGGCAAGAACATCCTTTAATACAAACTGCGGCTGCAAAATCAGCTTGGCTCCGGACATAATGCCAAGATTCAGGCAGGTGGTCATGCCATAGCTGTGGAAAAGCGGCAGCACGGTAAGGACAGATTCGCCGCCTTCTTTTAACCTGGTGAACCAGCCGGCGGTCTGGCAGGCGTTGGCCAGCAGGTTCCGGTGGGTGAGCATGGCTCCTTTGGGCACGCCGGTAGTTCCGCCGGTGTACATGAGTACCGCAAGGTCGTCAGCCGGGTTTATCTCCACTTTGGGTGGTGCGCTGCCGGCATGTGTTTTCAGCAGGTCGGCGAACTGGTGTGTTTTGCCGTCCCTGGGTACCTCCACCCGGTGGCCGTCTTTTTTTTCTTTGAAAAGGGTAAAAAGCAGCTTCAGCTTACCCGGGAAATATTCCTTGATGTTGGTTGAAATGACGTGGCGCAGCCTTGTTTTGTCCCGGATTTTGGCTATCAGAGGATAAAAACGGCTGAGCGTGATAATAACTTCCGCCCCGGAATTATTGAGCTGAGATTCCATTTCCCTTTCCACGTAAAGCGGGTTGCACGGCACAATGATCCCGCCGGCTTTAAGTATACCGTAATAGGCCACCACGAATTGAGGGCAGTTGGGAAGGTGAATAGCTACCCGGTCACCCTTTTTAACCCCCAGGGCGGCCATAGCGGCGGCGAAAGCGTTAGCCTGTGCCAGCAACTCCCGGTAGGTTACAGTTGCGCCCATAAAACTCAGGGCGACATGTGCCGGATACTTGGCGGCCGTGCGGTCGAGAATCCCGAACAGGGGTATATCGGGTATTTCCACCTCCGGCGGCACACCTTCCTCGTAATGTTTCAGCCAGGGTTTCTGCATAATGAACACCTCCCGGAATTGATGAATCTTTTCAGAAAGTCAGTAACCCTTTACCCACGCTGCTTCAGGCATAGTGGGCAAATATTTTTCACCCCCGCGTCGGGGTGTTTTTTATTGTGCCGTAATTTAGTGATATAGCGAGAAATACCGCGATAACCAA
>DYEY01000071.1 GCA_020725465.1 Dethiobacter sp.
ACTTTAGAAGATTTTGCACGTCTTCTACTGTCTGGCAACTTTTGGCAAGCTCTCTGATGGTCTTGTCTTGCATGTTTTCCATAAATGGCCAACTCCTTTTAGTTGAGTTTAACCATTTACACAAAACGTTATGCGTTCTCGGTTTACTTTTTCCTAACCACTGAAACCGTTGATTTATCTGGTTTTTTTATTGGTATAATGAGGTTATGTGCTGTTCGTCGGCGTAAATCAGGGCGAAGCGGCCTGCCTTGAAATTTCCCTCCTGGGAAAGGGAAAGAAGGTTCCACAGGAACTTTTCGTCGCACTTAAGCATCTCCTGAAATGCTGAATAAATTCCCGCTCAAGTCATGCCCTTGTGGTGTAAACCTGTAGTTTACGACTGCACGGGATACACGTTTTCCTTCACGTTCCTCGGTAAAAACCTCCACCTTTTCAACAAGCAGCTGTACAATCTCCTTGACCGGTTTCAAGTTTTCGATAATGCCCTGGTATTTGTCCAGGGCTACTGCTATTTCAGTAGCTGAGGATTTCTCTGCCTGGGCAACCTCCAGAATAGTGAAAAGTTCATTACGCCTTCGCTCAAGTATGCCTAAGTCTTTTGCCATCATCATCAACTCTGGTTCTGCCTCATTTTCGCTAATAACGCCTTTGGCAACCATTGATATGACCCTAGCCCGGGCCGACTTCTTATTTAAAATTGCCTGCTCGATCTCACTTAATTCCTGTTGAACTGGATTTATATTTATTTCCGTTAGCACCATCTTGTCTTTTATTAACCGCGTTACAATATGAGGGTTTTTAATAAAATATATAATCTCTTTCCAGATAGATTCTTCGAGGGGTTCGGCCTTAACTTGCTTATTGCTGCATCTATCTATACCATTGTTATTCCGGTTGTTACACCTGTAATATACGCTGCCCTTTCTGCTGGTAGCCATCATTGCATAACCACAGTGGCCACAGCGTATTATTCCACGTAAAATATATTCCCTGTGACCTTTAGGACCGGTTTTTGTGTTTGAATTTAATTCTATCAACTTGCTGGCAGCATGGAAATCCTCCGGAGAAATGATCTCCGGAACCTTTATTACAACGCCCTCTTTTTTCTTCTGCGACCTGCGCATTGTACGGTATTCACCCATATAAACACTGTTCCTAAGTATGATGCTTATATGGCTAGTCTGCCATATTCCCCTACTGTTAATTTTAAAACCCTTTGACACCACAGGAGTCGGGATATTTCTAGCTTTTAAATAGTCGGCAATACTAAGCATGCTCATTCCCTGTAGATACAAACGAAAGATAATTACTACGATTTTAGCTTCCGGTTCATAAATCTCTAAAAAGCCACTTTCACCGACTCGGTATCCAAACGGCGGAGGTCCTGATGTCCAATAACCCTCAATTGCTTTCCTCTCCTTCCCCAACTGAGTCCGCTCCAGTATGGTGTCCCGTTCCAGGGCTGCTATGCTGGCCAGCAGCGTCATGAAGAATTTTCCTACCGGGGTGCCGGTGTCAAAGGCCTCGGTCATGGACTTAATGCTGACATTCAGCCTCTCCAGCTCATTGTACGTGTTCAGGACCACCTGGGTGGATCTGGCCAGCCTGTCCAGGCGGTAGAAATAAACTGCGGATATTTTACCGGCCCTGGCACCGGCCAGCAACCTGGCCCCTTCCGGCCGCTCTTCCAGGGGGAGAGTGCCGGACACTCCTTCATCCAGGTACATTTCATAACCTTCGATTTGTTCAGATGGTCCATGCAGCTCAAAATACTTTTTTGCAAATTCAACCTGGTTGGTTATGTTGCCTCGGTCAGCCTGTTCCTCTGTACTAACCCTGCCATAAAATGCTACAAACATGCCTAACAACCCCCTGCCACCCCTTGCATAGATATAGTATAGCCCGGATTCACAGGATAAGGAAGGGGCCGGGGTTGATGATTATCGAGCACAGATATGGCGATAACGAAACCAACATTGACTATATTGTTAAGGCCATACTGTTGCTAATTGAAATCCTGAAAAAAGAAGAAGACAAAAAGCCCGGCTAGAACTGGGCTTTTTAGTCTTTTTGGGTTTGAATTATTATTTCAATTAACTTCTTCAACTCCTCCACCGTTACCCCTCTCTCCCCCGCCTCCCTCACCACCCGCAGCTGCTCCACATTCCGCCGGTCGGCCAATGTAAGTATATCATCCTCCGTCAACCAAGCCGGCAGCTGGTAGCCACCTCGCAGGTACCCGGGGCTGACTTCCAGGGCCTCGGCGATCCGGGCCATGGTCCGGTCGGAGGGAATATGGCCGGTCATGATGCGGGACCAGGTGGCCCGGGAGATGCCGGCTGCGGTGCGGAGGTGGGAAAGGACCGCCATTTCAGTAGGGGACTAATTCTATATTCGGTCTTCATAAATTCACCGTTGGGCATAATTTATAAAGAAACTCACAATGTAATTGTTTATTATACCATGCCTTGATATAATCTTCATAGAGAGGGGATGTGGACTATGACCACACTTTTTACCATAGGGTACGAAGGAGTGGACATCGAAAATTGGGTTAAAATTTTAAAACAACATGGCATAACACTTGTAATTGATGTAAGGGAGAAACCCATAAGTAGAAAAAAGGGATTTTCTAAACAGACATTAAATTGCATATTAAAAGATAATGGCATAAACTACTTACATATGGGAATACTTGGATCACCTGCTGATATTAGAAATGAATTACACGAAACCAGTAACTACCCATTATTTTTTAAAAAATACCTTGGTTATCTTTACAAACAGCCAGGTGCTATAAATTATATTGTACAAAAGGCTAATAACCAAAAATGCACATGCTTAATGTGTTTTGAGAAAGACCCACTTAAATGTCACCGTAGCGTCATTACTGATTTTGTACTGGCAAAGTACCCTTATGAAGTCGAGGTTGAACACCTATGACACTTCCCCATGACTGGAAAGAAGAAAAAGTTTTAATAACGGTTAAAACCTACCCTCACCCAAGCATGCAGCACTTGGAAACAGTTTGCACTGCCGGCATAACTGAGAGCGGAAATTGGATCCGTTTGTATCCAATTTCCTTTAGATACCTTCCCTATGAAAAACAGTATAAAAAATACCAATGGATTAAACTACGGGTTAAAAAGCACCAAAAAGATTTTCGTCCTGAAAGTTTTTTGCCAGATGCAGACTCAATCGAAAGACTTAATGAATTATCTACAACAAAAGACAAGTACTGGTCAGCAAGAAAAAAGCTATTGCTCCCCCTTGTTAAATCTTCTCTTGAAGAAATTAATGACCTGTATGCTAAAAGAAAAGTTTCTTTAGGCATTTTTAAGCCAAAAGAGATATTAGATTTCTACTGGAAAAAAGTATCGGATCAGTGGTCAGAAAAACACGAGGATGTACTTCGACAAGGTGTATTGTTTGGGACACAACCAAAACCTTTAGAGAAGATACCGTTGGAGTTCAGATATAAATTCCGTTGCAACGATCTTAATTGTAATGGGCATGATATATGTCTTATCGATTGGGAAATTTATGAAGCATTCAGAAGTTGGAAGTATAAATACGACAGTAGTACACTCATGGAAAAAATAAAAGAGAAATGGTTAGATCAGATCTGGCATCGTGACCGTGACTCATATTTCATAGTAGGAACAAGGTATCCTTATCAAGTATTCATGATTTTGGGAATATTCTGGCCACCCAAGCAGTAATTAAAGGCCCACCATTATTAATCCCACACCCTCTCCAGCACCCACCCCTTCGGCCCCCGCACCAGGTCGTACTCACCCTCGCCCCTCACCCGGGCCCGGTACGTCGGCTGCCCGTAATAAGGGTCGTATATGTCCCGCCGGGTCAGAACCCGGTCCACACTCTCCACCCGCAGCCACTTCCCCCGCCAGCGGAAGGCCTCCAGGGCGTCGCCGGCCAGGCGGACTTCTACCGGTTTACGGTATAGTTTGGACATAAGAACACCCCCGGCAACCTGATTTTAGAACAGGTGTTCCGGGGGCGTCAATGTTTTTTTACACGACAAAGAAATATAACATTGATGTGAAATTTTTGTTAAAGGTTAGTGGTAAGCTATAAAAAAAGTGAAAGGGGGACATGCCAATGATGTACGGTTATGGAATGGGCCTGTGGGGGTTTGTAATGATGCTGATTCCCTTGGCTATTTTGGGGCTTATAGTCTATTGGGCTGTGTATTCCGGTGTGAAAAAAGCAATGAACGATAAAACGCCAAATCAATAACGACAGCAACCCCGGGAGCCTCCCGGGGTATTTTATTCCACGTGAAATAAAAAAAGGCCCCACCTTTCAGCAGGGCCCTATATATTCAAGCCAATTCTTTTTTACTTATGTTTGCCCACTCTTCCCCCAGTTGGTCCTTTATCTCCCGCAGCGCCCACTCAATCAGGGCCCGGATCTCCGCCCCGGATAGTTGCAGTCCCATTTTTCGGGCCTGGCCGGCCAGCCACTCTGCAGCCGCATTATACTTCTCAGGCCCTTTCGCTTCCACATACACCTGCTCCACGAACTTGACCGCCACCATGGCCAGGTCCTGCTTTGCGGTCAGTTCTTCCTGGATTCTCCTGACTTTTTCGGTCCCCAGCCGCCGGCGCAGGTACTCTACCGCCATGGCTACCAGGATTGGAACCAGGACCGAAACCGCGCTGTAAGCCAGCTGAAGAACTCTATCTTCCATTGCCGCTTGCCACCCCCAACATTTTTCTGACCACCTTGAGCACATTTATGGCCACGGCCAGGACGAACCACACACTGGCGGACCCGTCCGGGTCGTGGTCCGATGTAATAATTCCCTCCTCTTTTGCCTCCTTGACGATGTTGAGCTTCCAACTTTCCGGCATGGTCTGATCCCCCCTTTCAAGGTCCCGGAACAACCTGTCCCAGGGAAAACCCTGCCCCGGGCAGTTCGGCCGGTTCACAGAGTCTATCCGGTAATGGCCGATAATATGGTCCCGGTCAACCGGGATGCCCCACCTGTCCACCAGTTGCCGGTGCAGCCAGAGGGTGGCCTGGTACTGCTCCTCGGTCAGCCCGTCCCCGGCCAGGCCCTCACGCTCAATACTGAGGGTGTACAGGTTGGGGTTGGGGTTGGAACCGTCGTACAGTGACCAGTCCGGGCGGTTAACCACCCCGTTGGCCCAAGCTGTATCTTCATCTTTTACAAGCTGAATGCTCCGGCCATCCCGGGCAACCAGGTAGTGGGCACTGGCCCCGGAGGCTGGATTGAGCATCCAGGAGGGGCACCCGGGCATAAGGCCCGCTGTAATATGATTCACTATCGCTATCGGCCGCCGGCCACGGCGGCCCTTCCAGAAATTCGGACTGCCCCGCCATTCAATTTCATATTGGCGGCCGTCCATCATCACCACTCTCCTTCCTGGGCTGCGGACCCGGGCCGGACTCCCCGCCGGTCACGTCCGACAGAATGTCACCCGCGGACCCCACCATCTTGTCCCTCTCCCTTCGGAACCTCAAAAGCAGAGGCTTCAGGTCCTCGGCGCCTGCGTCTATAAGATTTTCTATTATCGAGTGGACCTCTACAAGGAAAAGGATGCAGTATATTATCGAGCTGAACAGCACCGGTACTGCTTCGATTGATACTATGTACTTTGACTGGTAGGCCAGCACCGTCATAAAAAAGTGGCTCTTCCGCACTTTTGATGCAGGAATATGGTAGATCATGGCAACAACCTGCCAGCTAGTTTTTCACGGTAACCCCTTTTTCTTTTGACATTTAGCCTCCATAATTACCCTTATAGCCCGAAAAATATTAATAATCTCCAGATCTCTCACGTGTTCTTCACATGGCTCTGCTGGTCTTCTTGGAATTTTTATGCTATAATCCCCC
>DYEY01000011.1 GCA_020725465.1 Dethiobacter sp.
AGGAGGGTAAAAATGCAAAAAGCAATCCGTAGAGCAAAAGACAATCAGAAAGGCTTCACTCTGGTAGAGCTGATGGTGGTGGTGATTATTATCGGTATTTTAGTGGCGATTGCGATTCCTGTTTATGGTGCAGTCCAAAGAAATGCGCAAAATGGTGCGCATCAAGCTAATGTTCGCATTTTAAAGGGTGCTGCACAGATGCTTATTGCAGAATATGGATTATCTGCCTGCTCTGATCCGGCTAATAACCCATATGATGGTACAACTGCATATCAAGCAGGTACATTAAGTAAGGGTTCTCTACGAGGATACGTAGAAACGTGGCCTATACCTCCACGGCAAGGCTCTGGTGGAGAAACCGCATACACTGTAACTATAAGTAGTAATGGTACGGTTAACGTCAGCCCAGCTAATCTTGGAAACTAGTGTTTTTTTACGATGCCAGCCTTCAACTAAGGCTGGTTTTTTCTTTGCCCAAAGCCATACAAAAATTAGAAAGGATGAATAATAATCAAACTTGACTTGGCCTATCAGAATCGCTGATAGGATAAACATCTACACCAAGGACGCAAGAGTACCTAGTCAATGCCTTCACTAACACCATTGGCGGTATCCTTCCTAGCGGTGAACTCGTGCGCCTCGCTGGATTCCTGCCGCCAGGTCTGCCACGCACCCCAATATACCACAGCCAGGTAAAGATACCGTAAGTGAAGCTAAAGGTTTTCTAAACCCGGCCTACCGGCAAGACCTTCTTCAATTATCAGATGTGATACCTGCCGGACAACTCCCCCTTGGGGTAGGTATTGCCGGCCCCGGAGAAAAGGTCTCCCGGGGCCGGTTCTGTTTCAGATGCTGTCGTAAGCCGCCCTGGCAGTAGCGTCAGCAGATAGATAACGCCCATATCACTTTTGTTGCCGGCCTGGCAGACCTGTCCCGGGCCCCTCAGGCAGCTCCGGTCCATGGTTATTTTTTCGGGTGAGGGGGTATGATCTTTAAAGTGCAGGCTGGGCAATTCTGTATTAGCGTATTGTCCCGTTTTTTCAATCACTGCTACTGGTCACCGTTAATAAGCCCTGCACTGCTCCGCGTATCCCTGATAGAAACTATTCCCCTGGCAAACTTTTCCACCCTGCCCTGAAAACAGTTAAACGCAACCGCCTCTCCGCCTGGCATCCCTGCCGCCTCCCCGCCTTACTGCCTTCCGCACTTCCCAGCATACAAAAGTAAGCCCTGCCTGTCATCACCCAAAAAGGGTGATTAAACGGGCAGGGCAGTTGTTTTAGGGAAAAACCAAGGTGTTAATTTATGGTAAAACTCCCGGTCATACCGAAAACACGTTATGGCATTGCTGCCGAACCGGTTACGTTCTTATGGCAAAAAACCGGGAGAAGCTCGGTTTTTTATGTAAACAATAATATATTCAGTTGAAACCCGGTAATTTGTGGTGTATACTGTTGGTAAGATTATACAAAGCGGAGGTTTTTTCAATGCTCCGGAACGAACGAGGTATTTCGCTGCCATTGATTCTGATTATAATGTTTGTCCTGTCGCTGCTTGGGACTGCGATATGGCAATACAGCGTCACCGATACTATCCAGGTGGTGCGGGCCGAAAAGAGGATGCAGGCCCATTATCTGGCCCGTTCCGGGGCGGATGCCGTTGCCGAGTATATGATCAGGAACCCGTCACAGGCGATGTCCATAATTAACATGACAAACCAGAATAATAAGGCCACCGGTTCACTGGGGAGCGGGAAGGACTTTCAGCTATATGCCAGCGGTGATACCGTGAACGGCATTACTATTACGGCGATGGGAACAACAGGCGGCGTATCGCAGACAGTACACCTTGACCTGTCTTCCAAATCGGCTTCCCAGATTTTTACCAGGGCGATTTACACCTACGGCGACCTTGACATTTCCAAGATGAAAAAAATCGAGGGGGATGTGGCGTCGGCAGGCAGCATAAAGGCCAATGAAAGTTATTATGAAAGTTATACAGCCGCGCCCAACACCTACGAGCATCATCCTTCTCCCATCATACCGTCTCTGTCCGCAGCCGAAAGTATAAATGTCGGGAATCATCAAACGGTTACAATTAACGGTAATGGTCACTATTCCAGCATAACCATGAGTTCCCACGGCAGATTACGTTTTAATGTGGGGAACAGCATCATGAAGGTTGTAGTGGATGACCTGGTAACCAAAGGGAACGTGATTGTGGATGTGTCCGGGAGCGGGAGGCTGGAGCTTTATATCACCAATTCGGCGGACATCCAGACACCGCTTGTGGTAAACAGCGGGGACCCCAGCAACCTTTTTATCTTCCTTAAAGATGGCAGTTATCTGAATATGCAGGCCAACGGCGTCACCAACGGCTATATTTACGGTCCAAAAGCCACTGTGGGAATTACGTCCGGCCATTCCACGATTAACGGGGCCATTATCGCCAACCTGTTTATCAAGAAGCACAACAATGCCCAGCCCAGTATCGGCAACGTGGTTTTTTACGCTGTGGACCCCAATAAAGTCGTCGCCCTGGACGCGATAATCAACTTATCACGGGGGCTTTGGAGGGATTAGAATGAAAACCGGTACGGGGAGAAAAGTATGTGCCAGTCAGGCCGGTTTTTCGCTTATTGAGATTCTGGTCGCGGTGGTGGTCCTGTTCATAATTGTTTTCGCCTTTACATCAATGCTCACTGATGGAATGTTCGGCATAGTAAGAGCGGGAGAAAGAAGCACCAATATTTTTGCATCCCAGGAAAAACTGGAGCGGAAACTCAGCATGGGGACAACCATTAATACCCCCCTGACTATAACGCTTCCGGACAAAACCACTATCACCATCCCCGGGGAAATTGTGGAGTTTCCGCAGGGGAACGTCAATATCAGCGTTTTTATACCGCGCCAGTAGAATAAATAGCCAGGGGGACAGGGTATGCACGGTGCAGCCGGGCGCCAGCTAAATAAAAGGGTATTTTGCCATCTGGCAGAAAGCGGCCTGAGTTTGGTGGAGCTGATAGTAACTTTGGCCCTGCTTTCCATTGTGCTTGCAGGCGCTTATATGTTCTACTTCTTTGGCCATATGTCCTTCGTCACCGCCGAAGGCCGTTCCGACGTCCAGAAAAACGTCAGAATGGCCGCCGACTTTATTTCCAGGGAAATCCGTCACGCCACCAGGGTGCACCTGGGACTGCCTGAAGGTAAAACATCAATCCCCCACGCGGCTGCCCTGGAGGAAGACGAGCATTATATTTTTCTAAACGCGGACGGTTTGATCGAATACAGGACCAAAAACGTATCCAGGCTTATCCCCGGTGTTATTTCCGATAAAGTGGAGTTTGACCTGTCTTTTGTCAAAAGCACTACCCATACCAATGTACTGTCTTTCCGGGTTGACGGCACCAGAGACAGCGGCCAGACTTATTCCCTTTTGTCGGAGGTGTTTATTGAAAACCTGGGGTTTTTAAACAGCGTCATTACGGGAGGAACAAGCGCTTCCACAGTTTACTTTATCAAGCAGCCGTCCGGCCTGGCGTTTTTATCTGTATCCCCGCATATCATGGAGACCGGGACCCTTGCCGATAAACATTTTTACCTCACGTTAATTAATGATAAATTTACCGCGCTGGCTGTTGATGATATTGAACTCGGTCTGGACTTCTCCGGTTTGACGGTTACAGGTGCTGTCATAGACGCAAACTACCCTGCCAAAGCAACGGTTACCCTTTCCGGTACCCTTACACACAGTGACGGCAGCGGCACAATTACTGTGAGCGGCAATGCTACGGAAAGCACC
The DNA here is from genome assembly GCA_020725465.1 of Dethiobacter sp. GTDB lineage: Bacteria > Bacillota > Dethiobacteria > Dethiobacterales > Dethiobacteraceae > DYEY01. The sequence continues at coordinate 3,802 of DYEY01000011.1, forward strand.
ATGGCCCGGACAGCCCAGGTTCTGGTGGTGGTCCCGGTGGGCATACTGTTGGCTCTACCCAGTGAGGTTGAAGAAGATGAAAACTTCCAACAGGTATTTACTTTGGGTCTTGAGAACAATATTTTTAAAGACTCTGTCTTGGAAAATGATATTTTTCTGGGCGACGATTTCAGTGGGCTTGAAGTTACAAGTGTGATGTATATAAACCCCTCAGAAATTAAAGTAACAGTCAAAGGCAACCTGGAACACGTCACCGGAAACGGGTTAATACAGGTTACCGCCGGCGGACTGGGCGGGGGTTCGGCATTGTCTGCCAATGTCATTGTCTGGCCCAATGGCGAAGGGCCCAACCCGCCCCCGGTTGAGTATACCCTGACTATGGGCGTATATCCTGCCGGCAAGGGCTCTACCATACCCGCGGCGGGGTATACCTATAGTTACGCAGCGCAGTCAAAGGTAACGATAAGCGCGACGGGACTGAACGACTGGGAGTTTTATAAATGGGAAATCGGCGCCCTGCCGGCGCAGTATAACGCGGTTTATGAATTGGACATGAACGGCAACAAAACGGCTCTGGCCCATTTCAGGCTGCCGCTGGCGAAAATACCCCTCGGCAGCTACGTCAGATACGATAATAAAGACTATATCAAGCTGGCGCATCCCAACAAGGTGATGGACCGTAATGCTTCAACCAGTGATGTTAAGTGGACTGCGGGCAGTTCATGGCCATCAAAGGATGAGCTTACGGCATTGACACAGGCGCAAAGAGGCGGAGTGGGCGATTACTGGACCAGCACCTCTGACCCCCCCGATAACCATAACAGTAATTTTGCCTGGTATGTAAAAAATGACGGAAGCTTTGAATCCAGGAATAAAAACAACTCTTACAAGACACGTCTGACGCATGTGCTTCAGGGCAACATCTCCGCCTACAGCGGCAGCGGTACGGACGCAGACCCATACCGGCTGCAGCTTGACTGATTAAAGTATTTTTAGGCGGAGCCGATATTCCATGTAAATCTATAAAGCGCAGGTGTGGGCAGGTGTCAGGCAATGATACAAAAAAATCGGATAAAGGCTTCGCCCTCCCCGAACTTATGGCCGTCCTCATCATTATCGCTGTCCTGGTCAGCATCGCGGTGCCAATCTTCGCGTCTTCCGTCCAGAACGCCAGGAACAGGGCAGACGAGGCCAATGTCAGGATTCTGAACAGCGCCACTTTGCAGTGGATGATGGCGGATGAGGGTAATAATCCGAAGGCGGAGAATACGGCCTCTTTGCGGGGAAAGCTGGCGGGGCCGTATGTGCAGGGATGGCCGGTGTCGCCCAACGGCAAAAGTTATGTGCTTGTTAACGGCATCTGGGAGACAAATTAAAGCCGGCTGGCCGGCTTCTTGCCCAATATATACCAAATTAAGCGTTTCCTCCTTTGCATAAACTGGCAGTGAGATGTATGCGGAGGAGGTATTTTTATTACCAGGGGTGGGAGGCTGCCAGGGCTGCTTTTGGCGGTTACCGGGGTCTTTAATATAATCGATTATTATGTGACGCTGTATGCTCTGGAGGCGGGGTTTAGGGAGGGTAACCCGGTGGTGCGGTGGATTATGCGGGCCGGGTATTTGGCGGAGGTTAAGCTGGTGGTGGTGCCGGCGCTGCTTGGGCTGGTGTGGTTGTGCCGGGGGAAGATAGGGAGGCGGCTCTGGTATTATGCCTGGGCGGTTTTTGTGTGTTACGGGGGGCTGATGGTTTATTTCGGGTGGTTGTTTGGGAGAGGGTATCTGTGAAACCGGCCGGGGGCCGGTTTTTTGTCGGAAACTAAAGTTTAGGGGAAAAATGACGATAAACAGGATAATAGGTACTTATTCGGATGGGAGGCGAAGCCGTTGCGGGATGACAGGGGCTTGGCTCTGCCTTTGGTGTTAATAGTAATGCTTGTCCTGTCGCTGCTTGGGACCGCGGTCTGGCAGTACAGCGTGACGGACAATATTCAGGTTGCCCGCGAGGAAAAACGTATGCAGGCGTATTACCTGGCAAGGTCCGGGGCGGACGCGGTAGCTGAATACCTGACGAAGAATCCTTCTCAGGTGGCTTCCATAATCGCCAGGACAGGCAAGAATAATATGGCGGCGGGTTCTCTGGGAAGCGGCAGGGATTTTCAGGTTAATGTCAGTGGAGACATTGTGAACGGCATCATTGTCACCGGTGTGGGCACCAGCGGTGACGTATCACGGACGGTTCATCTTAATTTAACTTCACTGAAGGCGTCTGAGGTATTCGAAAATGTGATTTACACCTTCGGCGATCTTGACATCTCTCAGTTGAAAACCATTGTGGGGGATGTGGCCTCTGCCGGTAATATTATTAAGGGATCTAATTACAGTTACACCGCTACGCCTTTTCATGAGGCAAATTACCCGTCTCCCATCATACCTGAAGGTTTGCCCAGTGCAGGCAGTATCAGTGTGGGGAACAAGCAGACGGTTACCATTGCCTCTGACGCCTGGTACTCCGGTATTACCATGAGCCCGAACGGCACACTGGTTTTTGACGTTCAGGACAGGGTGATGCAGGTTGTGGTGCACGATATGGAAACCAAGGGCAATGTGGTTGTTCAGGTCAGCGGGAAGGGCAGACTGGAGCTGTATATTACCAATAAAGCGGAATTCCATACGCCCATGGTGGTAAACAGCGGCGATCCCAACAGCGTGTTTATCTTTCTAAAAGACGGCACTTACCTGAATATGCAGGCGAATGGCACCACCAACGCCTATATTTACGGGCCCAACGCCATTGTGGCAATTCAGTCGGCGCATTCCACTGTCCGTGGAGCTATTATCAGCAACCTTTTTGTCCGCAAACATAACAACAACCAGCCAAGCATCGGCAATGTGGTTTTTCACCCGGTTTCAGCCGATACGGACAGTTTGTCAGCCATCGTGTCTTTAAAGCGGGGAGCCTGGAGAGATTGATATGCGAACGTGGATAAGACAGCTTCTGTACACAAATCAGTCGGGGTTTTCGCTGGTGGAACTTTTGATTGCCATGGTGGTGCTGGTAATTGCCGTCACCGCGTTTACCGGCATGTTGACCAGCGGTATGTCCGGCATAGCCAGGGCCGGGGAGAAAAGCACCCATATGTACCTGTCGCAAGAGGAACTGGAAAAGAAGATCAGCACGGGCACCACGGTGGGCACGCTTCTGACCGTGACGTTCAAGGACCTGTCCTCCATTGCCATCCCGGGGGAGACTGTGGAGTTTTCCAACGGTAATGTCAGTATCAGCGCCTTTATCCCCCGTCGCTGAGCACAGGAGGGAACAGGATGAAGACTTCAAAACACGGGATGAGCGTCCTGGCGCGCCTTTTATTTAAAGAAAAAGGCCTGGGTCTGGTAGAGCTGATAATCGCTTTAAGCCTGCTGTCTTTGGTCCTTGCCGGTGGCTACATGCTTTATCATTTCGGTTATACGTCCTTTGTTGTGGCGGAAGGTCGTTCCGATGTGCAGCAAAACGTAAGGATGGTAGCGGACTTCATTTCCGGCCAGCTACGTCACGCCACCGAAGTGCGGCTTATGGGGGGAGCGGTCACCATTCCGGCCGCGTCAGCGCTGGAGGAGGATGAACATTACATCTTCGTCAATGAAGACGGTTTTGTGGAATACAGGACCAAAGGTATATCCAGGATTATCCCGGGCCAGATTTCGGAAAAAATTCAGTTTGCCCTGTCTTTTGCCAAAAGTTCTACGCATGATAATATATTGTCATTCCGGGTGGACGGGACAAGAAACAGCGAACAGACTTACTCATTATTAACAAAGGTGTTCGTGGAAAACCTGCGCTTCCAGGGCAAAACCATAACAGCCGTGGGGGCTGATTTCTCCGCCGTCTGGTTTATCAAGCAACCGTCGGATTTAGTGATATTATCGGTGCTGCCCAACGTGGTGGCGGAAAATACCGGTTTCAGCCAGTCCTTTAATCTTACCCTGCTCAATGACACCTTCCGTGACACCCTTGGTAAAGACGATATTGAACTGGGCCTTGACTTTGCCGGCCTGGTGGTTGTTAACGCCGCCAGGCACCCGTCTGATCCGTCGCAGGCCACCGTTGTACTGGCGGGCGATCTGGCTGCAGGCAGCGGTAACGGCAGGATTGAAGTTTTGGCCTCAGGCATCGAAGGAGAAATACCAAGGTCAGCTCATGTGCTGGTGGTGGTGCCGATCGGTTACCTGCTGGCGCTACCCAATCCGGTGGTGGAAAATCCCTCACTTAACACCGTATTTACCCTGACACTGATTAACAACACGTTCAAAGAAACCATCAGCAAAAGTCATATCTGGCTGGGAGAAGATTTTGCAGATCTTTCCATTGATAAAGCCGAATACGTGGACCCCGCCACAGTGGAGGTGACTTTGTCAGGCAACCTGGTGCACAGCACAGGCAACGGGCTGATCCATGTTTTATCTGAGGCGTTAAACGGCGGGTCGTCGCTGACTGCAGAGGTACTGGTACAGCCTGTTTCCGAAGGGCCGTCTCCGCCGCCTGCCAATTTCTCCCTGACTGTTGAAAGCCACCCCAACGGCAGGGGTACCACCATACCGGCAACAGGCACGTATACTCATGAGGCAATGACATCAGTAGCGTTAAATGCGGAGGGGCAGAACAACTGGGAGTTTTACCGTTGGCTGGTCAACGGCTCATCAATACAGTATAACCCATCGTACAATTTGCTAATGAACGGCAACAAGACGGTGCTCGCCGAGTTCAGGCTGCCGCTGACCAAAATTCCCGGCGGCAGTTATTTGCGGTACAACGGGGAAGATTATCTGAAGCTGACCGGCGCCAACAACCGCGTTTTGCTGCTGTCTGCCAGCGGCAGCGGCACCTGGTCCGAAACCGCCTCGCGTCCCGCCAGGAGTGAACTGGAAGGCGCAGGTTGGACCGATGGAAGAAGGGCGGCGGGCGGAAGCTACTGGACCAGTTCACAGCAAAATAAAAACCGCTGCTATTACGTTACCGCGTCAGGCGCCTTCGGCGAAGCTTCAGATACTGCCAGCCACGGCATACGTGAAGCCTTAACGCTGTCCGGTACGCTGTTCGCTTATTCCGGGGACGGGACACAGGCCAGCCCGTACCAGCTGCAATAATCATAAAAAGCACCGGGGAAAAGCCCGCCTCCCCAAGAGAGGCGGGCTTTGATTGAGTGCGGGAAAAACTGTAGTTAAGCCGGTTTAGCGCATACCTGCCAGTTTTGCCTGAACAACCAGGCGATGGGGCGGGTTGAGGTGGTTAAAGGGGTGGCTGGTAAAGAGGGTGAGGGTGTTCTCTTGCCATTCGCCGGTGAAGAAAGTAATGTCACTGCGGTCAAGGACGGCTACCAGGCAGACTTCATAGCGATAGCGGGCGCCGGCGGTGACGATGTCCAGCCGGTCGCCCGGCTGCAGCTCCGGCAAGCGGCGGAGGGAACGGCTGTTGATGTTAGTCTTGTGGGCGGTGAGGATGGTGTTCCCCGCTTCCCCTATCCCGGCGGAGCCTTCCAGGATACCGATGCCGGCTTTCAGGGTCTTGGGGTCTATACCCGGCAGCAGGGGGGCCATGAGCCCGATTTTTTCCGCCAGGAGCAAGCCGGCAGCGGCGGAGAGTTCCCCGTAGGCGGCGGCCTGGCCGGGAAAAAGCAGCCGGGCCGCCTTGTCCCAGGACGGCGCCACGTCTTTTGCAGGCAATACGGTGCCGCTGTCAAGGGAGGTTGCCAGTTTGTGCAGAAGGACATGATACCGGTACACGCTGTAGATTCTTTCCGCCCCGCTGTACAGGGCGAAAAGGAGGCCGGCTATGACGAGAAACCGTATCAGACCTTTCATATTTCAACCTCCGGCCGCAGGCAGACGCTGTATAATTGGCACAGTTATTCTTTATCACCAGTTATACCTTGCTTTTCTGTTTTTAGTCACTGCCGCGGTTAAGATTTTGGGCGCCGGCAGCGCAGGTTTGGCCCTGGCTGAGGCGGGACCAAATTACCATAAAAGGTAGGCCCAAAGTCTCATTTTTCGGCAAAACGGCGGTAATAACCCTGATTTTACTTGCAAATAAAGGTAAAATATTTTAGTATTAGGGTAAAATAACCCGCTTATAACCGCAAAAGGCAAAACCGCCGAAAGGCGGCGACGCAAAGCTACAGGGGCTAAAGCGCAAGTATAAAGCGCCAAGCCAGCCAGTTGCCGGGCAGTACGTTTATTTAGCCTGCCGTGCAGCTGACGGCAGGCTGTTTATTTTAAAATCAATAAGCCAGGAGAAGGTGATCAGATGAAAGGGTATCCCCGGAGAACACTGTGCATATTGCTGACCGTCCTGCTTTTGCTGGCGGGTTCGGTGCACTTTCCCGCCACCGCCAATACCGCAGGGGCAGCACCGGCCCTGGATGGCCAGATGACACAGGGTGAGTTCCTGGTAAAGTTCAAGCCCGGCACCTCGGCCCTCACCAAGCGGTCCCTCAACCTCCGTTACCGCGTCACCGAAAAAGGCGCCATCCCCCGCATCGACGTGCATATACTGGCCGTCCCCAGGGACAAAAGCGTGGCGGAGATGGTGGCAGTCTACCGGAAAAACCCCAATGTGGTCTTCGCCGAGCCCAATTATATCGCTCAGGCGGAGATGGTGCCAAGCGACCCCTACTTCAGCAACTGGCAAAAAGGGTTGCAGCGGATGGGCGCCCCAGCTGCCTGGGACCTGACCACCGGCAGCGCAGAAATTGTCATAGCGGTGCTGGATACCGGCGTGCGGGCCTCGCACGAGGACCTGGCCGGGCGCCTTACCGCTGGTTACAACTTTGTCAGCGGCAATGACAACACCGCTGACGACCATGGGCACGGCACCCGGGTCACCGGCATCATCGCCGCTGCCACCGACAACGGCAGGGGTGTGGCCGGGACCACCTGGCAAAACCTTGTGATGCCGGTAAAAGTTATGGGCTCAAACGGCAGCGGTACTTACAGCGACCTGGCCAAAGGTATTATTTACGCCGCGGACAACGGCGCCAGGGTCATCAACATGAGCCTGGGCGGCAGCAACCCCTCTTCCGCCTTGAAAAGCGCAGTGGACTACGCCCACAGCCGTAACGTGGTGCTGGTGGCCGCCGCCGGCAACTCCAACGGCCCCGTGGCTTACCCGGCTGCCTATCCCAACGTCATCGCCGTGGCGGCGGTGGACAACTCCGACAACAAGGCAAGTTATTCCTGCTACGGCCCGGAAATCTCCGTGGCGGCGCCGGGCAGTGGCGTCTTCAGCACGGTGATTAGCGGCGGTTACGACGTGGGCAGCGGCACATCCTTTGCCGCCCCCTTCGTCTCCGGCCTGGCCGGGCTGGTGCTCAGCCTGGACCCGGCCCTGACCCCGGCCCAGGTGCAGGACATAATCGAGAGGGGCGCTGATGACGTGGGCGAAGCCGGCTTCGACCCCTACACCGGCTGGGGACGCATTAACATGGCCGCCAGCCTCAGTCTGCTGGCAGGGGCAAAGGCTGGCGCGGAGCAGGCGGCGGAGGCCGCTCCCGAGCCAGAGCCTGAGCCTGCTCCCGGGCCAGAGCCATCGCCGGCACCGGCAGCACCGGAACCGGCTCCCGAACCGCAGGAACCACAACCCGCAGCTCCACAGACAATAGTGTTTTCCGGCTCCGTAGGCGACAGGAAACAGGGCGGCACTGCGGCGCATACCATAAACGTATCTTCTTCTGGCACCCTCAGCGCTACGCTGACCTGGAACACCAGGCGCACTGACCTGGACCTGTACCTGCTTGACCCCGCCGGCAGGGTGGCGGCGGTGGCCTCCTCTTCCAGCCAGACCGGCCTGCGGGAGGAAATCTCCGTGCCTGTGTCCGTGCCGGGCGTGTACACGCTGCAGGTGGTGGCCGTTTCCGGCAAGAGCAGTTACACCCTGACCGTGACGCTGCCCTGACTACGCCCGGCAAAAAGGGAGAAAGCCTAAACTGCAAAAAGTGTGATTGAGAAAAAAAGCCCGCCTCCGGTTAAGAAGCGGGCTTTACTTTTTTGCCTATTTCTTCTTTTTGCCCATAGTTTCGGCCACAGCACCCGGCGCGCTCCTGGCCAGCTCGCTAACCATGGCGCCAAATTCCTTGCCGCTCATTTCGTAAGCCGCAGGTTTACCTCCGGCCATGCTGTGCTCGGGCGGGCCGCCAGCCATGGCAGGCTCGGCCATGATTTCAAACCCGTTGCCGGGTGCTTCGTCGAAGTAGCCGCAGACCACGGCATGGAAGGCGATGTAGATGTTCCCGCTGAAGCCGTATTCCTTGTCAGCCTCAAATTTCAGTTGGCCGGGTGCGTTGACCCAGCGGCCGCGGCGGTCTTTGGGCAGCTGCTGGTTACCGATCCACAGGTGCGTTTCCTTGGTCCAGAAACCGGAAACCATATTGTAGGTTACGGTTACTTTGCCGTTGTTGTAATCGACATGGACATAACCAACCAAGGTGCCCTTGCTGAGGTCGTTCCTGCCGGCCGCGGCCCACAGTTCCAGGGTATAATGCCCTTCGCCGTACGGCCCGTTGGTCCAGCCCCAGTTGCCAAGGCCAAGGGAGTTGAAGGTGATAGCCTTCCCATCGGGGTCATAAGCCCAGGCGGTTTCGCACTGCGGCTCGCGGTAGTTGACAAAGGTCAGGGCTTTTACCTCGCCGGCAGCCAGGGTGACCTCCGCTTCGCCGCTTGCCGGGTCAACGGCGGTCCAGCCAGCCTGCTGGGTTTCCACTACCTTGTAGAGGCCGGGGAACAGGCCGTCCCAGCATACCTTGCCATCGTTGACAGCAAGGTCTGTGGTCTTTGGTGCATATTGATCAACCCATGCATCATCGACCCACTTGTAAAGATTAAAGGTCCAGCCGCCAAGCAGTGCTCCGTAAGTATCCTTCTTCTCCACGCAGATCTTGGCCAGCTTAACGTTGCCGAAGTACAGCTGGACAGCATCCGGGTTTTCTGCTGTCAAAGTAACCGTGAAATAATCAGGATCCAGTGGATATGTCTGGGCGTAGCCCGCCTGCTGCACTTCTTTGATGTAGTATGTGCCAAGGGGGAGGTTCACGAACTCAAAAGTGCCGTCAGCGTCCGTGGTTGTGGTATCAATGGGAGTAACACCCACACCCGGCTCCTGGTTATAGAGTTCGATGGTCCAGCCGTCAAGGCCAGGTTCACCGGCATCGAAAACACCGTCGGCGTCCAGGTCATGGAACTTCAGGCCGGCAATGCTGCCGTATACGATGGCAACACCATCGCAGTAGTAAAAACTTACGTGACTGATGTCAGGTCGCTGCCCGCCCGGATTAAGGGGGGCTACAATTCCCGCTCCTGATTTTGCTCCGTCCGGGTAGACATAGATGTATGAATTATTGCCACCCTTGGCAACCACATAGTAAACGTCCTTATCAGATGACCAGCTTAAAGTCTTGTTTACGGTTTCCACCGTTACTGAAAACCCGTTGTAACTCCAGGTGCCTGTTGGGTTCTGCACATCAATTTTAAAGTATTTTAAATTCTCGCACCCGTAATTGTATGTTCCATAAAGGTCGGAAGCCTTCGGGTCCTGTTGTTTTTCCCACAGATACGGCCCTTGGACTGTTGTGCCAAACGCCGTTAACGTCGCTCCGAACGCCAGCAGACCTACCAGGAGCACCGTTAACATAATACGCCAGGTTTTGTTATGCCTCACTGGCCTGTTCACTCCTTTTTTTTATTTATCCGGCGGCGATATTGCCGGTAGTAACGTAATGGTACCATTTGCGATCCAATGAAAAACCATGTCAATGACCGTGCCTCCACATTCCTCCTTCGGCCGGATTTCCGACAACCGGTTTGCTTACAGTATGCTGAGGCTAAACTCTGTTGCCGGTGTACCACTCCTTCTCTGCCAGTAGTATGTGACCTTGCGGCGTTCAGAATAGAAAAAGTTGCGGTGAAGAAATGACCGGTCTGCCTGACTGTCCGGAGGCGGGAAACAAAAAACCGGCCATTGCTGGTCGGTTACGCTACCGGCTCTGGTCAGGCCAAGCGTCCAGGTAAGGCCTGCCCCTCATTGCCCCCAGTTTTTTAATCGATAGTTATTGTGAATTAATGTTACCATTTATTTGGCAACATTGCAAGTGACCTGGCATATTTTACAAAGATTTTACAAATAGGACCCCTGCGGAGGCGGGTCTTCAGGCTGAGATGCAGTATTTTTCCGGGTGGCATTCAGAGAGAAAGACTTCCACCAGCCGGGGGTCAAAGTGGGTTCCGGAACACTGTTTGAGTTCGGTAATGGCTTCTTCGGGGGTGAGGGCTTTTTTGTAGGGGCGGCCGTTGGTCATGACGTCGTAGGAGTCGGCGATGGCCAGGATGCGGGAAAGGAGCGGTATCTGTTCGCCTTTGAGGCCGTGGGGGTAGCCGGAGCCGTCCCACCGCTCGTGGTGGTGTAGGATTTTCTTAGCGATGCCGTTCAGTTCCGGGGCGGAAAGGGCGATGCGGTAGCCGATTTCCGAGTGCTGCTTCATGATTTCCCATTCTTCGGGGGTGAGGGAATCCAGCTTCATGATAATATTGTCGGGGATGGCGATTTTGCCGATGTCGTGGAGGGCACAGAGTAGGGCCAGCTCATCCAGCTGTTCCTGAGGAAGTTTTAGCTTGCGGCCGATGTTAAGCACGTGCTCCTGCAGGCGCAGGGCGTGGCCGATGGTCTCTTCGGTCTTTTCCTCCATCAGGGACTGCAGGGAGGAGACAAAGGAGAAACGGGTGTTGCCGCTCTCCAGCAGCTTGTTGCGGTACATCCGGTCCTCCGCTTCTTTCATGACGGAGATAATGTCAGTGAGCTCCTTTTCCTTGGTGGCAGCACCAAAGGAGATGCTGAGCAGGATAGGGTCGGGCCCCTGGGCTTTGCACTTTTTGACGATGTCTGCGCAGATTTGCAGGGCGGCAGGTTTGGTGGTGCGGGGCATGAGGATGATGAATTCGTCGCCGCCCCAGCGGCAGAGGATGTCCTGCTCCCGGCAGTGCTCCCGCAGTACCGAGGCGGCACGGACCAGCAGCCTGTCGCCCAGGTGGTGGCCGAAGGTGTCGTTGACCAGCTTCAGGCCGTTGACGTCGCCCATCACCACGGTGAGGGGCAGGTTTTCCCCGGTGTCAATGGTTTTCAGCTGTTCATCGAAAAAGGTGCGGTTGTACAGGCCGGTGAGGCAGTCGTGGTAGCTGAGGCGCCTGAGCTGGTCTTCCATTTGCCGGCGCTTGGCGATGTCTTCTTCCAGGTTGTCTTTGCTTTTGCGGTATTCTTCCACCACTAAACCGATACCGGCGGCGATGGTGAAATAGCCCAGTCCTTCGGCCAGGAGGGCGGTGCCGGCAGCGCGGGAGAGCAGGGTGATGACGGTGATGGCGTAAAGGGCAGAAAGCAGGCCGGCCCTTAAGCCCAGCAGCGAGGCGGCGACCACCAGGAATACCCCGGTGAAGCCGCTTAAGACGCTAGCCAGGTTCAACTGTACCAGCGGCAGCGCCAGGGCGTAGCCGAGGAGCAATAGGTACGGGATTAACCGGTTGTTAATTTTAATCATGTTTTTCACCTGCGGAGAATGGCGGTTTTAGCCTAAACGGCCAGCTTGCGGGAGGGGGCTGCCAGCAGCTCTATAAAGGCGGCGGTGAGGTCGGGGTCGAACTGGTTGCCGGCACACCGTTTCAGTTCCGCTATGGCTTCCCCGTGGGAGACGGGTTGGCGGTAGGGCCGCCCCCTGGTCATGGTGTCGTAGGCGTCCACGATGGCCAGCAGCCGACATTCCAACGGTATGTCAGCCCCGGAGAGGCCAAGGGGATAGCCCTTGCCGTTCCACCACTCGTGATGTTTCAGGATCCAGTCGGCGATATGGGCCAGCTCCGGGGCCGACCGGGCAATGCGGCTGCCGATTTCGCTGTGGGCCTGCATTTTTTCCGTTTCTTCGGAGGTGAGCGGATCTTTTTTGAGGAGGATGTAATCGGGTATACCCACTTTGCCCACGTCGTGGAACTGGGTAAACAGGCGCAGGTCGGCTATCCTGTGTTCAGGCAGTCCGATGGATTGGGCCAGCTTTACCACCAGCTCCTGCATCTGGTTGGCGTGTTCCTCGCTGGTGAAGTCGCGGGCTTCCAGGGTTTTCAGCAGAACCTTGACGATGGCGCTGCGGGTGCTTTTGCTGCGGTGCAGTTTTTCCCGGTACATGTTGTCGTCCGCTTCCCTGAAGAGCTCAGCTATTTTTTCCAGGTCCTCGCTGACGGCGGTGCCGATGGAGATGCTTAAGGAGAATTCGCCGTTGCTCTCGTTATATTCCGCCATGTGCTGGCGTACGCGGTCAGCGGCCGCCTGTACCGCCTCGGGGCCGGCGCCGGGCAGCAGGACGGCAAACTCGTCACCGCCGATACGGGCCAGTACGTCGCCTTCACGGAAGCTTTTTTTCAGCACCTGGGCGGTGAGTTTGAGCAGCCTGTCGCCGGTTTCGTGCCCGAAGCTGTCATTGTACAGTTTCAGGCCGTCCACGTCGCAGATGACCAGGCCGGCGCGGCCGAGGCGGCTGGCTTTGAGGCGCTGCATTTCCTGCTCGAAATAGGTGCGGTTGTACAGGCCGGTGAGGGAGTCGTGGAGGCTTAAATAGCGTAGGCGCTTTTCCATGGCGATGCGCTCGGTTATGTCGCGGCAGCTGATGACGCCGCCGGTAAAGCCCATGTTTTTGTCCAGGAGCACCTTGCCCACCGCTTCCAGCCAGACATATTTGCCGTTAGCGTGGCGGCAGCGGAATTCGGTCCGCTGCGCGGTCAGGGTTTCCACCGCTTTGTTGACGGCTTTGCGGACCTGCCCCTGGTCACAGGAGTGGACCAGTCCGAAAATGGGCCTGCCCTGCAGCTCTTTTGGTTCAAAGCCCAGTATCAGCCTGCAGGATGGGCTGACGTAGGAGATGTTGCCCTGCCTGTCCACCTGGCAGATGATATCCAGCATGTTGTCGGTGACCAGGCGCAGCCTGGCCTCCCTTTCGCTCACGCTGTGGTGGAGCTGCTCCTGCCGGCTCAGCAGGCGGTTGAAGTTGGTTGCCAGGGCAGAAAGTTCGGCGCTGCCTCCCTGGGTGGAAAGGCGCCGGGAGATGTCGTCGCTCTGGCTGATGGACTGAATATCAAGGTTCAGGTTGTTTAGCTGTGCAAGCACTGTCCGCTTCAGCAGGAGCACCACAGACAGGCCAAAAAACAGGCCGGGAAACAGCGAAGTCAGCCAGAAGGCGGCGCCGGCGCTTAAGGGCAGGTGCCAAAGCAGCATATGTATCAGCACCAGCAGGACAGACAGGCAGGCAATAGTAATCAGCGTCTTGTTGCGCAGGGACAAACGGCAGCTCCCCTCTTTTTTGCGGGATAAATAAACGTCTTTATTATTTATCGTCCCAAAACCGCATCTCTTTAGGAAATATACCGGTATTTGATTAAAAACCGCGCCAATTATTCTGGCGCGGTTTATTCTGGTCGGCATCGCAGCATTTATGGCCAGGAACCGTTTTATGCTTTTATGCCGTTTTGGCAAAAATTTCAGCCAGTTTCAGTTCCAGCTGTTCCCTGGTATAGGCCTGGTGGTTCACCAGGACTTTGCCGTCCTCCTGAGGCAGCAGGCGGGCAAAATGGTTGGCCAGGGCAGTGGGAGCGATAAAAATGTTTTCCGCCGCCGTAAAGCCGTCCGGCCCCGCCACATTGATTTCAAAACCGGAGGACAAAAGCCAGGAGCGGTAAAATTCCACCCCCATGTTCCGCCCGGCCTCGCCAAAAACCATTACGTCCTCCCCGTCCTCCGCCCGCCGGGCGTTGATGAAAAAGTTATGCTCCAGGAGGACGCCCACGTCTTCCGGCACAATGTTGATGTTGAAGCGGGCAAACCCGGGCAGTATTGCCGTGAAGGCCGGCAGCAGCCAGCGGATGTCGCCGCTTTTGAGGGAAGCGGCCATGGTCCTGGCAAATTCGGCACCGGTGATGTAGACGGTGTTGGCGTAAACATAGTTCAGCATGTTGGTGAAGGTGACCCGGCGGTAACAGTCGACGGCGTGGAGGATGATCAAAAACTGCTCCAGGCTGACCGTGGGCGGGATGTAGTTGGCCATTGTTTCTTCGTTTTTGCCGGCGAAGTTGTCCGCCCACCAGCTGAGGTAATCTCTGTAATCCGCGTAGAGCTGCAGGGTGCAGGTGCCGTCCGGGGCCACCGCCACCGCCGCCACGTCCTCCCCCTCGCTTTTTTTCCGGTAGAGGCGGACCTCCTCCGGGGCCATGCTCCCTCCGCCGATGCGGTTTACCACGTAAAGGTCCGGCTCCGCCAGGAGGCGGGCGGCCCGCAGGAAATCGCCATCAGACAGAAGCTGGGCAAAATCAGCGTCCCGGAGCTCTGGCTCCGGCGCCCTTTGCAGCAGGGAGCCGCTGTTTGGGGTGAGTCCCAGCTGTTTTGTTATGACTGCACTGAGCTCCCCCATCTTCAGTTCAAAGGTAACCGGCTCTTTTCTCCCGGCCATTTAAACCTCTCCCTTCTCATATCTTTCCACCAGCCGGCGGAAATGCTCCAGGTCAAAGGCGGGGTCGTTTTCGTCCATTGTCTCGTATTCCGGGTCGTCTTCCCACACCTCACCGTTTTGAATGTATTTAAGCCGGCGGCTGCCTGGCAGGTCCAGGTACGGGCAGCCGGTCGCATGGCCGTGGAGGACCAGCCTTTGGTCGCCTGGTGCAATCCAGAGCAGTTTGCCCCGGCGGATCCAGGGTTTCAGGTCAAAGTCGTATTCTTCCGGGTCCGGCGTCAGGCTGATGTACTCGCCGGGACCGAACACCCCGGGGAGGAGGTTGCCTTCTTCCCAGTAACGGTCCGTCCCCCAGTCGTTGACCCTTTTTTCCCCGTAGAGCATGGGGTCAGCGTAATAAACTATGGGGTAGGCGGTGTGCGGGCCGATTTTCAGGCTGGAGACCACCGCCCGCACCTGGGTGAACTGCAGGAGCCGGGGCAGCACGAAGGGGACGTCAGGCCCGGGCGCGCAGAGGAAGGGGGCTTTTTCCGGTTTCTCTTCCAGTTTCAGTGCGCCGTCCAGGGCGAAGAAGGTGGCCGGCAGCCTGCCCGGGGGCCTTTTGGGGGCGTGGTGGTTCCACCAAAGGCCGTCCAGACCACGGTCGTCGATAACCAGGGACAGGATTTGGCCGCTGAAGGGACAGCGGGAAAGCGGCCGCTCCGGCAGGCTGTCGGTGTAGCGCCGCAGCAGCCCGGCTGCTTCTTTGGCAATGTCCGCCAGTTGCTCCCGCAGGGGACCGGTGCCGGAACCATCCTCGCCGCTTTCTTCCAGGTCCGCCAGCTGCCGCGCCAGTTCGTTGTACTCAGCGTCCAGCCGCGGCAGGCGTTCCAGTATCGCCCGTCTTTCCTCATCACTTAACGGTGTATGCATATTACACCTCCAGCCCTGAGCTCTTCAGGATTTTCATGAATTCGTTCATCTGGTCCGGCGGCAGGTTAACGGGTTGGCCGTTCAGGTAATTTCTGACCTGCGCCATGTCAATGCGCGGACCGCTCTGGTAACTGGTCGTGGGCGTCGCCAGCGGGTTGTAGGTTGAGATGCCTCCTGCCGCTTTGGTGGGATCCACCGGAGCGCGGGCGTCGTTTAACATTTTGATTTTGGCCTGCAGGTTGAAGGCTTTGCCGTCTTTGGACCACGACATCACGTCCTCGTGCATGATGTTGGACCCGGTCTTTTTCATCAGGCTGTCGATCACCTGCTTTTTCAGACTGCTGCTGACCGGAGTGCCGTCGAAGTTGGTGATGTCGAGCAGGTCCACGTCGCCGGTGACAAACTTGCCGCCCTTTTGCAGGTCCATGACCCGGCCGTCAATCACCGCGTATTTGTCTTTTAAGGCTTCCATGTCACCGGCCAGCTTGCGGAATTCCCTCGACCGGTCCTTGAACTTCTCCACAATCAGTTTCTGGGTGTCCTCCGACAGGGACTTCATGACTTCCTTGGGCGGCAGCTTGGGCTTGTAATAACCCACCAGGCCCTCGCTGTTTTTGGGGCCGCCCAAAAGCTCATCCACCCAGTCCAGGGTCTTGGCCTTCAGGTCCATTTCCTTGGGCACCGCCTTGCCGGAATTGATCCAGGCGTCGGCGCTGGCGGTGGTGCGGCGGGTGTGGATCTGCACGCCGAAGTCGTCTGCCGTGTTCTGGATGATCTTCTGCGAGGTCCTGGTCACCCCGGAGAGGTTGGCCGGCCGGCCGGTATTGACGTAGCCCGGCCCGGTCCGGACGGGGAGGGTGGGCTTGATGCCGGTTACCGCGGTTTTGCCGGTAAGGCTCTTGCTTCCCGCACCCAGCAGGTCGTCGGCCAGGCCGGAGAGCTTGCCGGCGCCGCTCTTTAGCGCGGAACCGGCTTTGCCCGCCGTAAGCAGGGTGGAGGCCAGCTTCATGGTCCCCTTGCCCACCTCGCCGATGCGCTCCAGCAGGGAGCGGTTGGGGTCCAGGGAGTTCTCGAAGTTCTCGATGCCGCTGGTGTTTTTGATGAATTCCCAGGCCTTTTTGGGGTCGGTGACGGTATCGATCACCGCTTTGCCGATGTTTTTGGCGCCGGCGGCCAGGTCTTTGCCCGTCCCTTTAAGCGTCTCGGTGATGATTTCCGGGTTCCGGTAGATGTCCTTGCCGGCCTGGATCAGCGATTTGCCGGCGTAATCCAGCCCTTTGTTGATGTCGTCCACAGTGCCCCGGTAAGTGTTGACCAGGATGGAGGGGTCGTTTATCAGGTCGCGGCCCAGTTCCGCAGCTTCGCTGGCCAGGCGGCCGATGCCCCGGCCGATGGTTTTGCCTGCTTCCACGAATTCTCCGCCGATGTTGGCCGCCGTCTGGCCGATAATCCGCCCATGTCCCAACCCCTGTTGTGCCCGGGCCTGTTCCCACTCGGCCCACTCCTGGTCGCGCCGGAGCTGTTCCATTCTGCGCTGGTTGATTTCTTTCTGGATGGCTTCGAACTCGGCCCTGTACTTGTCTTTAATTCCGGCCAGAGCCTGCTGCATGGCCGTCTGGCCGGTTCTTTCCAGTTCGGCGTTGTGGGCGGTAGCCTTTAGGTGGCGTTTAAACTGGTCCGGCGATTCCCTGAGGTGCCTTTCCAGGTCAAAGGGGTTGCCGGTTTCCGCGTTTACCCACTGCCCGGTAGTCGGATCCCTCATAATCAGGGTCGTGGCCCCGTACTGGGAAGTGATCACCTCCATGGTTTCCGGTTCGGCCGGGAGCTCGGGCTGGCCGGGCTGTCCGGTTTCCGGCTGGCGGTCAGCCGGTGCAGCCGCCGGCTTATCTTCCGGTACATCCGGTTTGCCGAAAGAATAATCCTCATCGCCGTCGTAGCCGCCGCCGTCGTAGTCAGCGCCGGCGGTACCGTCCGGGCTTTGGGCAATTTCGTTGTCTCCCACCGACACCCTGTCTTCCGGGTCGCCGCCGGTGGAGCCCAGCGCGTCGGCCATCATGATGATAGCCAGTTCTTCATCGGTGCGGCCGGGGTACTTTTTGCGGTACCATTCTTTATCACGCCTTACCGCAGCCCTGGGTTTGGGCTTGAGCCGCTCCTGCAGGATATGGACGATAACCCCCACCAGCGGCGGGAAAAGCATGCCAGCCGCCGCCTGCGCCGGGGTATCGGGGCCGGGGATGTTGCCGGCGCCGCCCAGCTTGCCCAGGGCGGCCATCACAAAGGGGGGCAGTGCCCTCGTTGTCATTTGCCCGCTGAGAACAATATCATAAGTATTGTAATCGGCGCCCTTTTCAGCGCTGGCCCCCCGTTCATAGGTCCCGGTACCTTCAACGCCGATTATAGCCATTCCCCGCTGTGGCATGACCAGGGTAACCGTAGCCTCGGCGCCGATTCTGGCTTTGTAAGGTAATTTTGTCAGGTCAGCGCTAAAACTGAAAACAGCCGTTACCGCCTCTTCCGTCCGCTCCGTTACCTTACAGTTCTGGGAGAAGGGCATGCCCTCGTACTGGCCGATCAATTCAATCATGCTGCCTTTATCCAAAACCGTCAGTTCATAGTCCTTAAGCGAAAAACTGCTTACCCTGCCCGCCACCGGTCCCATCAGGGTACTTGTTTTATATACATCCAGGTTAACTTTGTAGGTACCGGTAAAACTGGTTTTTGCCCGTACCGGCAGGGACGCACTCACATAAAAAACCGGTTCCCCCTGTTCGTCAAAAGCCAGGGCATCGGGGTCGGTCATGTCGATGGTATAAATCCCCGCCGGCAACAAAAGATCGGGATAACAAATCCACAGCGCATTGGGCACATTGCCCAGCCTGGCGCCCTGCGCCCTGTAGGCGCCCACCGCCCGCCCGGACTTGTCAAGGATGTAGATTGCGCCGGGGGCGGCGCCTTGGCCGCCGTTCCAGGTATTAAGAATAATCTCATCAATCACGTGGTCGGTTTCCAGTACAAAAACCGGGGCGAACCGGTCCCGGGCCGTGTCCGTCCAGGAAAACTCATACGGGTCGTCTTTCCCTTCCTCAAAGCGGCGCAAAAGCTCCCGCAGCTCTGCCTCGCCAAACGAAGCCTCCTCTTCCTCTTCTTCCTCTTTGCCGGCGGCCGCCCATTTTTTTAATTTTTCCCGGTACGCTTCCCAGGCGGCATAATTGTAGCCCTTGACCAGGTAAGCGTCTACCGGCAGGGTTTGCCCCGTCAGGTGCAGCGAGTAGCTCCCCCGGGGCAGGGAGATGTCCTGGTCCGGCCGGAAGACATAAAGGGTGTGGAGCTGCTCCGCTTTGCTTTCACCTTCCTCTGCTTCATCTGCGATGCTGCCGGAAGTGACGGTGGGATAGCCGGTAAAGCCCTGGTAGATGTTGCCCCGGCTGTCCGTCAGGTGCAGCTCCACGGAGCCCACCTGCCCGGGGTAAGGGATATAAATGCCGGTCAGGCGGATTTTTTCGCCCAGGGTAAACTGCAGCTCCGTTTCGTCGGCCAAAGCTTTGTAGCTGCCGGTGTAACCCACCACCAGGTTGGACTTGCCGTCGTAATAAAGCTGGTCGGCATACCAGCTGCCGCTTTTGGCGGCCACCCTCTCATAGGGTTCCGGCGGTGGCGCGCTGGCCGCGGCCAGCGCCGAAAGCGGCAGCAGGTTGACAAAAACCAGGCACAAAAGCGAGATAACGGCTGACATTTTCCTCATAACCGCGCACCCCCTGACATTAGGGACCGGACCAGCTGCAGGCCGCCCTCCAGGTAGACCGGCGCCCGGGCATAAAAGGGATAGGCCAGCGTCCAGGACAGGGAAAACAGGAAGGAAACGGCTGTGGTCACCGCAGTGTTTTTAAGTTCCTGTTTGCCCTGAATTTTCCCCATTTCAATGGCGGCAGCGGTGCCCACCGCCATTAACCCGGCGGAAACGAAGCCGACGGTCATGGACCAACCCAGGTAATAAACAGCAAGCAGGAGCATAAAGGCAAAGGGGGCCAGAAACAACATGCTGCTGTCCACCACAAAACGGATGGCCTCTTTGCCGTGCTCCTTTCTGAACGCGCCGTTGAACCAGCCAAGAAAGAGCGCCAGGAACCTTTTAAACAGGCCGCCAAACAAAAGGCCAAGCAGAATGCCCACACCGATGCGGTACAGGTTGAAACGGTCCAGGGGGTCGGCCACCGTGCTTGCGCCGATAACCATAAAGCAGAGCAGGCTCACCAGTCTCCGCCACCCCGAGCTCTGCAGCATACGGTCTGCCATCGCACATCACTCCCTTACAGATTGCCAAAAAACGTCCAGGTGATAAGCACCACGGCGCTGACCGCCGTGGAGAGCGGTACGCTGAGGGATGTTTTGCCCCCGGTCAGTTCGCGTATGGTGAACATCAGGGGGCCGGTAGCCCACAACACCCCGGTGACGCCGAAGGCAACGGACGTTTTCCAGCCCAGAATCAGGGAAAACAAAAGGCCGAGGATGCCGTAAACCAGCGCGCCGCTGTAGCTCAGGCAAAAGGCGGAAACGGCCTCCATCAGGCCTGAACCTGATTTGGCGGCTTTCAGCACCACCCACATCACCACGGCCAGCAGGGGGATTACCGTCAGGCCGTAGGCCATACCGGCGCCGCAGGACAAAAGGACAAAGGCCCAGCCTTTCTGCCCGGTCTTGTAGAGGTCAAGCCCGGTCTGCAGAAAAAACAGGCCGAAGGCCACGGCGGACACTGCCACAGAAAAATACCAGCGGGTACCGGAAAGCGCCCCTTTCAGGGCCCCGGCCGGGTTGACCATCATGCCGAAAACAGTCCTCGGCAATGATGTTTTTGTTTCTTCCATCCCCATACCTCCCGTCCGAAGTGGTGAACCGCATTATTTCTTTTGCGAAAAAAGTTTTGCCGTCCCATTCGATAATTAACATATTCGTTGTACTTGCCGGAAATAACCATGTCCTGCACGAGAAAATTGGCTCTCTTGATTTAATATAATTTCAGTTTAACAGCGGGCAGCGGCAGCGGGCACACAGGTCGCTGTTTATATCATTGGGGCTGGCACAGGCGGCGCAAAAAATTACGGTGTCCCCGGATTTGTCATACTTCTCATAGGTGTTCAGATTACCGTGATGCCGCACCCGGTCACCTACCCGGAAGTAATTGAACAAGGTGTTGTCGTTTTCCGCCCTGATTTCATGCAGCCGCCCGTCATCGCTTTTGATAAACACGGAATATACGGTGTATTTTTCCAGGAGAGAGTTATCTCCTGTCCGGCTCCTGCGTCTTTTTTGTACCGTTTTTTTGTCCACCACCGTACCGTCCCAGGTTTTGCTGCGCCTGCCGGCGAGCTGGTACAGAGCGATGGCCAGGAACATCCCGCCGATAACCATGCCGATATACAGGGACTGCGGGTTATCCATCTCCGGGCTGACTTCGCCGGCCACGGCAAAGCCTAGCACGGCCACAAAGGCCATCACCAGCGAAAATACCAGGGAGTATTTCCGGGAGTTTTTGACGTAGCGGGCAAACGCCGGGTCGTTAATCCTCTCCGAAAAGCCGGTAAGGTTTTTTTGGTCTGCGCCGGCCTGCAGGAGCTGTCCCCGCCTGTGCTGGTCCGTCCCGCAGGAAGGGCAGTACCTGGTGTTTTCAGGAAGCTGCCTGCCGCAGCGGTAACAGCTCATAATCACATCCCCTTTGCCCTGTCATGGTTTTTTCTCTTCCAGCATAGCCGGTTTGGTACGCGATGTAATCACATGAAAAGGGTGATTAGCCCAAACAAAAAAAAATCCCCCGGTTAAGGGGACCAGACTCAGGCTAAAGCCGGGGAGAATCGGGCGTGAAGTCGTCTTTGTCCGGGAAAAGGGCCATAAGTTCCGTGCGGCTGTTTACCCCCAGCTTGGAATAAATGTTTTTCACGTGGGTGCGGACGGTGTTTTCGCTGATGTGCAGGGCGTTGCCGATGGCTTTGTAAGTCCTGCCCCGCAGCAGCAGGGCAATTACCTGGTTTTCCCGGGCGGAAAGGCCTGCGACGGGAAGGAAGGGCGGCGGCGATGCAATGTTTGCCACCAAAGCAGGAAAGGCGGAAAGAAAGGCGTGGTTAAACAGTACGGAAGCCAAGACCCTGTGCAGCTGCGGCAGGACCAGCAGGGCCAGGCAGACCACCACCAGCGCCACAGCGGAAGAGTGGTGTGGCGCCATTCCGGCGGAAAACATGGCGTTCCCCGCCACGCCGCCCAGCAAAACCCCCAACACATTGGCAGCCAAACCGGCGCCGAGAATCCTGGCCGGATTTTGGTCCAGGTCCAGCATCTCCGCCAGGATGCTCCACCAGAACAGGTCGTAAATGCCAAAGGCGCCCAGCAGGAAGGTGTCCACCACCAGGTAGCCGGCCACAGACCTGTCCAGGAGCATGTACGCCACATAAGCCAAGCCGATCATGGCCATGGCGACATAAAGAATATAGGTGCGGTCAGCCTGGCGGGGCAGTTTTTTTAATATGTAAATGGCGCCGATGTAAGGAACCGCCCAGTACCAGCTGGTCAGCCCGTTTAAGTGGGCGAAGGCGGGATTGATTACCTGGTACATCAGGCCGGAATTGATGGTGACGATAAAAACAAACAGGCACAGCAGTGCCAGGGGGCGTGCAATGCCGGGTGTCCCGGTTTTCCCCCGGCTGACTGGCAGGGAGGCTTGCCCTGCCGCGGGCAGGTGCAGGGCGACCAGGAAGGAAAGCAACAGCATCAGCATGGCCAGAGCCAACCCCAGCCGGGGCGACAGCCGCACGGCGGCGAAGTTTAAAAATATCATCAGCAGGTTGGAAAATATCAGTACGTCCGCCGCCGTGGCCAGGCGTTCCCCCCCCGGCGGCGCGCTTTGAAAATAATAAGCCCAGCCGGTGATGCAGGCGCTGATCATAAACGCACCAAGCAGCAGGGCAGCCGGCCAGAGCAGGCTGTAAGGGAGAAAGAAAACCGCCGAAAGGAGAAAGCATGCCCCCGGAGCAACCAGCATCATCCGCCGGGCGGTCTTTTTGGCAGTGATGAGCAGGCCAAAAAAAACCAGCCCCGCCAGGTGGCTTAAAACAGCTCCAAGGGCCAACCGGTGGGGGTCAGGGAAGTAAGGGCCGAAAATTGCGTAAAGTACCCGCCCTTCAAAGGCGAAAGCCAGCAGCCAGGCGGAAAACAGCACGAAGGCCATGACAGAGAGCCTGCGTTCGCCAAGGGCTGACAACTTTTTTATGCCTGCCATCTATACACCCCTTCAGAATCATCAACACCATTATGCCAGAGAAAAACGCAATTTACCACCGGCAAAATATCTTGTCCACATAAAAACCACAGGGTTCCTGTGGTTAACTGCTATTTATTTTATGTCCTGGGAAGCCTTTTTTTGATACGGTTCAGGAAAAGGCGCTCCAGGCGGCGCATGATGCGGGTGCCAAAAAACTCGGTGCGGCTCATGGGAGTGACCAGGATGGTGTACATGCCGGACCGGTTGCCGCCAAGGACGTCGGTGAAAAGCTGGTCCCCCACCACCGCCACCTGCCGGGGTTCAAGGCCGAAACGGGTGGCGATGGCGCGAAAGCCGCTTCGCCGGGGTTTGATGGCCTTGGAGACGGCCAGCACGTCCAGGGCAGAAGATATGGTTTCTACCCGGGACGGCGAAAAGCTGTTGGAAAGGATGGCCAGCCGCAACCCCGCGTCCTTCACTTTTTGCACCCAGTCCACCAGTCCGGCGGCTATTTCCGATGAGTCCCAGGGAAGGAGCGTATTGTCCAGGTCGGCGATGATGGCCCGGATACCTGCCCCTTTAAGTTCTTCCAGGTCAATGTGGTAAATGGAGTCGACTACTTTGTCAGGCAATAATTTGCTTATATTAATCACCCTTTGTTTGGGCCAAAGAGCCAGAATTAAGAAGTCAACACGGAGAACCAGGAAGCCGGGACCTGGTTATTACCAGGCAGTGGTTACGGGTTCATTATAGCATAATGGGGCTGGAGGTTAAAGGGCAACTGCCCGGTTGTATGTCGGGCAGTTAAAAGAGGGGGGTGTTTGGGTCAGGCAACGGTTTCACTGATGGCCCCGATGTCCAGGACCTCTATGAACAGTTTGACCAGCGAGGGGTCAAACTGGATACCGGCATGCCTTATCAGTTCAGCCAGGGCAATATCGTGGGGGACGGCTTTGCGGTAGGGGCGGTCGCTGGTCATGGCGTCGTAGGCGTCGGCTATGGACAGGATGCGGCATTCCAGAGGAATTTCTTCCCCTTTTAACCCTTGGGGATAGCCGTTGCCGTCCCACCATTCGTGGTGCTTCAGTATCCAGTCGGCAATGGGCAGAAGGTCGGGGGCGGACATGGCGATGCGGTGGCCTATTTCGCAGTGCCGCTGCATTTCGGCGGTTTCCGCTTTGGTAAGCCGCCCTTTCTTAAAAAGGATGCGGTCGGAAATGCCTACCTTGCCGATGTCGTGGAAGCGGGCGAACAGGCGCAGGTCGGCGGTTTTGGTTTCCGGCAGGCCCACCGCCTGGGCCAGGGCCACCACCAGGGACTGCAGGCGGTCGGCGTGGCCTTCGGTGATATAGTCCCTGGCTTCCAGGGCTTTCATCAGGGTCAGGACGGTGGCGCTGCGGGCACTCTGCCGGCTGTGCAGTTTTTCCCGGTACATGTTGTTGTCGGCTTCTCTGAAGAGGCTTTCCAGGTCAGACAAATCATGGCAGACGGCAAAGCCCAGGGAGATGCTGAGGGGGGGATTGGGGTGGGCGGCGTTGTAGGCCACCAGCGCTTCCCGTAGGCGGCGGCAGGCCCCCTCCACCGCCTCGGTGGTGGTGCCGGGGAGCAGCACGGCAAATTCGTCTCCGCCGATACGCGCCACTATGTCGCCTTCCCTGAAACAGCTGCGGATAACAGCGGCGGCAGACTGCAGCAGTTTGTCCCCGGTGCTGTGGCCCATACTGTCGTTAAAAAGTTTCAGCCCGTCCACATCGCAGATGATAAGGCCGGCGGAGGCGGCCCGGCTTTTTTTAAGCCGCTCTATTTCCTGCTCGAAATAGGTGCGGTTGTACAGGCCGGTCAGGGTGTCATGGAGACTTAAATATTTCAGTCTCTCCTCCATTTCTTTCCGCTCGCTGATATCGCGGCAGCTGAGAACACCGCCGGCCGGCCGGCCACTTGGGTCGTAAAAGATGCGCCCGATGCCCTCCGCCCAGATGGGATATCCCCCGGCGTGCAGGTATCTGAATTCGCCCCTTTGCGGCTCCATGGTATGTACAGCCCGGCGGAAAGTAGCTATGACTGTCGGCAAGTCATCAGGGTAGACAAAATCTGTAAACGGCTTGCCCACCATCTCTTCCGGCCGGTAGCCAAGGAGCATCTGGTGTGAGGGGCTGACGTAGAGCAGATTGCCTTTTAAATCCACCTGGCTGATGGTATCCAGCATGTTGTCGGTAATCAGGCGCAACCGTAGCTCCCTTTCTGCGATGGCCAGGCGGGACTTTTCCAGCCTCTCCAGCATATTATTTATGTTGACGGTAAGGCGGGACAGCTCATCACCTCCGCCACCGGTGCGCAGTCGCTTGGAGGTGTCACCGGTCTCGCCAATATCAATGGCGAGGGCAGTGAGCCGGACGATGCGGGAAAGGACGGCTTTTTCCAGTGCCACTATTATAACCAGGCTGAAAATCAAACCTATTGCCGCTAAGACGACAATAATGTTCCTCATGATGGCCAGCACTGCACGTAAAACTTCTCTTGGCATTTCCAGGCGCATCAGTATCGCCGGGTTACCGTAGATATCCTTTAGCACGGTATAGCAGGATATGGCTTCCCGCCCGTTTCTTTGGACAAAAAAGTTTGACCCGGTGGAAAGCTGCGACAGGTTAGCCTGCGGCGTGCCGTCGTAAGGCACAAAAGTAATGGGAAGGCGCATCATTTCTGACAGGTGGCTGCTGACCGCTTCATCAATCAGGCGGCCCATGATCAGCGCGCCCCGTATCGGGCCCTGGTGGCTGCTGGTAATGACCGGCCTGGACACCACCTGCATGGGAGCGCCGTCCAGAGAAATGAAGCCTGAAGTCAGGCTGTCGGTGTGTTGGTGGCCCAAAAGCGGGCTCCCGGCAAACAGGTGGCGATCCAAATCAGGCGGCAGGGGAATAAGCCTGCTGTTTGCGAGGTCGTACGCCTGAGCGTACAAAATCTCACCCGTGTTGTCCACAAAAACGATAAGGTTAAGCCGCAAGGTGGTAAAAGTGTTTTCTGACAGATTTTGGCTTATATAACCTGGGTTCCTGCCGGACATGAAGCTGCAGGTTTCATCCCATCCCGACCAGTCCAGCGCTGTCAGGGACAGTTTATACAGGTCATTTTGCAAAATGGTCAGGGCACGCTCCATGTTTTTGCCGGCTTTTTCTTCTTCCAGCACGGTAACGCTCCCAAAGAAAAGAAGGCCTGCTACCGAATACAAGAGTAAAAACAGAGCAAAAAAAGTCCCTATGATAATGACCAGCGTCTTTTTGCGGAGTGTCAAGGCGGCACCCCCATTACTGACGGGTTTATTAAAGCATTTCATGGTATTATCGGCCAAAAGCGCCCGTAACTTAACGGGCGCTTTTGTTTTTTCTTTTTTAAGTTACTCCGCCATTTCTTCAAAGTCTTCCTTCGCGGCGCCGCAGGACGGGCAGACCCAGTCGTCCGGCAGGTCTTCAAAGGCTGTGCCCGGCGCCACGCCGCTGCCGGGATCACCCTTTTGCGGGTCATAAACATAACCACAGTAAGTGCAGACCCACTTCTTCATTTGCGCTCCCTCCTTCTCTTCGAGATGACACGGGGACGGTTCTTTTGTCACCTAACATCACACAGGGCGATTGCCTGACACCGGGGCGGAATTCATCAATCTCTGTACCTCGGTCAGGTGCCTGTTTTCTGATAGCAGGCGTCAGCTATTTTCATCAGGATGGCGTAAGGAACAGCCCCCAGGATAAGGGAAGCCACCAGTACCGCCAGGTAAACAAAAGGGTCGGCAGCGCCCCCGGCGTAAACCAGCCTTCCCGCCAGGTATACAAGGTAGAGGGCGGCACCCCCGGCCACCATGCCCAAGACTACGTTCAGGTTCTGTTTAATGGCTTTCTGAGGGTTATCCCAGTCAAGGTACGGTCGGAGCAAATCTGCCAGCAGGCTGAGGGTAATAACCGGGAAACTGAGCGCAGCGCCAAGCAGGATTACCATCAGCAGTTCGCTTAAGCTAAAAGGAACGGCAAACAGGGTAAACAGGATGATGTAGGGGACGGCCAGGAAAGCCAGCAGGTAGGAGCTGAGAATCTTGCCTTTTATCTGTTGGGCTGGCCCGACGGGTATGACCTTTGAAAGCCAAAACATCTTGCCTTCGCGGGAAAATGAACTGGAGGCGCCGGGGGTGAACAGGGCCATGACGCCGATGAAGGCAGCCGCGCCAAGATTCAAAAAAAGCCTTTGCTCCACGTTTGTAAACATCTGCAAGAGCGGGGCGAGGCCTCCCCTGGCCAGCGACGGAACCAGCAAAAGGACCGGCACGATAACCAGTATTCCCACGCTGTTAAAAAGATAAATGGGGGTCCTTATCAGGATTTTTATTTCGCGCATGGCAATGGCCCAGACCGGGGAAGACGATCTGGCCAGCTTTCTGTCCAGTTCCCGGGCGGAAATGCTCCTGCGGGCCGAGATCTCCTCGCCACCGATGAGACCACGGTAGAAAAGGCGGTCCGCCAGGAAGGAAATCACTGGCAGGACGGCCAGGCTGGCAGCGGTAAATATGAGGAAGTTCAGGGCCGCTGCGGGCAAGGGGGCGGAGAGCGCCCGGGTGGCAAAGGCAGCGGGCGGAAAGGCCCGGGCCAGGAAGTTGACCAGGCTTCGTTCGCCGGCGATGAGCCCCTGTATAAAATCAGCCTCTTCGCCAGGGGGAATGCTGGTGACAAAATAGTTGAAAGCGACCAGGATAACCATGAGCAACATCAGGCCAAGGAGTCGCAGGGCGTCTCTTCTGCCGCTGAAGTTGGTCACTCTCATCAGTAACAGTATCGCCGCAGAGCCCACCGCCAGCGGCGTAACCGGCAGGAACAAAAAGACCGCCAGGCCGGCCAGCCAGTACAGCGGCCCCATGCCCTGGTTCAAACCGAAGACAGCCAGGGCGGGCAAGAATAAAGGCGCCACTATTATATAGTTGTTGACCAGGACCACGGCAAACTTGGCGGCCAGTATCACGCGGGGCTGCAGGGGCAGGGGTATCAGGAAGCTGAGGTCGCGGGAGAAGTAAAAAGCGGAAAGCACGTAAATACTGCCAAAAAACAGCACAAAAAAAGACGACGACAAGAGCGACATGGTGAGCACCGCCTCGGGCTGGCCCAGCATCAGGGCGGTGAAATAGGCGGTACGGATCAGACGGAAGTAAAGCCAAGCCATAGGAGACAGGCTGCCTACCACCAGCAGGACCAGGCCGATACCGTAGAAGAACCGCTTGTCTTTGTGCCGCCGGTACCAGCTAAGGGCGGAGAGGCCAAGACTCACTTTCAGCTGCAGTTTAATCAGTTGCCACATATGCATCATTCGGTCAGCTCCAGGAAGATGTTTTCCAACGACTTGTCGCGGGACTGTTCCCTCAGCTCTTCCATGGTACCGCAGGCAATAAGCCGTCCCTGGTGGATGATGCCGATGCGGTGGCAAAGTTTTTCCGCAACCTCCAGGATGTGGGTGGAAAAGAAGACAGTGCGCCCGCCGGCGCAGTGTTCTTTCATGTACTCTTTAAGGCTGTGGGATGACTTGGGGTCCAGGCCCACCATGGGTTCGTCCAGTATAAAGACCTGCGGTTCATGCAGCAGGGCGCCGATGAGGACGATTTTTTGGCGCATACCGTGGGAGTAGCTCTGGATTAAGTTATTAACGGCGCCGGTGAGGCCGAAAAGGTCGAGGAAGCGGGCTATCCTTTCCCTGCGCGCCGCCGCCGGCACACCATAGACGTCCCCGAGAAAATTCAGGTATTCGATACCGGTCAGTTTTTCGTAGACCTCGGGGTTATCCGGTACATAGCTGATGGACTGTTTAACCGCGATGGGTTCCCGCTCGATAGAGTAACCGTTGATGCTGATGGTGCCCGAGTCCGCTTTCAGCAGGCCCACCATCATCTTGATGGTGGTGGTTTTGCCGGCGCCGTTTGGCCCGAGGAAGCCGAATATTTCGCCCGGGCGCACCGAAAGCGAAAGGTCATCCACCGCCTTAACCTTACCCTTGTTGTAGCTCTTCGACACTTTTACAACCTCAATCAGGGAAATCCCTCCCTCAACCTTTAAAAGAGGTCCCCGGGCGCCTCCAGGCCGTTTTTGTCATCTTTTACAAGCCAGTCCGGACCTGGGGGGTCCATGCCGGCCTGGTGCCCCATAGCTTCTGCGTCAGATAGCCATATTTAAGGCGCAGGTGGGTAATATACTGCAGGGCACAGCCGTCGGTGGTATCGCAGCGGACACATTCCAGGCACTGGGATGAGACGAAACCGTAGTAAAACGGGCAAGATGCTATGCAGTTGGCGCAACTGGTACCGTTTTTCTGCCAGAAGCGCAGGCAGGAAGTGGCGTCGATGAACCATTTTCTGACGCCGGGGTTGTTATTGACACAGGCACCGTGGTAAGACGGCTCGTTATAGCTGATAGCCTGGGGCGGGCAGTTCACGGCACAGAGCAGGCACTGGCGGCAGAAGTCAGTGATGCCGAAGTTGTAAGGGCGGTCGGGCAGCAGGGGCATATCGGTAAGTACTTTGCAGAGGCGAACACAGGGTCCGTATTCCGGCGTGATGAGCAGGCCGTGGCGGCCCAGTTCGCCAAGGCCGGCTTCCACGGCCAGCGGGATGCTGAGGGCAGTGTCGTTCATGCAGGGAACGGCGGTGTAACCCAGGGAACGGATGTACTCTGCCAGGGAAACAGCCAGGATGCCCATACGGGAATAGCCAAGGGAGGCGGCGGTGCTGGCAGGAACTCCGGGTGAAGCAGCGGACAGGTCCGGCGGCATGGCCACTGCCAGGACCACCGCTTTGTTGACGGATTCAGGTATGAGAAAACCTTCTTCCGTTTCCCGAGGCGGGCCTTCGGCGGTAAAGATGAACGGCTTGAACAGATCCTCGGAATAGACCCATTTTTTGTCAAGGTGAGCGATACCTGTCAGGTCGCTGCCGTAGAGCCTGGCCGCTTCTTTTACCTGTGCCGTCAGCCGGGCGGCATCAGCTTCAACCTTGTTGCCATGGAGAAACTCCGGCACAAAAAGCGGGTCCCATTTCAGGAACTGGCTGTTGGGATAACCGTAGGCGCCAAGGAGCAGGTTCATGGCGTTGGCGCCCATATCCAGGGCATGGTCAAATCGCGAGTGCCCCGGAACACCACCAAACATTTTCCCGGCCATGTTCTCCCACATTTTCTCCAGCGCATAAGTTATGCCAAGCTGGCCCGTGTCTTCCAGGCCCACCGTGGCAAAAGCCTGCTTGTGCACCGGAAAGCGCCGGTAAATCTTTTCATCCACATCCGCGGCCGCTTCTTTGAGCCTGAATTTGAAACGAGGTATCATTCCGCTCCCCCCTTCTTACAGGTAAATTATATCAGAAAACCCCTGTCAGGGGGAAGCTTGCCTGATTTAAAATGTGACACGGGGACGGTTCTTTTGTCACCTTCATAGCCTTTGAATTATACCTTTGCCAAACCCGGTGACTTTGGCTATCTGCCTAATGGAAACTCCCTTTATCGCTTTAACTCTCTGAAGTACATTGTTACGATCTCTGATGTTTAGTGAATGCAGCCTATTAAAAGGGATAGGACCCAATATTTTCATGATTTCTTCTTTTAGTTCCTCATCTGACAGCTTTCTTTGCTCATCCAAGCATGAATCCTCATTTTCCGCCTCCATAAACTGACAAAACTTTGATACGGATTCTGCTTTTTCCGTTCCGTACATTTTTAGTATAAATTCAGTATCAACGAGCGTGGAGAAAAGACTGCTTTTATTCAAATAGGCCCTGTAACTGCTCCATTTGTAATCTGTAATGTCTTTGACCAGGTTTGCTTTCAACGGATTTTGGTGAATATAGCGTAACACTCTATGCAAATACTCTTCGGTCTCCACCTTTTCACTGCTGAAACGATCCTGAAAAAGATGACCAACCCGTCCATGTTTATTATTAAAGTACCAGGCATACCGGATTCCCAGGCGCTTCATAACAAGTGAAAGAACATCTCCCTCCATGTAAACAAGTAAGTGAAAGTGGTTATTCATCAGACAGAACCCGTATATTGCAAAAACCAATTCTTCATGTAATTTTTTAAGAATATAGATGAACTGCGTAAAATCTTCTTCAGTAAGAAAAATTTCCTCCTTGTTAACCCCTCTGGCCATAATGTGATATATGTGCGTTTTGCTTTTTTGCCTGGGCAGCCTGGGCATTTTATAAACCTCCTGACTTTAATTTCTTGAATCTCCTCCACCAACACTACGCTTAGAAGGTAGATTCCTGTTTCATATTGTTAACATCTTCTCTTTGGCAGATTATACCATAACGAACATATGTTTGTAAAGAGGTAGCCGATTCTTCTCCGGTTTTAAAGAAGTAGTCTTCTCGACAAAAATGATAATGTTATTTTAAGCATTTTTAGGGGAATCAGGGGAAAAAGGTGACAATGGAACCGTCCCCGTGTCATCCCTTCCCCATGTCATCCCATGCTGATTTGCAGGAGAAAGCAAGCTAGGTTTTGCAGCGCTACTGTCCAAAGAATATCTTCAGGGATGTCTGTAACGGACATCCCTGAATATATTTATGTATGTCAACAATTTAACCCGAGAAAAGGTGACAAAGGAACCGTCCCCGTGTCACCCATCAGATTGTCAGGCAACGACCGGCAGTAAGCATGGCGGTGACAGTGTCGTACATGTTGGTGATCTGGCCCGCTGCCAACTTGTCCTTCAGTTTGTAATACTCAAGGCAGGTGCCGCAGGAATAAATTTCAACTCCTTTGTCTGCCAGTGCCTGCAGTTCCTCCAGCACCGGGCTGCCCTCGGTGGTGAGGAAAACGCCGCTGTTGAAAAACAGCATCTTGCAGGGCAAAATACCGCTTTCTTTGAGAGAATAGAAAAAGCTACGCATCAGCAGTTTCCCCAGCTCTTCCTCTCCCCGTCCCAGGGTAGAGCCGGTTATGACCAATACCGTGTCTTTACCGGCAACTGGTTCGGGACAGCAGCATGAAACTGAGCCGGCGCTGACTTCCTGTGGCGCAGCGGCCGGTTTGCTGATGGATAGGTAATAGGTGCTTCCTTCTTCTTTCACGGCTACCCGGCAGCCGCTGGTTTCAGCATAGCGGGTTACGTTTTTTAAAGCCGCCAGGTTGTCCACAATGACGGTTAGGGTGAAATCCGGCGATTCCTGCCGCAGGCTTTCCAACACCTTCCTTGTGTTTATCACCGGCTGTGGGCAGGCCAGGCCTCTGCAGTCCAGCGTTTTGTTGGTCAAGACATTTACCCCCTAAAATTAAGATGTGTTACTCTTTTAAAGCGCCAGCAATGCTGCACCAAGAGCTCCGGTAAACTGGCATTCCTGAGCCGCAAGAACAGGGTAGCCCAGCTCTTCGCAGAGGGCTCTGTGCACACCTTTGTTCATAGCTACGCCACCGGTAAAGATTATCTTTTCCACAAGGCCCAGTTTTTTGGCCATGGCTGCCACCCGTTTCCCCACCGCCTGGTGAACTCCGGCAATTATGCCTCCTATGGAAGTACCGGCAGCTAAAAGCCCTATAACTTCTGACTCAGCAAAGACTGTGCACATACTGCTTACCGTGACCTGCTCTCCCGGCTTTTCCTTCTCTCCCAGCTGGCTCACCTCCAGACCCAGCGCATTGGCCATTACCTGGAGAAACCGGCCGGTACCGGCGGCACATCTGTCGTTCATGGCAAAGTCGGCAACTTTGCCTTCATGGTTGATGCTGATGACTTTGCTATCCTGGCCGCCAATATCAATTATGGTCCGGGCCTGCGGGTACAAGTGGAAGACACCGCGGGCGTGACAGCTAATTTCGGTTATGGTCCGGTCCGCGCCGTTATAAGTTACCCTGCCGTAACCGGTAGCCACTGTTTTATCCACCTGTGAGGCGTGCAATCCGGCCTGTTGCAGCAAAACAGCAAGTATTTCTTCTCCTGCCTCCCTGGGACTCCAGCCGGTGGGGCGGAGGGCAGTATAGATGCGCCTGCCGTCCAAAAGGACGCCTTTAGCAGCAACGGACCCCAGGTCTATACCCACTACTCTCATTTCCGTCGATCATCTCCAGCATTGATTGTATGCGAACTTTCAGGCTTTCCAGGTCTGAGGAGGAATAGTCCGTTTCAAGGTGCAGGTAAGGCAGGTTTTTCTGTTTTACCAGCCTTCCTACTTCGTAAGACTCCACGTTGTAAGTATGGCAGGCCTGCCAGGTCAGGTCGATAACGCCGTGAACGCTGAAGTCGTCTATCATGCCGCTTATCAGATTCATGCGATAGCGATTGGGGCTCATGCAGGAACAGGGAATCTGAATATATTTCTTTGCCAGGGCAACGATGGGATCATCCAGCGTTGTGTCAGACATCAGACCCAAGGTCTTGTAGCCGGTACAGTTTTCCATCGCCACCACGCTGGCGCCCAGCTCTTCAGTCACCCTAATCACCTTCTCTGAACCAATACCCACCGGGCAGCCGGTCAGAAGGATGCGGGGTCCCGGCGGTTTGCCGTGCAAACTCTTATGGCTGCTCAGTGTGTCCTTCAGGCCAGCAAGCATTTCTATAACTTCCATTTTGTCAAAACCAAAACCGCTGGACCAGATCACCGTCAACAGATCCATACCGCTCAAAAGCGGAGGTGATACCCTGTTAAAATCACTGATTTCCTTTTGCAGCGACTTCTCTTTGTTCACCAGGTCCATGGCTTCCCGTATTTTTTCATCGGTTATTTCAACGCCAAACTCCTCTTCCAGACGGGATTTAAGCCGGCGCACCTCATCCACCCACAGGTCCAGGGCAGCCCCTTCCCTGCTCATGTGGGGAAGCTGCATCACATGGACCGGTTTTAGCTCCTGCATGATTTCAAACATTTTCTTTTTGCCGTCACAGGTTGTCTCACCGACTACCAAGTCGGAAAAAACAAAAAACGGGCAGGTGTTGGTGGCAGCAAAACCGTAAGAAGACTTAATCAGGGGACAAAGGTTGCGCGGCAGCACTTCTTCAGCAGCGGTGACAGGGTCTTCCTTGGTCCCGCATAGCCCAACCGGGACGGCACCAGCGGCTATCACCAGCTCCTGCGGGCAAAAAGTGCAGTAAATTCCCACCACCTTTACCCCTTCTTTTTTCGCTTCCAGCATTTTAGCTACCGTGGCAGACCGGATGTCCATAAAACTGTTTACTTTACTGTCATTCATAATGTATCTCATCTCCCGTTTTGTTATTTTCAAATATAAATAAATTTGACACGCTGGTATCTTAACCTGCCAAAGAAGATATCGCAAATATCTATATAAAATTCGGCCTTATAGACAAAACCGACCAACAGCAAAAACCCGTCCGCCAATTTCGCGGACGGGAAGCAGCTGATGGCTCAGCTCCCAAGCTTAGAAGGAATCAAACGGAATAGTATCACTCCCAAGTTCCCGAAATAAAGAAGTAGTAACTCAGTTCTTCCAGAACTCGCCCTCAAAAGTACGTAGAAAAACAAAACCAAAAATCCGGCAAGAACTATCAGCGTATCCTCCCCCGGTGTGGTCTTCTTTCTCTTGTAAAGTAAAAGCATCGCAAAAACGGTGCCAAGAAGCACAGGGGCTTCCCACTTGGTCAAAACAGACCAAGCGCCAAAACTAGTCGCAATGGCTTTGCCTCCTTTGAGCCTCAAAAAGGGTGAAAACGCGTGACCAAAGATGGATGCCAGTGCAGCGAGGGCAATCAAATGTGGATTAATTCCGATGTCAATACACCAAACAAAGATCGAGAGCGGGAAAACCCCCTTGAAATAATCGAGTAACATCGCCGAAAGTCCCCACTGCCATCCTGCTGCGCGCCATAGGTTGGAAGATCCGGGATTACCGTCTCTGATCTTTCGAAGATCGATTGAGAGCATTTTTGCGAAAAGCTGAGAATACATAACGGAACCCGAGAAAAACTGGATCGGTATCAATAAAAGGGCCAAAGCCTCATTTGACACTTACATTCCTCCCGCGCCAAGTCACCTTTTTTACAAAGATGGTTTTGTAAAAAGAAAAGAAAAAGACAAAGATGAAGAAAAGAAAGTGCAAAGGATAGAGCAAGGCATCATACCAACGATAATCTCCCGTTGGCTTTGCCAAAAGATAAACGACAAAAACGACCGTCGCATATCTTAAGAGAAACCAATTGAGTAATGTGAAAGAGAAAATAGAGGAATAGATTCCGGTCAACCACGAGAAAGCAAAAACAAAACCAACTAACCCCAAGGCCAAAGCCCCGGAGGATATATTCTTGGCGAAACCATCCAAAAGCTCCTTGAAACCACCAGGATACATCCTGAACTGCACAGAGTGATTCCCCAAAAAGTTCGTGACATTCAACCCTTTCTTGATGTACAAACTTCCCAGCTTTATGTCTTCCAGAATGCTGCCTTTTACTTTCTCATGTCCGCCGGTAAACTCGTATTCGGCTCTTGAAGTGAACACTACCGGTCCGAATGCCCCCGCTGGTTTTTTACTGGGAAAACCCACGTTATTGCTGGCGTAGACAACCAAAAGGTTGAAAGCCAAGCTCAAATGCTCGTAGAGCTTCTCAAACCTCTGATAAGGCCAAACACTTATTAAACCCCCACGCTTTATATACTCCATCAAGAGCCGTTTTATCAAATCTTTTCCCGGTTCAACATCTGCATCCAAAAAAAGCAAAAAATCTCCACTTGAATTCAGGTAACCGTTCCATATAGACCAAGATTTGCCAACCCATCCAAAGGGCGGATCGGAGTCCAGCTTGACTACTTTTAAGCCCTCAAAACCCATAGCAATCTGATTTGTTCTATCGCTGGAGTTGTCGTCAACCACTATCACTTCGTGAGGCTTGAGAGAAGATTTTGAAAGCAATGAGAGCAACTTAGGAAGGTTCTTCTCTTCATTGCGCGCGGGTATAATCACAGAAACTTTCACATCCAGGTTCGAAAGGTTCCCTTCCTTCGTACTGAGCAGTCTCCCCGTGGCCGGAAGGAAATAAAAAAATGAAACAACAAGTGAGACAAAGAAAAACAAGTTTCCCAAAAGGTTCAACCGATCACCAACCGTTTCCTGATTGCGTATCTGCAATGTTTGCAATACGGCAAAAGGGCATTTTCTGGTCCCAAAACCTACTAACTAACTGGGATAACGTGCATACCATTTTTCACTGTTTTGAACCTCTTCACCTACGCAACCTTAACCAAGTCGTCAAATTTCGTGTTCCGGTAAATTGGCCGCCTGTTCAGTAGTTTCCGGCCGGGCGGCCGGAGCGTAGCAATGCCGGCTGTGGATAGTATCTTGTGAGTCAAAAATTCTTGCCTTTCAAGCCACGTCCTCAGTACTGTTTTGCGCCCTGAATCCGGCCACTATTCAGAATGTTCCAACGGCGTTTCGCTCGCTGCTTATGATCCAGGTGACATCGCGGCCTGGGCCAGCTTTCCGAGGGCGCTTTTCTGTGGCCCAGTTTCCTTCACCAACGCACTTGTTCAAAGCCGGAGCGACAAGGGAGTAAGCCATTCTGTCTCTGTTGGCAATGGTCATTGGAAGGGCATCTTCTATCGCTTTTTGAATAGCCATCCAGGTAACCCCTCCACCTCGCTCGATTTCGTCAATGTGTGTGGAACCGCAAAGCACATCCGCCACCTTCTCAAGCAGCACTTCCCTAATGTCACTGGGAAGGGCGTTTCCAGTTTTCGTGTCAGCGCCGAAGGTGTCGGAAGTCTTTGTCAATTCCGCGAACCATTGTTTAAGTTTCAAGGCATAAGTGTTACCCGGTGGTGCATTGTAGTCAGGGTCGCGGGCCACATACAGGTTTTCAAACGACATTACCCTGACAGATAGGGGATAAGTCTTACCGCGGACACTACTCCATAAGACACAGTTGCCTGGGATAGGCTCATTAAGAAGACTGCTCAAAATGTCATCGCTAAAGTGTGCGTTAGCCTTCTTAAGAGCAGTAAGGTCACCTGCGGACAACAGGTGGAACACAAACCAGTTGTCTCCCTGGCTGAGAATCTCATGGGGAATACTGCCCGGCTGTTGGGTGATCAGAAGCGCCCCCAGGTCATATTTCCGTCCTTCCTTTACCCAAGTG
Source organism: Dethiobacter sp. (assembly GCA_020725465.1). GTDB lineage: Bacteria > Bacillota > Dethiobacteria > Dethiobacterales > Dethiobacteraceae > DYEY01. Next base: position 40,584 of record DYEY01000011.1, read on the forward strand.
ACATAGGGTTCTTCGGCAGCGCCGTTTTTGCCGGAGCCGAGAACCGACTGCGCCTCCTCCACCACGGCAATTACCGGAATGGTTTCGGGCCGCGCCTTGGTGAACTCGTCCTGGTTGTGGTCAAAGATCTTGCGCAAGATCAGGCCGGAAAGTATGAGCCCAGCCTGACCCCGTATGGCGGAAATGTCCAAGATGCAGAGCTTCCCGTCCTTCAAAGCCCGCAGAAGCATATCCAGCATCGTACTTGAGGGGTCATGAAGCATGTTCACTACCGCGGTTACATTTGCCCGCGCTGCATAGGCCTCAACGTCCTGCCCCGCTTCAAGCCGGAGAAGTTTTTTGACCAGGTCTATATCCGCGTTGTTGCCTCTCTGGTAGATTTCGTCCACTAAAGCGGCCCAGTCCGCGTCATTCATCTGCTTGATCTTTCTGACGTTCTGCTGCTCCTGTCTTTCGGGCGATAAAGCGATGGAAATCACCTCTGCCGGCCGCAGACGCCGGATGTCCATTCTGATATTCCCGGCAATGAATGAATCGTAAAACGGGCTCGGCCCCAGGCGGTTGGTAAACAAAACAATCTTGTCTTCGAGTTCCGGCACATCGCATAATCCGGGGCGGTTCTTGTCGTCCGGCCAAAAATACTCGCCGTCAGGGTCGAAAACCACTGTGCCGACCGGGGCTTGCCGGCCCCGCTTTTCCACCACAGGCGTTTTGCGGTAGAGGTGAGAGAAGAGAATTTTGTTCAAATTAGACTTCCCGAAACCAGCCCGGGCAAACACCAGGGTCCGCCTAGAAACCAGATTCCTGATGTCAAAGCGGGGGATGACATTGGGATCACGGATTTGCATCCAAGGCTCTCCGGTAAACCGTACATCGTTTCCGGCATACACAAATTCACCAAGCGCCAGATGTCCTATTTCCACCCCGCTGTCGTTATGTCCGGCTATTTCCCTCAGGACCTCTTGCGAAGGGAAAGCCACCTTGCTGCCAACATGAGGCAGGCGCCTGTGCGAGGGACCAAAAACCAGCCTTCCGCCGTTCACCCTCAACAGGCCAAGAACTCTGATGCTAACTTTGTACTTGAGGTATTTCTCCCTCAAGTCGCTGGGAATTTCCCGGCCTTCAGCCACCGCCCGCACACCAAAGTCCTCCCCATCGCTGGAGGTAAGCCGGCCTTCTGACGAAATGAAAGCGATTCGGCCCAAAACCGCTTCTTTCTCGCTTTGAAGCTGGACGAGGATGAACTGCCCATACATAGGGCTGTTCTGGAACTCGCTGCGGTAGGGCAGCATCAGGTCGGCATGAAACTCCAGCCCTCCTTCGCTGAAGCCCCTGAAAATGCCAACCACGTTATCCCTGTCAAATAACTTCACCCAGCACCACCTCCGGGGTAAAAGCGGTACAACTCCAAAATCTCCCGCTCGTCTGGAGGCAAAAGGCCCTTGACCGCTGAGAAGATCTCGTCCTGGAGAATGTCGAGGTCGAACCCGCTGACCTGGGCATACTCGTGCGCCGCCTGCAGGCAGCGGGGGTACAGCGGAACCGGAAAGCCGTTGACGGCATCAGCCAGCAGGTAGCCAAAAATTTCGCCAGCCTGGTTACTCTGTGTGGACAGCACGTCAACTGTCCACACTGGATCGCTTACCCGGGAACCAAAGCGTACGAAAAACATATCACCGGCGACAAACTTGGGTGCTTCTCCGCCTCCTTCAGTCTCTGCCCCACGTGCATACTCCGGCCAAATGTAGGCCTTCGTCTCCAGGTTTCTGGGAACCCGGACGTAGTAGGGGTTGCCCGCAGGCAGAACTTCTTCCAGCGCCAGTGAGAGGCTGTAACGGGTAAGCACCTTGCTTCTCTTCGCTATGCCGACCAGATATACCCGGCGTTTATCGGTCCACTTTATACGCTCAATGGCCGCTTCTATTTTCTTACGCCAGAAAATGAACTTGTCTTTTGCAAAGATTTTGCTCCGGAGAAGGCCGTCCCGGACGATCAGCGTGTCCGTAGCGAAGGTCTGGTAGCAAATGCGTTCGTACAACACCGCCCACTCGCAGAGGTCCCGGTATACCAGCACCCAGGACGGTGACACCGCGTCGGGTTCCGTCCGCACCTTTTCACCGGTCGGTATCATGGGACTGAGCTCTGCGAGAGTTTTAGCGCCAAGATCCCGCATCATCAATCCAAGGATGGTTTTTGGATTGCCGTTTCCGTCAAACTGCCTGCGGCTTAACACATCTGTGTCTGTAGTCGGTGAAATAGCGTCGATGCAGAATTCCTTGCCATAGGAGTCAACCACACGCACAAACTGAATCATAAAGGGGTCAAAGAACAGACGATTATTTCCCCCGTCGCTGGCCACCGGCGAGACCGCCGTCATTGTCCGTGGCATGATGACCTTGGCTTCACTGCGCAATGGCCGCACTTCTTCCCTCAAGGAATCAAGCAAAGCCCGGTCCTCTTCGGTCCTTTGCCGGATCGTCGCTCTCACCTGGTTTATCATTTCGGCGTCAAACATGGTTCTCACTCCAGAAACATGGCTACTACGTCAATTTCTTCTATCGGCTGCCTGGCTTCAGAGTTAAACTGATTTACCTGCCTCCGGCCGTCTTGTGCCGTGCCGGCACTCTCTATGGATACTATCTTCCAATTCGAATGTGCTCTTTTAAGGGACTCACACAGGATGTCCAGCGGTTCACATTTAACACTGGGCAGGGCCCCAAAGCGGACAACCATCTTGGCGTTCGGACGACAAAGCGTACTGATGCCCTGCCAAACTTCAGCCAGGCCGTTTGTGAATTCTTCCCTGGTGAAACGCCCTATCTGTTGACCGGCTAAGTACTCCACGTCATCCTTGCCGCCCAGAATCCAGTTTCTCAGCCACTGGTCGGGATAGTACGACCGCATACCGGGGTAGGGCGGAGAAGTCACCACCCAATCAAAGCGCTGAGAAAATCCGTAACGGGCAAGGTTTCTGCTATCTTCCAGGATCACGTCATTTTCTACAGCCGGGGGGATGATCCCATAAGCACGCCTGGCGCGGCGGGACACCACATCGGCAAGGTTCACGTAAGGTGGCTTTAGGTTTTGCTTTTTCCAGTAGCGAACCGCAGATTTGGGTTTCGTGGCATACGTGCGCGGCATCTGGTTTGAGAAATAGGAGAGCACGCCTTTGTTGCGCGGACCGTGGAGGGCCCCCAGCATTATGCCCCGCAAGGCCTTGCGGGCCGGTGTTTGGCAATTGTTCAGCAAAGCCTCTCGGATTTTACAAATGTCCTGCAGTGTTTGAGGGTGATAGGCCAACTCCCAGAACTCGCCCTGGGGCACGTCACGCGGACTTCCGCCCGCTGAAAGAATGGCCCTGCATTCTTCAATAATCTGATCGGGACCAGTTTCAGCCATCTTGGCTTCAGTTATGGCAACGGCCACAGGGTTGCAGTCCACAGCAACTGTGGGCAATCCAAGAAGGCGGGCAGCAAAGTTGGTAGTCCCCCGCCCGCAAAAAGGATCCAAAACCCATTCTCCTGGCCTTGCTTGGTTGAGATGCTTGAGAGGGAAAAAAAGCGGAAACATTGAATAATACGGTACCAGAGCATTCAACGTCAGTAAGGCAGGGTGAAAACTATACTCAGCAGGATAGCCCTGCATGGTCTTACCACATCCTAATTCTGTTCCAAGTCTGGACGAACTTGTTATAAACACGCCACACACTGCCATCGCAAGTCCAAGCCATGCCGGGGACTGCGGCTAAGTCAGAGTTACCATAGCCCTACTTTTTAAGGCCAAGAGTCTATAATCGTAAAAAGCGCCTTTAAGGAGAAGGAGGGGTAACTTAAAGTTCCCTTATGTGGTGAACATTGCACAAAGCGTGCCTGAGGGAACCCTGAGGGAACAATTTTTTTTGGCTACTTTATTTTTTTATCGGTTTGCCAGTTGAATTCTTTAGTCTATTAACAAACTCTACTGCGTTTTCAGAATCCTTTTGTCCCATTATCGGCAACTATATACGAATTGCTTGCGCGCCAAGAAGGATTTTTCAGCATAACAACGGAATTAAGAGGATGCCTGAATGAGACGTCACGTATTCTTATTATGGCCATCGCCTGTCCTGCTAGCTTTCCGGTATGATTGCCGGAATCAGCCCGGTGCAGCGACACAGAACTTTAACTTCTGCGCACCGTTGCGCCCTGTACCGTTGCTGTACAGCCACGACGACGCTGACCAGCGTGCGCCCTATAAAAGCACTATCGCGCTGAATTACCGGTGGGGGTGCGCTTTCAGTCAGCGGCAGACAAACCTGGCCGGGCGGCTAACTAAGCTGTCACGGCGGCGACGTTACGACGACCAATTTGAACTCATATGAGATTTTTCGCGGCGCACCCGCGGCCATAATTGAACAGGAGGCAGCATACAAATGAAAACTTCCCGTAAATGGTTCTATCCGTTGATTTATCTGGCTCTGGTCATCATCTCGTTCCTCCCGCTTTACACAGAAATCCCTTACGATCAGCGCAACACCTCACAGGTTATCCTGGAGATTCTCCAGCGGGCCACGCTGCCCTATGCGGCGTGGGGCTGGGTCTTTCACGTGCTCACCCTGGCGGTGATCGCGCTGGCGGTGTGGAAGCCGTCTCCGGGGGGACGGGCGGTCACCGCTTATTTCGGGCTAAACTACCTGGTGATCGCCGCCACGCAGACCCACGCGGTAACACCAACCTATGGTCTGGCCGTGCACACCGGCGCGCTGGTGGCCGAGGTGTTGCTGGGCCTGCTCTGGCTGTGGGTAGCATGGAAGGACAGGATGCAAATATCGTTCATGGGCGCTCCCTGTTGGCGCTGGCTGCTGCTGCCCTTCGCCCTGCTGGCCTTCTGGTCGCCGCTTACTGTCGAAGGGTCAATCGCCACCCTCAACTTTAACCCCCTTCTCCTGCTCACCTCGCCCGATTACGGTTTGGCTTATTGCTTCCTCACGCCGGTTTTTCTCTTCCTGCTCATCCTCGCCTGGCCGCAGGTGAATGGTTTCGCTTTCCGGGTGACGGCGTTCAACGGGCTGCTCTATGGGCTGTTTAACCTGAGTCACTGGGCCGTTCCGGAGCGAGTGTGGCTGGGGATAATGCACCTACCGTTGCTGGTGATATCGATTGTGGCGCTGTGGCTGGCGCATAGAGGACGAAATAATACCTGAAATGGCCGATGCCGGGTTCGATCTCCCTGTCATAGGCCGGCCTGAGCGCCGCGCGCATGGCAGCGTTTCTGGGGCTCCAGACACTGCTGCTGAAAACTGCCCCGGCCCGGCAAACTGGCCCATCCTTACGGCGGCGGCGCACCTGTGCCGGATTTTAGCGGTCAACACAAATGTGGGGAATTGTACTTTCCCCAACTGTACCTGCTTATCCCTGCTATCTGGTGATCGGGCAGCCGTAGCTGTTACTTTACGTCAGCCCGTGCGGGCAAAACCTTTTTAGCAGCCTCCAGACATAAGGGCCTTTGAACACTCCAGGTAAGGCTGTAAATGGCTTTTATTCCATAGCATCGCACAAAAACAAAGAGCCGCTGTTGTTTCCAACAGCGGCTCTTTCTAAGAGCAATAATCAACGATACAACCTACACAGTTTTTTTCCTTATATATGAGCTTAAGGATTATCGCCCAACGGCGTTAAACATATCCAGCCCGGTCGACCTCATCTTCCTTCATATGTGACAGAGCAACAGTTTTAATTTTGTTGTGGCGGCCGGCACATTCCTAAAAATCAAACTGAACAACAAAACTTTTAATTGCAGTTGGCATATCCTGTAAGACCCAGTAGTAAACCCGGTATTTATTTTCGGAAAGATGCAGCAGGCAGGGATCTATTCCTTGGTCTGAAACAAAAACGGGTTCTGAGAAGTTTAGGCCATCTACAGAGTGAAAAACGTATATGCCGCTCCTTCCCGGGCCGGTGGCCCCGCGGTCAAATTCAGAGTAATACTTGCTCAGCATCAGGTAAGTTTCGTCAGGCAGGAGAATAACGGCCGGGTCAACAAAGCCTGGCCCCAGCCTGGTTCCGGGCTCCATTTTAAAATTGACACCATCGGTGGATACAGCGGAGCGAATACAGTTATTAAACTGTCGCTCTTCTTGATTGAAGTAAACGAAGTAAAGCCTTATCCGCCCGTCGGGAAGAACAATGGCATCTGGAACAGAAGTGATAACCGTTCTGTCAAAAATCAAGCCTTCCCTGGTAAAATTGAGCCCATCTCTGGAAATGGCGGAAAATGTCCTGTGTTTTGCTTCGGATGGGGGACCTCCACCTTCGGCTCCTTTGTAATACATCCTGTAACTCCCATCTGCTGTCCTAATAACAGTTGGATCGGCTACCAGCCTTTCCATCCCGTTCCCCGCGGCAAGGCGCACCCCTTCGGTGCTGAAACTAAGACCGTCGGCGGAAACAGCAGAATAGATGCCCCCTTCATCGGCATAGTAAAGCCTAACTCTTCCGTCACTTAATTTTAGGGCAAAGGGAATACGTCCGTTTACCCTTGTACCTGTGTCTTCGGCCACATATTTTACAACAGGGGCCCTCAGTTTTTTCTCCCCGGCTTTTTCTGCCCGAATAACTGCAATGCACCGGGCCTGGCTGTCCCAGACAACCGTATCTCCCAGAGACTCGCCTACAAAGCGCAGAGGGATGTATGTTCTGCCTTCAATTATCTGTGCAGGGACATCAATGCTTTTTTCTTTGCTGTTAACGGTCGGAGCTGTGCTGCCTATGGGGATACGTACAACCACACCCCCCCGGCTGCCTACGGCTGTTTGTGTAGCAGGCTCCCAGTCCACCACTGCCCCCAGGGCTTCAAATAAAGCCCTCATGGGCACAAGAGTCCTGTTGTCTCTTATTATTGGAGGGGGATTGAAGTAGTAAAGAGCGCCGTCGATTTCGACTTTTATAGCTGAAGAAGCAAAGGTGCCCGAAGGTGTTAGGGTAAGAGACAGTGAAAGCCCAAGGATTATCCCAGTTATTAGTATAATTAGCATCCACTTTTTCATAAAAATACCTCCGCCTAATTGTTGTATATCTAATTCTGGATAGAGCTTTATATCCTCGACTTGGGCAGGTTCTTTCCTCGCCCCTCGGCCGGTACTCCTATATAGGCCAGCCGATAACCAACCGGAGATCTTCGGGCATTAGTGATGATGGCCCATTTATAAAAGAGGGAATTACAGCTTTTGTGAAAAGGCTAAGAGCTCACCCCATGCTACCAGAGAAGGTTTTGACTGGGAAATGAACCGCCTAAAGGTCCTGCATATACCGCAAGGGGAAAAAGCATAAAGGAGAGCATAAATAATTTTGTGTAAATGGGAAATACTACCACAAAAGGAGTTGACCATTTATGCAAAACGAAAGACAAAAATTGATTCGGGAACTGGCCAAGGAGTGTACCTCAGTGGAAGATATCCACGAAAAGCTGCG
>DYEY01000012.1 GCA_020725465.1 Dethiobacter sp.
CCTCTTCCGCGTCAAGGAAGCGCTCTCCCACTGAGCTAAGGACCCTCTTCTTTTTACCTGGCTCTATTTTAGCAAATAGAGTGGAGAAAAGCAAGGGCAAAAGATATTTTCTGATATTTTTATGGTCCTTTGATTGATCCCCTTTATCCCTGCCTGAGGGAGGGTCTAAGCATATCCAGCGCTCCCAGCAGTATATGACCCAGACCAAAACCCTTCATGCCGGCCCGGAGCCTTTCATGCGAATCCAGTACGGTATACCCCAACAATGTCACCAGCGCGCCCAAGCCGATCAGGACCCAACCTGTCGTCATCGTTCTCCTGGTAACTGCTTTTGACTGCCAGAACACTTACTTCACCCCCTTTGGTTCTATCATTCCCCATTTAGGGAGCGAAAAATTCCTGTCAAAAACAGGAACCATAAATTGAGGATTGCCGCCGCATCTGATCCCACTCACTGGCAACTTCAATAAAATACCGCATGCTGTCCAATTTACTTCAACCTCCCAAATAATTCCTATACCATACATACCGTATTAACGAACGGCTTGTCAAGAGTTCCTGGCATTAGTAAGAATATCATATTCAAAACCTAACCTAAAATGCGACAGCTGGAGAAGAACGAAATCGTTGTCGCGAAAGTTGCGGATATGGGCTGGCATATCTTCCACAAATAACTTTCTTAAACGGTCGTTTGTGGTGGATGAGCGCACTGCCTGGCTGATGAAAAAAAGTTCGGCCATCATATCGTCTACACCAAGGCGGGGATTCATTTTACTTCTTCCAGAGAACAGCCGGTTGTTGGCGGTAGTTAATTTTCCCCTCCGGTCGCCTGGCCGGTCTGGAATCTGCCATAAAGATCTGCAGACAAGCATACCCATATTTTAATGAATGTGGTATTATATTTAAAAATCTTAAGCAACATTCAAACTTCGGGGTGAAATAAAAAGTGAGAATTCCACAGAGAACTCTTTATTTTGCGCTACTGTTCTTTTTTCTTTTTACCGGCAGCACTGCTTTTGCCAACTTTGCCGACGAACCCCAACATTTTTTCCGCGGGAAAGTTATATCCGTGGAAGATGTCGTCTCCGCTCACCCGTTTGCCACGCTGGACCAGGAAGCCGAAGTCCTGCTGACAAGCGGACCTTTCAGGGGAGAATCAGTGTTTATCAGCAGCACTTATATAGAAAACGATTATTTCTTAAATGTATACCTGGAAAAGGGGACAGAGATCATCCTGGTAGCCTCTGTAGAGGACGGGGTAATAAAAGAAGCTTACCTGCACGATATTGCCCGCGACCGCGGGTTGTATTACCTCCTGGCCGCTTTTATATTATTACTGCTGTTAGTTGGCAGAATGCAAGGGCTTAAAACCGTTATAACACTGGTTTTTACTGGTATTGTCATTATGAAGGTTATACTTCCCTTACTGCTGCTGGGATATGAACCCATTCCCGTTGCCACCTTTTCTGCAATAGTTATTATTGTTTTCACCTTTCTAATTATAGGTGGTGTTAACGCCAAATCCTTCTCAGCCATTTTAGGGACTGTCTGCGGGGTCACCGTGGCAGGTCTTTTGGCTTTATGGGTGGGAGAGATCTCACACCTGACCGGATTTAACAGTGAAGAGGCCCAGATGCTCTCTTTTATGGAGCAAACCATCAACATTCGTGGGCTGCTTTTTGCGGGGATAATCATCGGCTCACTCGGAGCTGTTACAGACGTGGGAATGTCTGTGGCTTCCGCCGCATCGGAAATAAGTTGTGCCAATCCGCACATCAGCCCTTACCAGTTGACCCGGGCCGCCCTTAATGTGGGGCGTGATATCATGGGAACTATGTCTAATACGCTTGTTTTAGCCTATGTTGGTAGCGCTATGCCCCTCCTTCTCCTACTTTTGGGTTACGAAATGGAATGGCTCAAGATTATCAACCTTGACCTCATTGCCACCGAGTTTGTCAGGGGCATTGCCGGCAGTATCGGCCTGATAGTCGCCATACCCGTAACCGCAGCAGCAGCCGGGTTCATGATGAGCAGGAAAAAGTAATTCCCCCTCCCACCCCCAAATTGCCCGACCAATGAAAAGGAAAGGAGCTGTTAAATGTCTATTCTCGTAATTGGTGGTGACCGGCTGGGAAATATTTCGGCCCGCTTGGAAGAAAACGGTTTTTCCCGCATTACTCAATGCAATCTTGTTAAGTCTACTCGGGTAAACTTCCACTCAAAGGGCCGAGCGATTTCTTGATAACGTTCCTGAAAACTTAAGAGTCTTTCCTCAACTTACATTTTTGTTGAGGTGATTCTGATTTAAAAAGCTATACCTCGGAAAAGTCCGGCTCGGAAAAGTCCTTGACATGGGGACTATTTTAAAGCTCGACGTCCTCATCTCCAATTGGAGCATCGCCGCAGTGTATATTTTTTTACGGTGGATCGGCAAAGTGGGGGGCTGTTACCTGGGAGCTGTCATCTCGCGCGCTGAGGAAAAAGTAAAACGTCACCTGGGGACTGCCATGCTGGCCAAGGCCGGTTTAAGCCTGGGGTTGCTCATGTACGTGCAGGATAGGCTCTACGGAGTCGTGGAAGTGGCCACCATGCTCATTGCCGTCGAATTGGCCGCCATCGCCTTTTACGAAATTGTTGGCCCCATCTGTGTACGGTATGCTTTATTTAAGGCGGGCGAGGCCCGGATGCCTGAACCGGAGAAGAAAAAGAAAACCACGCCTGCGTCGGATAAACAGAAAACAGTACCTCAATCACGGCAAAACGTGTATTATTTCCGCCAGGCGTTGCATGGTTTTCCTATCAGACCAAAGAAATGGGGTGATAGTATGCGTGCAAAAGATATCATGAACAAGGATTTGATTACAATTACGACTACAGACAGCGTAAGGGAGGCAGCCAAACTTATGGCCGATCATAATATCAGCGGTCTCCCGGTGATAGACAGTTCCGGGCAGCCCGTCGGCATGATCAGCGAATCGGATATTATCCAGCGAAAGTCGTTGTTTGAAAACCTGGAACACTGGATCAATTATGGAATCTTTTTTACGCCGCAAGAAAGGCTCTTCAGAGAACAATAATAACGATTCTTACTTTAATGAACTGGGCGAACTCATGGAAAAAAGAGTAGAGGAAGTCATGACGGCAAAAGTGGTTTCCGCCACACCTGATACACCACTGCAGGATATCGCCGCTCTGATGGTAAATAAAAAGTTCAACCGCATTCCCATCGTTAAAGATAAAAAAGTGTTAGGAATCATAACCCGGGGAGATATTCTTCATGCAATTAAGAAGGAGTTTTGAATAACCTTGCATGGGTGCCTGCAGACCACTATAGTTTCCACACAAAGCATTCTGCAGCTAAAAATCAGTTGTATCACCCTGCTCAAAGGGCAGCAGGTGACAGGTATCGTTTAGAACACATATAAAAAAAGATAAGCCATCATATTCCAGGATATTAATACAGGCTGTATCCTGTTTAATTTTCCAGAACGGGTTCAACCCCGCCCCAAGAAGGCAACAGAGTAAGACCTTATTAACGACGCGGTGGGATACAATTACCAAGTCATGGTCCTTACAGTCCCTCGCCAATCGATAAAGAGTTCCTTTAGCACGGGCAGCCACTTTTTCCAGCGATTCACCTCCCGGAAAAATTATGGTCGCCGGGTCCGTCAGCCATTTCCGGTAAAGCCCGGGATACAACTTTTCAATTTCCGTTTTAGCTTTTCCCTGCCATTCCCCAAAATTTATGTCAGTAAAATTCTGTTCTATACTTACTTGTTTGCCAAAGATGGCCTTACCGGCAATTTCTGCCGTTTCCAGTGCCCGTCCGAGCGGACTGGAAATTAGGAGCGGGTCATTAAGGCTCAGGCTTTTCAGCTTATTACCCACCTCTTGGGCCTGTTTTCTTCCAAAATCATTAAGAGGTATATCCAATGTTCCGCGAAATACTTCTTCCTTGTTCCATGTTGTCTGCCCATGCCTGACAAGGAAAATTCTACCCATTCTTCCACACCCTTTAATGTTCTAAATGTTATTATTATACTGATATTAATCTGCCTGAAGGCAAGAAGGCAAGAAGAAATATTCTATAAGCGCTACAGTTCAAAAAGAACACAAAAAAATTCTTTGGTCTTACAAAATACAAAGGGTGGACGTACCAGATGTAGTATAGAATTTATTTTTAAAAACCCACTAACTAAGAAGCTTCTTATGTTCTATCGGGTTGAACTTCGGTTTCAAAAATATTCGCGGTTTTGCCCTGAACAAGGATGACCGCAAAAGTATCGTGGTGAATAGTGAACTGCCGGAGCAGGAAAAGCGCGCGGTCATTGCCCATGAGATCGGACACCAGGAGTTGCACCCGGGATATGGGCATTTTTTTTCTGCACGAAAATACCGGCTTCGTCCTGGGTAAGCAGGAACGGGAGGCGGAGGTGTTTGTCGCCGCGCTGCTTTTAGACGAGCCTCCGGAACCGGGGGAATCGGTAAAAGCAAAGATGGAACCTTAAAGCGCAAACGGATTACGAAGTCGGTCAGAGGTGCAAAAAAAGATGCGCAGCAGGAAATGGCAAGGATGTTGGTGGAGTTGAAAAACGGAACATACATCGAACCCGATGCCCTGACTGTAAAGAAATACCTGGAGCACTGGCTGACAACATATGGCGCGCCTAACCTGGCTCCCTCTACCCTGGAAAGTTACAAATTGATAATAAACAGGCACCTCATCCCCGCCCTTGGTCACATCCTGCTGCAAAAGCTGCAACCCATGCAGATACAGAGTTTTCTCAAAATTGGATAACCTTTCAATCTCGGCGGTGAGATATATTTATTGCAAAATAAAAAGGATACTCAATAGTGGGTAGAAGGCACCCCTCACGGGATGCCAGCCCCCGTTGTCTCCGGACGTGCAGTTTTCCCGCATCCGGCGGCCCCAATGCTATCCCCGATACATAACCGGCACATCAATTTCTTCTGCACGCCAGGCTGCATAGGCAAGAGCTTCTTTGATATCATCTTCCTCCAGGTATGGGTAAAGCTTTAAAATATCAGCTGTTGAATAACCCGTAGCAACGAGACCAACTATAGTGCCGGCAGTAACCCGTAAACCCCTTAGACAAGGCTTTCCACCCATTACTTCCGGATTAAATGTAATTCGCTTCAATTGTCGCATAAGAACACCACCACAAATTCTTTCTGTCGTGTAATGCAGGATAAGTCACACGGTGCAAATATCTTTTAAAAATATGATACCATTTAATGTATTCTAAAGCAATTAAAAATGAAATAATGTTCCCTATGAACGGAAAATCTCCCTATTTTAACATGTTATCCAAAGTCATCCTGCAAGTGCATAACTCATGTTTTACTATTTTGTTTTCAGGGC
>DYEY01000072.1 GCA_020725465.1 Dethiobacter sp.
ATAACATCTTCCTGCTCTCTTTATTTACGCATTATGTCAAATTCGGTTAAATTACGAATTGAAGATCAATAAACCTCTTCGTTGACAAAGGACTTTGTTTGTCCTATACTGATTTTAATATCAATAAACGGGTGATTGTTGTGGCGGACCGTAAGACAGCTTCTTTTGGCTATTATTTCGGCTGCTGGTGCTATTTTGGCACCTTTGCTTCAGAGTGAAAATAATAGCTTTTCAGATCCCTTTCTAAGATAACAGGTTCAGGCTCCAAAGAGGCTCTTAGAAAGCGCCTCTTTTTTTATACAGTTTATACAGGTAGAACGGTAGGAGGTACAAAAAAATGGAAGAGTTAAAACAGCTGCGGGAAGAAATCGACGAATGCGATAAGGCTCTGGTGGAGATTTTTTTGAAAAGGCTGTCCCTGGTGGACCAGGTGCTGGAAGTCAAATGCAAGTACGGGCAGTCGATCCTGGATCCTGAAAGGGAAAGGGAAATCCTGGAGAAAGCAAAGGCCAACGCTGAGAAAAACGGCCATGTGCCGGAGGCACAGGATTTTTTACGGCAGATACTGAAGATCAGCAGAAAGTACCAGTCGCGTAAACTATTCCCTTATAATATTGTGTTGACCGGCTTTATGGGTGCCGGTAAAACGGCGGTGGGCTGTGAGCTGGCGAGGATCCTGGAGATGGGCTACCAAGACTGCGATGCCCTGATTGAACAGGAGGCGGGTATGACCATCAGCGAAATTTTTCAAAAGTACGGAGAAGGTCATTTTCGGGAACTGGAAAAGGATATGATACAGAAACTGAGCCAGCTTAGCAATACCATTATTATCTGCGGCGGCGGGGCGGTGATGAACCCGGAAAATGTTAAAGCGCTAAAAAACAACGGCATATTGGTTTTTTTAAAGGCCACTCCGGAAAATATTTATGAGAGAATCAGAAACGACGGGAACCGGCCGGTTCTGAAGGGCAACATGAACATAGACAGCATCACCGAGCTATACCAAAAGCGTATGCCCACCTATTTCGAAACTGCCGATATCATAATCGATGCCAACGGCAGTTCTCTGGAATGTATTTCCGGCGAAATAATAAACAGGCTTTACCAGATAAAAAACCCTCTTTTTAGCCGTGAATTAAGATGCCTGGCCGGCAACTGAAAAGCAGGCCAGTCTATCTGGCTGTGGTAGCAGCTTGTAGTATAACAAAATTAAACCGGAGGGACAAGGATGAAGCATCTTGGGCAAATACCAGCCGGGTTTGCAGGCACTGCCATCGAAAAACTGGTCCGTTATCATAATTTCCTTGAACCTGCTGCCGCGTACCTACATCCGGAGTTGCTGGTCTGTATGTGTATGGATTACCGTATCAATCTGGCCCTGCCGCCGGGATTTGCCTATGTGCTGCGCACTGCCGGCTGCAACATAAGCCGTCATCACTTCCAGGTGGCTTATGCTGTGGCTGTGGGTGGGGTAAAAGCCATCGCGTTGATCGGCCATACTGACTGCGGCATGGTTACTCTTCCTGCCAAGAGGGAAAAATTTATACAGGGTCTCACCGGCAGCTTGGGCTGGAAACAGGAAGAAGCGGAACAATTCTTCGACAGGTACGCGCCGGAAAACACCATCTGCAATGAAACGGAGCAACTTTTTAAAGAAGCAAAGCTGTTTCGCGCCTGGTTTCCTTCTTTGCCGGTGGCAGTATTGATTTATCAAGTAGAAGATGGGATGCTCGTTTTTCCCGGCAGTAACGATGATTTTTAACAATAGTGGCTGTGCCCCCTAAAAGGGGGTTTTTTGTTGACACAATTGGGCTGTGACAATATAATATAAACAATTAAGCATATGTTTAAATGAGGTGGCCAATGAGAAACGATGATGTCTGCCAGGTATATTCGGTTAACAGCGAGGCAGTAGCCGCCGCCAGGAAAAATATCGGGCAGGAGGAGGTTCTGGAGGTGCTGTCCAGGACATACCAGGCGCTGGGGGAGACCAACCGCCTGAAGATACTTTTGTCCCTGCGGGCATATGAACTTTGTGTCTGTGACATCTGCGAAGTTTTGGGGATGACCGCTCCTGCTGTTTCGCACCACCTGCGCCGCCTGCGCGACCTTGGGCTTGTCAGGTCGCGACGTGCCGGGAAACTGGTGTACTATTCCCTTGACGACCAACATATTTCCGAACTGCTTGATATTGGTCTCGTGCATGTGAGGCACAGGTTTAATTTGTGAGAGGCAGTCAGGAGTAAACATAGGAGGGGGGATGGGTCAAATGGCGACAGATGCTGAGGCATTGCCGGGGGATTTGCAGCGGAAAGCTTTCAGGGTGTCGGGTCTTGACTGCGCCGATTGCGCGGGTAAATTCGAAGAGACGCTAAGAAGGCTGGATAATGTGGAAGAGGCCTCACTGGGTTTTGCTTCCGGGAAACTGTATATCAGCTACCGGGGCAGCCTGGAGGAAGTGCACCGGCTGGCAGCGTCACATGGTTTCCGGTTGATGGAAGAGGGGAGCAAAGTGAGGTTGCCCTTTGACCCGGTTAAAACAAGAGCGGTTTTTGCCCTGTTATCGGCAATTTTCTTGGCCCTGGCTGTTGTTTTTGTCAGGATCAGTGACGCTGTGTCCGGTATCCTGTTGCTGGCGGCCACTGCCGCCGGAGGGTTTAACACTTTCAGGAAGGGGATTTTATCCCTGGCTTTGCGCCGGTTTGACATGAATGTGCTGATGACTCTGGCGGTGGCCGGGGCTTTGTTCATCGGCGAATGGTGGGAGGCGGCGGTGGTTGCTTTTCTCTTTGCTGCCGGCAATGCCCTGGAAACTTACACCGCGGAAAAAAACAGGCGCTCCATTCATGCCCTGATGGATACCATCCCCGGGGAAGCCAACCTGCTGGAGGGAGGGATTCCCCGTACTGTCCCCCTGTCCTCTGTCAGGGCCGGAGACCTGATTCTGGTCAGGCCGGGTGAGAGGGTCCCCCTGGACGGCTTGGTCCAGGCCGGATCGTCGTATGTAAACGAGTCTGCCGTCACCGGGGAACCGCTGCCGGCTGCCAAGAAAGAGGGAGATAGGGTGTTTGCCGGCACTTTGAACGGTGACGGTTCTCTTACCGTTCAGGTTACCTCGCTGGCTTCCGACAGCACCCTGGCCAGGATTGTGCGCCTGGTGGAGGAAGCCCAGGCGCGCCGGGCGCCTTTTCAACGCTTTGTAGACCGTTTTGCCCGGGTCTACACCCCAACCGTTATCCTGCTGGCCATGTTAATTTTGGCAGCAGGTTTTGCCATTTCGGCCGGTGACTGGCGTCCCTGGCTCTACCGCAGCCTGGCTTTGCTCATAGTGGCGTGTCCCTGCGCGCTGGTGGTTTCCACCCCGGTGGCGGTGGCAGCCGCCCTGGCCAATGCCGCCCGTCACGGTATACTGGTTAAGGGAGGGGCTTACCTGGAGGCAGCGGGCCGGGTAAAAGCCATAGTTTTTGACAAGACCGGCACACTTACTGGCGGCAGCCCAGGCATAAGCGGTATCGTGACTTTTAACGGCTTGGGCAGGGAAGACGCCCTCCGTATTGCCGCCAGTCTGGCCGCCCACTCGGGTCACCCGCTGGCACGGGCGGTATCGCTGTACGCCCAAACCGAGGGTATGACGCTGTTGCCTGCCTTGGACTTTGTTTCTTACCCCGGCAAAGGGATTTCCGGCTGGGTTGGCGGCGATACTTACCTGCTGGGCAGTCCGGCCTACCTCGCAGAAGAAGGCGTGAACCTGGATCTGGCGGAGCTAAGCCTGGCGAATGGCAACAGCACGCTTTGCCTTGCTTCCGGCGGCCGGTTGCTGGCGGTCATCACCCTGACTGACGCCCTGCGTCCCGGTATACGCCGGCTTCTCAATGCTTTGCGGGAGCTTGGTATCGGGCACCTGGCCATGCTGAGCGGTGACAGGGAGACAGCGGCACTGGAAACTGCCAGGGGACTTGGCCTGGATTATGTAAAAGGAGGACTGTTGCCCGGAGACAAAGAGGAGGAGGTGGCCCGCATCCGCAGGCAGTTTGGCCGGACTGCCATGGTGGGTGACGGTATTAACGACGCTCCCGCCCTGGCTTTGGCAGACCTTGGTGTGGCCCTGGGTGCCGCCGGCAGCGCCACCGCGCTGGAGACCGCCGATGTGGCCCTGATGGGGGATGAACTGTGGGGGTTGCCCTACCTGATCTCCCTTTCCCGGCGTACGGTGGGTGTTATCCGCCAAAACATTATTCTTTCCCTTGTTATCAAAGGACTGGCCATCCTCCTGGTCTTCCCGGGTTGGCTGACCCTGTGGCTTGCCATCCTGGCCGATATGGGCGCATCGCTGCTGGTTACCGTCAACGGGATGAGGCTGCTCTATGCAGGGGATAAAAAGGACTTTAATTTTTTAAAGTAAAAGGACTTTTTATTATTAAAGCGAATATTTAGCCTGAATATGCAAATGAAAAGGTGCCTGTTGGGGGTGTACTATTGAACAAAAAAAAGAAATTCCTTTTGGTCTGTATATTATTCACTTTGGCTTTGCTTGTTGCCTGGGCAGAGAGTGCAGGAGAAGTAACCGTGGGTTGGGACCTAATCCGGCAGCTAAACAGGCTGTTTGCGGTTTTTGGTTTGTGGTTTTTCTTTTTGCAGTTTGTGCTCAGTTGGCGGATCAAGTTTATTGAAGAAGGAATTGGCCTTGACAGGATGATCCGGTTCCACCGTATTTTGGGGCGCGCTGCATTTGGCCTGCTGCTCCTGCACCCGGTATTTTTCTACCTGTACTCCGGAGAGGCCAGTTTTGATTCTGTATTCAGGATTATAGGAATCATTGTGCTTATTGGCCTTGCTTTGACTGCTTCAGTGGCGGCGCTGCACAAAAAACTGAATCTTGCTTACGAAATATGGCTTAATATTCACAAAGCCAACTATCTGCTGTTTCCGCTGGTGTTTATCCACGTTTTTCATAACGCTGCCGTCGGTTCCCCGCTCTTTTATGCCTGGGTTCTGCTGGGTTTAGCCTTTACAGGGATAATGGTACATAAGCTGCTGCGAGAGAAGGATATCCGTCGCAATCCGTACCAGGTGGTTGAGGTCCGGCAGGAAGCCGGAGACATCTGGACCCTTTGCTTTAAAGGGCGCTCACTGGTCTATCGGCCCGGGCAGTTTATGTACCTGCGGCTGGTACGGGACGGGAAGGTTTCGTCCTCACACCCTTTCACCATTTCCTCCAGCCCTACAGGAGAGCTGCTGGCGGTTACACCAAAGGAACAGGGTGACTTCACAGCCACCGTTAAATATACCAAACCGGGAGATCAGGCCTTGGTGGATGCTCCCTATGGGGTTTTCAGCTTTTTAAATTACAACTGTGAAAAAATCGTGTTTATAGCCGGAGGCATTGGAATTACGCCTTTTATCAGCATGCTCCGTTACATGTATGACAAAAAATCCGAGATACCGGTGACATTGCTGTGGGGCAACAAAGATGCCAGTTCTCTCTGCTTTATGGAAGAACTGGATCTGATGAGTCGTGAGATGCCAAAGCTGCAGGTGGTCCTGGTGATGTCCCGGCAGGAAGGGTGGCACGGCGAAAAAGGCCGCATAGACCGCGGCCTTCTGGCAAAATACGTACCGGAACCTGCTGGCTGTGACTTTTTTGTCTGTGGGCCACCGGCCATGAGTAAAGCTGTCATCCTGGCTCTCAGAGGGCTGGGGGTGCCGGCTGGCCGGGTTCACCACGAACTGTTTGAGTTGTAATCATGTCTAAAGACCTTACCTGTTTTCCCCGGTAACAGGGTAACCGCCGCTGATCCAGCTAAGCATGCCGCCTTCCAGGTTCCTTACGTTACGGTAACCAAAGGCACGCAGGTACATGGCGGCGTAGGCAGACCTGCTGCCGCTCCTGCAGACGGTAACGAGAGGGGTTTCCCTGTCGGCTGGCAGCGCTTTGATATTTTGAGGCAACTGCCGCAGCGGAACAGGCAAAGCCCCTTTGATATAGCCGTCTTTTACCAGTTCCTGAGGTTCGCGCACGTCAATAACTTTCAGGAGAGAATTTTCTGAGAGTTCCCGGAAAAGTTCAGTGCTGCTGACGGCATTAAAATCGCTGGGAGATTCCCGGATAAAGCTCTCCAGATGAAAGCAGAAATCCTGCATCAGCGGCGATGTCTGTGGCGGGGAGTAGATGTTACTGTGCTGGTCTCCTGTAATGGAGCATTGGAGTTTACCTCCTTCTGTGTCCAGGGGAGGAAAAAAGGAGCCGGCAAACTGCTGGAATGCGGCAAGGTCACGCTTTTGCAGAAAAGGGTTGTGTACTTTCTCATAGCCCAGTACGGTATTTATATTCTCCTGATAATCGTGGGAGGGGTAAATAACCGTATCATCCCTGAGACTAAGCAAAAAGGCAAAGATACTCTTAAACAGAGCAGAGCTGCTGCCGCCCGGCAGGTCAGTTCTCCCGCATTGGTTAACCAGCAGAAAATCCCCGGTAAAAAGCAAATGTCCGGCTTTTAAACTTATGCTGTCCGGGGTATGCCCCGGCGTCAGGAAGGTATTGCATGTTATCCGGCCCACGTTAAAAGACTCTTTGTCCTGCAGAAACCTGTCTATGGGTTGGGAACGGTTATTTTCAATGATTTGTTTTATGTTGGAGGGAATGCGTTCCGGTATCTGGAGTTCAGCGCGGGCTTTTTCGTGCATAAGATAAGGGGCGCCGGTTAAAGCAGCCAGCCTGGCGCCGGCGCTGGCGTGGTCGGCGTGGGTGTGGGTATCAATAATGTACCTGGGGGTCAGGTTTCTGTCCGACAGGGCCCGCAAAAACCTTTCTTCCGGAAAGGTAGGGTCAATGACCAGCGCTTCCCTGTCCTTTGGGCAAAAAAGCAGGTAAGACAGGCATCCGTCGGTGTTAAAACGTACAAGTTCCATTTGGCTCCTCCCTTTTTTAGCTGTACTAAAGGTGGCGACCGGCAGGAAACAAAGCTTTCTTGGCGTAATGTAATTTTAGCTGCGATTCACGGGGGGGAAGTTTTTTATGTTTATCTTTGGATACCGCCTCATTATCTGGACTGGTTTGCTGGCCGCCGTTTTTATTTTCCCGGCTGTGGCCGCTGTGTACCTGGGTCGCAGGTACAGGCAAATTACCCGGGGACGTTGGCATCAGAAGCTGGCCCGTATAGGGATGATTTTCGCTTTCCTGCACGTGGTGTTGGCTGTACTGCAGGTGTTTTTCTTTATCTACATATGACCGATCACCTGCTGTGGTTCTCCTGCAGGTAGAGCACTACCGCCGCTGTTTCACTTTCTGTGAGTAAGCCGGGGGATTTTTGGATCATCTGCTGCACCGTTTCAGGCCACTTTTCCCTGCTTTGGGCCCGGGTGGCCTGACTCAGGTTATGGCAGCGCACGCAGCGTGTCTCCACCAGCTTTTTACCGTCGGGCGCGGGCTCAGGTTCTGGTTGCGAACCTGGCGACACATTTTTACCGCCGCACCCGGCTGCAATGAATAAAGCCAGAATCAGCAGCGCAAACCAAAAGAATATTCTTCTCACTTACATTCGCCCCTTGTTGTGTAGCTTAATAAGAATTATTTCTGTATTGCCTGGTACAAATCCTTCTCTCCTGGCAGAAATTTTTTGTTTGAACAGCAGAGTCACTTTCTGCCCATTGTATTTTTAGAATAAGTTGCTCCGGGATTATGAACCGGGGCTTTTAATTTTAATAATATAAAAGAAAAAGGCGTGGTACAGTGCAACATTTTGTAACCTGGCAATGGTTATCCGGTTTTGACTCCAGGTATTTGCACAGAACCCCCAACCGGTCCGGTTTCAATGTTTACGCCCCGGTGATGTATGGGGTGGGCAGTAGCGCGCTGCATGTTATAAAGGATTTTACCTGCAACATGGCGCTGGCAAAACGAAACGGCTACCGGGTTTGGCTTACCTTTCAGCAGTTTGGCACCAGCCCTAACCTGGAGAGCAGTGTTATTGACGAAATTCTCAGTAAGGCCATTAAACACAGAGTGGCTGGTATTAATATTGACTTTGAGGGTATGGGCCAGGCCAACCGGGACAGATTCACCGGTTTTATCAGAAACCTGTACCGGTATACACGAAAGCTCGGTCTGGTTTTGTCAGTGGATGTGGTCCGGCCTGCTGTCAGCCTGTATTCACTGTGCTATGACCGGAGGGCCCTGGCCGAAGCCTGTGACTATCTGGTTCTGATGGCTTATGACCAGCACTGGGCTACCAGCCCGCAGGAAGGTTCGGTTGCGGAACTGCCCTGGACCGAAGATTCTGTTAAGAGCCTGGTGCAAAACCAGAATGTACCCCCGCACAAGCTTATCCTGGCAGTGCCTTTTTACAGCCGCAACTGGAAGATAAAAACCGAAGGGAACAGGCGTCTTGTTTCCTCAACCGCCGTCGGGCTGCAGGCGGGACTGGAAATTATGGCAAACTATAACAGTCAAAATAAAACCAGTTCGTTCGGAGGCAACCGGATGTTTAACGTTGAAATCAGCTATGACAGTAAGGCGGAGCAGGTCCTTGTCACGTACAGGGACGGGGAAGGACACTTAAACAGGATCTGGGTGGAAGATTTTCAGTCACTGGCCAAAAGATACCGGCTGGCACAAAAATACGGCCTGGCCGGGATGGCGGCCTGGAGCCTGGAGTGGCTGGATAAAGACCAAAAAGCCTGGGTGGAGATGCGAAGATCAAATGATTAGGGGGAGGTGGCAGAGCATGTCACCTCCCCCGTCCCTCCGGCACGGTTATTTCAGGAATGTTTCGCCGAATTCACGGCATTTGGCTATCATGTCCCGGTCGGGGTTCCAGTAGGACTTCAGGCCGTCGTTTACCACCTGAAAGCCGGCTTCTTTCAGCCTGGTGGTAACGATATTCACCGATTCCCCGCTCCAGCCGTAGCTGCCGAAAGCAGCGGCTTTCTTGTTTTTAAAACCCAGTCCTTTGATTTCCTCCAGGAAACCGGCAACGGCGGACAGTACGGTGCGGTTGATGGTGGAGGAACCCACAAGCAGACCTTTGGATTTGAATACTTCGGTGACTACGTCATTCTTATCGGATGCACTGAGGCTGAACAGCTTGATTTTCATGGTGGGATCAAAATTGCGCAGTCCGGCCGCTATAGCCTCAGCCATTCTCCTGGTGGAATTCCACATCGTCTCATAGGCGATGGTTACCTGATTTTCCTGGTAATCGTCGGCCCACCTGGCGTACTGCTCCACTATCTGCAGGGGATTGTCACGCCAGATAACACCGTGGCTTGGGCAGATAAACCGGAGGGGCAGGTTCAGCCCCAGGAACTCGTTAATTTTTTTGGGTACCAGTTTGCTGAACGGTGTAAGGATGTTGGCGTAATATTTTATGGCTTCCTGGTACAGCTCATCGCGGTCCGCCAAGTCGTTGAAAAGCACTTCGGTGGCGTAATGCTGGCCGAAAGCGTCGTTGCTGAACAGGATGGCGTCTCCGGTCAGGTAACAAAACATGCTGTCCGGCCAGTGCAGCATCGGCGCTTCAATAAAAATCAGCTGCCTGCTGCCAAGGTCAAGTTTGTCACCTGTTTTTACTATCTTAAAGTTCCAGTCCCGGTGCATCTGGGCTTTCAGCATTTTTGCCCCGTTGGCGGAACAGTAAACCGGCTTGTCCGGTATTCTTTTCATCAGCTCAGCCAGGGCGCCGCTGTGATCAACCTCTGAGTGGTTGGCCACCACGAAGTCAATGTCATTTAAATCAATCTCTTCGGCCAGACTGTCTACGTATTCTTGGGCATACGGTGTCCAGGCCGTATCAATTAATACGGTTTTTTCATCTCTCACCAGGTAAGAGTTATAGGTGGAGCCCCTGTGGGTGGACAACTCATGCCCGTGAAAACGCCTCAGTTCCCAGTCGACTTTACCGACCCAGGTTACACTGTCAGTAATTTTTACGCCCATCTTAAAACCTCCTTGGTTCATTATTTTTCCCCGGTTGGGTTAATTATTTGTATATTGGCTATTTCTGCATAAATGTGGGTATCCCTTCCGCTAGCAAACCAACCATGAAAACTATGGGACAAACATTCCAGTGGCATATGTCACCCTGGGGTTTGGCTTGCAAAGGAGTCGTAAAAAAGGGTATTATTAAGGAAAAGGTGGAGCCGGAGGAGATTATGGCCACGGGAAAAAAAGAGATAGTTATCCCCGCTTTGACGGAAGAGGAAATTATTGAGAAAAGCATCAGGTTGACGGACCGGTACCTGACTGAAGAGCGCTGGCCCAGCCACCAGAGCGTATTTAAGGGAGTGGCGGAGGTTTTTGCTGTCAGTTACCCGCCGGAGGCTCTGCGCCTGTTAAGCGGGTTTACCGCCGGGGGAGGTTTTACAGGGCATCTTTGTGGCGCGCTCTGCGGTGGGATTGCCCTGCTTGGCTATATCTACGGCAGCGGGGAGCCGATGCCGGAGGAGAAATACTCGGCTTTTGTCGCCGCCATAACGGCGGAGGGGAAAACTTCTCCCCAAAAGATAAAAGCAGTGCTGGACAGTTACCTGTATCCATCGTATATTTTTAACCTGCTCATCAACAGGTTCAGGCAGGAATACGGCCATTGCAACTGTGCTGAACTGATCAGCCCCTTTGCGGATGACCTGGTCTCCCGGCGCCGGTTTGGCACCTGCCGCCGCATTGTCAGGGGTACCGCGGGGCTGGTTTCCGGGGTGATCCTGGGCGTTGAGAGAGGCCAAATAACCCCGGCACTGGGGGAAAACATTTACAGTAATGTTCTCAGCGCACATGAATCACAGGGGTGATTCCGGCGGAATGGAACAGGGCCCCGACCCCTTTTGGCAGCGCAGCAAAGACGTGGCGGGCGGTGGAAAGTGTGGCGCAAGCGCGGTATGTATACCGGAGCAAAATATATATCGGGCACAGGTTAAAGGCTCCCATAAACTAACAGGCGGGGGCGTCTTTAAACGGCCGCGGTTTTTCCAGGCCGGCGGTCTTTTTTTTCCAGTAATGGCGGAAGAAGAGGCCGCCTTTTATGTTCGGCCGGCCGGTGGCGGAGTTTAGTGTTTGTTCGATGAGTTCAGTTTCAGCGGCAGAGGCCTGTTCCATAATTTCAAGTAACTTGCCGTGGTCGGTATAGTCCAGTGCGGCTATGGCACGGTCAAAGCTTTCTTCCAGTTGGTCTCTGGCTGCCAGGTATGACTGCAGGCTGGGGATTTGGTTTTGGATAACAAGCCGGTGCAGCATTTCTCTCCTGCGCCAATAAAGTACGGCTTGGTCGGTTTCAGATTCATTGAAAGCAAAGGTTTCGCCCGGTACCAGCCAGTAGGGCTTGAAGACGGCCAGGCAGGGTGTGGAGGAGCCGGTAATCAGGTAGGTACAGGCTTTTTCACTGAGTGAAGCGATATAGCTGCCGGTGGTGTGGTCTCCGATCAAGAAGCCGCCATGCATGCAGACACTGGCCAGGCAGTGCCTGGTGAACTGCTTTCCTTCGGTTTTAGCGTCATGGCTTCTCAGGATTTTTTTCATGGTGGTGGTGGTGATCCGGCCTTTTTCCCCGTCCAGGACTTTTGCGCCGGCGGTTTGTCTTGACAGTGAACCGCTGAACCTGGTAAAAAGCGGGTCGCTGTAACAGCGGGCAAAATCAAAATCCGCCTCGTTTTTGCACCAGCCTTTTTTGACGGCATGGCTGACCAGGTCCGGGTGGGCGCGGTCGAATCTGCCACCGATGCTCAGGCGGTTGGATATGTTCCGTATGTCTCTGACTTGCTCCGCCGCCCAGTACTGGCCAGCCGTCTCCAAAACCCAGGCGGAAGTTTTATCTGCTATAAGGAAGGAGTTATGGTAGGTAAAATTTTTGTCGTAGCCGCAGTTACCGCCCTGGCCGTATTTTGCCAGCAGCAATATGAGCATGTCAAGGGCCTCTTCACTGGTTTGGCATCTTTCCAGGGCGATACGCAGCATATCCATGCCGGTCAGTCCTGTTTTGGCATATTTCTCTTTGGTGAAAACCGCTTCGTTCCCGATGTTGAGGCCGAATTCATTGCAGCCCATTTCAGCGCCCCACAGCCAGGAAGGCTTCAGGAGGAGAACCTCGTAGGTTTCCTCGGCTTGGTCCACTTCAATATAGGTACACCTTAACTTTTCGCCTTTGCGGTACTTTTTGCGGGGTACCCTGACCGTAATCAGCGGTTCATTGGGGCTGCGGTCGCTGTTCTTGGCAAAGATGACGGAACCGTCATGGGTGGAATTGCCCAGGGCTACCATGGTATCGCACATATAATCAACTCCCTGCCTGAAGTTGCAGTATGTTTTCCATAAATACCCCGGAAATCCTTCACATGCCGGCAAATAAAGGGCGCCCGCTGCTGCAGGCGCTTTCGGTTATCTTTGAACCATGCTTATCACCCCGCCCCGGCAGGCGGCGGCACAGCTGCCACAGCCGCCGCACAGGTCCAGGTTGACGGTAAAGTCGTTGCCTTGGCGGGTGCGGGCCTGGCGCGGGCAGGCTCTGATACAGTGGTCGCACTGCACGCAAACTCCGCAGTGCAGGCAGCGCCGGTGTTCCTCCTGAACCGGGATGCCGGCAGGGGTTTCCAGGGGAGTGTTCCAGTCCAAATGCAGGTCATGCCGGTTTACCACCTCCCGAACGGGAGGAACGTAGGGAACGCCTCTGAGCATGGCGTCCACTTCTCTGGCACAGTTCCTGGCCTTGGCGATGCTATGGGCCACCAGCCCCAGGCCCGTGGCGTCGCCAATGATGGAAACCCGGGGGTTGCAGGTAAGGCAGGACCCATCCGCCGGAAAAAAGCCGCGCCGGTCGAGCTGCGCCTGGATTTGGTCAGGCAGGAAATCAAGCTGTGGGGTCTCGCTGATAAAGGCGATGGCGCCGCCCGGGATGAAGACGGGGCGGCCGGCGGCATCATCTGCTACAATACCTTCAGGAGTGGCTTCCCGCAGAAAGAGGGGGTAGCGGAATGTTACGCCCGCCTCCTCCCACCGGCGGCGGTCCGCCGGTCTTGCAGCGGGGGTTTTGATGTCGATAACGGTGATATGTTCCGGCTTCATGCCCAGCTCAGTCAGGGCTTCAATGCCGTCGATGGCCACGTCACCGCCGCCGATGAGGACAGCCCGTTGTCCGGCGACGATTTTTTCGCCGCGGTTGAACTTTTTTAGGAAGTCAAGGCCGGCAATTATATTTTCTTTGCCCGGTACCTGTGGGATAAGGGGGCGGTGGGCGCCGGTGGCCACCACCACATGATGGGAGTCGGACAGGATATAATTAAATTCAATGGCACCCACCTTGGCGTTGAAGTGGAATTTTATGCCCAGGGAGGCGATCCGTGACAGGTCCTGTGCCAGGTCAGCCGCCGGCAGGCGGCGGCGCGATACCACCTGGTGCAGCTTGCCCCCGGCCTGGGATGCCGCCTCGAAAATTTCCACGTTGTGCCCTGCCCTGGCCAGGAACCAGGCAGCGGTGAGGCCGGCCGGGCCAGCTCCGATTACGGATATCTTTTTGCCGGTTTTTGCCTCCGGCGACGGTGGTTTGGCGGCGGCGCGGAACAGGCGGGCCAATTCCGCCGTGCGCACCGGAAAATCAACTTTGCCCCGGCTGCAGCCCTCCATGCAGAGGTGGGGGCAGATAAAGCCGCAGTTGCTGTAACGGAAAGGGGAGTAGTCGTCAATTAAGGCAGCCGCCTGTTCTGTTTCTCCCAGGCGCAGGTGGCGCAGGAAGCGTCCGGTAGGGATGCCCACGGGGCAGGATGCTTCGCAGGGGGAGGCTTTCTCCGCCTGAGCCGGCTTTTGGCCGGTATGCACCGGGTAGGAGGGGTAATAAAACTTACTGAAGGGCCGGCTGCCGGTGGGGACGATTTTCACCGCTTCCCGGTTGAGGAGCGGGCCGGGCTCGCAGTTGAAGTGGGAGCAGTACTCTTCCACCAGCGCCCTGACACGCTCCAGATCGCTTGCGGCCGGTTCGGTGATGGTGGCGCCGATTCCCGGCAGGTGGGAGGGAACCTGGTAATTAAAGATGAAGATTTCACCGCCGTGGATGCCGGTGGCCAGGGTTTTATCGGCCTGGCCGGCCACGCTGACGGTTTCGTTGTACCGGTTCAGCACCACCAGGGTGCCGCCGGCCATATATTCACCCAGGAAGTCGCCGCTGGTGGCCCCTATCACCACAGCGGGTTTTTGGTCACGGTACTCTTTCATGTGGATGCCGACCCGGTAGCCCACCCGGTCGCGCACGAACAGGCGCCCGCCGCGCATACCGTAGGCCAGGGCATCGCCGGCCAGCCCGTGGACCACGATGGTGCCGCTGTCCATGGTGTTGGCCACGGCATTTTGGCCGTGCCCGCGCACCACGATGGTGGGGCCGCCCAGGCAGAAGCCCAGGTCTTCGCCGGGGATGCCTTCGATTTCGAGGACCAGGTCTGGTTCGGTCAGGCCGGCGCCGATATAGCGCTGGCCGCGCACATTTTTTAAAATTATGTGGCGGGCGCCGGCTTCGACCTGCTCCCGGACAGTTTCATTCAGCTCACGGTAATGCATGCTCCTGGCGTTAATAACCACAGTCACCTGATGCCACCTGCCTTATTCGCCGGCGTGCCTGACGCCGAGTATTTCCAGCTCTTTTTCCGACAGGCCCACGCCACGCAGTATCAGGCGGTTGCCGCGGAAGGAGCCGATATCGTAAATGCCGTTTAAACCCATAATTTCTTTCATTTCGTGGTGCCAGCCGTCCACCAGGTTGGAGAGTCGCTCCACCGCCCAGTCTTCGTCCAGGCGCTCGCCGATAACCGGGTCGTTGGTGGTAAGGCCCCAGGGGCACTTGCCGCTGTGGCAACGCTGGCAACCGTGGCAGCCGCAGGATACCAGGACAGCGCTACCGATGGCCACAGCGTCGGCACCCAGGGCGATGGCCTTCATGATGTCGGCGCTGTTGCGGAAACCCCCGGCGATGACGATGGAAGCCAAGTGGCGGATTCCTTCCTCGCGCAGGCGCTGGTCCACGGCGGCCAGGGCCAGTTCAGCGGGGAGCCCCACATTGTCGCGGACCACGGAGGGAGTTGCACCGGAGCCGCCGCGGTAGCCGTCCAGGTAGACCATGTCGGCCCCGGCGCGGACGATGCCGGTGGCGATGGCGGCCACGTTGTGCACCGCGGCGATTTTGACGCAGACCGGCCTGTAGTGGCTTGCTTCCTTGATGGCATAAATGAGGAGGCGCAGGTCCTCGATGGAGTAGATGTCGTGCTGAGGCGCCGGGGAGATGGCGTCGCTGCCTTCGGGAATCATCCTTGTCTTCGATATGCCGGGCAGCACCTTTTCGCCGGGCAGGTGGCCGCCGATGCCCGGCTTGGCGCCCTGGCCGATTTTAATCTGGTAGGCGCGGGCGCGGCTAAGATACGACGGATTGACTCCGAAACGGCCTGAGGCCACCTGGAGCACCGCCCAGTCGGCGTAGGGGTAAAGGTCTTCGTGCAAGCCGCCCTCCCCGGAGTACCAGAGCATCCCTTTGGCTTTGGCAACACGGGCTACCGCTTTCTGCAGCCTCAGGTTAATGCTGCCGTAAGACATGGGGGCGAAGACCAGGGGTAGGCTCAACCTGAGCAGACTGTTTTGAGCCAGAGTCTTGGCCGGGCGGTCGGTTTTCCGACCCAGGTGGGTGATGGTTTCCATGGGTTCCCGCTGCGGATCGATGGAGGGGTTGGTGACCTGGCAGGCGTTAAACAGCAGGCGATCCCAGTAAACGGGGATGGCGGTGTCGGCGCCGAAACCAGTAAGGGCCACGGCGCCGGAAGCTGACTGCAGGTGGACCCGGGCTATGTCGGGCTGTTTCCAGACGCCGTGGGAGCGGAGGCTAAGCGGCCTTTCCGCCACGTAAATGGCACCGCGCGGGCAGGTGGCCTCGCAGCGGTGACAGGCACCACAGGCCCGGCCGGAGGCGGCGGGAACGGTTTTATCTCGCCGCGGCTCCATCCGTATTTCGCTGAAAGTGCACTCTCTGGCACACTGCCCGCAGCCATCACACAAGGAGAGGTCAAAGACAGGACGAAAAAGGGAACGCAGGCCCGGTTGGCTGACGGCGGTTTGCATAGTTTTACCTCCTGTGGTCGGCACTCTTGGCTGTGGCGGCAGCCCCCTGGTCGTAGAGGGCGATTACCGGCTCCCCGGCGCGGGGGGTGGTTACGGTTTCCGGGTTTTCTTCCATTTCGTAAAGAGCCGAAATCTCGCTGGCAAAATAAGTGTAGCCGCCCCCGGTGGCAATGGTCATGGGGCGGAGCTTGGTGTTGTCGGTGAGGCTGAACATGCCACCCTGATGAGCGATGAGCACGGCGAACGGCCCGTTCAGCATGGCCTGCTCGTATATGACTTTCAGCATGGTCAACCGCTCTTTTTCAGCGGTGTCCGCCATGCGTTCCACTGTGGCCCAGTAGGGAGGGGCCAGGACGGTGGCGGCCTCGGCAATGCTCAGGCCGTGCCGCCGGATCAGGTGGTCGATAAGATAGGCGATGACTTCACTGTCGGTCTGCAGGTGGCAGTGGTAGCCGTAAGACTCCAGGTAACGCCTGTTTATCCCGTAAGAAGATATCTCTCCGTTGTGGACGACTGACCACTCCACAATGTTGAAGGGGTGGGCGCCGCCCCACCATCCGGGAGTGTTGGTGGGGAAACGGTTGTGGGCCAGCCAGCAGTAACCCTGGTAGTTGTCAAGCAGAAAGAAATCGTAAATGTCCATGGGGGTGCCCACGCCTTTGAAAACGCCCATATTCTTGCCGCAGGAGGCGGCGTAGGCGCCTTTAACCTGTTTGTTTAGCAGCATCATTTTGGCCACCACGTAATCGTCGTCCGACTTCTCACCGGCCGACCTGTGGGCTGGCGATATCCCCGGTTCCACGAAAAAGCGCTGGAAGTACGGGTGGTCACCGATGCGCCGGTTCCAGACCGGAATCGCTTCCTGGTGGTGGAGGCGAAACCAGTGCCTTATGAAAGAGGACGCCTGCTCCAAGGCGGTGTCGGTGGCGGCCATAATATGCAGGGCGTAAAGTTCTTCGTGCGCCGGGTAAATGCCGTAAGCGGCGTACCCCGCGCCGAGGCCGTTGCCCCGGTCGTTTTGCAACACGATGGCTTTTTTGATGCGGCGCCCGTCTTCTTTCCGGTAACGGTGGCTGATCAGCCCGGCTATTCCACACATAGTTGCTGCTCCTTTCAGCGGATGAAAAAGGCGCCCGCGCGTGAACTGCAGTCCCGCGAGGCGCCGTTGCCCGCCAGTGTTAGTGATTTAATTGTATTAACGGTAAAACCTTTTGTCAACGGCAAATTCCTCATGGTGAAAGAAAATTTCATATAATGAAATTATAGCGGCGCAACCGGGAGAACACCTGTTTTGTTTGACACCGCAGTCGGGTTATAGGATAATGTTATAAGCATTGAAAAGTAGGTGCCACTGTTGGTGAAGGGTAAGCTGGTGGACGGGGTGGAACCGGGCTCCATCGCTGCGGAAATCGGGATTGTTCCCGGCGACCGCGTCGTGGCTGTCAACGGCAATGAGCCGGGAGATGTCCTGGACTGGCGCCTGGCGGAGGCGGGCGAGTTCCTGTTGCTGACGGTGCAGGAACGGGACGGCAAGCTGGTAGAGTACGAGATTGAAAAAGAATATGACGAACCGCTGGGTATAATTTTTACTTCCCCCACCGTGGACCGGATACGCTCCTGCCGCAACCGCTGCCTGTTCTGTTTTGTGGACCAGATGCCGCCGGGCTTACGTAAGTCCCTTTATATCAAAGACGACGACTACCGGCTGTCGTTTGTTTCCGGCAGTTACATAACGCTGACCAACCTGGCTGAAAAGGACCTGGCAAGGATAGAAAGCCTGCGCCTGTCGCCGCTGTATGTTTCCGTCCATGCCACCGATCCCGGTCTGCGGGAGCGCCTGCTGGGCAGCCGGAAGGCAGGTTTGCTTATGCCACTTCTGCGCAGGCTGACGGCCGCCGGGATTTCTTTTCATACTCAGGTGGTGCTCTGCCCGGGGTTAAATGACGGTGAACAGCTGGAAAAAACGGTGGGCGACCTCTACAGCCTGGGGCCGGGGGTCAGGACACTGGCGGTGGTACCGGTGGGTCTCACCGGGCACCGGGAAGGTCTTAGCCATCTTTTACCGTGCGGCAGGGAGGATGCCGAATCCGTACTGGCGCTGGTGGAGCGCTGGCAGGGGAAATCGCTCACCGCTCGGGGAAGCCGGTTCGTGTTTGCCTCCGACGAATTCTACCTGCTGGCTGACCGAACAGTGCCCGCAGGCGAAGAATATGAGGGTTACCCGCAGCTGGAAAACGGGGTAGGGCTGGTCCGCCTGCTTTTAAATGACTGGGAGGACTGGCGGCCAAGGCTGCCCCGGTCCCTGAAGCGGGAAACCGGCGCCACCGTGGTTACCGGTGTTGCCGCCGCCCGTTGCCTGGAGACGGTGGTGGCGGAACTGAACCGGATTAAAGGGCTGAATGTGAAACTGGTCCCGGTGGTAAACGACTTCTTTGGCCGCTCGGTGACGGTGGCCGGCTTGCTGACCGCGCGCGACCTGGCGGCCGGGTTGAAAGCAGCGGGCGTCAGCGGCACAATCTACCTGCCGTCCGTGATGCTCCGGGCAGGCAAAAACCTTTTCCTTGACGGGCTAACTGTAGATGAGCTGAAAGCGGAGCTGGGTGCGGAAATCGTGGTGGTGGCAAGCCTGGACGAATTCCTGCGCCGCCTGCTTTATGAAACAAACGGGGTGACCTGATGATACGTCCGGTGGTAGCCATTGTGGGGCGGCCCAACGTGGGCAAATCCACCTTATTTAACCGCCTGATCCAGAAAAGACTGGCCATAGAAGAACCGACTCCGGGTATAACCCGTGACCGTATTTACGGGCGGGTGGAATGGCTGGATAAGGAATTCTGGCTGGTTGACACCGGCGGGCTGACCTTTGAAGAGGATAAAATTTCCCGGGAAATCATGCAGCAGGTAAGGCTGGCGCTGGCTGAAGCGCAGGTGATCCTGATGGTGGTTGACGTGCGCAGTGGCCCGGTGCCGCTGGATGAGGAAGTGGCGGCACTGCTGCGCCGGACGGAAAAACCGGTGCTGCTGGTGGCCAACAAGGCGGAAACCGGGTTTCCCACCGGCGCTGAGACGGAATTTTACGGCCTCGGCCTGGGGGAGCCGCACCTGGTGTCCGGCGCCCACGGACTTGGCACCGGTGACCTCCTGGACGAAGTGGTCCGCCTCCTGCCTGAAGCTGTGCTGGAGGAAGAAGAGGAAGACCTGAAGGTGGCGGTAATCGGCCGGCCCAATGTGGGCAAATCTTCCCTGGTGAACCGGTTGGCCGGGGCGGAGCGGGTCATCGTCAGCGACCTTCCGGGCACCACCCGGGACGCCATTGACCTGCTGATAACCCGGGGGGAACGCCGCTACCGCCTGGTGGACACCGCTGGTATAAGGCGCAAGAGCAAGGTGGAGCAGGCGGTGGAGTATTATTCAGTCCTGCGGTCTATCCGTGCGGCGGAGGAAGCTGACGTGGTACTGATGCTGCTGGATGCAACGGAGGGCGTCACCGAGCAGGATAAACGCATCGCCGGCATCGCCCATGAAGCGGGCCGGGCGATCCTTATTGTGGTAAACAAGTGGGACAAGGTGGAGAAGGACGATAAGACCATGGACGCTTACCGGATAAAAATCAGGGATGAACTGGTCTACCTTAGTTACGCGCCGGTAATTTTTATTTCCGCCCGGACCGGCCAGCGGGTGGAGCGCCTGTTTGAACTGATTGACTACGTGGCCGAGCAGCACGCGCTGCGGATCAGTACGGCCCGCCTGAATGAGCTGCTGGAGGACGCCATGGCGGTAACGCCGCCGCCCGCCAGGAAAGGGAAGAGGCTGAAAATCTACTATATGACGCAGGTCAGGGTCAAACCGCCCACCTTTGCCCTGTTTGTCAACGAACCGGAACTGGCTCATTTTTCCTACCTCAGGTACCTGGAAAACAGGCTGCGGGAAACCTACGGCTTTGAGGGCACCCCGCTCCGCATCCTGGTACGCGGCAGGAGCAAGGAGGAAAGGCCATGAAATCAGCATTGGCTATGGTGATCTCTTACTTAATCGGTTCGCTTTCCTTTGGTTACCTGGCGGGAAGACTGCTCAAAGGCATTGACATCCGTGAATTCGGTAGCGGCAACACCGGCAGCACCAATATCCTGCGTACGCTGGGTGTGGGGCCGGCCGCAGTGGTGTTTATCCTGGATGTGAGCAAAGGTCTGGCCGCTGTTTACCTGGCAAAGGCGCTGGGGCTTGGCCCCTCCCTGATTATGCTGTCTGGGGTGGCGGTGGTGGTCGGGCATAACTGGCCGGTTTTCTTTAATTTCCGCGGTGGCCGCGGTATCGCTACCAGCTTGGGTGTGCTGTTTGGGCTGGCGCCCGGTGTGATGCTGATTGCCCTGGCAGCAGGGGTCGCTGTTATTGCCGTTACCCGTTATGTTTCCCTGGGGTCGATTACCGGGGCTGCGCTGGTGCCGTTTCTGATGCTGGCCTTCCGCCTGCCGCCGGCATATCTTTTCTTTGGCGCTTTGCTGGCAATACTGGCTGTTTTCCGCCACCGGCAGAACATAAAGCGCCTGCTGAACGGCACGGAAAACAAACTGGGCAAAAAGGTGGTAATCGGCGAAAAAAGGGAGAATAGATAATGGAGAAAGTAGCTGTAATCGGTGCGGGGAGCTGGGGTACCGCCCTGTCAGTGGTCCTGGCGGAAAACCGCCCGGAAGTAATGCTGTGGGCCAGGCGGCCGGAACTCTGCGCCGCCATCCGGGAGACCCGCCAGAACCCGGATTATTTGCCGGGGCTTACTTTGCCCGGAGCGGTGAGAGTCACGTCGGACTTGGAAGAAGCTGTCAGAGACAGGGATGTTTTGGTCCTGGTTATGCCTTCTCACGCTGTACGCTCCATAGTGCGCCGGCTGGCCGCTTGGATTGGCCGGGACACGGTGCTGGTCAGCTGCTCCAAGGGCCTGGAGGAAGGTACCCTGGCCAGGATATCCGAGGTGTTGCGGGAGGAGGCGCCGTTTTCACCGGTGGCCGTCCTGTCCGGTCCCAACCACGCGGAGGAAGTGAGCTGCCGCGTTCCTTCCGCCACGGTGGTTTCCGCCCAGACCAGGGCTGTTGCTGAACAGGTGCAGGAACTGTTTATGACATCTTTTTTCCGGGTGTACACCAACCGGGATATGGCAGGGGTGGAGCTGGGCGGGGCGCTGAAGAACATCATCGCCCTGGGAGTGGGTATTACCGAGGGGCTGGGCTATGGGGACAATACCAGGGCGGCGCTGATGACCAGAGGCCTCACCGAAATAGCTCGTTTAGGCGTCCGCGTCGGCGCCAACCCGCTGACCTTCGCCGGGTTGTCCGGCATCGGCGACCTGATGGTGACCTGCGCCTCCCGACACAGCCGCAACCGCAACCTCGGCATCGCCCTGGGCCAGGGCGGTAAACTTCAGGACCTCCTGGCCGGCATGCGCATGGTGGCCGAAGGCGTCCGTACCACCCAGGCGGCTTACCAGCTTTCTCTGAGGCATGGCGTGGCCATGCCCATCACCGCGGAAATCCAAAAGGTGCTTTTTGACGGCAAGGACGGTCGCGCCGCCGTGGAAGACCTGATGCGCCGCGGCAGAACTCACGAACACGAAGATATCCTTTACTACCGGCATGATGCCTGGTAAAACACCCGGGAGGGTGTTTTTTTCTGCCGTTTTTTCCCTGTGTAAAGTAATAATCACTGGACTGCCTCATATAAATATATTGTTAAAGCCTGCCTCCGTCCTGCCGCTTTTGCCTCCGGGGCTTAAAAACATAAAGTTTGGAGGAGGAGGGATTGATGTTACCTTTAACCGCATTAACTGAAAGGAGGGAGAGAAAACTTGGTACAATCCGAACTGTTGCAAAACATTGTGGAGCGGACGGGCGGAGACATTTATCTTGGTGTTGTGGGCCCTGTCCGTACGGGAAAATCTACCTTTATCAAAAAATTCATGGAACTGGTTGTATTGCCTAATATCACAGATCCTGCAGACCTGGAAAGGGCGAGGGATGAACTGCCGCAAAGCAGTGCCGGCCGCACCATCATGACAACCGAGCCGAAGTTTATCCCCGACGAGGCCATAGAAATTACCGTTCGTGACAACATCACCATGCGCGTACGGCTGGTGGACTGTGTCGGTTACACCGTGCGCGGCGCCGTCGGTTACGAGGACGAAGGCGCCCCCCGCATGGTTACCACACCCTGGTTCGATTACGATATTCCCTTTGAAGAGGCAGCGGAGACAGGAACCCGCAAAGTTATCAACGACCACTCCACCATCGGTATTGTTGTCACCACCGACGGCAGTATCACCGATATTGCCCGCTCTGAGTACCTGGAAGCCGAACAGCGGGTTGTGGATGAGTTGCGAGAGCTGGGAAAACCTTTTATCATGCTGCTTAATTCCACCCGTCCCTATTCGCAGGAGACACTGAACCTGAAGGAAGAACTGGCCGAAAAGTATGACGTTCCGGTCATACCGCTTAACGCCCAGCAGCTGATGGAAGAAGATATCAACGTAATCTTTCAGGAAGTCCTTTATGAATTCCCGGTCCGCGAAGTTAACATCAACCTGCCCGGCTGGGTGGAAGTCCTGGAGGAAGACCACTGGCTACGCCAGCAATATGCCGCCAGCATCAGGGAAAACATCGGGCAGATTCAGCGGTTGCGCGATGTCGACGGGCTGGTTGAGGCTCTTTCCACCTACGAGATAGTTGATTCCATCCATCTCAAAGACATGAACCTGGGCACCGGACGCGCCGTTATAGAAATCCAGGCACCGGACCTTCTGTTTGAGCAGATCGTTACCGAGATCTGCGGTGTTGAGGTGAAGGACCAGGCCGACCTGCTGCAGGTGCTTAAAGCCAGCACCCATGCCAAGCGTGAATACGACAAGCTGGCTGAAGCGCTGGAACAGGTCCGTGAAACAGGTTATGGTATCGTGCCTCCCATGCTGGAGGAAATGGCCCTGGATGAACCCGAAATCATCCGCCAGGGCGGCCGGTTTGGTGTGCGCCTCCGGGCCAGCGCCCCTTCGCTCCATATCATCCGTGTTGACGTTAAGTCGGAGTTTACGCCCATCGTTGGCAGTGAAAAGCAAAGTGAAGACCTGATCAATTACCTGTTGGGAGAATTCGAGGAGAACCCGGAAAAGTTGTGGCAGGCAGATATTTTCGGCAAGTCGCTCCATGCCCTGGTTAAAGACGGCATCGCCAACAAGCTGGGCAACATGCCGCCCAATGCCCAGGAAAAACTGCAGGAGACACTGGAGAAAATTATCAACGAAGGCAGCGGTGGCCTGATAGCCATCATACTTTAGCGAAACCCCAAAATGCGTGTAATTCACGCATTTTTTTTTGTATACGCAAACCGGGTATATGCTTTATAATCAAATTGATTAAAGCAAACGGGGGAATGCCGTTGTTTGCCAGGGATACATTTGTCTTCGTGGCTTTGGCCGGATATTTCCTTGGCTCCCTGCCCACCGAAAAAATGGCCAAGCAGCTTTTTTGCCGCCATGCATTTCCCTGTCACTGGGAATTTCCCGGCGACAGGCGGGCTTTGTCTTTTTTTCTGGCCAACACTGTCAAGGGCCTGCTGGCTGTGTTAATCGCCCGCCTCTTCATCGGCACGGCTATGGCCATGGCCCTGGCCGGCCTTACCGTGTTGTGTGGCCACTACTGGTCCTGCTTCACCCGTTTTGCCGGCGGCACCGGTGTGGGTGTCCTCTTTGGCGTACTGCTGGTACTGGCACCGCAGGTATTGCCGTACCTGATTATTATCTGGGCTGCCACTTGGCTGTCATACGGCAAAGCAGTTCCCAGCCACATGGTAACCACGCTGACTCTGCCCATTGCCATGTGGCAGGTCAAACGCCATGACCTGTATATCGTCTTCGGTTTCCTGGCCGCCCTGCTGGTCGGCTACCATTTGCTTGGCAAAAACGGCAGCCAACGGAGGGTGGCCCGGCAGCTCACCCTGGTAATAGTTGTGGGTTCGCTTTTGACCACCGGCTTTTTTACCCGTTACGTTTACCGCGGGTTTGGCTGCCAGATTGATTTGATCCGCAGCGGCAACCCTGACCTGCCTTTTGTGGCTATCACCTTTGACGACGGCCCGGACCCCGCCTACACTCCCGCCATACTGGATATCCTGGCCTCCTACGACGTTAAGGCTACTTTCTTCATGGTGGGACGGCACGTAGAGATGTACCCGGACATTGCCCGCCGCATCGTGGCTGAAGGGCATGATATTGGCAACCACACCCACACTCACCGCAGCCTGGTTCCACTCCACCCCGACAAGGTTTTGGAAGAGATAATCCTGTGTGAAGAAATTATTGAGTCAGTCACCGGCCAACGCCCTTACTTTTTCCGGCCGCCCCGGGGCGTATACAGCCAGGCTGTGCGTGATATCGCTGTTGCCAGGCAGTACACCATTGTCCTCTGGTCCATCAGTTCCAAAGACTGGCGTGAAGCCAGCAGCCGCTCCATCACCAGGTCTATCCTGGAAAACGTCAGGGGCGGTGACATCCTGCTTTTCCATGACAGCGGCAACCTGATCTCAAGCCAGGGAGGCAACCGTTACAACACGGTTAAAGCTCTCCCGCACATACTGGAAGGCCTGGCGGACAGGAACCTCATCCCCGTTACCATGCAGGAAATGATGATTATCAAGGGACTGACCCATGTGGAGGAGATGTGATTTATAAAGCGCCGGAGCGCCGGAGGCATTTGCCTCCGGCGCTTTATTGGTGGTGGCGCGCACATATTTACTGTTGTTTGCATAAGCTGTAGCCTGAAAAAAATCCAAAGGGGGGCAGCCGGTTTTCAGCGCTTTTTTTCAAGGCAGGTGGGCTTAAGGGCATAGCTTAACTTCACAGTGCGGCAGATCATTTTAGCGGGAGGATTGAGGAGGGTTGCAAAAGATTACGGTCCATAAGAAAGGCTGCCCGGATGCTTTTTCCGGGGAGCTTCATGTGACTGTGAAAAAGATGGATTACCTGGTTGAAGAAATTTATGCCCTGATGCGTAAACATAATATCCCTTTCTATAACGTGGTGGCACATGCCCGCGGGTGTCCGGAACTGTCTTTTCCGATGGAAGAGTTGGAACTGGTATTGTTCACTCTTGAACACTGACAGGGAGGTATAAAAGTGAAAACTGAATCCACCAATATATACCTGGTGGGTGGTCTGATATGGACCACGATACTGTTTTTGCTGGCTTGCTGGGCAGGCGGGGTAAAATTATTCTAAGGGATATAATACCGGAAAAATATTTTTCGGTTTTTTTTTGTTTTTTAAAGGATATCCGGTTTTTATGTAGAATAATATGCTCATCAGTGATGAGGAGCGAATCTTTATGGATCCATACCAGGCCACAATATTCAGGAGAAGTCCCTATAAGTCTAAGGTCACCCTGAGGGGAAAACTGGTGGTTGTGCTGCAAGGTCAGGTGAAAAACCGTGGACTTGAATTAATTGTGCAACCGTCCCGGGTGATATGTAAAAACCAGGTCCATGAGCTGATTTTAACAGAGCAGTCGGCTTATCCTGGAGACCTGGTCAATGACATTCTTTACCTGGGTTTTGTCGAATTTGAGAACGGAGGTGTCCTGGTTACCGGGGACAAGCTGTTGATAGGAGGCCGGGAAATCGGGCATGTCTGCGGCTTCGACGAAACTCATATGCCTAACCACCTGAACATTGTTCTCCACGGCCCCATTGCCCGGGGGGAAACCGAACTCCTCATCGGGCAGGATGTGGTTTTTGAAGGAGGAGAATTGGGCAGCATCCACGCTGCCCGGTACCACGTCTGACACATTTTAACAGACAGGAGTGATTGGATTGTTTAAGTTCCAGATGTACAAAAAACTGCAGGCCAAAACGAGCGCCATCTACCAGGAGGCAAGGGAAGCCGCCTCTGCCATCGGCATTCCGGACGGGCTGAAAGGCAAATTCGGCCTTACCGGCGCTATCTCGGGTTGTCCTGCGCCACTGCGTGACGATATACAGCGTTACTGCGAAGAGGGCGGCAAAGAGGTTATACCCCTGGCCAGGCTGGTGGATGAAATCCGCGAGCTGGTAAAAACTTATTACGGCGACCAATACGACGCTGCGCCGGTCAACACCTGTGAAGCCGGCCTTTGGGTAACATTCGATACCCTTTTCACTCCGCCGAACCTGGGCAGGGGTGACAACTACCGTTCCCGGTACCTGGTCCCCATGGAGAAACACCTGCATCATCACGGCGGTTACGGCCGTCCTTTCCCGCCCCGCTACAAAGACATCTTTGCTGACCGCGGCTCCACCGCGGGTGAATTCGGTTTCTACGGCAAGCGACAAAACAATATGGACACCCTGATGGTTCCCATGGTTGGCGCCGAGTACCCGGTTCACGGTATCAAGTACTGGCCGGTACCGTTGCTGACAGGGGTGGACGCCGGGAAAACAGCGGCTAAAATGGCTGAAGTGGCTGCCCGTCACGCCGGACAGCTGACCGGCATCACTTCACTGGGCTACGAAACACCAGGTTACGGTTACGCCGAAAAGGACGAAAATGGTACGCCGCTGTTGCAGAAGTACCTGGCTGCCCTGGCTGAACAGTATGATATTCCCTATGTCATAGACAACGCCTGGGGCATTCCGTTTGTCGGGTGCGATATCCGCAAGACCGGCGCCCATGTGGTTATCTTCAGCATGGACAAGGCCAGTGGCTCCACCACCAGCGGCCTGATTATCGGCCGGGAAGAATATATGGTACCCATCCGGCGGGCACTGGGTATGCACGGTGACCGCTGGGGCACCACAGCCTCTTACGGCAAAGCTGCCTATGTAACGCAGGATCCGGGTAAGGAAGCGTTGCTTGGCCAGATTGCCGCGCTGCGCACACTGCTTGAGAATCCCGAAGTGGTTACCAGGCCGGTTGATGACCTGTTCCGGATAGTGGAAGAGGAGTTTGCCGGGCTTGATCCAGAACTGCGCAAGGGCATTATCATCAGCAAGAGTTACAATTCCACGGCGGTGGAAGTCAACTACGAAGGCACCTGGGCCGGCGGCTGGGGGATACCCATCTTCACCATCGAGGACATGTATGCGGGCTCCAACCTCCTGCAATCAGGGCTGGCGCAAATGGGTGTAATACCAACCATCGCCTACGACGCCAATATTTATATCTCACCGGGCCTTGGTACAACGGATCAGCACGGGCAGCTGCTTGAAGACAGGGCACGGCTGGCAGTCAGGGCGCTGGTAAAATTAATCGGTATTATCTGCAAGCACGCTTACAATTAACAGTTCCGTCAGGAAAAAAGGAGGCAGGCTGATTGACCAGGTTAATTGTCATCGGTGGGGGCTGGGCGGGTACCGCTGCAGCTGTGGCTGCGGCCAAAGCGGGAGCCTCGGTCAGTATCGTCGAGAGGACCGACATGCTGCTGGGGACGGGTTTGGTGGGAGGAATAATGCGCAACAACGGCCGGTGGACGGCGACGGAGGAAGCCATCGCCCTTGGTGGCGGGGAACTGTTTGAGCTTGCTGACAAATGTTCCAGACACCGGAATATCGATTTCCCGGGCCATAAGCATGCCTCCCTTTACGACGTGGCCAAAATGGAACCGGCTGTGAAACAGCTGCTGCAGGAACTTGGCGTCAGGTTGGTTATGGCTAATACGGCGCGTGATGTGGAAATGGACGGCAAGAGGATCAAAGCGGTAAAACTGAAAGATGATACGGTGCTGGAGGCGGACGTGTTTGTGGAGGCCACAGGCACTGCCGGTGGCATGGCCAACTGTACCAGGTACGGCAACGGTTGCGTCATGTGCATACTGCGCTGCCCCACCTTTGGTACGCGGGTCAGTATTGCCGGTAAAGCAGGTGTGGAGGAGTTTGTGGGTATCAAGCCAAACGGCGAAGTGGGGGCCATGAGCGGTTCGTGTAAGCTCTTAAAGGAGTCCCTGAGCCAGGAGATTATAGAAAAACTGGAAAGAGATGGCGTTGCGGTCATTCCCATCCCTGAGGAACTGCAAAAAGGCGATTCCCTGGACAAGAAGGCCTGCCAGCAGTACGCTCTGCCAGAATATGCAGCCAATGTTGTGCTGCTGGACACCGGGCATGCCAAGCTGATGAGCCCGTTTTTCCCGTTGGAGTTGCTGCGCGGGATTCCGGGCTTCAAAGAAGCGCGCTACGAAGATCCCTACAGCGGCGGTGTGGGCAACTCCATGCGCTACCTGGCGCTTTCTCCCCGTGACAACACCCTGAAGGTGGAAGGGGTGGACAACCTGTTCTGTGCCGGTGAAAAAGCCGGCCTGCTGGTAGGCCACACCGAAGCTATCGTTACAGGCACCTTGGCCGGTTATAACGCGGTTTTGTGGGCCATTGGGGAAAAACCGCTGGCATTGCCGCGCAGCCTGATGGTGGGAGAGTCCATTGCCTGGGTGAAAGAGGAGATGGCGGCACCCGGCGGCCTTGGCAAAAAATATACATTCTCCGGTTCGGTGTTATTTGACCACCTGAAAGAGTTAAACCTTTACACCACGGATAAAGAGGCGGTAAGACAGCGTGTGGAAGCCTGCGGCCTGACAGGAGTGTTCAACCGTCGCCTTGTCTGACGGATTTGCTTAAGTGTTCCCTTTTTTTGCAGTAATTCTCAGAATTTAATTGAAAAGAGAATGGGAAAGAGGAGGGGTGTGGGGAGAAGCATAACCGGGAGAGTACCGCAGCCCAGAGAACACAAAAAAAAGGAGGCAGAATCTGAATGGAAGTCACATTGACTCTTTCCCACTGGCTTTATCTGTTGGTTGTAATTTCCGTTGTCGTAACCATGATCAAAAGGCGTGACGTTGTTGTGCCAAGTCTGGTGGGCATCTTTCTGCTCGGCCTGGTTTATGCCGAGGGTTCCTTTGTCAGCCAGATTATTTTTGCGATCCAGACATCTTTCCGCGCTCTCCTGACTGCGGGTGAGGATTTGTTTGATATCATGCTGGTTATTGCACTGATGGTCGCTATGCTCAAAGCCATGTCGAAGATGGGTGCCGACAACCTGATGGTTGCACCCGCCCGGAGGCTTTTAACAAATCCGCACATCGGTTTCTTCGCGCTCGGCAGCGTAATGTATATCTGCGCGCTCTTTTTCTGGCCGACCCCCGCCACCGCCCTGGTCGGTGTCATGCTTGTCCCCATTGCCATCAGCGCCGGCCTGCCTGCCATGGCTGCCGCCATGGCTGTTAACATCTTCGGACACGGCATGGGCCTTTCCGGCGACCTGATTATCCAGGGCGCCCCCGGCCTCAGCGAGCGCTCCGCGGGCCTGGCTTCCGGCTCGATGCTCAGTTACGTGGCCATCCTGTCCTGGGTGACAGGTATCGTTGCCATCGCTGTTGCCTACCTGATGATGCGCAAAGATATTTCCGCCAACTTCGCCAAGGTCAGGAGCGGCACCTATGTGGCTGAAACCAGTCTGATCGCCGCCACGACCGAAACCAAAGCCAGCCCCCGTGCCCGCACCATGGCTGTGGTCGTCCCCGTTACCTTCATCTGTGTGGTAGCCGTCATGATTCTTTCCAGGTATATTCCCGGCATCCCACACCTGCGTGGCGGCGCCGCCACAGCTTTGCTGGGCGGAACAGCCGTACTCATGCTGATCGTCAACACTCTTGCTGAAGATGGCAATAAGGGACTGGAAACCATCGTGGAACACCTTCGCTACGGCCTAAACTACGCCATTAAAATCTTCGCGCCCGTCATTCCCATTGCCGGTTTCTTCTTCCTTGGCGCCGGTGCCGCCAAGCAGATCCTGGGCGAAGGGGCTCCCGCCCTGCTTTTTGACCTGGGCAGAGCACTGGCTAACGCCCTGCCCATGAACAAAATAGCACTGTCTTTCGGTAACGTGATTGTGGGTATAATCACCGGCCTTGACGGCTCCGGCTTCTCCGGGCTGCCTCTGACCGCCAGCCTGGCCGCCGCTCTTGGCCCTATTGCCAACGTGCGCGTGGAAGCGCTGGCAGCCATCGGGCAGATGGGCGCCGTCTGGTCCGGTGGCGGTACCATCACCGCCTGGTGCTTCGGCCTGGTGGCGACTGCCGGTGTTGCCGGTGTTAACCCGCTTGACCTGGCGCGGAAAAACTTCATC
The DNA here is from genome assembly GCA_020725465.1 of Dethiobacter sp. Classification (GTDB taxonomy): domain Bacteria; phylum Bacillota; class Dethiobacteria; order Dethiobacterales; family Dethiobacteraceae; genus DYEY01. The sequence goes on from DYEY01000072.1 coordinate 30,198, forward strand.
CCTGTCATAAGCGGCCTGGCCGCAGCCGCCATAGTTGCCATATTCCTGATGTAACCCGGCCAGGTAGTTTCTCCCCTGCCCCGAGGGGAAATAACCGCCGGCGGGTGCTGGCGGTTATTTCCCGATTCTGCTATACTTGTTATCAGGGTATTGGCAAATATAGTGCAAATTTTTTTTGTTGCATGAAAGGGGTAAATATGGAGGAGAAACAACAACTTTACTGTTTGCTTAAGTTTATCGGCGAAAGCGATAATCCGGTCGGCTCCGGTTCAGCCTGCCTTGCTCTGTGCAATGCCGGCCACCAGGTCAGTGAAGCTACCTGCGGCCGCCTGCTGCGTGAACTGGACGAAAGAGGGCTTACTGAGAAAATAGGTTTTAAGGGACGGGTGCTTACCAGTGCGGGCAGAGACTACCTGCACACACTGGTGCAGGAAAAAAAACGTTACCAGTTCAGCCAGCAGCTGGCCAAGCTGGTTAGGTCAAGAAACAAAGAAGAGCTGCTGGACATATTGGTGGCGCGCAAAGCGATTGAAAGGGAGCTGGCCCGGCTGGCTGCCCTGAAAATAAACAATGAGCAATGCCGCAGCCTGGAGAGAACGGTAAACTTGTCCCTGAATTCCGACCAGAATGTGGAGGAAAGCGATCTCTCCTTTCACAATGCCATCACAGAAATCGCCGGCAACAGGGTTCTGAAGGCAGCCCTTAACCTTATCCGCCAGGACGCGCAGCTGTCACCGGTACTGGTATATATAAGACGGCAGGTTCACAGTAAAGTCTTTGCCGACCATTTTCAGATTTTTAAGGCCGTGGCCTCCCGCAACCCGGATGCCGCGGAAAAGGCAATGGTGGAGCACATAGAAAACCTAATTGTGGACGTAAACAAATACTGGTCTCATGTCCACAGCGGTGAAGAAGCGGAAAACAGCTAAAATCCGGCTTTTTTCAGGAGGTAGCAGCATATGGCTGAGGGTCTTGATCAAATTGCCGATGCCCTTGATATTGAAACATTTGTAATAGCAGAAGATGAAGCGGAGGCAATTAAAGCGATCCGCCAGATTATGACCGGTATGGGGCTGAAAGATATCGACGTGGTTTATTGTAGGCATCTTGGGCCGGGAGCAAGAATCAGGGCCCGGGGGTATATCTTTCGCGCAGGGGACAGGTACGGTTGGCTTGGGGAGGGTAAATGATGGGCGTGGCCAAAAAGGTTCTGCTGGCTCCCATGGACCCGGTGCACGATATCGGGCTTAAAATGATACGGCGCGGACTGGAAGAAGCGGGGCATACAACCTGGCTCTACCCACCCGGTTATTCGCCACAAGAGATAATAAACGGTATTATTGAAAACCAGGCTGATACCGTGCTGATCAGCCGGACTCTGGGCTACGGGGTGGAAGAGGTTTTAGCCCGGTTTGTGGATTTGCTGGATGCCGCCGGTCTCCGGGATCGGGTTAAAACAGCCGTAGGTGGAATGGCCATCAGGCCTGAACTGGCGGCGGAACTGGGTTTTGACGGCGGTTTTGGACCGGGGACCACGGTGGAGGAAGCGGTGGCCTTTGTGGAGGGCCGTGACTATATCCCAGCCGGCCGTGCCGGCGGCAAACAACGCTATGAATTGGTGGGCGATTACAGTTATGAGTTTAAAAACACAGCGATCAGGAGCCTGCTTGGCCGGATTACCGCCCAAATACTGGCGTGGGCCGGCGAGAGGACAAGCCCGGGCATAGAGCGGGCGTACCTGCGCCGCCAGATGCTTGCCTGCGCAAAAGAGGGCGGAAATTGTGCCTCGCTTAAAAAAGACTATGCCCGCCTCTGTGACGGGGTAATCCGCGGTTACTACGAGACAGGAGGCCTTCACCCGCAAACAAGAAAGCTGGAAGCGGGTGAACTGTCCGCGCTCAGGCGTTATGTGGAGCAAACAAAGGCAAAGATGGATCCTGCCGCCCTGAGGCACACCAGGCAGAAACCGGGTGTTTTTGTTCAGTACGGCACCGGCTGCCCTTCCCTTGATGTGGCCCATATCAAAATAGCGGAGGCGTGGGGAGCCGACGGCGTGGTACATTTTGATCCTTCCTGGGGTGCCCGCGCCGAAGGTTTCATGGAAGGCTACCTGACCCACCAGGAAGACGGCTCTGTGATCACCCCGGAAAATTTAAGTATTATCAGGGAAGCGCTGCAGGACAGCACGCTCTGGCAGGTACGGGCCCACCGGGGCCTGAATACCCCGGAAACCGTATTGCTGGCAGCCCACACCGGCGCTGACCTGACCAAAATCAATATAGCCTACGGTTCACTTGGAGCAGGCACGGACCCGGAAAGAATGACTGTGGACGGCGTCCAGGCCATTAGATTTGCCGCTGAGTACGGCCTGCCCTTTGACGTGGTGACCAATGAAGAATTGTCCGGAGTCCCCGCGCACAAAGCTTTTGCCGGGATGCTGATCGTGGCTGATCTGGCGATTTCGCTTGGTGCCAGGCCGATTTTGCAACCACTCTTTTGCAATTCGCCGGAAGTAATGATTAACGGGTATATGGCTGACAACTATGTTGATTTTAATGCCGCCAAAATCCTTGCGCTGAGGAACATCGTCAGCGCGCCGGTCTGGCCCGGGGCACCCATCGGTTTTCTGACCCAGACAGAAGAGCGGGTCCAGTCGTCAATGTCAACCGGGTTACATGCGGCCCTGGCTGCTTCCCTTGGTGTGGAGGCAATTTCCATCGCCTCCTCCGATGAAGCCTATTCCGGGGGACCAATTGCCGCCGCTTCCAGGACAGACACACTGCAGGCTGTCAAAGAAGCTTTCCGGTTCTTTGGGCAGGCCACCATTCTGCCCACACCCACCGCCAGCAAATGGGCACAAGCCCTGGAAGCCGGCATCGAACAGGTGCTTTACAGTGTGGCAGAGATGGGAGATTTTGTGCAGGCAGTGCACAACGGGCTGCTGGGCGGGCGGGAAGAAGGGGCCTACCCCGGCAGAGTGGGACGGGGGACCGTCCGCAGGGTATGAAATGAAAGTGATCGGCATCGCCGGCACCGCCAAAAATACCGGTAAAACAACCGCTATCGCTGCTTTGATCAACAGCATAACCGGCGTGTCCGGCCTTTGTGTCACCAGCATCGGTTATGACGGTGAAGCGGTCGACAATGTCACAGGACTGCCAAAACCAAGGCTCCATTTGCCCGAAGGAGCGCTGGTGGTTACCGCGGACAGTTGCCTGCCGGCAGGAAGCGCAGTCATAACAAAGCTGGAAATAACAGGGCTGTCCACACCGCTTGGCAGGCTGGTGATCGGCAGGGTGCAGCGCCCGGGACTGGTGGTGCTGGCCGGGCCCAACAGCGAGAAAGCCCTGAGAACCGTAATTGGCTTCCTTAAAAAATACAACGTTTGCTTGCTGCTGGTTGACGGCGCGTTAGGGAGGCTTGCGCCCATGAGCGCCGCCGCCGGCCTGGTTATCGCCACCGGGGCTTCCCGCAGCACAGACACCGACAAACTGCTTGCCGAAGTGAAAGCCTTTGAATTCCTGCTGTCGTTGCCTGTGTTGCCGGTGCAAGAACCGGTTCTGACCGTGCCGTCGCTGCTGGTTGATGATAACACCGGGGTTTTCCTGCCTGCCCTGGCGGGCGCCAATACCGTGGACTTTACCGGAGTGGTTGATATAAAGCCTTTCCTGAAGATCACAGAGGCGCTGGAGTGCCGCTCAGCCCTGCCGCTGCTGCTGTTCCGCGACCCGGTCAGGCTTCTCCTTTGCGGTGACCCCGAAAAAATGGCCCTGAAGTTACGGGCATACAATCAAAAGGGCGGCCTGGCGGGAGTGCGCTCGCCGCTAAAGCTACTGGCCGTTACGGTCAACCCGTTTTACCCGCGCTGCGACAAGGCAGGTAAGCACTATGCCGCGGCGATCGACAGGGAAAAGCTGTATGAAACTTTCAGTGAGGGCCTTGGCGTACCGGTGGTTGATGTGGTGCGGCAAGGCGGGGAACGTCTGGCGAAAATACTGTGTATCCAGCCGGAGCAGACTGATGTTAATTAAATTTTGCTGTACAGAAACGAAGATTTGTAGTAAAGTTATACTCATCAATGATGAGCACTAAGGTCAGGGAGGAAAGCCATTGTGGGAAAAAATGTAACAGAGATTCGCTGGCATGCCAGGGGCGGGCAGGGGGCAGTTACCGCCGCCAAAGTACTGGCGGAAATGGCCCTGAGCAAAGGATTATATTTCCAGGCCTTTCCTGAGTACGGCCCGGAAAGGATGGGTGCCCCCATCCAGTGTTTTAACCGCCTGAGCGAAGAGCCCATTTATATGTACTGCGGAGTTACCTCACCGCAGGTAGTGGTGGTGGTTGACCCGTCGCTGTGTGACGTAGTTGACTTCAAAGCAGGTTTGACGGACAACGGCGATATTATTGTCAACACCGGCGAATGCCCGGCAACCGTCAAAGAAAAATACGACCTGGAAGGTTACAGGGTGGCTACCGTGGACGCAACCAGGATATCCATGGAGAAACTGGGCCGGGCCATGCCGAACATACCCATGCTTGGCGCGCTCCTTAAAGTAAGCGGCCTGCTCACCGAGGAAGAGGCCCTGGAATTTATCAGGGAATCCTTCGGCCACAAGTTTTCGGAAAAAGTAGTCCGGGGTAACCTGGAAGCGTTAAAGACAGCTTTTGAGGAGGTGCAGGTAAGTGGCTAAGTGGGATTTCAGCAAAATCAAAGAATGGGGCTGGAAAGAACATCCCACCGGAGGCGTTATACCGGAGGCTGCCACCACCGACAGCTATGCAACAGGCGGATGGCGCTCAGTCAGGCCGGTTCTTGACAGTGGAAAATGTGTCCACTGCTATATCTGCTTCATTTTCTGCCCCGACTCGTCCATCGTCATCAAAGACGGGAAAATGACCGGATTTAACCTAAGGCACTGCAAGGGCTGCGGCATCTGTGCGGAAGTGTGTCCCGCCAAAGCTGTCAGCATGATGAATGAGGCTGAGGCACAGGGCCTTGAGAAGTGTCACTTGGCCGGGCAAGATTTAGGGACAGAAAAAAGCGCCTGAGAGGAGGACATTAAAAATGCCAAAGACAGTTGCCTTGGTGGGCACTGACGCTGTAGCGGAAGCCATGCGCCAGATTAACCCCGACGTAGTACCCGCTTATCCCATCACGCCTCAGACCTCCATCGTGGAGACGTATTCACAGATGATTGCCGACGGCCTGGTTAAATCCGAAATGATAAACGTGGAAAGCGAGCACAGCGCCATGAGCGCTGCTATCGGCGCCGCCGCATCCGGTGCCCGGGTCATGACCGCCACCTCGTCCCAGGGACTTGCCCTGATGTGGGAAATGCTCTATATTGCCTCGGGACTGCGCCTCCCCATAGTTATGACTAACGTCAGCCGCACCCTGTCCGCCCCAGTGAATATTCACTGCGACCACAGCGACAGCATGGGTGCGCGCGACTCAGGCTGGATCCAGCTTTACTCGGAGAATGCCCAGGAGGGCTACGACAACATCCTGCAGGCCATCCGCATTGCCGAGCACCCGGACGTGCAGCTGCCCGTGATGGTCATGATAGACGGCTTTATTATCAGCCACTCCATTGACCGGCTGGACCTGATTGACGATGATGCTGCCAGAAAATTTGTCGGCAAACACAAACTGAAAAACTCGCTCCTGGACCATGAAAATCCCACCACCTGGGGCGCATTCGACGGCCTCCACGGCTATTACTTTGAACTCAAGCGCGCTCAGGCCGAAGGGATGAAAAATGCGGCAGCCGTGGTAAAACAAATCGGTGAAGAATACGGGAAAATTTCCGGCCGCTACTACAGCCATTTTGAAACCTACAGGCTGGAAGACGCTGAACTGGCTCTGATTGTCCTCGGATCTGCCGCCGGCACCATGAAAGCGGCGGTGGACCAGCTGCGCTCGCAGGGTGTCCGTGCCGGCCTGCTGAAGCTTCGCATGTTCAGGCCCTTCCCCGCCAAAGAGCTGGTATCAGCCCTCTCCCATGTGAGCGACGTGTTGGTCTTCGACCGTTCCGACACCATTGCCGGTGAAATGGGTGGCCCTGTGTTTATCGAAGCCCGCTCTTCTTTCTATGATGAAATTAAACGCCCGCGGTTTAAGAACTTTGTCTACGGGCTGGGCGGGCGCGATCTCAACCTGGACATGATATTAAAGGCGGTTGCCTCATCACAGACAGGCAACCTGATCACTTACCTGGGTGTCCGCGAATAGCGGCAGTATTTATAATAACGGAGGGATATACATGGCTTTAAAGCTTTCCGAGCTAATCAATAAGACAGATCGCCTGGCCGGCGGGCACCGGCTCTGTCCCGGTTGCGGCGCTTCCATCGCCGTACGGCAGATACTCCTGGCCGTGCCTGAGGGCGCGCATGTGGTGGCCACCGGTGCCACCAGTTGCCTTGCGGTTTCCACCGCCATCTACCCTTATAACTCCTGGCGGATATCCTTTATTCACAGCGCCTTTGAAAATGCCGGCGCCACCATCAGCGGCATTGAGACAGCTTACCGTGCCCTGAAAAAACAGGGTGAAATAAGCAAGGAAACCTACTTCGTGGTATTCGCCGGCGACGGGGGCACCTACGACATCGGTTTCCAGGCTCTCTCCGGGATGCTGGAGCGCGGCCACCGCGCCCTCTACGTCTGCTACAACAACGAGGCATACATGAATACCGGCATCCAGCGCTCCGGTGCCACCCAACTCGGCACCTGGACCACCACCTCCCCCTACGGTGAAAAAAGCTACGGTAAAACCGAAAACCGCAAAGACCTTACCGCCATCGCCGCCGCCCACAACGTCCCTTACGTAGCCCAGGCCAGCGTCCACAACTGGCGGGATACCGTATTAAAAGCAAAGAAAGCGTTCTCTGCCGACGGTGCCAGTCTTATCAACATCCTGGCGCCCTGCCAGCGCGGCTGGCGCCACCCCATGGAGAAAACCATTGAAATAGCCAAACTGGCCACCGAAACCGGCATCTGGCCCCTCTACGAAGTGGAAGAAGGTGAATGGCGTCTCACCTCCAAAGTCCGCACCAGAAAACCTATCCGCGAATACCTGCAGGCGCAGGGCCGCTTCAGCCACCTGTTTAAGCCGGAAAACCAAGACGTCATCGACCGGCTTCAGGCCTTCGTGGACAAACAGTACAGGCAGCTCTTGCTCCGCTGCGGCGAAAAACCTGAATAAAAATACACTGGCCGGCTTAGCTAAAATGACCCATGGAAACAAAAACTGAACAAAAACTGTATGTCCACCATCGTCGCGCACACCATCGTCGCACTGGCCCTTGAAATTCAATCACGCATATTGTATAATAACAAAGTCGGGGCGTGGCGCAGCTTGGTAGCGCGCTTGACTGGGGGTCAAGAGGTCGCAGGTTCAAATCCTGTCGCTCCGACCATAAAAATGCTTTAACGCTGGGCCTTTTTAGGCCCTCTGTTTTTTTCGGGCATACCTAAAAATCCAAAAATAATGCAGTTTTAATGCAATTGACGCCAAAAAAGAACAGGGGCCGCTGCCCCTGCCGTTCCTGAATCAATAGTTTAATCGCTGCCCTGTTCCATGCGGATAGGGCCTTTTTCTTTTTTCAGCAGCCCGTTCAGACTGGCCGCCGCCGCTTCCTGCAGCCCGGGCGCCAGGTGGCTGTAAAGGTCGAGGGTCATGGTAATCGAAGAGTGCCCCAGCCGTTCCTGCACCACTTTGGGGTGGACGCCCCTGGCGAGCAGGAGGGAAGCGTGGGTATGCCTCATGTTGTGCAGCCTTACCTTCGGCAGCCATGCCTTCTCCAGCAGCCGTTGGAACCGCCTCTGGGCCTGCCGCTTCCTGTGGGCTTTAAACTCCCGCACCGCGTCGTCCGTCAGGGCAACGCTCCGCCTGCTGATGTTCGTCTTTGTCGTTTAAATGCCGATAGCGCTACCCATACATCTTCTTCTTTCGGAAGGTCTTTTCTTATTAATAGCGGGTAAAAAGCTTCTATGAGGTTTGAAGTAATAAACAGATGTTTACCGGATACAGGGCCTCCAGGCATCTCAGATGAGTTTAGAAGTTCTTCCCTGTCGTCTATTGCAAATACATACTCCATGCTGCATCTCCTCCCCTATAAGTAAAACAGACACTAGCTAATTTTTTTATGTTTAATAAAGCTCATTATTGTTGGTATTATCGGTATTTAATAGCTATGTAAAACAAGCATTATTTTCGACTTTGTTTTAACCTTATGATACCATTTAATGCAGAACAATACAAGGCTAAGGGAGGCTTAAAAAAAGATGTCCACTACGAAAAAGACTTCTGGCCTTCCTTTCGTAGACCGACCTGTTACCCTTGAAGATTTGCCTGAAAGCATAAAGCTTTCCCTTGAACCGGAGGGTTGCCCTATTCCTAAACATTTGCTTTTATTTGCCGAGGTCAAAGGGATAGCTTTTGCAATAATGGAATGGTTGGGGAAAAAGTACGGCGTGTCCCAGTCAGAGTCTTTAAAAAATGTTTGGGCTTCTCTCCTGTTAGCGGGCCTGCTTCGGCCAGACCCGTTCATGTTTGACGAAGCCTTCGCTGGTTATTGCCTTGGCTATCGTACCAAAAGAGCAAACACCGTTCCTGAATTATCAGGCGATAGCATAGTCCGTTACCATGTTTTTCAGGGATTGCTGCCAGCCTGCTGGTTGGAAATATGGTACTGTGTAGAGCATAAGATTCCGGCCAATTTTTGCGAGATGTGCGGTAAAGTATTCAAACTTAAATATCCCAGCCAGGTTAAAAAAATTTGTGGCAGTAAAAAATGCATAGCCGCAAGAGATAGAAAAAATAGAGAGGCAAGGGGGGCTGAATATAATCGTAAAGCTGTAAAGAAGGCTCGGGAGAAAAAGAGAAAGGAAAGGGAGGCCGCTCTTAAAATGGAACCTTTGTGGATTCAATCATCAAATTCTATCCAGGAGGAAGAGGCATTAATAAGTAAATTTGGAGACAGCCCTATTAACCTGCATACTGCTACTACCCTTTACAAATGGCTGAAAGAAACGCTGCCTTTTCGCTGTGGCGTCCGGCTGGGCAAGGACAGGATAACCTTCCTGGTAGGAAATTACCGCCCTGCCGCCATTAAGAAACAAAAGGGAAAGGTCCGCCTGGACATGGTTTTTGCCAACAAGCTGCCGGAAGGTTTCAAAGTAGCCAGCGATGTGTGGCGGAGCGTCCCCAATACCATTGAAGGATATACTTTGGTGGAGGAGGACTTGCCGCCGATAACGGAAGAAGACAAGGAGAACTTCGTTAAAGCCTGCAACGGAATGCTGGAGGTTGCTCCGAAAAGCAGGAGGCACGAATGTAACGTCCTGGCATCCTGGCCTGAGGGGAAATAAAAAAGCCGCCTTTAATCGGCAGCCTGGTAATGCAATTTGTAATGCAGTTGGGATTAAAATAGGTTTTGCAGGATTGCATGAGCTGGGATTTACTGCCAGGAAGAACCCTTAAAAACCTTGTTATTCTGGCCTCTCTTAAACAGGATAAAACAGGGCTGAAAGCAAAAAGAGGGACTGGGGGTCAAGAGGCCGCAGGTTCAAATCCTGTCGCTCCGACCATAAAAAAACAAGTAACCACGGGGGTTTTTGCCTCCCGTGGTTTTTTCTTTGTGGTGCTTTATTTTGTTATTGGTGCCGAATTGGTGCCATTTTTAAAAACATGATTCAATTTGTTGATTGCGTTTCGTTCTAATTGTTCCGAGACGTGAGAGTAAATGTCTGCCGTAGTGGACATTTCCTCATGTCGCAACAGCTCCTGGACCTCCCGCATGGCCACCCCTTTTTCGATCAACCTGGTTGCAAAAGTGTGCCTCAAAGAGTGGACTGTAATGTCTTTGCCGATGCCGGCCTTCTTCCGGAGTTCCTCAAATTTGCGGTTAAAGTTCCGCGGGTTAATGGGTGTGCCTACCTTAGTACAGAACACAGGCTTGTCCCTGCCGTGGTAACCCTCTGACAGCATCCTTTCACGGTGAGTCTTCAACACCTCAATGATGAATGATGGGCTTAATAAGGGGTACACGACCCTGGGACTTCTCCGTTTTGGGCGGCTGGTATACTGCAGCTTTATTAGTCTATACCAGGTTCTCTTCAACGGTTAAAAATTTGTTATCGAAGTCGATATTCCGCCAGCGCAGGCCCAGCAGCTCTCCCCGGCGCAGACCGGTAGCCATGAGAACGATGAACGCCGGTCCCAGACGTATGTCAGAATAGAGTTTTTGCAAATGATCCGGACGCAGTTCCTGGATGTTGAGCTGGCCGATAGCGGGAATGATGTGGGCGTCTGCTTGTATCCTGTAGCTTTTCCAGGTAGTAAGACGGAGCTCCATTTTTTGTAATCATTAAGCCAGGTGTTAAGCCAATCAGCGACAGTAATCCGCTTTGGCTCAATATAGGTACCCTGCTTCAATTCCATGATAATCTGCGACATGAGCGCCTGGGCGTCAGGCTTGCGGCCCTCGATCCGGCGGACAATGCGCTTACGTTTACCTGTGGCCGGGTTTTTGCCGGCCTCGATGATGATTTTATATTTTTTGCCTTTAATGGAAACTCATGAAGTATTATGATGAAGTCGAGAACATCTTTAACCGGCTGGTGGATGAGATAAAGATACTGCTACCAGATTTTGGCCGGATTCTGGCCACGGACAGCAAGGCTATTCACAGCCTAGCCCGGGGACCAAAGCGGGATAAAAACGTAAGGCTCAAAAACCGGACGGGCGGCGGGACACCGATGCCGACTTTGGCAGGAAAGATTACCAAGGGAGTAAAGAAGACGGCACCCTGTGGAAAAAAGTGGTTGCGTGGTTTGGGTACAAACTTCATCCCATAGTTGACGCTGTTTATGAGTTGCCTGTAATTTTTTCTGTAACAAAAGCAATCGTAAAAGCATCTGTCAGCGATGTAAAAGAAGGGCATAATTTAATCGACCAACTGGCGGAAAAACAGCCGGAGGTTGTGGCTCGCTTGAGGCATTGGTAGGGGACAAAGGATATGATGATACCAAATTAAATATGAAGCTATGGGATAATCACCAGATAAAGCCGGTAATCGACATTCGGAATATGTGGCGGGACGGCGAGGGAACACGGTTGTTGTCCGGTAGGGAGAATATTGTTTATGATTACAGAGGCACGGTCTACTGCCATTGTTCTTAGAGCATAAGCGCCTGGAAATGGCCTTTGGAGGGTTTGAAAAAGACCGTGAAACTTTGAAATAC
>DYEY01000073.1 GCA_020725465.1 Dethiobacter sp.
TCATATTGTAATTTATGGAATTAAGTTTGTCCAGAACTATTACTAAAATTCTGTTACCATTTATTGTAACATAAAAATCAATTACACCCAATTTTGATGAATTTTGAGAATTTTTTTGAGATTTTTTGAGCAGCCTTAACGAATAAACGGAGCAGGAGCAGCGGGAGCGTGATCCGAAGAGGGGGGTGGGATCTTGTCTTTAATATTAAAATACACTAAACCAATCCCTCAGAGTTCTTTGCAGTTTGCTAAAAGCTGAGTCTATGCAGCGGTCGAAGCTTACATGAAGTGCAAGCTGCTCATACATGAAAGAAGAACGTGGTTTTTTTACTTTTTGTAATACCTGCTCCATGGCTTTTTTGGGGTCATCCGGTTTATACCCTTTACCCCAAAGATTATTGCTTTTTAGCCATATACTTAAATTCTCAATACTATCATTCCAGCCCAATACTCTGGCAACTTGTGGCGAGTCGCTCCATACCCAAGCTTCCAGCTCAGGATCAATCACAATAACAGCACATCGGTCCTTCCATCCTGCCATAGAAAGCCTGTTTTCTGCTTCCGCCGCGAGAGCTGATACTTCAATATATTCCCGACCGCACCCATGCCTGTCAAATAAAACCAAGGCATATTTATATTTTTTTATAAAAGGCCGCAAATACTCATGAGCATTATTCAGGCAGCCAGGATCTCTTTCCAAATGAATAAAAATATCAGCTTGAATTTTTTTTATCCCAAGTGACTGCTGGCGGTTTAAAATGCCTCTGATTGCATACTCAGTGTTCTTATCGGGCACCAGTATCACTACATCAGCCAGTTGAATTCCATTCATCCAAGCACGCCCCCGGCAAACAATACACCAAGGTTAGTTTCGCCACGCCAATCTTTTAAAGCGGGGTGCTCACTCCCTCTTACAATACATGTTGCTCCTTCTTTCGTCTTTGCAAAGCAGAGCACCTCTGAAGGTTCAGCCACACTTAGAATCACAGTGGAATGTGTCGCCAACAGTATCTGTGCTCCATATACAGAAGACAATGCCTGATATGCCGTTTCAATTGCCCGTGGATGTATACCGTTTTCCGGTTCTTCAATAAGGTATATTCCGGTAAAATCAGCGATATAGGCAGGCAGCGTAAGGGCAAGTAAACGTAATGTGCCGTCAGAAACCAACCATGAGGGAATTTCTAAACCACTTTCATAACATACCATAATATAGCGGTGCCTGTCTTCCTGCCGTTCAACAACCCTGATTGACGCGAGGTCAGGTAAAGCGGTTTTAAGATGCATTATCCACTCTCTGTACCTTTGTGGGTCTTTCTTTATCAATGCATCCACAACCCAGGGCAAATTTGAGCCATCTGGGCGAAACCCCTTAGGTTGTCCGGGGGGGCTTGGTTTGCGCATTAAGGTACTGTTTAATACCAGCCTTTGTACTCCTTCCATCAATATACCTTTAAGCCAGGTAGCAACCGGAAATCTTGACTCGTCTTCGGGCAAATTAGCCAAGGCAGATTTTCTGGTTCCTAATCTGAAGGAATGGTCCCAACCTTTTCCGGATTCATCATAAAAATTGTCGTTGCCTCCCCTGACTTTGTTTATGATAACTTTATTTCCCTTCTGGCTTTTCGGGGTTAATATTGTATTTGGAACCTCACCAATCATGGGAAAGATTTCAAGTTGCTCAGGTATAAAAGGCTTCGACGTCTTAAGTACTACTTTCTCAAAAAGAATAGCAGTCTCTCCTGAATTAACCTCCGTACCAACAGCAATTTCATAACGACATATGTCGTACTCAGGGTTTTTAATAAGTCGGCGTCGGTTTTCCGGTATCTCAAGCTCGACAGCTAACTCAAAAGGCTCCTCACCTCTTAACCAAATCAAATCCCTTAAATCATGACTCCTTGCGTTTATCGCCTCTTCCAACCCATCTGATAAGAGGTCACCAAGAAATGCTATGCTATCCAAAAAAGTTGTTTTGCCACTTGCATTCGGTCCAACGAGTACGTGCAATGTATCAAGATGTTGTTTAATATAACGCAAACTACGATAATTCAAAGCTTCTATTTTTTTTATCACTATCTCCCCACCCCCTGTCTAATAAAATAAAGCTTCCCCGTAATTATATCATGAGTTTCGCCCGGGCAAAGGTGCGTGAAACTTCCACAATTTCCACCATGACTTTTTCGCCCACATAGGCACCCCCCTCATGGACATCAATGACAAAGCCGCCGATACGGGCAATACCGTCATAGGGATTGTTGGCATGGGGCTCTTCAATCTTAACCTCGTGCCGTTCCCCTGCTTTTACCGGGTAGGCCAGGTTTTTGATATGCTGGAGGCTGCCGGTTTGAATTATGTGGTACTTTTCAATATGGATGGCATCGCTGCCGCGAATAAAAATGTGTTTGCCGGTTTCTTCCTCCAGCCGGGACAGGTATGAACCGCCGGGACCGATTAACAGTCCCGCCACGCTGGAGTGCATTTCCACCAGCACAGCTTCCTCATCAAGGCCTGCCAGGAACTGCCGCAGGCTCCGTTCGGTACGGGCGCTGACAACATCAACGGTAAGAACCTTGCCCCGCCCGCCGCAGTACGGGCAGGTCTGCTGCAAAACGGCGCCCAGACCCTGCCGCGCTTTTTTCCGGGTCATCTCCACCAGGCCAAGACCAGTCAGGCCAAGGATATGCGACCTGGTTCTGTCTTCCCTCAGTTTCTCCGCCAGCCTTTCCAGCACCAGCCGGCGGTGCTCTTCCGATTCCATGTCAATAAAATCAATGATGATTATGCCACCGATGTCACGCAGTCGGATTTGCCTCACTATCTCGGAAGCGGCATCCAGGTTTGTTTTCAGTACGGTATCGGCCAGGTTGGTCTTGCCTATATATTTGCCTGTATTTACGTCCACCACAGTGAGAGCCTCGGTATGATCTAATACCAGGTAACCCCCGCAATCCAGCCAGACCGTGCGGGAGAGCGCCCGTTCTATCTCTGTTTCAACCCCGTACTCCTCAAAAACCGTTTCTTTCCCTCTGTACAGGTACACTTTCTTCTTCAGGGCAGGGTCGATATATTCAAGGGCTTCCAGGATTTTTTCATACTCATAGCGGGTGTCTACAACAAGCTGTTCAATCTGTTCGGTAAAAAGATCACGGATAATACGGTAAATAAGGTCCAAATCCTGGTAGACCAGAGACGGAGCTGACTTTTGCCTGAAGCGGTCCTGAATACGTTCCCATAGTGGCAGCAGGAAGTTGAGGTCCTGGCGGAAGTAATCTTCTTCCTGACCTTCTCCTGCTGTCCGCACTATGAGACCGGCTCCCCCGGGGCGCAGCTGGGCTACCAGCTGGCGCAGGCGTTCCCTTTCCTGCGGATCTTCGATGCGGCGGGAAATGCCGATATAGTCAACGGTGGGCATCAGTACCAGGTTGCGTCCGGGTATGGTGATCTGCCGTGTCAGCCTGGCACCCTTGGAGCCAAAAGGCTCCTTGACCACCTGGACCATAATCTCTTCCCCGGATTTTAGCAGCTGCTCGATAGTCTTTTTGCGCCGCGGAGTTTCCACTGCTTCCTCAGGACAGGGGAAAGCGTCGTCCACGTACAGAAAGGCGTTTCTTTCCAGTCCGATATCGACGAAGGCCGCCTGCATACCGGGCAGTACGTTTGCCACCACGCCTTTATATATGTTGCCCACCACGCGCTGGTGGACAGGCCTCTCCAGGTAAACTTCCACCGGTTTGCCGTCTTCCAGCAAGGCCACCCGTGTCTGCTTGCTGTCACAGTTTATAATAATTTTTTTTTGCATCTGCCTGCACCCCACTCTCTGTAAAAACAACATCAAGCGGCGCCTGGAGCGTGTCACCTGTTTTCAGGAAAAACTCTGTCCTGCGTAAATCCACCGGCGGCAGACCAAGCAGGCCGAGTATCTCCTGGGGACGTGCCGTACCCGATTCTCCTGCCGCCAGCAGCATGTGCAGGTACGTCCCGCCGTGACCCGAAACCAAGTCCAGCCGTATAATCAGGGGCCGCAGGTCTACCGTCTTTTTCCCCTTTTTACCCTCTCTTTCCACGGTAAGGGCAGCGGAACTGAGCAACCTCTGTATACTGTCCGCCACCGCTTTGCTGCTAAGGGGAACAGACCAGGCGGCCGCACCCGCCAGAGCCATCAGTGACGGCACAGGTGCGGGCACTTCCCTGAACGCTTGTATTTCAAGGCCTCGCGGCATTTGCCGCCTGAGCACCGCCAGGCCTTCCTCATCCACCCGTGACAAAAAGGTTATATCGGCATATTCAGCTCCGCTGGTCACCCCTACCGGCAGCGCCGAGGCAAACGACAACCGCATGTGGGGGTTAAACCCTTCAGAATAAGCCACCGGCAGCGCGGCACGTCGCAGGGCACGCTGCCAGGCTCTCACCAGGTCAAGGTGTGAAAGAAATTTAAGCTCTTCTTCCTTGCCAAACTTAATCCAAACCCGCATTATCCCAAGACTCCCCTCCGCCGCAACCTTCAAGCAGTACAGCCATACCACAGCCAAGACAACCACCCCGGCAGTCGGCGGTAACTTCTCCGGCCAGCGCGCGCCGGTACTCCTGCAGCAGGTACTTTTTGGAAACACCGGATTCCAGATGGTCCCATGGCAGCGGCGCCTCCACCGGCAGGTCCCGTGTCGCTTCCTGCTCCAGGTCCATTCCTTCTCCGGCGAAAGCCTGCTGCCAGGATGAAAAGGAAAAGTGCTCATCCCAGCCGTCCAGCTTGCAGCCCAGCTCAAAAGCCCGGCGGATAACACCGTTCAGATTACGGCCGCCCCTGGACAGGGCAGCTTCAAGCAGGCTGGTTTCGGCGTCGTGCCACTGGTAGTTCAGTCCGGGTCCGCGCAGTTCCTCTTTAAGCAAAGCCTGGCGGCGCAGCATTTCTTTTTTGCTGATCTGTCCCAGCCACTGAAAAGGCGTATGTGGCTTGGGAACAAAAACAGAGGTGGAAACGGTAACCCTCGGTTTTCCTTTCCCACCGGCTTCCCGGTATACCCGGAGGACTTTTTTGGCCAGGGCGGCTATCGCCAGTATATCTTGGTCGGTTTCGGTGGGGAGCCCGGTCATAAAGTAAAGCTTGATCCCCGACCAGCCCAACCGGAAAGCTTTCTTTACCGCCCACAGCAGATCCTGTTCGGTTACATTTTTGTTGATGACATCACGCAGCCGCTGTGACCCGGCTTCAGGGGCAAAAGTCAGGCCGCTCTTGCGTACGCGCTGTACCTGCTCAGCCAGTTCCACCGAAAAGGAATCCAGGCGCAGCGAAGGCAGGGAAAGGGAAACACCTGATCTGGCCATATCCGCGGACAGATCCTGCACCAGGGCACTGATGGCACTGTAGTCACTGGTACTGAGAGAACTGAGGGCAATCTCGTCATAGCCGGTGGAGCGCACCATTTTTTCCGCCAGATCTTTCAGCCTGGCGGGAGAACGCTCCCGTACCGGGCGGTAAATGACTCCCGCCTGACAAAAGCGGCAACCGCGGGTACATCCCCGGAAAAGTTCAAGTACCAGGCGGTCGTGAACGATTCCGCCAAAAGGCACAACAAAATCAGTGGGATAGGGGGCTGTTTCCAGGTTGCGTACCACGGCGCGCCTGATCGGCAACGGCCATCCCCCGGGTGAAACCATGCCAAGGAAGCGTCCCTCCTCGTCATGCTCCGCCCGGTAGAGTGACGGCACATATATCCCTTCCATCCCGGCCAGTTTTTTTAGCTTGTCCCAGCGGTGGCTTCCCTTCATCCCGGACAGCAGCTTAAGTACTGCGGGCAGGACTTCTTCAGCGTCACCAATCACGAAAAAATCAAAAAAAGATGAAACAGGTTCCGGGTTAAAAGCACCGGGACCGCCGCCAACCACCAGCGGATCTCCTTCCGTACGCTCTTCCGCCGCCAGCGGAATACCGGACAGCCACAGCATGCGCAGTATTGTGGCATAAGATAATTCATACTGCAGGGTAAACCCCAGCAGGTCAAAATCCCTGAGAGGGGTGGTGGTTTCCAGTGAGCACAGCGGCAACCCCACACTGGCCATTAACTCTTCAAAGTCAGTGCCGGGCATAAAAACACGTTCCGCCAGCCAGTCATCTTCGGCGTTAATGATATGATAAAGTATTTTCAGACCCAGGTGCGACATTCCTACCTCATAGAGGTCGGGGAAAGCCAGGGCCACTTTTACCTTGGCTGACCGGTGGTCTTTCTGGACAGCATTAATTTCGTTTCCCATGTAACGGGTAGCCTTCTGTACATGGGGCAATATCCTGGTCCAGAGTATGCGGCGGTATTTGTTCACTTTTCGCCTCCGGAATCGGGTTTTTCTTCATTATTTTGTGTCTGGCACATATTTTATAATACTTCGCCTCACCCCTCCTAATTCCTCCAACAACGGGGCTTGCTCACCAAAAAAGCCATGCCGGTCACCTGCGGGGCAGGACAGTGCGCACAGTAGCATGAACGCCTTTTTTCATAACCGTGTCAATTATGTCGTTCTCCATAACTTCGCCCACAACCCTACCCTGCCGGTTCACTATTACCACCCTGTGAAACTTTTTCATTGCGAAATAACGCAGTACTTCCCTTAGTGGCGTCTCTTCCAGGGCCATCAGTGTCACCACGGGCATAACGCCCTGGCTGAGAAATACATTTTTTTTGGTACTGAGGCTCCGGATAAAAGCATAAATGGCGGCGGTCCTTTCCCGGGAAGCGGCAAAAAAAAGAAAAAAAGCGGCTGCAAAAAGAGTCAGGTGCAGGTGCCCGGTATATATAAAAAACAATCCAAGCAAAAACATTAACAGCGCTGTCAGCTGGCTGATACGGATGGCTAGTTCGGTAGCCTGCCGGAAGCCCAGGGGCGAGGTCAGTCGGGCGCGCAATATTCGCCCCCCGTCCAGAGGCAGTGCGGGCAGCAGGTTGAAAAAACCCAGCACCAGGTTACAGCGGATAAAAAAAAGAAAGGCCTCACTTGTCTGCCAGGCGGGTATGTTGGCGTAAAATACCAGGCAAAGAGCTGCCAGCAAAAAATTAAACAGGGGGCCGGCCATGGCCACATTGCTTTCCACCTGGGGATCCAGCTCCAGTGCATCCTCGATTCGCGCCACCCCGCCGAAAGGGAAAAGTTCAACCGCTCCCACCTCCAGGCCGTGAGCGCGCGCCACCAGCAAATGAACAAATTCGTGTGCCAAGACAAGCCCAAAGAGCATTGCTGTCTCTTCCAGGTAGCCATAAAGCGCCAGGAAAAACAGGACGATAACAAAAACCCAGTGAAAGCTGACAGTAACACCGCCAAGCCGTATTATTTTCAAGGCATTACACTCCCTAGCGGCCTACACTGATGTACTCCTGGGGGTCAACCGGCTTCCCAGCCTGCCAGACCTCAAAATGAAGATGACTGCCTTGCGGTCCGGCGGCAACTTCGGCAATCTGCTGCCCTTTTTTAACCCGATCACCGGCGGCGACCAGGGGACGTTGGCAACGCCCGTAGATGGTAACCAAGTCGTCGCCGTGTTTGATGTAAACGGTCAGCCCGTAAAGCGGGTGGTCCTGCACCAGTGAAACAACACCGGCAAGAACGGCATAGACCGGGTCACCCGCACCAGCTGAGACGTCAATGCCGTAGTGCATTTCATTGCCTTCACCACCAGCGCTTTGTCTTGGCCCGTAAGGGCTGATCAGAACCCCGTTCACCGGAGCACCCATCTCTTCATCGCCGGCAACCGGCGGTTCCTGCCTGGGGGGCAACTCATGCCGCCGCCAGCTGAAGTCGCGGACCGACTGCATAACCGGCTGGATCTGCTCCACCAGCTCACCCGGGCTGACCTGGTGGATAGTTAAACGGTGAACGGCCTCTGTCAGCCGGTTGGCCAGGGGATAGTCCACCAGGCTGAACAGTCCCAAAAAAATCACTGCCAGGATGGCGGCAATCGTTTTTTCAAAGAAATGTTCATTGGTTGTGCGCAGCAGCTGTGCCGGCAGCTTTTCCAGGCGCCAGGTTCCCTCCCTTTCCCCGTTAAACAGAGATTTCCTGCCTGCACTGCGCCTGGCCAGTCTTGCCCTGAGTTCGGAGCGTGGTATCAGGACCTTCTTCTTCTTTTTCAATGTGGCCACCCCCGGACTGTTTGTCCCGTTTATGGGATATATATTAGTAAAACCATAAATATATACAAAAAAAATGACGGCGCTGCACAGCAGCCGTCATTTTATATGCAGGATTTCCGGAAGGCCGGAAATGTCAAAACATGAGGCGATGTCTTCGCATACCAATGTTGAGGACAAGTCCGACGGCAATCATGTTGGCCCAGAGCGAGTTGCCGCCGTAGGACACAAAAGGTAGCGGCAGTCCGGTAACCGGCATAATGCCGACAGTCATGCCTATGTTGACCAGTACCTGGAATGTCAGCATGGAAGCAACCCCGATACAGACCAGGGAGCCGAAGGTATCCCGCGCCACGGCGGCGGTCCGGACAATGCGGTAAATAAGGAGCAGGAACAAAAGAAGCAGGACTACTGCCCCGACAAACCCCAGTTCCTCAGCCAGAACGGAAAAAATAAAGTCGGTATGCTGGGCGGGCAGGAACTCCAGCTGGCTTTGTGTCCCTTCAAAAAGTCCCTTACCTCTGAGGCCGCCGGAACCGATGGCAATCATGGATTGCCTGAGCTGCCAGCCGAACCCCATGGGGTCCTTTTCAGGGTTCAGAAAGACCAGAAGGCGCATCTTCTGGTAGTCTTTAAGAACCTTCCACATGAGCGGGAGGCCCACCGCTATCCCGGAAACCGCATAAAACAACAGGTGCCGGACTCTGGCTCCTGCCATAAACAGCATACCAAAAACTATTACTATAAACACAAGGGAGGTCCCCAGGTCCGGCTGCAGAAAAATAACAGCCATAGGCACAGCTATATGGAGAAAAAAGGGGATGGGGCTGAAGGGGCTGTCAAAGTTTCCCTCCCTGGAAACCAGGTGCCGGGCCAGGGAAATTATTACAATAACCTTGGCGAACTCCGACGGCTGCAGGTCAAAAACTTTAAGACTGATCCAGCGCTGGGCACCGCCGGCGTCACGGCCAAAAACAAGCACCGCCCCCAAAAGCAAAAGGTTCAGGACGTAAAGGTGGGGGGCAAAACGGTAAAACTGGGTGTAGTCAGTGGTTATCACCACCAGCATAACAAAAAAACCAATGATAAAAAGCACCGCCTGGCGCCTGACAAAATAGTTGGGGTCGCCGGTGATGTTTATTATGGTCGCGCTGCTGATAATACCCAGACTTATCAGCATGATAGCGCAAACTGTGGCCAGCATTATAAAGTCAAAATTGCGTAAATACTTTTTGTCAAACAAAAACTTGCCCCCCGGTCATAATACGGCAGAATCCCTGCACTTATTATAAATTAACCGCGTGCCGCGGTAAAGCGGGAAGATACGCCAATTTACGTCCCCTTGTCATCTTACCGGTCAGCGTAGTAGCGGCTGAAGATGAGGTTGGTGAGGGGAACGGCAGCCTGGTAGCCGAGGCCGCCGTGCTCCACGATGAGGGCGATGGCGATTTCCGGCGCTTCGGCCGGGGCGTAGCCCACAAACAGGCTGTGCGGCATTTTGCCCGGTGAAGACTCGGCAGAGCCGGTTTTACCGGCCACCCTGACAGGCAGGTGCCGGAGTGACGAGCCTGTGCCGCCGGGGAGAGTGGTGGCTTCCATGCCCTTTTGCACAGCCTGCCAGGTCCTGTCACTGTAACCCGGGTTGTTTAAAATTTCCGGCTGAGCCCGGTAGACTGTTTCTCCCTGCTGGGTTATTACTTCCTTAACCAGGTAGGGCCGGTAGTGGATGCCGCCGTTGGCCAGCATGGCCGTGTAGTTGGCCAGCTGCAGCGGGCTGATCATGTGGCCCTGGCCGATGGAAGCGGTCAGCACGTCACCGGGGTTCCAGCGCCTTCCCGGCTGCCGGCGCAGCAGTACACCGGGTCGCTCTCCGGCCAGGTCGGTGATGCCGGTAACTTTGCCAAAACCAAGCGACTCGGCATAGGTGGTAAGCCTGTCTATACCCAGGCGTACACCCAGCTCAAAAAAGAAAATATTGCAGGACCTGGCTATGGCGTCCCGTACATTAAGGGCGCCGTGCACGCGGTTGTCAAAGCAGGCCCGGGGCACATCCCCGGGGAAAAACTGCTTGCGGCCGGTGCAGGTGATAATGGAGCCGGCGTTAATCAGACCTTCCTCCAGGGCTGCTACCGCCACCGCCATTTTGAAAGTGGACCCCACCGGGTAGCCGCCGCGGAGCGCTTTGTGATTAAGCGGGTCATTGGGGTCGGACTGCAGCTTCAGGATATCTTCCCGGAGTGTGTTTGGATTGTAGTCAGGGTAACTGGCCATAGCCAGGATCTCCCCGTTTCTGGGATCCAGAGCCACCACCGCACCTCTGCCCATCTGGGTGTTGCCGGCGGCGATACCATCCTGAATCACTTCAGCCAGGGAGCTTTCCACTATTTCCTGCAGGCGGGCGTCAATGGTAAGGTGGAGGCTGTGGCCGGGCACAGGGTCTTCTTTGCCTAAAACCCTGATGCGCCGGCCGTGCTTGTTCACCTCAACAAACAGCTTGCCATCGTTACCGCGCAGGTAATTCTCGTAAGTGCTCTCAATACCGGTGATTCCGATCTGGTCGGTCAGGCGGTAAGCCTGCCCCTCGGCCCTTTTTTGCTGCCACAGCTCGGGCGGGATTGTACTGGTATAGCCCAGCACATGGGCGGCAAAATTATCTTTGGCGTAATAGCGTATCGGCTCCGTTTCAATGATCACCCCGGGCAAATCCATGCGCCGCTCACCAATTTTGGCCACCACTTCCGCCGATACGTCCCGTTTCAGACGTATCGGCGCAAATGCCCGGAATTGTTGTTTGGCTATTGCCTCGCGGATTTGTTCTTCAGCCATCTCCAAAAGCTCGCTCAGGTAAGCGATAACGGCCGGCTGCTCTCTTTTGGGCAAATCAAGCAGAGATACGGTGAATCCGGGGCGGTTGGCCACCAGGATTTCCCCGTTGCGGTCGAATATTTCCCCGCGGGCAGCGGTAACGGGGAGCTCCCGTATCCTGTTGGTTTCGGCCCGGGCGAAATAAAAATCGTACTGGTATACCTGCAGCCAGTACAGGCGTGCAGCCAGAACCGACATTGCCAGGAAAACCAGCAGCATGAATATGCGCAAGCGTTTCAGCATGGATTTGCTCATTTAAAACCACCCGTCGCCGTCGTTTTCCGGTTCCGCGAAGAACAGCCCGCGACGCTGGGCGCGAAGCAGGTAAGGATAAAGAAAGGCCATCACGAGAACATGCATAAGCAGGCGCGGCAGCGCAAACGCACGGAGATAATCCGTCAACTGCAGCGCGGGACTGAAATAGAGCTCCATCAGGAAATAGGCCACTGTTTCATTCAACAATGTAAGTGCGGATATTACCATCAGGGGTACAGGCAAGTAATCACGGTACACTTCCCTCGCCAGTGTTCCCGCCAGCAGACCCGCCAGCATCTTGCCAAAAGTAAAGAAGCCCAGAGGGGCTGCTGTCAATACGTCCTGAAACAATCCGGCGGTGAAGCCAAGGAGGGTGCCTCTTTTCCCGTCAGAAAGGAGTGCGAGCGCCACCACCACCACCAAAAGCAGGTCGGGATGAATACCGCCGGTACCGGCCAGGGCCAGCACCGATCCCTGCAGGACCAAGCTCAGGATAAACAGTCCGGATATAACCAGGATACCCATGACTACTCCTCTCCCTCTCCGGGGTCCGGAACCACCACAAATACTTCCTCCAGGCGGTTGAAGTTAGCCGCCGGCCGGAGCAAGGCGTACTGCAATATGCCGTACTCGTCATCCCCGGTCTCCAGCACGTAACCGATTACCAGGCCTTTGGGAAACACGCCGCCAAGGCCCGAGGAAATAATCCTGTCGCCCGGCTGGATGTTGGCTTCCCGCGGCAGGTTTATCATTTTCAGATACCCGGGCAGGCCCGGCGCGCTTTCAACCACGCCTACTTCCCCCGGTTCGCGTGAACGCTGAACAAGGGCACTCACCGCCGGCCGCGAGTCAGTCAGCAGCAGCACCTGGGAAGAGAGGCGGGAGACCGAAAGTATGTTTCCAACCAGCCCGTCACTGGTTACCACCGCCATATTTTTCTCCACGCCGTGATATGAGCCGCGGTTGATGGTCATGGTCTGAAACCAGCTGCTGGCATCCCGGCCGATCACCTCGGCGGGTATCAGGCTGTACCCGGTCTTCTCTTTAAAGCCCAGCATCTCCCTGAGGCGGTGATTTTCCTGGCGCAGCTCCAGCAGCCTCGCCTCCAGGGTGGCGGCGTTGGCCAGCTCTTTTTTCAGGGCGGCGTTTTCTTCCAGCAACAGGCGGTACTCCTTCACCGTGGCAAAGGTATTGTCCACGGTTCTGGTCAAACGCTGAAAGACCCCTTGCACAGGGGCCACAAGAGTCAGCAACATCTCCTCTGCCAGAGTCAGTTTCTGCCGCCCCTGCGCGGTAAAGGCTGCGAGGCACAGCAAAAATATAAAAACAAGCAAAAGAGATACGGTTTTTTTACGACGGGTTTTCAGGGGAGCGAGCATCAGTTGTCATCCTTTCGCCTTCCCCTACACAGTTTACGCACGGCGGGGACTGACGGCCACGCGGCGCAACAGTTCGATTTCACCCAGAGCCTTGCCGGCGCCAAGCGCCACACAATCCAGCGGGTTATCGGCAATATAGACGGGCATGGCGGTCTCCTTGGCTATCAGACGGTCCAGGCCGTGCAACAGCGCCCCTCCGCCGGTCATAACAATACCCTTGTCCATTATATCCGCAGCCAGTTCAGGCGGAGTCTTTTCCAGGGTAATTTTTATGGCCTCCAGGATGCTCGCCACCGGGTCAGACAGGGCTGACTCGATTTCCTCATCGGTTACAGTCTGGGTTTTGGGCAGGCCGGTAACCAGGTCGCGACCGCGGATGTCCATTTTCTTTGGGTTTTTCTCATCACGGTAAGCGGTGCCGATGGCAATCTTTATTTCCTCGGCGGTTCTTTCCCCAATCATAAGGTTATAGTTCTTCTTAATGTACTGGACGATGGCTTCATCCATTTCATCGCCGCCCACGCGGATGGAACGGCTGGTAACGATGCCGCCCAGAGAAATAATGGCCACTTCCGTAGTGCCCCCGCCGATATCCACAATCATGCTACCGGTAGGTTCCTCCACCGGCAGGCCGGCGCCGATGGCAGCCGCCATCGGTTCCTCGATCAGAAACGCCTCCCGTGCTCCCGCCTGCTTAGTGGCGTCGATAACAGCGCGCTTTTCCACCTCTGTTACCCCGGAAGGCACACAGACCACCACCTGGGCACGAAAAATAGCTTTGCGGCGGTAAGCTTTAGCGATAAAATGCCTGAGCATGGTCTGGGTGACGTCAAAGTCGGCTATAACGCCGTCCTTCATCGGGCGGATAGCAACAATATTCCCCGGAGTGCGGCCAATCATACGCTTGGCCTCTTCACCCACCTCCAGGATGGCGCCGGTGTCGCGGCGGATGGCAACCACAGAGGGTTCACGGAGAACGATGCCTCTTCCTTTTACAAAAACCAGGGTGTTGGCGGTGCCAAGGTCAATCCCTATATCACGGGAAAAATATTTCGTCAAAAAGCGCATCTGTTTGTCCCCTTTCGTCTCAGTGCCAGCGCCCCGCGCCGGGCCTGCGCCGCGGTTTGAGGTTTCCAGTACATTATACCAAATCGTCCGCCGGGGTCACAATATGAAATATGAACCAGCACGGAGCTTTAGAGAAGTCCTTTCTCCTTAAGGCTGATATAGCGGCCGTCCCCGATCACCACGTGGTCCAGCACCTCTATCCCCACCAGGCGACCGGCCTCACACAGGCGCCTTGTTACCTCCAGGTCTTCCCGGCTGGGAGTGGGATCGCCGCTGGGGTGATTATGCACCAGGATAATGCAGGCACAGGCTTTGCGGATAGCCGGCCGGAAAACCTCCCGCGGGTGAATAAGGGAAGCGTTAAGGCTGCCGACGGAGACTTCCTCGATGCCCACCACCTTATTCTTGGTATCCAAAAGCAGGACCTGGAAATGCTCCTTCATCCTGTGGCGCAGATCTTCCATCACCAGTGCGGCCGCATCGGCGGGGGAAGATACCGCCGGCTGTCCCGTTCGCAGGCGTGTGCTGATTCTTTTGGCCAGCTCCATCGCCGACATCACTGTTACCGCCTTGGCCGGCCCCAGGCCCGGAATTACCGTCAGCTCCTCCAATGATTTTCTGGGCAGCTCGTGCAGGCCGCCCAGTTTGACCAGCAACCGTTCCGCAATCTGGACCGCGGTATCGGAAGTAGTTCCGGTACGGATCAGGATAGCCAAAAGTTCCGCATCGGACAAAGATGCCGCTCCATACTGCATCAGCCGCTCACGGGGGCGTTCACCCGGAGGCAGTTCCTTGAGGGTCAGGCGCCGTGCTGTCAATTCCACCAGCTCCTTCCCGGAATCCACATTGCTTCAGCATCTGCCAGAGGGCGGCCAGGGGCAGCCCCACCACATTAAAATAACAGCCTTCAATCCTTTCCACGAAAACAGCCGCTTTGCCCTGAATACCGTAGCCTCCGGCCTTGTCCCAGGCTTCGCCGCTGTGAATGTACCAGCGCATTTCTTCCTCCGTAATCGGCCGCATGCAGACTTTTGTGGTTTCAACATGACACAGTGTCTGCAGGCCCGGCTGCCGTATCACCGCCACGCCTGTCATAACCTGATGGCAACGTCCCGAGAGAAGGCGCAGCATTCGCCATGCATCCTCTTCGTCCACCGGTTTCCCCAGCAGCTCCCCTTCCACACAGACCACTGTATCCGCGGCAATAACTATTCCTCTATCCAGTTCTGCGGCAACCGTCTTTGCTTTGGACATTGCCAGGTATTCGGCCAGCCTGACAGGGTCTTCTTCCGTAACATTTTCTTCCTCCACCCCGCTGGCCACCACGTCAAAGACCATTCCGATCTGACGCAGCAGTTGTGCCCTCCTGGGTGAAGCCGATGCCAGCAAAATATTTTCCATCTCTTGTGATAATCCTTTCCAACATAAGCACCTGATACATGTATTTTGTCAAAAGGCCGTTATGACCGTGCCATCCTTTTGCCCTCCGGTTCACCGCAGGCGCGGGCCAGGGTACGGCGGGCAAAGACCACAGCCAGGCCGGTGAAGAAGCCGGTGGGAACAGCCAGAAGCAGTAATAGCGGCAGGTAGAGCTTCATCAGGTTTATGTTTCTGATCAGGATGGCGGCGGCGGACACCTGGGCGGTATTGTGGAATACCGCGCCAAGGATGCTCACCACCACCAGGGACAGCATGTCGCGGCGCCAGAGGGCGATCCCCAGCGCCATAGCCAGGGTGGAAACCACGCCGCCGCTGAAGCTTAAGATGAAGCCAAATCCGGGAAAGGTGCCGGTAAACATGCCGCCCAGGACGGTGCGTACTATGGTGACCAGCATGGCGGACCTGAAGCCATAGAGGACAAAGGCCAGCAGTGTTATGGCGTTGGCCAGCCCCAATTTGGCGCCCGGCACCTGGATGGGCAGCGGGATGGAAGCTTCCACTGTATGGACGACCAGGGCGAAAGTTGCCAGTACAGCCAGGCGGGTCAGTTTCCGGGCGCCCGTCATGAGAGAATCGTCACCTTCCCCTCCAGGCCGGATGAGACGTGCACTTTGCCGTCTTCGCTTACAATTATGGCCTCTATGTCCTCCATTGATTCAATCAGGTCCATGGCCGCCTCCAGGCCAAGGACAAAGCCGGCGGTGGAAAGGGCGTCCGCGGTAAAAGCGTCCGGCGCCACAACGGTGACGCTGGCCAGCCCTTTGGCCGGGTACCCGGTAGAAGGGTCGATAATATGGTGGTAGCGTACATCGCCGGCGACAAAGAAGCGCTCGTAATCGCCGGAGGTGACGATGGCGCAGTCAGTCAGTTCAATCACGGCGATTACATCCCGCCGGTTACGCGGGTGGCGCACTCCGATCCGCCAGGGAGAACCGTCCGGCTTGGTGCCGATAACCCTGATATCGCCTCCGGCGTCCAGGTAAGCGGATGTTACCCCCTGCGCCAGCAGGATTTCCGCCGCCCTGTCCACGATATAGCCCTTGGCGATGCCGCCGAGGTCAATCTCGCTGCCTTTTGTTTCAAGAAACACCGTCCCGGCCGTCTCATTTACCATAACCTTTTGGAAATCCACCAGCCTGAGCGCTTTGGCCAGCTCTTCGGCAGACGGGACTTTTTCCCCGTCTGTGCCAAAACCCCACAGCGACAGCACGGGCGCCACGGTGATATCAAAGGCTCCTCCGGTCTGTGCTCCCGCCTGCAGTGATTTTCTGACCACATCAAGTGTTTCCCCTGCAACGGCAACCGGTGCTTCCCCGGCCGCCCGGTTTATTTTGGCAACATCGGAAGTGTCAAGGTGCCGGTCCAGCAGGGCTTCCAGGCGTTCCATCTCATTAAATGCCAGGCGCAGGGCTTCCTCTCCTACCTGCCTGTCCCTGCTGAAAACCACAATGTTTACGATTGTATCCATAAGAAACTCGGTGCGGGCAAGCTTTTTTTCCCCGGGAACCCTGGCTGTCCGCACTGTCAGTCCCAGCAGCAACAACACGGCAAGTCCGTATAGTATGACGTTTTTTTTCACAAAAATCGCTCCAGTTGCTCAGTGTCTGCCTCAAGTTTAACACGGGACCACCCCGGGCGCAAGAAAAGATACCTGTGCCAGGGGCGCCAAAGGGCGCCCCTGCTTAAATGTTTCTGGTGTAATAAATAAGGATAAAGAGGAACAGGCCAAGCATCAGAGCCATAAGGAAGGAGTCGAAGTTAAGGTTCTTGATGTTCCAGTCGGTGGGGCGTCCCCGCAACCGGTCCCAAAGGCTGCGGGAATGGGAACCGGACTTTTCGTACATACCATCCAGGGCACCGTCCAGCTCGGCCGCCTTTCCCGCCAGCTTTTTGGCCACATCCCCTGACTTTTCATAGGCGTTATCCAGGGCGTCGTCAAACTCGGCCGCCTTGCCCGCCAGCTTTTTGGCCAGCTCGCCGGATTTCCCGTAAGCATCATCCAGGGCGCTGTCAAACTGTTCAGCCCGCTCTGCCAGCCGGCGCGCCATCCCGCCCGATTTTTCATAAGCATCATTCAGGGCGCCGTCAAACCTCTGTGTAAAGGAAACAAGAATGCTGCCTGACTTACCTGACATCTCGTAAATATGGTCGAGATCACGGTCCAGTTTGCTCACAATGCGGCAACATCTGAACACGGTGCGGTATATCGGCCCGTAGAAGAGGTACTCCATGCTCATCCAGGCAGGCGGTTTGATGCCTCTTTCCAGCACCTTGTTAAGGGCGAAAAAAGCCACCAGTCCCATGCCGAGGAACTGAAGAGCTGTTATTATACCTGCCGGGTTATAAACTGTCAGCTTAGAATGGTAGGGAAGAATATTTTTTACCAGGTATGGATATACGCCCAAAACAATACAGGAGGCGGATGCCAGTATAATGGCGGCTTTCATAGTAAAAGTGATGTCCCGTTTAATATGGGCGCGGCCTTTGATAAAGCCGAAATAGCAGAACTTGCAGAATGACACCACGGTGCCCACGCTGGCAAACATCAGCATCTTCTCAGCCGGCCCGGCGCCATACATAGCTTTCTTTAAAAGGTACTTGCTCACGTAGCCGTTAAAGGGAGGAACCCCGGAGATGGCCAGGGCTCCTATCAGCGCGCCCAGCGCGGCAATGGGTAGTCCTCTCCAGACCGGAGGAACGTGCCGGTCCTCACCGTGATGGCCCAGGTCGTGCAGGTTTTCCGTTCCCGCCGCCAGCAGGACCGACCCTGCGCTCATAAACAAAAGAGCTTTATACAGCATGTGGTTAACCACATGAAGCATACTGCCGTCAATGCCGTAGTAGCCTGCCACCCCGGCACCAGCCACCATATAGCCCACTTGGCTGATAATGTGGTAAGAAAGGAGACGTCTCATATCTTTTTGCAAAAGCGCACAGCAGATGCCAAAAACCGCCATGGAGGCGCCCATCAGAGCAATGGCCGGGTGAGGTGGCAGAATTCTGGCCACTGCATAGACACCGATTTTGGTGGTTAACC
This sequence comes from Dethiobacter sp., assembly GCA_020725465.1. Classification (GTDB taxonomy): domain Bacteria; phylum Bacillota; class Dethiobacteria; order Dethiobacterales; family Dethiobacteraceae; genus DYEY01. The sequence goes on from DYEY01000073.1 coordinate 18,162, forward strand.
CAGCCAGCACCACACTGGTAGGGAAAGAGGCGGTGGGATAACCCCATGCTACCCAGACGTGGAGGGGCAGGAAAGCGGCCTTGAAGCCGATGGCCAAGGCAAAGAAAATCAACCCCGCTGCCGGTTTTTCCACAACAAAAGAACCTGTTGCCGCGTAGTGCTGTAGTATGCCCAAAAACAGCAAAAGTCCGCCCGCAACATGGAATATCATAAACCTGTAACCCATGTTAATGGCGTGCGGTGTCTGCTTTAACAGGATCAGTATGGCAACGGAGAATGTTAATACTTCCCAGAAGAAAAAAAGTGAAACGAAGTTGGCGGAGAAACCGATCCCCACGGCACTGGCCACAGCGACCAGAGAAACGGCCTGTTCTCTGGGGTCAGCAACCTGTAACCCGTAAAGCAGTGCAATTGCTCCCACAAACAAAAAGCCGAATACTGCCATTCTGGCATAGGGATGAGCCGTAAAGGAAAGCGGAGCAAGGCCTATCTCCGCCAGGGACTTTAACACTGTAAAGTCCCTTAGTTCGGCGCCGGAAAGATTATAGAAGGCCAGCAGCACCATGAAGCAAAGCATCAAAACAAGCACATTTCGCCGCAGCTTTTCCGATACTTTGGGCAAAAACGGGGCAATGACAAAACAACCCAAGATGAAAAACAGGTAAAGTTCGATTTTAGGTCACCGCCTTACTGATAAGCTGTAAATTCATGTTGTCTAAAAGCCACCCCGCAACAGAAAGTCGGCGGCTACCCTGGAAAGATCAAAGGGCAGGTTGGTGGGCAGGAGACCGAACAGCAGGCAGCTAACAGCCAGTATGGCAATGGGTATAAGCATCTTGTAGGGTGCTTCGTTAACTTTTATAGGTTCATGTTCATGACCGTGTTCGGCGCCAAAGAAAGCGGCAATGATGATGGGCAGGTAATAAAGGCCGTTTAAAAGGCTGCTGACCAGCAGAATTATTACATAGAAGGGTACGCCGGCGTCCATGGCGCCCAGCGCCAGTGTCCACTTGCTGAGGAACCCGTTAAAGGGGGGAATGCCGATCATAGCCAGGGCCGCCAGGGTGAAGGCGAACATGGTGAAGGGCATCTGGCGGCCTATGCCGCCCAGGTCTTTGATATTACGCTTGCCGGTTTTTAAGATGATGGCGCCGGCCGCAAGGAAGAGCGTGCTCTTCATAAACGCGTGGCTGAAGATGTGAAAGATATTGCCGATCAGGGCGCGCTCGGTCAGGATGGCCATGCCAAGCAGGATGTAACCCATCTGGCCGATGCTGGAATAGGCCAGGCGCCTCTTTAGGTCTTCCTGGGTAATGGCCACGGCGGAACCGAGCAAAATGGTTATCACTGCTATTACCGCCAGAATCAGCGTCCAGCCAGATTCACGCATCAGTTCAATGCCGAACACGTGAAAGATGACACGAAGCAGTCCGTAAGCGCCGGTCTTTAGCATGATTCCGGAAAGCAGGGCGCTGGCGGGCGAGGGGGCGACCGGGTGAGCGTCAGGCAGCCAGACGTGCAGGGGGAACATGCCGGCTTTCATGCCAAAACCAATCAGGAAGGAAATGAAGGCAAAAAATCCCAGCGCGGTCGGTTCGCCAAAAAGGGTTGGGCCGCTCAGGGAAACGGTGCCCGCCACCTCGAAGGTGATTATGATGCCAAAGAAAAGAGCCAGGCCGCCGATAATTGTCATTATCAGGTATTTATAGCCGGCCTTCAGGGCATCCACCGTCTCCTCGTGCACCACCAGCACGTAGGAAATCAGGGACATGGCCTCAAAGAACACAAAGAGCGTGAACAGGTCCCCGGCCATAAAAATCCCCATGCAACTGGCCAGTGTAATGATCAGCACAGGATAATAGCGGTTGCAGCCGTGTTCTTTGCACATGTAATCAACGGAATAGACAGCCACCAGCATCCAGACGAAAGAAGACAAGACAGCCAGTGAAAAACTCAGTATGTCAACGCGAAACGAAATCTCCAGGTTGGGCAGAAGCTGAAACATCCGGTATTCAATGATATTTCCGGCCACTATCTCCGGGTACAGCGCCACCACTGACAGGAATGTTACCACCGCGGTGGCGACTGACAGGGCATTGCGCATTTTCTCCGAGTGCTGCTCCACGTAATATATGACAAAGGTCATCAACATCGGGAACATCACCACCCAGACCGGAAGAAAGGACGTTTTCACTTCCACGGTAACCAGCTCCTCTTTTTGTGTAAGTTAAAGCCCCAGCAAAAGCCGGGTTGCCCGGGAGACGAGGCCAAGGACCAGCGAGGGGAATATGCCAAAAATAATACAACCCGCACCCAGCACCACCAGGGTGCCTGTCATCACGGCAGGCAGACGACCGGGTTTGGCCACAGCCCCCTCCGGCTTGCTGAAGAAAGCATTGACAATGATGGGAAGGTAATAGATGCCGTTAAGCAGGCTGCTGACCAAGACCACCGCGGCAAACAAAGGTTTGCCGGCATCCAGGGCGCCCAGGGCCAGATACCACTTGGACCAGAAGCCGTTGGTGACGGGAATGCCCACCATGGCCATGGCGCCTATGGCAAAGGCGCCGGCGGGCACCGGCATGGTAACGCCGATGCCTTTCAGCTGGCTCAGCTTGCGCACCCCGGTGGCGTAGATAAACGCCCCTGCCGCCAGAAAGAGCATCGCCTTCATCATGGCATGGTTAAAAATATGAAGTATCCCGCCCAGCAGAGCGTTATGGCTGGCCAGGCCCACTCCGAGGAAAACGTAGCCAATCTGGGCAATACTGGAATAAGCCAGCATCTTCTTGATGTCTTCCTGTACAATGGCAAACATGGACCCGATGATGATAGCCAGTGTGGACATCCAGAGCAGCATGGCCATCACCGGTGCCATGCCCGCGAAGGTGGCCGGAAAAACTTTGTAAAGAAGCTTGATCATGGCCACAGCATAGATTTTAATCACCAGGCCGGAAAGCACCGCTGACGAAGGGGAAGGTGCCGAGGAGTGGGCGTCCGGCAGCCACACGTGCAGCGGGAAAAGCGCCGCCTTAACCCCAAGGCCTACCATCAGGAGCGCCAGTGCCGCCAGGATGTTTTTGGGGTAGACGGCCATTACCCCAGGCAGTGTCGCAGCCAGGAAGGTAAAGTTCAGGTGGCCCGTTACCATGTAAATCAGGGCGATGGCGAGGAGCAGGCACCCGGAGCCGACAGCCGACAGCACCAGGTATTTAAAAGCCGCCTCAACGCATTCCCTGCTCTCCTTAATAGAAATGATGGCACAGGAAGCGATGGCGCATATTTCAACAAAAACAAACAGGTTGAACAGGTCGTTGGTCAGCGCCATGCCCAGCATGGAGGCCATCAGCAGCAGGTAGAGGGTATAGTACCAGCCCAAAACTCCCTCTTTCAGTTCATGCGGCAGGTCTTTGATGCCGTAGACAATAACCGGCAGGCCGATACCCGAGATGGTTAAGGCGGTAAAAACAGCCAGGTAATCCACATAAAATTCAATACCCCAGGGAGGAGCCCATCCCCCCATGTGGTAGACAAAAGGACCGCTGCTCATCACCCTGTTTGCCAGGTACAGGGAAGAAAAGAAGGTAAACGCCAGCACAGCCAGCGTGGTGGCAGCACACCAGCTTTTGCGCCAGCGGGCGAGAAGGGGCATGAGGTAGGCAAAAAAGAGGGGGACCACCACGGTGAGGGCGGGCAAATGGGCAGCTGCGCTCACAGCGTTTCACCCCCCCGGAGGCGCATAATTTCTTCGGCATCAATAGTGCCGTAGTGCCGGTAAAGCTTTACCACCAGGCTGAGCGCGTAGGCGGTGACACTTACCGCCACCACAATGCCTGTAAGTATCAGGGCCGAAGGCAGCGGGTTTATATAGGCATGGCCGGCGCCGGGTTCCAGTATGGGGGCACGGCCGCCACGGACATAGCCGATGGCCACAAAAAAGAGAAAAATAGAAGTATCCATGATGTTCATGCCGATAATTTTCTTTATCAGGTTGTTGTGGGTAAGCATGGTGTGAAACCCTATTATAAAAAGCACAATAGAAAAGAAATAATAGCTGTTTTGGTGGAGCCGGAGCAGCGTGTCAGTCATGGCTGTGCCCCTCCCCCTCTATCAGGCTGTAAAAAAGTGTAATCATGGTACTGGCCACCTTGATGCCAACCCCAAAGGTAATAACCATAATGGCACCGCCGGAAAAAAGGTTGCCCGGTATACCAAGGGGAAACCCAGCCGCCCTGTTGCCAAGAAAATTGGTGCCAAGCAGTACCGCCAGCAGGCCCATGCCGGCAAAAATCAGCGCGCCGCCGCTCTCCAGTACCGAAGAAACATCGTGGGAAAGCTTTTTGGTACCGGCGGACAGGTTGAAGGAAAGAGCGTAAAGGATCATGCTGGCGGCAAAAATGGCGCCGCCGGAGAAACCGCCGCCCGGGGACAGGTGTCCGTGCAAAATAACGTACAATCCGTAGAGCTGGACAAACGGCACAATAATACGGCTGATATAGCGGACGATGATGTCTTCCAAGGGTCTGCACCTCGCTCAAAGGCTAGTGAGCCTTCAGGGTGGAAAGGGCGGCGGCTATGGCCACAAAAAGCACCGTAGCCTCCCCCAAAGTATCAAAAGCACGGTAGTCGGTGATTATGGCGGCAATAACATTAAGCACCCCGGTTTCCCGGATGGTCTCCTGCACATAACGCTCCGGCACTTCGTTATTGGTGGGGTTGGCCGGGTCGCCAAAAGTGGGCATTTCCAGCACCGTGGTCACCATGGCAAAAGTGATGACGGCCAGCAGCACAATAACCAGCAGTTTTCGCATTACTCCTGCCTCCTCGTCTTACTTATGGCGGCCACCAGGAGCAACGTGGTGACGCCGGCTCCCAGTGCCGCTTCGGTAATGGCGATGTCAGGGGCGGCCAAAAGCTGCCAAAGCACGGCCATAATCAGGCTGTAGGCTGCAAAGATGATGACCGCGGCCAAAAGGTCCCGGGTGCGGGCTACCGCCACGGCACAGGCCACCAGGAAGAGCAGCAACAGGTACTGTAAAATATAGTTCACTGCCTGCCGCCCCCTTCCGTCCTGTCCAGGCTGAAGGACCCCTCACAGAACGGCACGTCGTTGCTGCGGTAAGCCGCGCGGGCAATAACATGGGCCGCGGTGGGGTTGGTCAGCCAGATAAAAACGATTAGTAAAAGAAGCTTGAAGCCGGCAGGGGTAAAGCCGGCATACAGCATTAAGGCGAACAGGATAAGCCCGGCACCCAGCGTGTCACACTTGGTGGTGGCGTGCATGCGGGAATAGGCGTCAGGAAGCCGGAGCAGCCCGATTACGCCGATCAGGAAAAAGAAGATGCCGGCGGCAAGTACAGGTATTACCAGAACGGCCATGATTTCCTCCTCACTCCAGAGCGCCTTTCTCCATGTATTTGGCTACACCGATGGTGGCCACAAAACTGATAAGCGCGTAAACCAGCGCCACGTCCAGAAAAAACTCCTGGTGAAAGACCAGCGAAACCAGGGCGATTATAACCACGGTCTTGGTGCCGATAACATTGATGGAAACCACCCGGTCGGAAGCGGTAGGCCCTGCCGCCGCCCTGAACAGGCAGAGAAAAGTTGCCATGGTAAGAACAACGGCGGTAGCAATCAGGATTTTATCAAGCACTTTTTTCGGCCTCCTCAATTTGCCAAAGCCGCTCCGCCATATCCCAGGCCGCTACGTCTTCGGCGTTGGCCGTGGTGATGCAATGAACGATGTAATGGTCTTCTTCAACTTCCACGGTGAGGGTCCCCGGTGTCAGCGTGATGGAGTTGCCCAGAATAACACGGTTCAAAGGCTTTTGCACCCTGGCGTTAAACCTGACAAAGCAGGGGGAGATGCCCATATCACGGCGCAGTACTAACCTGGCCACGTCCCAATTGGCCCTGAAGATAGCTGCGATGAGGCGGAACACGTAATCCAGCCAGCGGCCCAGAGTCACGCCAAAGAAAAGCGGCCTTTCTTCCCGGGACAGCAGCAGATCACGGTTAAAAACCGCCACGCCGAATGAACAAAGCAACCCCACCAGCAGGTGCTGCCAGTTCAGCTTCCAGGTAATCAGGAGCCAGAAGACGAAAAGGGTGCCAAAGGTCGCCCGGAATGTATTGTCGGACTTTTTTTTCATTCACCTTCGCCCTTTCTTTGGTAACGACCCGACTTGCCGCCGGTTTTTTCCACCAGGCGGATATGGCCGATTACCATTTCCCTGTCTATGGCTTTGCACATGTCATAGACTGTGAGCGCCGCCATTGTTACGGCGGTGAGCGCTTCCATCTCCACACCGGTTTTCCCGGTGGTGCTGACCCTGGCTTCTATTTCCAGAACATTCCGTCTATCATCCGGGGAAAAACTTAAGTCTACGCTGTCCAGGAAGAGAGGGTGGCACATGGGGACCAGCTGCCAGGTCTGTTTGGCCGCCATTATGCCGGCGACCTGGGCTACGGCCAACACGTCTCCCTTGGCTACTGACCCTGCCTTAATCCTGGCCATTGTTTCAGCCGCCATGGCGACCTCGCCCCGGGCCACAGCCACGCGAAGCGACTCCTTCTTGCCGGAAACATCAACCATCCTGGCACGGCCCTCGGTATTGATATGAGTAAGTTTATCCACCAGCCATTCAACCCCATCAAAAAAACTTATAAGCAACAGAAACAGTGTACACCTGCCCGTTTGTTTTGTCAACAACGTTGCACCAGGAAAGAAGCGGTACGGAAGTCCCCTTCCGCACCGCTTCTTTTTTACACTATGGTATCCCGCGGGCAGACCTCCACGCATTTGCCACAGTTGTTACATATAAAACTGTCGATGATGGCCAGGTTGTTCTCCAGGCGGATGGCTTTCTGCGGGCAGTTCTTGACGCAGATGCCGCACCCGATGCAACCACGCTCGCACACCTCTCGCACCTGCTTCCCTTTGTCCGTTGATTTACAGCGAACGTAGTGGAAGGTCCTGGCATTTATCATGTCGATGACCTGCTTGGGGCAGGAGTTCCTGCACTTGGCACAGCCGGTACACTTGTCGGCATCTATTATGGGCAGCCCTTTTTCGCTCATGGTAATGGCGTCAAAGGGGCAGACCCGCGCACAGGTGCCAAGGCCAAGACAGCCGAAGCGGCAGGCTTTGCTGCCGCCGCTGTACATCATGGCGGCCTTGCAGTCAGGTACACCGTGATAAATGAATTTGTCTTTGGCCACGCTGCAGTCGCCCAGGCAGACCAGCTGGGCCACCAGGCGGGCTTCCGTTTCCGGTGCCACCTGGCCGAGGATCTCCGCGATCCTGGCCGCTGTTTTGGCTCCGCCAGGCGTACAGCCACCCAGGGGAGCATTTCCGGCCACCACTTCTTCGGCAAACTTACTGCAGCCGGCATAACCGCAAGCGCCGCAGTTGGCTCCCAGGAGCGCCTCCTGTACCATCTCCACCCGGGGATCCACTTCCACGGCGAACTTCTGCGAAGCAAACGCCAGTATGCCGCCAAAAAGAAGTCCCAGACCCCCCAGGCTGATAATAGCAATCAGCATATCATGCTTTCCTCCTTGATCACATCATGCCCTGGAAGCCCATGAAGGCTATGGACAGGATGCCGGCAATAATCAGGGACAGTGCTACGCCGCGGAAATGCCTGGAGATAAAAGCCAGTTCCAGCCGCTCGCGGATACCGGCCAAGATGACCAGGGCCAGGGTGAACCCGGCCGCGGCGGCGACAGCAAAAACAAGGGCCTCAAACAGGTTGTAGCCAATCTGGATATTCAGGATAGCCACGCCCAGCACCGCACAGTTGGTGGTAATCAGGGGCAGAAAGATACCCAGCGCCTCATAAAGCGCCGGTGCCACCTTACGCATGACGATCTCCACAAACTGCACCAGCGCGGCGATAACCAAGATAAAGACGATGGTCCGCAGGTACTGCAGGTTGTTCGGCACCAGCACGAACCACTCCAGAAGCCAGGTCACCAGCGACGCCATGGTCATGACAAAGGTTACGGCCATACCCATCCCGATGGATGTCTCCACTTTCTTTGACACACCGAAATAGGGGCACAGTCCAAGGAAACGTGAAAGCACGAAGTTATTGATAAATATGGCGCCAAAGATAATAACAATTATATTCCCCATGGTCCGATCCTCCTTTACTCCAGCCGGAATTTCCTGGACAGCATGTTGAACAGGGCCAACATCAGGCCAAGGGCAATAAACGCGCCGGGCGGGAAGCCAAACACCTGGAAGGGCTGGTAACCGGAACCCAGGATGTTGGCGTGGAATATGGTTCCTTTGGAAAGAAGCTCCCTTACCGCGCCAAGGGTGGTCAGCGCCAAGGTAAAGCCAAGCCCGATGCCTATCCCGTCCGCAGCGGAATTGAGGACCGGGTTCCTGGAGGCAAAGGCTTCGGCGCGACCCAGAATGACACAGTTCACCACAATCAGGGGCACAAAGATGCCAAGCTGGGCGTGCAGAGCCGGCAGGAAGGCATTAAGGAGCATATCCACCATGGTGACAAAGGTGGCAATAATCACTATAAAACAGGGAATGCGGATTTTATTCGGGATAACGTTTCTCAGCGCCGCCACCACCAGGTTGGAACATACCAGCACCGCCGTGGCAGAAAGGCCCATACCCAGGCCGTTTTCAGCCGTTCCCGTAACAGCCAGGGTGGGACATAAGCCCAGCACCAGCCGGAAGACGGCGTTGTCCCTGATAATGCCCCTGGATAAATCCTTCATTACACTCATTGATATTTCACCTCCCGGCTACTTCGCCAGCGCGTTTAACACGGCCTGCATAATGCCTTTACTGCTGCCGGTTGCCCCGCTGGCTGCATCGACTTCCACTGACTGTTTATTGATAATACGCGGGATGACTTCTTCTTCCGCCATTTTGAAGAAATTGGCTGTATCGTTGTGTTCAAGAACCTTTATCTCGGTAATTTTTCCGCCCACAATGGTTACTTCCACCTTGATATCGGACTTGAAACCGTCGGCGGTCCCGGTGTACTTCCCGTCTTTCAGGGCGGAGGGATTGAAGGTGGGTTGCTTGGGCGCCTCAGCCCCCATAAAGCGTACCAGGATCTCCGCCAGGGCTTTCTTCACACCGGAAGCCATGGCGCGGGTAGAGACAGTGGCTCCAGCCAGAATGTCAATATCCTGCCCCGCGGTAATGGGGTCTTTCCCGGTTTTGCCGACAAACTGGCTGAGGAAAGCGGGTTCTTTTATCTTGTCGCCCAGGCCCGGTGTTTCGCTCTGGCTCAGGATGTTTACACCCACGATTTTACCGCTGCCGTCAACAGCCAGTGTAAAGCGGATAGTGCCGGCGTAGCCCTCAGTACGGGCCTCAGCAAGAAGTCCCACCATTTTGCCGGCGCCGTCCAAGCCGATGGTGGCGGTCATGCCGTCCACCGTTTTATCTTCCAGGGTTGCCACATCGGGGAAGAGCTTTTGCATCTGGGCAATCTTTTCCTTTTCTTCCCTGTCGGCGATAATGGCAGAGGTAATGCCGTTGACATAGGACAGTGACCCGGCGGCTACGGCACAGATAAGCATCAGAATCAAGCCAAGTCTTGCAATTTCTTTCATTATTTGGTCACCTCCCCGAACTTCCTGGGCAGGGTCGCCCTGTCTATGAGCGGGGTAACAGCGTTCATCAGCAGGATGGCGAAAGTTACCCCTTCCGGGTACATACCGTACAGCCGGACCAGCATGGTAATGATGCCGCAGCCGATGCCGAATATCAGCTTGCCCCGCGGAGTTACCGGGGAACTTACCCAGTCGGTAGCCATATAAAGGGCTCCCAGCATCACACCGCCGGCCAGTACGTGGAACAGGCCCACCGAAACCATGGTGGCCAGGCTACCCATACCGCCGAAGAACATACCCATCAGGAAGACCACCCCGATATAGCCTCCGGGGATGCGCCAGCAGATGTGGCCCTTATAAAAGAGCCAGGCGGCGCCCAGCAGCAGGGCAAAGGCACTGGTTTCACCGATGCAGCCGGGGACGGTGCCAATGAAAAGGCTTAAAAAACTGGTGGATACTCCCCTGGCCGCCAGGGGAAGTGGGGTAGCGGTACTGACCAGGTCTACGGGGCTTAACCACCCGGTCATGTGACCGGCCCAGGAGACCATCAGGATGGCCCGGGCCACCAGCGCCGGGTTGAAGATATTGTTGCCGATACCGCCGAAGACCTGCTTGCCGATGACAATGGCCACCACGCCACCGATTACGGTAAGCCACCAGGGCGGTGCGGGGGGCAGGGTCATGGCCAGGAGCAGGCCGGTAACAGCGGCACTGCCGTCACCAAAAATATTTTTCTGCCTGAGGATCACAGCCTCGGTGACCATGGCCGACACCATGCAGAGCACCATGGTCAAAAGGCCCATCCAGCCGAAAAAAACCACACCGGCTATGGCTGCCGGGAATAAGGCCAGAAGCACGTCTGTCATTACGCTCTGTATCGACTCGGGGGTCTTAAGGTGCGGCGACGAAGAGACTACTAGTCTGGTTTCCATCTGTTATCCCTCCCTTACCATCCTTACTTCCGGCGCCTCGCCGCGATGTCGCCCTTGGCCATCCGTATCCACTGCACCAGCGGGCGCTTGGCCGGGCAGATGTAAGTGCAGCAGCCGCACTCAATACAGTCCATGGCGTTAAATTCTTCCGCCTTGTCGTACATGCCGTGCTCCACGGAGCCGCCGATAAAGAGCGGCATTATGCTTACCGGACAGACATCCACGCATTTGGCACATTTGACGCAGGGCCTGATTTCGTCCAGTTCCACCTCGGCGTCGGTAAGGCAAAGGATGCCGGAGGTGCCCTTGATTACCGGCAGGTCTGGTCCGGGTTGGGCCAGGCCCATCATGGGGCCGCCCAGGATCAACTTGCGGATATTCGGCCTGAAACCGCCGCACTGTTCCACCACTTCGGTAATCATGGTGCCAACACGCACCAGCATATTTTTCGGCTCCATGATACCGGAGCCGGTAATTGTTACAATTCGCTCAATCAGGGGTTTGCCAAAACGGACTGCGTCGGAGATGGCAATACAGGTCCCGACGTTCTGGACCACGCAACCAACATCCATGGGCAGGCCGCCGGAAGGGACCTCCCGGCCGGTGCAGACCTTGATGAGCTGCTTTTCCGCTCCCTGCGGGTACTTGGTGTGCAGGGTGGCCACCACAATACTGCTGTCCCCCGCCACCGCTTTGGTCATGGCCAGAATGGCGTCGGGCTTGTTGTCCTCGATGCCGATAAACCCCCTGGGAGCATTAACGGCTTTCATTACCAGCCGAAGACCGGTGACGATATCTTCCGGTCTTTCCAGCATGGCACGGTGGTCCGCAGTGAGGTAGGGCTCGCACTCTGCCGCGTTCACCAAAACGTATTCGATCTTTTTTTCCGGAGGCGGTGACAGCTTGACGTGGGTGGGGAAAGTGGCGCCCCCCATACCCACAATACCGGCTTCACGGATAATCTTTTTGATTTCTTCGGCAGTCAGCTTCTCATAGTCCGGCCTGGGCTGCACATCCCCGTGCCAGGTGTCCTGACCGTCAGACTCAATGTAGACGGCCTGGACGGGGCGGCCGAGCGGATGATTACAGGAGTCAATTTTTACTACCTTGCCGGAGACACTGGAATGGACGGGGGCCGATACGAATCCCTTGCTGTCGCCGATCTTCTGTCCCATCTTAACCTCATCACCTGCGGCAACCAGCGGTTCACAGGGTGCACCTATGTGCTGCGCCATGGGAATAACCACCAGCGACGGCGGCCGGGCGGGCACGGTAGGCTTTCCCTCGGTAGCACTTTTAAAGTACCCGGGATGTATGCCCCCCTTAAACGTTTTGAAACTCATATGCCAGATTCACCCCTTTGAAAGAGAAATGTTGAGAGTATGGCCGAACATGTCAGTATTCGAGAAAGCTATCACAAAATCCTGCCCTTGATAAATTTATTTGAGCACCTTCCCGGTCTTTCCGGCTTTCTGCCACACCCGCAGAAACCAGCCGGGCAGGCAGGGCCAATACTACTATTTCCACAGGTCCGGGGAAAACCCTGCCCGTTGGAAACAAAAAACTTCACCTGAATTCAAAATTGTCAAACAGGCAAAAAAGCTGTCTAACCCTGTTGATTATGGTTTTGCTATTGATTCTGGCAATGACGGTTTACTGTTTCTATGTTTCCAAATAAAAAAGCCCAGGTCAGGGGCGTTAAGGGGCGGCAAAAAAATTTTTAAGTGCTTCCCTGGCTTCGGTTATGGTGTACAGAGACCCGGAGACACAAAGCGCTTCACCTTGAGAAATATGGCCTAAGGTCCTCCGCACCGCTTCCGGCACGCCGGGGATGACCGTAACCGGCGCCACCGCATGGCGGGCGGCCAGAGCAGCCACCTGGTACGGGTCCGCGGCCCTGGCGATTTGCGGGCTGGTTATGACCAGCTCCGCTGTAGCCAGCGGCGCAATCAGCCTCAGTATCTCTTCAATGGCTTTGTCGCCGAGGATACCCAGAATCAGGCGCAGTTTCCTGCCCGCCAGCATTTCGGCCAGTGCCTGGCGCAGCGCCAAGATGCCGTCGGTATTATGGGCCCCGTCCACCAGTACCAGGGGGTCGCGGGAGAAAATTTCCAGGCGGCCGGGCCAACGGGCCCGGGCCAGTCCCCTTCGCACAGCGGCGGGATCAAGCGGCAGCCCCGGCACCAGCTCCCTGGCGGCAATGGCGGTAACCGCGTTCCTTACCTGGTGGCGGCCCGGAAGGGTAATTTGCAGGCCGTTTAGGGTATACCGCGGGCTCTGGTAGTCAAATACCTGGCCATCCAGCGTGGCAGGACCGCCGGTGTAGGTGATTTCCCTGTCCACCACCCAAAGCGGCGCATTGCGCTCCGCCGCTATTTCCTCTATGACAGCCAGCGCCCCCGGTTTCTCCGCCGCGGTTACCACCGGCACCCCTTCTTTGATGATGCCGGCTTTCTCAAAAGCGATTTTCTCCACTGTATCGCCCAGCACCTGGGTGTGCTCAAGACCGATGTTGGTTATAACGCTGACCGCGGGAGTAATCACGTTGGTTGCATCCAGGCGGCCTCCCAGACCCACTTCCACCACCACCCAATCCGGCCGGGCCCGCTGGTAATAAGCGAAAGCCAGGGCGGTTACCACTTCAAACTCGGTAGGCTGTCCCAGGTCAGTCCGGCTTACCTCTTCCACCAGCGGCCGTATCTCCGCCACCAGTTTCACCAGCTCATCTTCGCTGATATCCCGGCCGTTGATGGCCATACGGTTGGTGAAAGCCTCCAGGTAAGGGGAGGTATAAAGGCCGACACTGTAACCTTCCGCCTCCAGCATGGAAGCCAGCATGGCAGCGGTGGAGCCTTTGCCGTTGGTACCGGCTATATGCAGGCAGCGCAGGGTCCGGTGCGGGTTGCCAAGGAGGTCCAGTACCGCCTCTATCCTTTCCAGGCCAGGGTTTGAGCCAAAACGGTACAGGCCGTGTATCCAGGAAAGCGCTTGCTGCAGGTCCAAGTTAATACCCTCCCTATCAGGTCAGGTCAGCAATCCTGTTTTGAACTTTTTTGTGACGGGCGCGGTACCTGGCTTCTTTTTCCCGTTCTGCCTCCACCACCTCGGCGGGGGCCCTGGAGATAAAACTCTCGTTGCTCAGCTTGGCGGTTACCCGAGCTATTTCCCCGTCCAGCTCCTCCAGCTCTTTCTTCAGGCGGGAGACTTCCCGGGACAGGTCCACCAGCCCGGCCAGCGGCAGGTAGACTTCCACGCTGCCGGCTATGGCCGACAAGGCCTGACGGGGTTTCTCCGCCAGGGAACGGCTGACATGCACATCTTCCGCCAGGGCCAGTTTCTTCAGTGTCTCCATCCCCGAGAGTATCGCCGCTTCCGCTTCAGCGCTACCAGCCTGCAGCACGACCCCGACCTTCCGGGAAGGAGGCAGCGCCGCCTCACCCCGCAGGTACCTTATGGCGCGTATCACTTCCATCAACGTCTGCATACGGGCATGGGCCTCGGGAAAGAATAGCGCGTCATCGTAAACAGGCCACGGCGCCAGCATGATAGTCTCCCCGCGGTGGGGCAGCTTCTGCCAAATTTCTTCGGTAATAAAAGGCATATAGGGGTGAAGCAGCCTGAGCGTCCCTTCCAGCACAAATGACAGGACGGCACGGGCCTGCCCTGCTTCATGCGCCCCGCCGCGGTAAAGCGGAACCTTGGACATCTCGACGTACCAGTCGCAGAAGTCACCCCACAGGAATTCATAAATAACACGGGCTGCTTCACCCAGCTCATACAGGTCCATAAGCCGGCCCACCTCACGGACCGTCTCGTTATAGCGGTGCAGTATCCAGGCGTCCGCATCACCAAGAGACGACAGGTCCACCGGGGTGCCGTCGTATTCACCCAGGTTCATCAGGACAAAGCGGGAAACGTTCCAGATTTTGTTGGCGAAGTTGCGGCTGTTCTCAACATTTTCCTGGCGGAAGCGCAGGTCGTTCCCCGGCGCCTGCCCGGTCACCAGGGTAAACCGGAGGGTGTCGGCACCGTAGCCTTCGATGATTTCCAGCGGGTCCACACCGTTACCCAGCGATTTGCTCATCTTGCGTCCCAGGGCGTCCCGAACCAGGCCGTGAATGTAGACCGTATGGAAGGGTATATCGCGCATGAATTCAAGGCCCATGAAGATCATGCGCGCCACCCAGAAAAAGATGATGTCATAGCCGGTAACCAGGACACTGGTAGGGTAAAAATGCAAAAGATCAGCAGTTCTTTCCGGCCAGCCCAGGGTGGAAAACGGCCAGAGAGCCGAGGAAAACCAGGTATCCAGCACGTCTTCGTCCTGTTTCAGTTCGCCGCCGCAGTGCGGGCAGGAAGTGAGGTCCTCCCGCGATACCAGCATTTCGCCGCAGCCGCAATACCAGGCGGGGATACGGTGCCCCCACCAGATCTGGCGTGAAATACACCAGTCGCGGATGTTTTCCATCCAGTTCAGGTAGACCCGGGTAAAGCGTTCCGGCACAAAACGTATGTCTCCCTTTACGACAGAGTCTATGGCCGGTTTGGCCAGGGGTTTCATACGGACAAACCACTGTTTGGAAAGCAGGGGTTCAATGGCGGTGTGGCAGCGCTGGCAGTGTCCCACCGCATGGGTATGGCTTTCCACCCGCAGCACCAGTCCCGCTTTCTCCAGGTCGGCCAGTACGGCTTTCCTCGCTTCATAGCGGTCAAGGCCGGCATATTTGCCGGCGGCGGCGGTCATGGTGCCGTCTTCGGCGATTACCGTCACCAGTGGCAGGTTATGGCGGCCAGCCACGGCAAAGTCGTTGGTGTCGTGGGAAGGCGTTATTTTCACCGCGCCGCTGCCGAACTCCGGGTCCACATAGTCATCGGCCACTACCGGAATTTCGCGCTCCATCAGCGGCAGCATCACTTTTTTGCCCACCAGGTGGGTATAGCGGCTGTCTTGCGGGTGAACCGCCACCGCCGTGTCGCCCAGCATGGTTTCGGGCCGGGTGGTGGCTACGATAACAGACTCGCCGGTACCAATGACCGGGTAGCGGATAAAAGTCAGTGTGCCTTCCTTATCCTCGTGCTCCACCTCGATATCGGAAAGGGCGGTATGGCAGCGGGGGCACCAGTTGATGATATAGTCGCCGCGGTAGATAAGGCCGCGTTCGTACAGCGAGACGAAAACTTCCCGCACCGCATACGAGCATCCTTCGTCCATGGTAAAACGTTCCCGTGACCAGTCACAGGAGACCCCCAGTTTCTGCAGCTGGCGGGTGATACGCCCGTGATACTCTTCTTTCCACTCCCATACTTTTTCCAGGAACTTTTCCCGCCCCAGGTCATGACGTGACACGCCTTCCTCCGCCAGGTGTTCTTCCACTTTAATCTGGGTGGCGATCCCCGCATGGTCCGTTCCCGGCAGCCACAGGGTATCCAGCCCCTGCATCCGTTTGCGCCTGATTAAAATGTCCTGAATGGTGTTGTCGAGGGCATGTCCCATATGCAATGATCCGGTGACATTGGGAGGCGGAATAACGATGGTGAAGGGCTCCCTGTCCGGGTCGCCCGGAGCACGGAAATATTGGCGTTCCAGCCAAGTCCGGTAAATTTTGTCCTCCACTTCACCGGGAGAATATACCGGCGCCAGGTTTTTATCGGCCATATTTTTGCACCTCCTGCTATTAGAATTCAGAAGTCAGGAGTCAGAATTACAAGCAGAAAAAGCGAAGGGGAAAATTGCTGACCGCTTCTGTAATTTCTTCCCTAAAATATATCTGATGCAGTCAATGTTGTCAAGAAAAGGCAGGGAATGACCCTGCCTCTGGCCTTTGCCACCGCTTACTGTACATACTGCGCAATCAGCTGCCAGAGCTCATCTCTTCCCTGGCCGGTCCGGGCAGAGAAGGGGATAACCGGACCCTCACGGCCAAGGCCCAGCGCCGTCCTGATATCCCTGATATGGGGCTGCCAGCTGCCGCGGGCGATTTTGTCGGCCTTGGCGGCCACTATTGCCGCAGGCACCTGAAAATGGACCAGCCATTGGTACATGGCGCAGTCGTCGGCGGTAGGAGTGTGGCGGATATCAAGAAGCAGCACCACCAGCTTTAATTGTCGCCGCCCCTTCAGGTAATCTTCGGTGACGGCGGCCCACCGCCGCTTTGTTTCGTGTGATACGCGGGCATAGCCGTAGCCGGGCAGGTCCACCAGAAAAAAAGAGCCGTTTACGAGAAAGAAGTTTACCAGCCTGGTCTTGCCTGGGGTCTGGCCGGTAAGAGCCAGGCGTTTCCTGTTAACAAGCCGGTTCAGCAGGGAAGACTTGCCCACATTGGAACGGCCGGCAAAAGCCACCTCCGGCAAAACGGTTTCAGGAAACTGCGCTGCTTTGGCAGCGCTGGTCACAAACACGGCCGAATCAACCTTCATGGGGGGATTCCGCGGCCAGGGCGTGCTTCAGGACTTCATCCATGTGCTCCACCAGGATAAATTCCAGTTTACGCCGGACGTTTTCCGGAATTTCCGGAATATCTTTTTTGTTTTCCGCCGGTAGAATGATGGTCTTAATTCCCGCCCGGTGGGCGGCCAGTACTTTTTCCTTAACCCCGCCGATGGGCAGCACCCTTCCCCGTAGCGTTATCTCTCCGGTCATGGCCACGGTACGCTTGCTGGGCCGGTGAGTCAGGGCGGAGATGAGGGCACAGGCCATGGTTATGCCGGCGGAGGGGCCGTCCTTGGGAATGGCACCCTCCGGAATATGAATGTGAATGTCATGGGTCTCATGAAAGTCTTCTTCTATTCCCAGGTCCCTGGCGCGGGTGCGGATATAGGAGAGCCCGGCTTGGGCCGATTCCCGCATCACTTCGCCCAGCTTGCCGGTAAGCAGCAGCTTTCCCTTGCCCTTCATCAGGGTGACCTCAATTACCAGCGTGTCGCCGCCGGTCTCGGTCCAGGCCAAACCTGTGGCAACACCCACTTCGTCTTCTTTCTCGGCCAGACCGTACCGGTACCTGGGCACACCCAGATATTTTTCCAGGTTTTGAATGGTAACCGCAGCTTTTTCTTTCCTGTCGCGGACCACTTCTTTGGCCGTCTTGCGGCAAATGGAGGCTATGCTCCTCTCCAGGTTTCTGACCCCCGCCTCGCGGGTATATTCCCGGATAATTTTGCGCAGGGTGTTCTCCGAAAGCTGCAGATTATCATCACTCAGCCCGTGTTCTTTCAGCTGCTTCGGCAACAGGTAGCGCTCGGCGATTTTGACTTTCTCCTCTTCGGTATAACCGGGGATATAGATAGTCTCCATCCGGTCCAGGAGCGGCTGAGGAATATTGTACAGGGTATTGGCGGTGGTGATAAACATGACGTGCGACATATCAAAGGGAATTTCCAGGTAGTGGTCCGAAAACGAATTGTTCTGCTCCGGATCCAGCACTTCAAGCAGGGCTGCCGACGGGTCACCGCGGAAGTCGGTGGACATTTTGTCAATTTCATCAAGCAAAAATACCGGGTTTTGCGACTTGGCCTGGCGCATGGCCTGGATAATCCGGCCGGGCATGGCTCCCACATAGGTTCGCCGGTGGCCGCGTATTTCCGCCTCGTCCCTGACACCGCCCAGGGAAATGCGCACGAAGTTACGCTCCAGTGCCCTGGCGATAGACTTGGCCAGAGAAGTCTTGCCGACCCCGGGCGGACCCACCAGGCAAAGGATGGGTCCTTTCAGTTTTTGGGCCAGCTGCCGCACTGCCAGGTATTCCAAAATCCTTTCTTTTACTTTTTTTAAACCATAATGGTCCTCTTCCAGGATCTGTTCCGCCATGTTCAGATCCAGGCGATCCTGGGTCTGCCTGGACCAGGGCAGGGCCAGTATCCAGTCCAGGTAATTCCGGATAACAACTCCTTCGGCGGCGGCAGGCGGCATTTTTTCCAGCCGTTCCACTTCTTTGAGCGCTTTTTCCTGTACTTCTTCAGGGAGGTTCGCTTCAGCTATCTTCTCCCGGTACTCGTCAGCTTCAGCCATTCTTTCGTCTTTCTCGCCCAGCTCTTTTTGGATGGCTTTCATCTGCTCGCGCAGGTAATATTCTTTCTGGGTCCGCTCCATCTGCTTGCGTACCCGCAGGTTGATTTTGCGCTCAATCTCCAGTATCTCCATCTCGTGCCCCAGGATATCGTTCAACTTGTCCAGGCGGGCCCGCGGCGAGGTAGCCTCCAGGATTTCCTGCTTCTGTGGGACTTTTAAAGCCAAATGCGACGCGATAATATCGGCCAGGCGGCCCGCCTCTTCAATGGCGGACACTGTAACCAGCGTTTCCGGCGGTATTTTTTTGCTAAGCTTGATATATTGCTCAAACTGGTAGAGGACACTGCGCATCAGCGCCTCGGTTTCCACATTCCTGGTGGTGTCTTCGGCGACTTCCTCCGCTTCTACCTTGAAGTAGGGTTCAATGGCCACAAAGCTGCGCACGTAGGCACGGTTTAATCCTTCCACCAGCACCCGGATGGTCCCCCCGGGAAGCTTCAGCATCTGCTTCACCTGGGCCACGGTACCCATGCTGTAAATATCTTCCGGAGCAGGTTCGTCAACCCTGGCTTCTTTCTGTGCCACCAGCAAAATTTTGTTGTCCTCTACCATGGCCTGCTCGAGGGCGTTTACCGATCTTTCCCTGCCCACATCCAGGTGGAGCACCATGTTCGGGAAAACCAGTATGCCCCTAAGCGGCAACAGGGGCATTATCTTGCGTTTCGCACCCATGAAGAACCCCCCGTTTTTAATTTTTCCAAGCAATAATTATTTCGCGGAAATTGCCTTTAATCCTTCCTTTGTTTACATTTAAAAGAGCCCCGCCGCCAGGGGCAGGGCTCTTTACACCAAAGACGCGCTGAGCACCCGGGCAGGGGCGGCCAGCGACCCTTTGCCTGTTTTAATCAGAGCCGCCTCCAGCACCCCCTGCAAAGTCTCCACAGGTATTACTTCAATATCCCTCAGCTCCTGGAAAATCTGCTGCCAGTTTTCCCTGGGGATAATGACTTTTTTGGCGCCCGCCTGCCGGGCGGCGTCCACCTTGCAGGTAACGCCTCCCACCGGCCGTACCAGACCACGCACTGAAAGCTCGCCGGTCATAGCCACCGTGTTCAGAACGGGTATCCCGGTCAGGGACGAATAGATGGCTGTGGCGATGCTGACTCCGGCTGAAGGCCCGTCAATGGGTATGCCCCCCGGGAAATTAATATGTATGTCGTAATCCCCAAGCGGTACATCCAGGTATCCCTGCAGGACGGTGAGCACATTTTCCACCGATCCCTTGGCCATACTCTTGCGGCGCAGCATGCGCCGGTGGCTGCCCATTTCTTCCTCCTCCACCACCCCGGTGACATGGAGCTGACCCCTGCCCTGGCCCACATGCCTGGTGGCTACTTCTATTTCAATTATAGTACCCATATTGGGGCCGTAGACAGCCAGCCCGTTGACATAGCCCGTCTGCGGGCTATCAGGGATTTTTTTCTCAGGGCGGGGTGACATCTGGCTGGAGCTTACCACCCATTCCACATCTTCCACGGTCAGGTGGGTGCGCCCTTCGTTCATGGCGATGCCGCCCATAATTTGCACCGTGTTTACCGCCTCACGGCCGTTGGTGGCATATTTCCTGATTACTGCCAGCGCCGCCTCGTCAATGGTAAAATTGATCCGTTTTACGGCGTTACGGGCGATTATTTCAATTTCGTGCGGCAGGAGCCCGCGAAAAAAAACCTCCTGGCAGCGGGAGCGGATGGCGGGAGGGATATCCTCCGGCAGCCTGGTGGTTGCGCCGATAAGCCGGAAATCAGCAGGGAATCCGTTTTGGAACACCTCGTGGATATAAGCCGGGACATTGCGGTCTTCAGGGTTGTAGTAGGCGCTCTCCAGGATGACTTTACGGTCTTCGAGCACTTTGAGCAGCTTGTTCATCTGGGTGCTGTGCAGTTCACCTATTTCATCTATAAAAAGGATACCGCCGTGTGCCCTGGTCACGGCACCGGGTTTGGGCTGGGGAATACCCGCCATGCCCATGGGACCCGCTCCCTGGTAAATAGGATCGTGGACTGAGCCGATAAGGGGGTCAGCAATGCCCCGTTCATCAAAACGGGCCGTGGTGGCATCCATCTCCACAAACTTTGCCTCTTCAGTGAAAGGAGACATCTTGTTTTTTTTGGCTTCTTCCAGCACAAGGCGGGCGGCTGCGGTTTTACCGATTCCCGGCGGCCCATAAATTATCACATGCTGTGGGTTCGGGCCACACAGCGCCGCCCGCAGCGACTTTAATCCGTCGTCCTGTCCGATGATTTCGGCAAAGGAGGTGGGGCGGGTCTTTTCAGACAGAGGCTCGGTCAGTGAAATGGCCCTCATGCGCTGCAATTGCTCCATTTCTTTGCGTGATTCCCTGTCCACAGCCACTTTGCTGGTCTGCTGTGAACGGAGCAGGTTCCAGAAATAGAGGCCGATAACTATGGCAAAAAATATCTGCACAAAACCAATGAGTGATCCCAGGTTGTGCATCTGCTCCCCTCCTCAATTATTGCTTCCCTACGTCTAGTATAACCGCCAAGACAAAAAAAAACCGCCTGTTTCAGGCGGTTTCCTCCTTCTTTTTCTTCCTTTTGTCGGCGGTGACAAGTATAGGTTTGTCACGCCTGGCGATAACATCCCTGGTGATAATACACTTTCCGATATCGTCCCGGGCCGGGAGTTCGTACATCACATCGAGCAGAATTCCCTCCAGGATGGCCCGCAGCCCCCTGGCCCCGGTGCTGCGGCGGATAGCCTCTTCGGCGATAATCTCAAGCGTTCCGTCCTTAAACTCCAGATTCACCCCGTCCATCTCGAACAGCTTTTGGTACTGCTTGATCAGGGCATTGCGCGGCTCGGTAAGGATACGGATCAGCGCTTCCTTGTCAAGCGCATCAAGAGTGGCCACCACCGGCACCCGGCCCACAAACTCCGGTATCAGGCCGTACTTTATCAGGTCCTGGGGCAGGATGTTGCGCAGAATCTGGCCTATGTTGATTTCCCGCCTGCCGGCTACTTCGGCGCCAAAGCCGATGCCTTTTTTGCCGATGCGGTTCTGGATGATTTTCTCCAGCCCGTCAAAGGCGCCGCCGCAGATAAAAAGGATGTTGGTGGTGTCAATCTGCATGAATTCCTGGTGGGGGTGCTTGCGCCCTCCCTGCGGAGGCACACTGGCCACGGTGCCTTCCAGGATTTTTAGAAGCGCCTGCTGTACGCCCTCTCCTGAAACGTCCCGGGTTATGGAAGGGTTATCGGTTTTGCGGGCGATTTTATCAACTTCATCAATATAGACAATGCCCTTTTCCGCTTTCTCCAGGTCATAATCGGCCGCCTGAATCAGCTTAAGCAGAATATTCTCCACATCCTCGCCCACGTATCCGGCCTCGGTCAGCGAGGTGGCGTCAGCGATGGCGAAAGGCACATTCAAAATACGGGCCAGTGTCTGGGCCAGCAGGGTTTTACCCACACCGGTGGGTCCGATTAAAATAATATTGCTTTTTTGAATCTCCACATCGTCAGGCTTCTGGTCGGAATTGATGCGCTTGTAATGGTTGTAAACAGCCACCGACAGAGATTTTTTGGCCTCATCCTGACCGATGACGTACTGATCAAGGATTTCCTTTATCTCCGTGGGTCTTGGCAGCTCCACCAGGTCAAGCTCCATCTCTTCGGAAAGCTCTTCCTCAATTATCTCGTTGCAAAGTTCAATGCACTCATCACAGATGTAGACACCGGGACCAGCCACAAGTTTGCGCACCTGGTCCTGGGTCTTACCGCAAAATGAACACTTCAGCTGGCCCTTTTCGTCATTAAATTTAAACATTTAAAAAATTTCCCTCCCAGTGGAGATGCAAATTATAGGCGCTTCTCCAGTACCCCGTCAATAAGCCCGTACTCTTTGGCCTGAACCGCCGACATAAAATAGTCACGGTCGGTATCACGGGCAATCTGCTCAATGGGCCTGCCTGTGTGCTTTGCCAGTATTTCGTTCAGCCGCTCCCGTAACCGCAGGATTTCCCGGGCCTGAATTTCAATATCCACAGCCTGGCCCTTGGCACCTCCCGCCGGCTGGTGGACCATAATTCTGGAGTTGGGCAGGGCAAACCTTTTGCCCGGCGCTCCCGCCGCCAGCAATACCGCTCCCATGCTGGCTGCCAGGCCCACACAAATGGTGGAAACATCCGGTTTAATATACTGCATGGTGTCATAAATAGCCAAGCCTGCATCCACAGACCCCCCCGGTGAGTTGATATACATGCTGATTTCCTTCTCGGGGTCCTCCGACTCCAGGAACAATAGCTGCGCCACCACCAGGTTGGCCACCGTATCGTCAATACCGGTACCAATAAACACTATGCGGTCCTTCAGGAGCCTTGAATAAATATCGTACGCCCGTTCACCGCGGTTGGTCTGTTCCACCACCATTGGAACAAGGTTCATGTGGATCTTCCTGCCTTTCTTTGGTATCTTCGGCTATAGTTGCAGGCACTTTAGTGATTTTTGCTTCACTGACCAGAAAGTCTATTACTTTTCTCATTTTTATTTCCTCACGGATGACATTAAGCTGGCCCTGCTTGTCAAAATGCTCCCGGACCTTTTCCGGGTCCTGTTTATATCCTTCAGCAAACCGGGTGACCTGCTCATCTACTTCTGCATCCAGAGCCATAATTCCTTCTTTTTGAATGATGGCATCCAGTACCAGGTTGGCCTTTACCCGCCTCGCCGCTTCTTCACGCTTTTCCGCGCGCAGGTCGGCTATTTTCCGGCCGGTAAATTCCAGGAACCTCTCCATGGACATCCCCTGTATCCGCAGGTACTGTTCCATGTCAACCATCATCCTGTCAATTTCCCTCTCAACCATGGGCTCCGGAATATATACTTCCGAACCGGCCACCACCGCTTCCACCACTTTTTCTTCCAGTTCTGTCCTGGCCCTGTTTTCTTCCGTCTTTACCAGCCTGTTCTTAAAGTCTTCCCTTAATTCGGCCATTGTACCAAAGTCAGAAACCTCTCTGGCAAAATCATCATTTAGCTCAGGGTATTCCCTGCGCTTTATTTCTTTCAGGTTAACCTTATAGACCGCGGGCCTGCCCGCCAGTTCGGCCAAATGGTAGTCGCCGGGGAAGGTCACCTTAAGCTCCTTTTCCTCGCCGGTCCGCATGCCAATCAGCTGCTCTTCAAAACCCGGTATAAAAGAACCGGATCCTATTTCCAGGGAATAGTTTTCCGCACTGCCGCCGGCAAAAGGTTCGCCGTCCATGAAACCGGTAAAGTCGATCACAGCCAGGTCACCCTGTTCCAGCACCCCGTCAGTAACCACATTCAGCCTTACATGCTGCTTTTGAAGCTGGGAAAGTCCTGCCTCCACCTGCTCATCGGTAATCTCCACGGTTTTTTGCTCCACTTCCACTCCACGGTAAGCACCCAGGGTTACTTCCGGTTTTACTTCAACAACCGCCTTAAAAATAAAAGGCTTCCCTTTTCCCATTTGCACCAGGCTGATCTGGGGCTGATCGATGGGTTTAATGCCCGTCTCCTCCACAGCGCCCCTGTATGCTTCGGGCACAATTTCTTCCAGCGCTTCTTCGTAGAGGATTTCCGCACCAAACCTGTTTTCCAGTATGGCACGGGGCACCTTGCCCTTGCGGAAACCGGGTAAGCTGACCTTCTTAACAACTTTTTTATAGGCCCGTTCCAGAGCCTGGGCCACTACCGGCTCTTCAACCTCTATTTCCAGCTCAACTTTGTTCTGGTCTATTTTCTCCCACTTAACCATTTGCTATGCTCCTTTTGCCGGTTATCTAACGGTTTAATCCGCCGGCCTGTGTTTTACATTTATACCATAAAAACTGCAACCCGCCAAGTATTTTACCACTATTTTATTAAAAAATAAAGCAAAAAGGTCTTTAAAATTAATAAAATAACGCCTTACGGCGCTTAATTCTGGAGCGGAAAAGGGGATTCGAACCCCCGGCCCTCGCCTTGGCAAGGCGATGCTCTGCCGCTGAGCTATTTCCGCTTACTGTTTATTGGTGCGGGCGGAGGGACTTGAACCCCCAAGGGAAACCCCACCAGATCCTAAGTCTGGCGCGTGTGCCAATTCCGCCACGCCCGCCTGATATTAAAATGGGGTGGATGATGGGACTCGAACCCACGGCCCCCAGAGCCACAATCTGGTGCTCTAACCACCTGAGCTACACCCACCGCGCTACAAATGACAGAGCGGATATCAGAGCCTTTCCTCCGCCACACTGACATCCGGCCTCTGACCTCCGGTAAATGGCACGCCTGGTAGGAATCGAACCTACGACCCACGGATTAGAAGTCCGTTGCTCTATCCCCTGAGCTACAGGCGCACGTAATTAATTATAGCGGAAAATGCATTCCAAATCAAGTCATTTTTCCTGGTTATGTTTTCCAGCCCGCTTTCCTGTCTTTTATTTTGCCGGCAGGCCAGGATCACAGCCAGAAATCGTTTTTATCAAAAACCGCCAGACAAGCCTTAACAACCTGTGGATCATAAAGCGTGCCGCTGCCTGCCACAATCTCCTGCAAAGCCTGTTTCAGGCCAAGCGCGGGCCGGTAAGGGCGGTGGGAAGCCATTGCCTCCACCACATCCGCCACTCCCAGTATCCTGGCCTCTGGCAGGATTTCCTCCCCTTTCAGGCCGCAGGGATAGCCTGAACCGTCCAGCCTTTCGTGATGCTGATGCACTATAGTGGCGATGGGCCAGGGAAAATCAATCTTATTTAAAATATCATAACCCACTGTGGGATGCATCCTGATAAGGCTTATTTCCATATCGCTGATTTTGCCGGGCTTGGCTAGTATTTCTGCCGGCACTGTTATTTTTCCCAGGTCATGAATAGAGGCGGCCAGCCTGATGCCCTCTTCGGGTATCCCCATCTCCCTGGCAATAGCTGTTGCCAGCTCCGAAACCCGCTGTTGGTGACCGGCGGTATAAGGATCCCTTATTTCCACTGTTTTCTCCATAGCCCTGATGATACCGGCAATAGTTAATCTCAGCCTTAAAACAGTGTTCTTTAACTCCTCTTCGGCCGTTTTGCGCTCTGTAATATCCCTGGTCCCCAAAACAACTCCGGCAATGTTATTATTGTTATCTGTTATCAAATTTACCGCAGTTTCAACCCACAGGTAGCCGCCGTTGGCATGCCGGTGCCGGTATTCCACCCTTCCCGGCACTCTTGTGTTTATAGCATCCTCGACAGCATCAGAAATTTTTTTGCGGTCTTCCGGGTGGACCAAATGGTAAAAGGGTTTCCCCATCAGTTCCCGGGGCTTATACCCCAATACCCTGGTATATGTGGGGCTGGTATAGCTGAAGAGCCCTTTTGTGTCAACCTCAGAAACCATGTCCAGCATGTTTTCCGTGATAAGCCGGAGCCTTTTCTCCCGCTTTTCCAGTATTTCCCGATCCTTTTTCCTCGCAAACGTCTCCAGGGTTAACGACACCGTCTCTGCCACCGAGGCGGCAAACTGCTGCTCCTCTTCCGTCCACTTCCTCTTTTCACCGGTATGTTCAAAGCCAATCATACCGGCCATTTCTCCGCACAACCATATGGGAGCATCTATCAGTGAGACAACTCCAAGGGAGTCAAGCTGTTTTTGGCCGAATTTTTCTATGCGCCTTTCGCCGGCCACATCATCCACCGCAACCGCCCTGCTGTTCTCAACCGCACGGCAATAGGCGGGATGGGCTTTAAGCCTGATGGTATGTCCATTTGTGTGTTTGTTTTCACTCCGGATATATAACTCCGCGCAACGCGCTTCCTCACAGCTCTCCCTGAAAAGCCAGATGCCGACTCTTTCCACTTCCAGGGCCAGAGCGCAAATTTCTGTTATAGACCTCAATGCTTCTTCCAGCGTGTCTTTTTTTAACCTGGCCAGTTCCAGCAGCGTGGCCTGGAACCTTATTTTCTGTTCCACGCTCCTGTTTCTCTCCGCCTCTGCCAGTTTGAGGTCTGTAATGTCCCTGATGAACGCAATCACTTCATCATCACCGCTCCTGACGAGGCGGGCCTCAAAGTACCTGTTGCCGCCGTCAGGCACCGGCAGGCTGTACTCAAAGGCTTTTGGTCTGCCGTTTCTTAAAGCCTTTCGCATATTGAGATTAAAAAGCCTTGCAACTTCCCCAGGCAACACATCTTTTATCTTCTTGCCTGTTACTTTGTCAGGAGGAGAGTGCAGTATGAGTTCATCCTTGCAACAGATATCCAGGTAAGTGCCGTCAACCCGGCAGCGAAAGAGCAGGTCAGGGATTGCTTCCACGATGGAACGGTTTCTTTCCTCCATTTTTCTCAGGTCTTTCTCCGCCACTATTTTTCTGGCAAAGTCTTCAACCCGCCTGGCAAAAATACCATACAGCTTTTTATCCCTGGCCGTAAGAGGGTCCTGCTTTTCCATGTAAAGGATACCGGTTCCCCCGGCAAAAGAATAGGTAAATGTTTTCTGGTCCTGCTTCTGGAAATATTCCAGTGCTTTTCTCTCGTTCTTAAAACCCCAGTACCCCAGGCATTCCATGGTTTCACCTTTTTTAAGAAACAAAGCCATGCGGCACACGCCGAGAAGCCGGGCCGCCTTCTCGGTCAATTCAGCAAAAAAGTCTTCTTTCCCGTCGGGAAGATTATAACATGTTATTTCATATAGCGTTACCAGTTCATAAATGTCATAGGCCATACTACCACCCCGTTACTACGGATAGTGTCTTGTTATGGAAAAACGGACTGCCGTAAGAGCTGCTGATTTCACCAAAAGTAAGCACACCCAGACAGGGCACGTCCCGGCCCAAACACTTATTGATGGCATCAACCTCCTTCCCAAAATCGCCGCCCAGCAACAGGTAGCGTGAGATACAGCTAAAAACCATCGCCAGCTTTGGCTTCTCCCGGCCTGCTACCGCCCTGGCCGCTACCTTGCCGGCTGTTTCAATCAGGGAATCGGTATCCGACTCCATTAAAACAACTGCCGTGTTCGACGGCACTTCCGTCACAAAAGTGATACTGCCGTCTTCTTCCACGCGCAGAGGGTCACGTATCAGATAATTACCGTTACCGCAGGGTACACCAAGCGGGAATTTCATCCCATAATAAGCGAACTGCTCCCTGGCTATACCTCCTGCCGCCTCGGCGTAACGCTCATAAGCCCGCATGCCGTCCAATTCAAAAACTCTTTTGCCTTCCGCCCTGGTTACTATCATAGGCTGCCCCGAAGGCCGCCAGCCATGTCCTATTTCCTGCCTGAACCTGGCACCGGCAATGGCCGCCACAGCAGCGGCATCGCTAAACAGACCCCGCTCACTGAACTGGTACGTCCTGCAAAACCTCAGGTTGTCCCCGGTCCCGCCACCGGCGAAAGTATAATCAGGGCCCAGCAGTCCATACATACTCCTTAACAATTTTGAGACATTACTGCCAAAACCGTCAGGGAAAATGAAAAGAGTCCCTTGTTCCAGCCCGCTGGCTTTTATGTCCGCGGCAATGCTCCTGCCGCTGCGGTCAGGTTCGTGACTTATGCTCTCGCCAAGACAGGTAACAGCCTCCATCCCTTCCCCGCCAAGCACACACGCTGAAACTCCATGGGTAAGAACACGGTCGCCCACTATCAATCCCGGCACACAGGCTCCCACCACCCTTGTATGCCCGGCTGCTTTTTTGACAGAGTGGAAAATTTCCAGCGGATCATAGCTGTCGGTAAAAAAAACGAAACTGACGCTACCTCCGTTTGCCTGTTCCCGGGCCTGACCAAGGGCGGCAAACACTGCTTTGCCAGCAGATGCGGATTCACTGTTTCCAACCCCTGCGAGCATTTTCATGCGCCCCTTTTCATGTCCTGACATATATATCGGTAATATATATATCGTCATATAATTTAAAAATCTTCAGCATTATTCAACCGGAAGTCCGGTAAGGAAGTAAAAAACCACCCGTTTTACAAGTACGGGTGGATACCGTTCCATATTATCAGTCAGGCTTTAAAAAGGCCGAAGGGAAAAACCAAGACTGGCGATGAACTCTTCCTGAAAATCTTTGCGGGCTGACAGTTCTACGTGTTCGGCTGTCCTGGCCAGGCGAAAAGCCCGCTCTCTCTCCGCTTTGGAAACCAGCGAGAGGTAAGCTCCGTCTCCCGCGGCGTTGCCCACAGGTATTATCTTATCCGGTTCCACAGCAGGCAGCAGACCGATGATAAGGGCGCTCCTTTTGCTGATAAAATTGCCGAAAGCGCCGGCCAGCAGCACTTCATCGATATCTTCTGCCGCCGCGCCAAGCTCGCGGAGCAGGATTCTGATGCCGGCATGGATGGCGCCTTTGGCCAGCTGCAGTTCCCTGATGTCTTTCTGGGTAATTGCAACCAAGCCGTCGGGGGAAAGGACAAACTCCGGCCCGTCCGGCCCCCGGCGCAGGCGTTCCCGCAGCCCCCCGGGCAGGTGGCTGGTGTTTTCCGGCCTGGACAGCCGTCCTCCCTGGTCAATCACACCGGCCTGGTACAGGGCGGCCACAGCGTCCACCAGGCCGGAACCGCAGATTCCTGCAGCCTCACCGCCGCCGATGGTGCTGATCTTAACCGTGCCTCCCTCGATGGCCACGGCTTCGATGGCTCCTTCCGCTGCACGCATGCCGCACCGGATCTGGGCTCCTTCAAAAGCCGGACCGGCTGCGGTGGAACAGGTAAGCAGCCGTCCCCGCCCGGCCAGCACCACTTCGCCGTTGGTGCCGATATCAATGGCCAGGCGCAGGCCGTCCTGCCTGTCCAGGCCGGTCGCCAGCATCACACCCACCGTGTCAGAGCCCACGTAGCCCGCTATGTTCGGCATCATGAGGACCCTGCCCCTTTTGTTTATCTTAAGGCCGAGAGCGGATGCCCCTGCTGACACAGGCGCCGTAAACACGGGAATAAACGGCGCGGGGGCCAGGTTGGACGGGTCCACACCGAGGAAAAGATGGCTCATGGTGGTATTCCCCACTGCCACCACTTCATAAATAGCTTCAACATTTACCTGCGCCTGCGCGGCCAGTCTTTCCACCAGGCTGTTTATTGCCTGTACCACCCGCTCCTGCAGCAGCGCTAAGTTTTCCGGGGAGCGGGCGGCATAGTTGATCCGGGAGATTACGTCGGCGCCGAAGGCTTGCTGCGGGTTGCCGGCCGACAGGGTAGCCGCCACGGCGCCCGTATTCAGGTCCACCAGCGAAGCGGCCAAAGTGGTGGTTCCTATGTCAACTGACAACCCAAACAGGCTGCCGGCGGTATCACCCTGTTCAACGGCCAGTAATTCCCGGTCATGGATCACGGCAGTAACCTTAAAGCCGGCGGCGCGCAGGGTTTTCGGCAACTCACTCAGAAGCCCGGGACCGGCAGTGCGGTTAATGCCCGGAAGCGCATCGGACAGGCGTTCAAAATCCGACCTGCCGTCTTCCAGGGTTGGCGGGTCCAGCTTCAGGGTAATTTTTTTCAAAAACGGATCAGCGGCAACCGGGCGCAGTAACCTGCCAAGCCCTGTTTTCCGGGAAGCCGTGTCAAACCGGGCCGGCACCTCCACCACCAGGTCTGAGAACACCGGGCACCGGCAGGCCAAAACCCAGCCCTCTGCCAGTTCATCCTCTGACAGGTGCCTGTCCGGTGCGCTGTTTTCGGTTTTTGCGGCCGGCGCCTTTACCTTGCACTTGCCGCAGCTGCCTTTGCCGCCGCAGGCGGCGTCCACCACAACACCGGCAGCCAGCGCCGCCTCCAGTACCGTAACTCCGGGAGCAACCATCACTGTCTTGTTGTCAGGAATAAACTTAACGCTGTACATCTATAACATCCCCCTGCCCGGTTTCCGCGTTCTAAGCCTGACTTTATTTTCTGCCGGAGCAGTTCCGATTCCTGCCGCCTGGGCGGCGGCATTCATAATAAAAAGCCGCGGTTGCGGCTTATTCTTTTAATCTGGAGCGGGTGATGGGAATCGAACCCACGTAACTAGCTTGGAAGGCTAGGGCTCTGCCATTGAGCTACACCCGCCTGATAAAATTAAGTGGTCGGGGCGACAGGATTTGAACCTGCGACCCCTTGGTCCCAAACCAAGTGCGCTACCAAACTGCGCTACGCCCCGAGGTCGTTGTGCTTAGATAGTTTAACACATCGACCGCCAAATTGCAAGACGTGCGTGTCAATTCGTGTTATCGTTCTATGATATTGTCACCTTGAAAGAAGTCTGAGAAAATGTCACCTATGAGCAAGGTGATGGTAACATTGTCGCAGTCTGAATTGAAAAGAGTGTTTGTTCTTGTGTTATCGTGCGTGTTCAATTGTGCGTGTGCAATTGGCTTTGTTCATTGTGCTTGTGTCATTGTGCCAATTCCGTCAGCAGGCGCGCAAGAATTTTCCGCGCCTGCTCCATGGCCCGGGCGCGGTGACTGATGCTGTTTTTTTCAGCAGAAGTAAGTTCCGCAAAAGTTTTTTGCAGCTCGGGTACCAGGAAAAGCGGGTCATAGCCAAACCCTCCCTTACCCCTCGGTTCGGTGGTTATCAGCCCTTCGCAGGTACCTTCGGCCAGCTCAGTGGGTTTACCCGGCACGGCTACGGCAATGCACGCCCGGAAGCGGGCTGTCCTTTTGGCTTTGGGCAACCCGTCCAGCTCAAAAAGAAGTTTTTGGTTATTTTCTTTGTCGCCGGCACCCGGTCCGGCAAAACGGGCGGACCAGACACCGGGGCGCCCGCCCAGCGCATCCACTTCCAGGCCCGAGTCGTCGGCCAGGGAAATCTCGCCGGTAAGCCTGGTGGTGGTTTCCGCTTTGATGCAGGCGTTTTCCGCAAAACTGCAGCCCGTTTCCTCAATTTCACCAATTTCGGGGTAATCGGCCAGGGACTTTACCTCCAGGGGAAGCCCGGCCAGGAGATCGCGGAACTCTTTTAGCTTACCGCTGTTTCTTGAGGCTATAACAAGTTTCTTCATAGCAGCTTTTTTAAGAGCAGCTCCTTCTGGTAACCTACGATTTCTTCGATTCCCTTTTGTGCCAGAGCCAGCATTTGATCCATCTCCTGGCGGGAAAACGGGTGACCTTCAGCGGTGCCCTGGATCTCCACCAGCCTGCCGCTGCCGGTCATCACCACGTTCATGTCCACTTCAGCTGTGCTGTCCTCGGCAAAGGCCAAATCCAGCAGGGCCTGTCCACCCACCAGGCCTACGCTGGTTGCGGCCAGGTAATCAGTAACTGGCAGTTCCGGTATTTTTTTGGCGCTGACCAAACCATCCAGCGCCTGGTGGAGGGCGACGAAAGCCCCGGTGATTGCGGCAGTCCTTGTCCCGCCATCCGCCTGGATAACATCGCAGTCCACCCAGACAGTACGCTCCCCCAGGGCAGCCAGATCCACCACTGAGCGTAGCGCCCGGCCGATAAGACGCTGAATTTCAAAGCTGCGGCCGGAAACCTGCCCCCGGGACGATTCCCTGGCAGTACGCACCTCGGTGGCACGGGGCAACATGGCGTATTCCGCCGTAATCCAACCCTTGTTGCCGCCGCGCAGGAAAGGTGGCAGTTTTTCCTCAACAGTGGCGGTACAGATTACCCGGGTATCGCCCAGCTCAATCAGAGCCGACCCCTCCGGGAATTTTAAAAAGGGCGTTGTGATCCGCAGTGGACGCATCTGGTCCGGGCGCCTGCCGTCGCTTCTCATGATTTACCTCCAGCAATTGGTATATGTATTATACCCCGCCTGAGCCGCCATTTCAACGGGTTGCGGGTGGCGCCGCCTCCACCCTGTTCCAGTCCCCGGGGCGTCCAAAAACAGCGGGGAAAGTGACTCCTCCGGCAAATGACGGCACCCTACCGTCTACCAGCACCTCCACCTCTTTGATGTTGACCGCTTCCGTCAAAGTCAGGGCCAACTGGTCACGAATCTGGTCCGCTGCCGCCTGGCCTCCTCCGGTGGCAGTAAACTGGCCGCTCAGCCGGAGCGTTACCCTGTCTCCGGCCAGAGTGATGTTGTCGAGGCGGGTGCCGCGCGGGATAGCACTAAGGAGCTTGCTGCCGGTGGCCGGGCCACGCAGCAGTTCGGTAACATGAGCGGCTATTCGGTCATCGGTAGGCTTTATAACTCTGGTTACGGGAACAAAGAAAAAGTTTTTACCGGCTGAGTGGATGAAGTAAACGGTTACCCGGTCGGTGGCGGTGAAGTCGCTTACCTCCCCCGCCACCGCCAGATTGATGCCCCTCCCGCGGTCAAGATAATTGCCCGGTGTTTCATCGCCATTCAGGGACGCCACCTTTTTGCCCTCCACCAGGATTTCAACCCGGCTTATGGTGGGGAACTCGGTAAGAGTATAGACAAGCCCGTCCAGCAGCTGGCGTTCCCTGCCGGGGTTAAAGGAAAGCACCGCCCGGTTGAAATCAATGCGGGCCAGGCCGTCACGGACAGTCAAACCGCGGATTTCCGTACCTGCCGGCAGGAGGGGCAAAAACCCCAGCGCTGTTATCTCCGGGGGGACTTGTCCGTCAATAAGCCGGTTGACAGCAGCCCGGGCTATCCCTTCCTCCCAGGGAATACTGTAGCGCACCGGCACCACGTATTCGTAACCCTGGTTGGGAAAATAAAACATTGTCTGGCGCATCCTGGTGCCGGCAGGCGGCCTGTCCTCCTTTGCTTCAGGCACAGGCACGACGCTTTCCTTTTTCCAAAGTGAGCATCCTGTTAAAACCGACACCAATAATAACAAAGACAGGATAAGGCAGACCTTTTTCCCCATACTTCTCCCTCCGGTCAGTTTTGCTTTAACATTATGAACGAAGGGAGAGAGTTATGCGTATTTATGGTAAAATCACCTGGTAGGCTTCCACCGGCCTGCAGAGCAGTTTCCTGCCGATACTCTCAAAAGGGCCGGGGCTGCCGCTGACAAAGTAGCGGTGACGGTTGGCAGGCTTTGCTTCCTCCTGATTAAGTTTAAGCCGGCGCAGCACTTCTTCCGCCTCTCTGGCCGTTTCTTCGGCGGAAGAAATCAGTTTCACCTCCGGTCCCATGACCCGGGCGAGAACATGAGACATCAGCGGGTAGTGGGTACAACCGAGAATCAGCACGTCCACCCGGGCTTCCCTGAGCGGGTTCAGATACTCTTCAGCCACCCTCAGCGCTTCCGGAGTATCAACCAGGTCATTTTCCACAATCAGCACAAAAAGCGGACAAGCAAGGGAGAATACAGTCACCTCAGGATTGATTGCCCTGATAGACCGTTCGTAGGCACCGCTGGCAATGGTACCGGTTGTGCCGATCACCCCCACCCTGCCGGTTCTGGTATGCTTCAGAGCCGCCCTCACTCCCGGTTCAATTACCCCTATTATGGGCAGGTCAAATTCCGCCTGGTAGTGGGGGAGCCCGGCCGCAGTCGCGGAATTGCAGGCCACTATAACCAGCTTTACATCCTGGGTCTCAAGGAAACGGATGATTTGACGTCCGAATCCCCGCACCTCAGCATGCGGCCGGGGTCCGTAGGGCATCCTGGCCGTATCGCCGAAATAAACAATCCGCTCCCCGGGCAGCTGGCGGAAGATTTCTTTGGCCACCGTCAGGCCGCCCACACCGGAATCGAGCAACCCGATGGCATGATTGCGGTCTGTTATGGTGCTCTCCTCCTCTTTTTTACTTGGCTTTAATTTTGGCAAAATAGCCTCCGAATATTTTACGGGTGTCCATGACCGATACAAAAGCCTGGTTGTCAACTGCGCGGACTGTATCCATAAAGCAGGGCAGGTCTTTTCTCTTTAAAAGAATATGCAGAATATGGTGAGTACCATGCTTGCCGCAGCCCTCAAGGACAGTGACGCCAAATCCCTGTTCGCGCAGCATCTGGGCCATAACTTCCGATTTTTCCAGCGAAATCACCTGAGCGGTGGCCACACCCAGTGCCAACCGTTCTTCCAGGCGGCTGCCGATCAGGTTGCCGGTGGCAAAACCAAGCGCATAGGCGACCACTTTTAGCGGGTTATTCAGGTTGCCTATAACCTGGCCCAGGGCGAGAATGTAAATTGATACTTCGAAAAAACCGATTACAGCGGCCACCAGGGAGCGTCCCCGCATTATCATGAGAATCCTGAGGGTGGAAAGCGACACATCGGTGACCCGTGCAAAAAAAATAAAGAGATAACTGAAGATTAGTTCCATGGTATCCACCTGCTTATAATTTTTTTTCTTTATGTATATGGCAGTAAAGCCGCCGGTTTGTCATCCGGTGCGGGCATCTGATAATTATAATGACCGTCAGCCGGCGTTGATTGCTTCGTTTAGCGATGTCACTCCCGCTATGCCGGGTAACGCCCGGTCGCGCAGGTTTTCCAGGCTGTGAGCCGGCACCACAGCCCGCCGGAAACCGTGCCGCGCCCCCTCGTTCAACCTCTGCTCCAAAAAGGGGACGCCACGCAATTCACCGGTCAGGCCTACCTCTCCTATATACAGCGTATCGGCGGGAACAGGGCGGCCCCGGTGGGAGCTGGCCAGGCAGGCGGCCACCGCCAGGTCCACCGCCGGTTCAATCAGCCTCACACCGCCCACCGCGTTAACGAAGACATCACAATCCAGTATATGCAGGCCGGCGTGCCGCTCCAACACAGCAAGCAGCAGGGCCACCCGGTTTAAGTCCAGCCCGGTGGAGAGACGGCGCGGATTGCCGTGCCGGGAGGGGGTGACCAGCGCCTGTATTTCCACCAGCAGCGGCCTTGTCCCTTCCATGGTGGCCGTTACGGCGGAGCCGGCCGCCTCCCGGGCCCGTTCCGCCAGCAACAGGCGGGAGGGGTTGGCCACTTCTTTCAGGCCGCTGGCCTGCATGGTAAAAAGCCCGATTTCATCTGTGGAACCGAACCGGTTTTTAACAGCGCGCAGGACCCGGTAGAGATGGTGCCGGTCCCCTTCGAAGTAAAGCACGCAGTCTACCATGTGCTCAAGCAATCTGGGTCCCGCAATCAATCCTTCCTTGGTAACGTGGCCGATCAGCAAAACCACCGTGCCGTGCCGCTTGGCCAGGCGCAGCAGGGAAGAAGTGGCTTCCTTCAGCTGGCTGACACTGCCGGCGGCTGAACTAAGTCCCGGCTGGTATACAGTCTGGATGGAATCCACTATCACTATATCAGGAAAGAAAGACTCCACCTCTCTCTCGATGACCGCCATGTCGGTCTCCGCCAGTACAAGCAGCCCGGGCAAAGCAAGCTCAAGGCGTACAGACCGCATTTTAAGCTGGGACGGCGATTCCTCCCCTGAAACATACAAAACTCTTCTGCCTTGTTTCAAGAGCCCGGCAGCCGCCTGCAGGACCAGTGTCGATTTGCCGATACCGGGGTCACCGCCGATTAAGACCAGCGAACCCGGCACCAGGCCTCCTCCCAGAACCCGGTCCAGCTCTCCCATCCCGGTGGAAAACCGCGGCTCGCTGGACGCTGCCGTTTCGTCCAGCATCAGCACCTGTGCGGATGCCCGGACTGTTGCGCTTTTTACCTGCTGTCGCAGTTCTTCAACCATGCTGTTCCAGGCGCCGCAACCGGCGCACCGGCCGAGCCATTTGGGGGACTCATACCCGCAGCCGCTACAGAAAAAGACAGTCTTCCCTTTAGCCACAGCTTCCCCTCCGCATTTCCTCTTTTGTTAGAGTATTTGATTTAAGCCCGCCCGTCAAGGGTTTTAAACGAAGTAGAGCATCTTACCGGCGGGGAAAATTTCAGCCAGCCGGTCTTTAAAGAATTCCTCCGCCTCTTTCATGTCAGCAGGCTGGTACAGGTACTTGCCGTACCCGAACTGGCCGAACTTAAAACGGCGTTCCTCTTCCGCCAAGGGCAGGCCGGATCCCGGGAAAATGGCGTTTATATTGCTCTTGCCCCGGAGGGTGAAGCGGTGTGTTATTATTTCAAAAGTCGGGCCTGTCCCCTCCGGCAACCCAATTTTAATATTTGACAGCAATTTCCCGTATGCCTCCTGCCAGCCGGGGAAAAGAAAAACCGGCGCCACCAGGAAACCGGCGGGATAACCGGCGCTTACAACCCTGCCGGCAGCGGTGAGTCTCTCTGCCAGTGCCGGCGTGTTGTGCTCAAAGCGGTCAATAATTTCCGGCAGGTTCACCGAAAACCTGATGGCAGTGTGCCCGTTGTGTGCCAGCCCGAGCAGTGAGTCCACCGCGGTAAACTTGGTCACAAACCGGAAACGCCCGGACTCCTGCCTGGCAAAGAAAGACACCGCCTGTGCCAGGGCGCCGCTGTAACGCTCCAGCGGCAAAGGATCGGAAGTGGCGGCTCCCTCAAACGTCGTCAGGGCCGGGTGCCTCTCTGTAATGACCTTTCCTGCCGCCGCCAGTATCTCGTCTGTATTAACATAAAGCCGGACCACCGGCTGCCGCCCCAGGGTGGTGTGCAGATAACAGTACTCACACATACCGGGACAACTGGTGGAAAACACCAGCTGGAAGTCAGCCGAAGGCCGGCAGGAGGCGAAGTCCAGGCTCCTCCGTACCCCCACCACCAGTGTCCTTTTGGCCTCACGGAATTTTTCCGCCGCCGACCGGCCCGGCAGCCCCGTCACACGGTTGTGGCTGCCGATAATCTTTACCTCTTTGCCCTCGCCGGTGAAACGGTCATAGAGTTTACGTCCCAGGTAATAATCCAGGGCCTTTTCCTCAAAGAACACACGTACCGGTTCAAATTGGTGCCATGCCAAAAGAAAACACCTCGGCGTTAGTTTTCCCGCCGGAGGTGTTTTTCCTCCACCCGTAAATACCTTCAAATAAAACGCAGCGCTTCGGCCGGGTCCAGTTTGGCGGCCTGGCGGGCCGGTATGGCGGAGGCAATAAGACCGGTGACGGTCGCAAGCAAAACCGCAGCAATCAGCAGGTCTGCCCGCCACGGTGTGGCCAGCGGCATCCCTGCCAGCACCGGGCCGGCATAGCGGGCGGCGGTCATCCCTGCCAGGTACCCGGCAATACCGCCCACCAGGCTTAAAACAGCGCCTTCCATAAGCACGATTTTGGTGATGTGGGACTGGCGGAAACCGATGGCGCGGAATATGCCGATCTCCCTGGTCCGTTCCCGGATAGCGGCGGACATGGTCAGTGCCACCACCAGCATGCCCACCAGCAGGACCAGCACCGACACCGATACGCCGAAGCGGGTAAGCCGGAAAAGCATTTCGTCACGCCCCAGCACCACCTGCCGCAGGCTGGTCACTTCGGCATGGGGGAGAGCGTTCTTTAACTGACGGAGCAGTATTTCTTCCGGTCCCAGGCTGTAGTCAACCGATACTTCAATCAGTGTCACTTCATCCGGCCGCCCGAGCAAGCTTTGCGCCGCCGAGAGGCTCATGAATACCTGGTTATCTTCCGGGGAACCGTTCTTCTCCAGCACGGCAAAAATGCCAAACTCCCGGTCATTAAAGGTAAGCGTATCCCCCTCGTGTTTTTCCAGCATCATGGCCACGTTGGCACCCAGCAGTACCTGGTCAGCGGTGATATTCAGCCTGGACAGTTCTTCACGGGTAAGGTTCAGTTTTTCATAAGCCATATCTTTTCCGGCCGCCTGTTCCTCTTTTTCACCCATTTCGGGGCGTTCTCCGGAATGCAGGCGCAACCACGGCTTAAGAGCAAATTCGTCCGGCAGGTTGCTGCCGGAAATAATGAGATGGTGCTTACCGTGCTGAACCATTCCCAGTAGCTTGGGGGACACCACCCTTACCATACCGGCCAGCGGTATCTGGTGTATTGCCTCGGCATCGGCTGTGGAAAGTTTCTCCACATCGAACAGCACCTCAGGGATAACAATACCACCGTAGGAGAAGGTCAGCTCCCCGCTGTCCGGTTTTATTATAATATTGGCGCCGAACTCATTCATCTGGCGCGTCAATTCCGCTTTCATGGCCTCCACCACGGCATTGACCGAAACAATGGTGCCTACACCGATGATTAGGCTGACCACCATCAGGGCAACCCTGGATTTGCGCCGGCGGAGGTTATTCAGTGCAATCTGGCAGAGTCGCATCTGTATCCCTCCGTCAGCATCTTTTTCCCGCTGTGCGCAGTTTCAGAACATCGGCGGAATTATCAGCCAGCCTTCCATCCTGCATCAGGATGGTCCTATCCATATAACGGGTGTTTTCGGGGTTATGGGTTACCATGACCACGGTAAGCCCCTCACGGTTAAGTCCGGTGAACAACTCCATAATTTCCTCGCCGGTGCGCGAATCCAGGCTGCCGGTGGGTTCGTCGGCCAGGACCAGGGGCGGTTCATTGACAATGGCACGGGCGATGGCTACCCGTTCCTGTTCCCCTCCGGACAACTGGCTCGGCAGCCGGTTCATCTTGCCGGCCAGGCCTACACGGCAAAGAACCTTTTCGGCCATTTCCCGCTTTTTGCGTCCGGAGTAGCCGGTGGTTGTCAGCGGCAGCATCACATTTTCCTGCGCTGTCAGGTATGGTATCAACTGGAACTGCTGAAAGACAAAACCCAGGTATTCACGGCGGAAATCAGCTCTTTTCTCCTGGGAAAGAGCATACAGGTCGATGCCGTCTATCTCAATCCGTCCGGAAGACGGCGGGTTCAGCCCGCCGATAATGCTAAGCAGGGTACTTTTGCCGGACCCTGACTGGCCCATCACCGCCACCGATTCGCCACGGTTAATGTCCAGGGAAACGCCGCGCAGGGCCTGGACTTCATCGTTTCCGGATTTATAGGTCTTGGTCAGTTCTTTCATCGTGATTAATACTTCTGTCATTGCATTTAACCTCCTCAGATAAAACGAAGAGCTTCCACCGGGTCAAGCCTGGCTGCTTTCAGGGCCGGGTAAGCGGCGGCTGCCGCCGCCAGACCCGACGAAAGCACCATCGACGGAACCAGCAGGCCGCCTTGCCAGGGTACGGCAACCTGCATCTGGGCCAGATACGGTCCAGCCAATTGCGCCGTCAGACCACCGGCCAAAAAGCCGGCCAGACCGGCCGGAATGCTGACCAGGATTGCTTCCAGCACAATAATGGCCGAAACATGGGCGCGCCTGAAGCCCACCGCCCTGAAAATACCGATTTCCCTGGTCCTTTCATGCACCGAGGCCAGCATGGTGGTCAGCACCGCCAGGGCGGCTACAGCCAGCACCACTCCGGAGAGCGCAAACCCTAAAGAAGAGAAGCTGTCGATGGTTTCTTCACGCAGCAGGGCCGCCTGGCGCAGGGCGGTGGTCCTGCCGCCCGGTATGGCAGCGTTCAGCTGCGCCACAATTTCTTCCACAGGACAGAAATTACAGTAAGCAGAGAGTTCAATCAGGGAGAACTCGCCGGAGCGGCCAAGCAGCTCCTGGGTTACCGCCAGGTTGGCAAAGATAAGGCCGTCTTCCTGTGAGCCGGTTTCATTCAGCACACCAAAAACAGTAAATTCCCTTTCACCCATGACAACCGTGTCTCCCGCCTTCCGCCCCAGGGCACGTGACGCCGCTGAACCCAGCAGCACCTGGTCCTCCGGGATCTCCAGGAGCGCCAGGTCACCCGGTTTCTGGCCGGAGGCCAGACCGGCCTGCTCCCGCAAGGTGAACCAGCGCTTCATGGTGAACTCCCGCCTGGTATCAACCCCCACCAGGAGCGCCCTCCGGCCATCGGCAACCACCGCGCCCACCAGCTTGGGCGAGATGATATTAACGCTGTTCCGGTCCGCAATGGTGTCAATTCTGGCTAAATCCTCTTCAGTCAGCCGCTGGATGTCAAACGTTATGCCTGACACATGGGTCCCGGCGTAAGTCAGCTCCATACCTTCCCACCGGGGCACAATCACTATATTGGCACCGAACTCATCAATCCGGTCACCCAACTCCAGGCGCATGGCCTGAACGATACTAAAGAGCGCCACCACCGTGGCCACACCGACCGCCAGGCCCACCGCCAGGAAAAGAGCTTTTATCTTGCGGCGTTTTAAGTTGCTTAAGGCTATGCTGTAAATGGTCATTTGAGCGCTCACCCGCCTCCTTTTTCTCCGGTTTTTTATAGGGCGCGGATATGCCAGTTCAAAACCTCTGCCTGGTCTATTATAATCATTCCGTCTGCGGCCACCGCGCTCAGAATAAGCGGCAGCCTGCTCTTTTGCGTCCGGACAAATTGTTGTTTTTTGCTGTAAGTTTTACTCATAGTCACGGTAGTCCTCCTCACCTTCTACTAAAGTACGTAGTAGCTGTATTCATTATAAAGCTATATGAAAACTATTACAATAACCCAAACATGAACTTTTTGTGAATTAAAAAAGGCCTTGCGGCCTGGCATATCATGAAAATCAAATATTAGAGAGAAAGTGCAGGTCACTCAGACTCATTACTATCACCATTTTTCCGGCGGGCGGCCAGAATTTTTTCCAGTTTTGCAATAGTGGCCAGGTCTTCCCCCTGAACACGGCTGACAAAATGGGCCAGG
This sequence comes from Dethiobacter sp., assembly GCA_020725465.1. Lineage (GTDB taxonomy): Bacteria > Bacillota > Dethiobacteria > Dethiobacterales > Dethiobacteraceae > DYEY01. The sequence continues at coordinate 59,119 of DYEY01000073.1, forward strand.
GTGGCATCGGCGAAATCCGTAAGGAGGCTGTCAACCACTTCCCCTACCATGCTCTCGGTGAACTCCCCGCGGGACATGGTCGGCTCAAAGTAAGATACATTTCCCCTTTTGGTTTTTTTTAAAATTTCTTTTCCGGCCAGCCTGCCCATGATGGTCATTACAGTGGTATAAGCAATTTTACGGTGACAGGCGATTTCCTCGTACACGTCACGGACAGAGACCTCACATGCTTTATCCCAGATAACATCCATTACCTGGCTTTCCAGGTTGCCAAGCATCCTGCCAATGCCCCTCATGCCGGGCCGGAAATCAAAAGAAAATCTTTTTTTCATGGCATAATTCCTCCCGGAGTACAGGATAATTATACCCCAGGTTTCTACTACAGGCAATAGTACAGTTAAGGAATTGCGCCGATCTCCGCCAGGACAGAGTTAACCAAAAGCGGCAGGGCTTCCCGTACCGGTGCTGACAGTCCCACCCTGAAGGTGGAGCGTTCTGTCACCTCCATGGCAAACAAAACCACCTCTTTGGGTAGCCTGTCCCCGCAGATCCGGCTGCCGCGTTCAAACACCGGCAGCAGATTAAAGCCGTGAATAGCTTTGGCCAAGACCGCCCTGGCCTCATTTTCACCCGCCAGACAAAACCTTTCAAAATAGCCCGCCGGCCTGCCTGAGGCCATGGCATCAATAATAATCAGCTTATGTGGCCCGCAGATCAGCTCGTGCAGAAGCAGGCCCGGCCGGCGCAGCTCCATTATGCTCACACCGGAGGGGAGCTTCAGCTTTTTCAGTTCTCTTACCGCGTGTATGCCCAGACCCTCATCATAGGCCAGCAGGTTTCCGCAACCCAAAATCCTCACCATAAAGTACCCCGCCATAAGTTTATATTCCTCTAAATATTCGCGGCAGAGAAAAAAACTCCTGTATATTTTCAGAATATTTAAAAATTTAAATTATCTGCGGCTGCCCGGCTTGACTGCGGCCAGACCCTGACGGCAGAGAGGGCAGTCTTCGGGGCCATAAGATTCCACCTCAATCTTAAGAAGGGAGTAAAAAGGCACGCCAAAATCCACCCGCCCGCCGCTGCGGTCCACAATTGAACCCACTCCCGCCACAACAGCCCCCCGGCCGGTGAGGAGCTCAATCACTTCTTTGACCGACCCTCCGGTAGTAACCACATCCTCCAAAACCAGTGCCCGTTCGCCCGGGCTTACCATAAAGCCACGCCGCAGCGCCATTGTACCGCCCTTGTCCCTCTCGGTAAAGAAGCCGCGGACTCCCAGGGCCCTGGCGGTCTCGTAAGCCACTATCACTCCGCCCAGGGCCGGTCCCACACAAAGGTCAATCTTATCTTTGGCAAATTTGCCGGCCAGCTCCTGGCACAGCTCCGCAGCAAAACCGGGGTGTTGCAGGACACGGGCACACTGCAGGTAGCGCCCGCTGTGGCGTCCGGAGGTAAGAAGGAAGTGTCCCTCCAGCAAAACACCGGTTTCCCTGAATATCTCCAAAACTCTCTCTTCACTTAACATCTGTGCTTCCCTCCGCTTCACTTATCAACCTGGCCAGCGCCAAACGCGGGTCGGCGGCAGCTGTGACCGGCCGCCCCACCACCACGAAGTCGGCACCAAGAGCCAGGGCCTGGGCTGGTGTGACTATACGCTCCTGGTCATTCTGCTTGGACCAGGCCGGCCGCACACCCGGGGTAACAATTACAAATTCCGGGCCGCAGGCACGGCGAATCCATGGTATCTCCCTGGCCGAAGCCACCACCCCGTCCAGTCCGGCCTCCCGGCAAAGCAAAGCCAGCGCCGCCACCTGTTCAGGGAGCGGTCGGGAAACGCCCAATTCCGCCCGCAGCTCCCCCTCTGACAAGGAGGTGAGGACCGTTACCCCCACAATGAGAGGGGCAGCAACACCGAGGGCCCTGGCCCGGGCCCGGGCGGCGCCAGCCGCTTCGCTTAACATTTTCTTGCCGCCGGCGGCATGCAGGTTGAACATGAAAGCGCCAAGACCGGCCACTGCTTCGGAAGCCCGGGCCGCCGTATTGGGAATATCGTGAAATTTTAGGTCCAGAAAAACCCGGGCGCCGGCACCGGTCAGGCGGCGGACAATGGCCGGTCCCGCGTTGTTGTAGAGCTGGAGCCCAACTTTGTACATCCCGGTCAGGCCCGACAGCTCTTTTACCAGGCCCAGCGCCTCTTCTTCCGTGTCCACATCAAGGGCAATAATCAGTTTTTCCCGCACCATGTTCACCACCCGGCCGTTCTTTTTTGGCTAACCCTACAATTTCAGTTACGGAGGCAAACCCGTTGTGTCGCAGGTAACCGGCTATGCCATCGATCACTTCGGGACAAGCATAAGGGTTGCGGAAATTGGCGGTACCGATGGCCACTGCGGTAGCCCCGGCCAGCATAAATTCCACTGCGTCATCAGCATTACTGATACCGCCAAGGCCTATCACCGGTACCTCCACCGCCGAAGTTACCTGCCACACCATGCGCAGCGCCACCGGCTTTACCGCCGGCCCGGAGAGGCCGCCGGTCAGGTTGGCCAGAACCGGGCGCCGTGTTTTTATGTCAATGGCCATCCCGAGCAGAGTGTTAATCAGGGAGAGGGCATCAGCGCCCGCCTCCGCGGCGGCACGGGCAATGGCGACAATGTCTGTGACATTGGGAGACAGCTTAACGATCAGGGTCCTGTCGGTCAAAGCCCTGACCTTTTTCACCAGTGCCGCTGTTGTTTCCGGCCGGGTGCCAAAGGCCATACCCCCGGACGCCACGTTGGGGCAGGAGACGTTAAGCTCATAGGCACTGGCTGTACTCTCCGTTTCCAGTATCCGGACCGCCCGGCAGTAGTCTTCGGTGCTGTGGCCGGCCACGTTGACAATGACGGGGATGCCAAGAGCGCCCAGTTTATTTATTTTTGCCGCGGCGGCAACCGCACCGGGATTCTGCAGGCCGATGGCATTTAACAGCCCGGCCGGCGTTTCGGCCAGGCGGACAGGAGGATTGCCTGGGCAGGGGTCCGCGGTGGTGCCCTTGACAACAATGGCGCCCAGCCGGGAGAGATCATAGTAAGGCGCGTACTCTTCACCATAACCGAAGCAGCCGGAAGCCGGCATAACCGGGTTTTTAAGCTTAAGCCGGCCAATCTGCACGCTCAGGTCTACCGCGTTCACAGTATCACCTCCCCGCTGCCAAATACGGGACCTTCCACACAAACTCTTTTATACTTCTGCCAGTCACCGGCAACGGCAGCAACCGTACATCCCTGGCAGGCTCCCACGCCACAGGCCATACGGGCCTCCAGTGATACGTGACAGGGCACGCCACTGTTGCGGGCAATGCGGGCAACCTCACGCAGCATGGGCAGAGGCCCGCAGGCATAGACTTCCCCCTTTATCCGGTCAAGAATGGCCGGAAGCTCTTCAGTCACCAGGCCGCGACGGCCGGCAGACCCGTCGTCGGTGGTAAAGCGCAGGTCCGCCGCCAGAGCGGGCAACTCCGGCGGTATATAAAGGCTGCCGGTGTCTCTGGCGCCGGCCAGGAAAACAATCTCTTTACCCGCGCCTTTAAGCACCTTCGCCAGGTAAAAAAGCGGTGCTATGCCAATGCCGCCGGCCACCAGTACCGCTGTTTGGCCGGCCGGCAGCGGGAACCCTTTGCCAAGGGGCCCAAGCACATTTAAAGAATCGCCGGGCTTTTTTTCTGCCAGCAGGTTTGTGCCGCGACCGGCCGGGTGAAAGAGGAGCACCACTTCACCGTCCACACAGTCATGAATGCTGAGCGGCCGGCGCAGCAGGGGATCGTGGGTCCTGCCCACCGCCACCTGCAGGAACTGCCCCGGCTCAGCCTCCATGTTCCCTGCAAAGGCCAGCCGGAAGATACCATCAGCTACCTTTCTTATTTCCTTTATCCTATAATCTCCAACCGGCATACTCGGCCTCCTCGTCTGTTTCGGTTACCCGACCGCCAGCCATAACAACCCGGCCGCCAACCATGGTCAAAACCGGGAGCCCGTAAACTTCCAAGCCGTGGAAAGGTGAGTTTTTGCCCCGGGAATAAAACCGGTGGCGGTCGATGGTTTTCCTGGCGTCAGGGTCGATTATAACCAGATCGGCCTCCCTGCCGGGAGCAAGAGTGCCGTATGGCAGCCCGAGAACCCGCGCAGGGGCCGGGGACATCCTTGTCACCAGCTGGTCAATGGTCATAATGCCGCTCCTGACCAGGTTTGTAAAAAGCAGCGGGAACGCCGTTTCCAGTCCCACCACACCGAACGGGGCCTCCCTGAACCCGGCGCTTTTTTCTTCTTCACTGTGGGGTGCGTGGTCGGTTGCCACCGCATCAACGGTACCGTCAACCAGGCCTTTCCTCAGCGCCTCCCGGTCTGCCGCGGTGCGCAGCGGCGGTTTCATTTTGGCCATGGTTCCGTAAGCGATAACCGCGTCATCGGTCAGAAGCAGGTGGTGAGGGGTTACCTCCGCAGTCACCGGGAGGCCCCTTTGTTTGGCGCTGCGGATTAATTCCACCGCGCCCGCCGTGGAAACATGCATAACATGCAGGGCCGCTCCCGTTTCCGCCACCAGGCGAAGGTCCCGCTTAAGCATTGCTTCTTCGGCCGCAGACGGCAGTCCGGCCAGGCCGAGGCGCTCCGCTACCGCCCCCTGGTGAACCTGCCCGTCAGCTGAAATCGATTCATCTTCACAATGCTGTAACAGGGGCAGGCCGAGCCGGCGGCACAGCAGCAGCGCTTTTTTTAGGATCCGGTCATCAGCCACGCCCCGGCCGTCATCGCTTACAGCAACCACCCCCGCCTTCTTCAGACCGGCCATATCGGTAAGCTCCCTGCCGGCGGACCCAAGGGTTATTGCTCCCACCGGCCACACCCTGACCAACCCAGCCCGGGCCGCTGCCTCCCTGACAAAGCTGACTGTGTCGGCATTGTCGGTAACAGGCCTGGTATTAGGCAAGGCGGTTATGCCGGTGAAACCTCCCGCCGCCGCTGCGCGGCTGCCGGTAAGGATAGTTTCTTTATATTCAAATCCCGGTTCGCGCAAATGAGTGTGCAGGTCGATGAATCCGGGCAGGACTATTTTGCCCGCGGCATCAATCACCCGGACATTGCTGCATTCAAGCCGCGGTGATACACAGGCGATTTTGCCCGCAGCAACCAGCAAGTCAAAACGGCCGTGGCGTCCCTGTGCCGGGTCAACCAGTATGCCCCCGGTTATTAGTGTTTTTCCTGACTGCATCAGGCGCCCTCCCCCCGCTTTAAAGCGCTGCATTGTACCAGTCATAATCCGGTTGTTCCGGGAAACGAAGCAGCCTCCGGGTTACCGCTATCCCCAGCATGTACAGGGAAGAAGTGGCAAGATACATTTCCGCCGCCGCATCAAAGAGCACATTGGCGGAAGCGGGGAATTCCCCGTCACCGGTCCAGAGTATAAACCCAAGCAGCAGGTGTGGAAAGGCTTGGATCATCATCCCGGCATGCCCCAAAGGGATGGGTGTGCCGCCCAGTGACCTGGCCGCCTCCCGGAATTCTTCCGGGTTGTTGCCAAAACGCCTGGCCAGGGGGAAAATGGCCTCGCGCTGAAAAGGGGCAAAATGGTGCGCGCCGCCTTTCAGTTCCAGAAAAGAAAGCCACCTGCCGCGCGGCTGTGCCCCGGTGGCGCCGCTTAGGTACTGCAGGATGATTATCTTTTCTTCAGGTGATACCTCAGGCCAGCCGCTGACTGCAATCTCTCCCTGCGGGTGGCTGATGCTGCAGGTACGGCCCAGGTAAAGAAGCTCCACCCGGTTAACCTGCTTTTGGTATGAGCCTCCAGCGGCCCGCGCCATTTCACCCGGGTCGGCGGCAGCAAAACTGTCTAAAGCGGTCCGGTAAGCGTCCCTGTATTGCATGGTCCCTCCGGCAAGAAAAATCTGTGTTTATTTCTCCGTCTGTCCGTTGTTACCCTTTTTTGTCTGGCTAAAAACAGTTTTTTGTCTCTTTTGTTCTTTCGACATATCTTCCCTCTTACTGTCGACTATGATAAAATAAAAGTACTGGAGGGAGAAATTTGCAGAGACAAAGACCCACCCCGGCTTATTCCACGGCCCTGGTAGCGCTGGCTGCGCTGCTTTTGGCCGCCGCCTTCCTTAACCTGGTGCCCTGGACCACCGGAGCCACCGTCAGCGACCCTGAACCTGAAACGCCGGTAAGCGGCCTGCCGCCCAAACCGCCCCCGGTGCCGGCGGACAGGCCGGAACCGGCGGAGGAAGAGACCGGTCCGCTTCTCTTTACAGGCAATATCAACCGTCTTCCCCTTGAGATGATAGTGGACAAGCTTGGCTTTCTGCAGTCCCCCATAGCCGGCGCCCGCATCCTGATGACCGACGGACAGCTGCCGGGAGCGCCCCGCGCTTACCGAAACGGCACACACGAAGGCATTGATTACTACAACGGCTTTGCGGGTACCCCCATCAGAAAGGGTACACCGGTACTGGCGGCAGCGGACGGCAAAGTTATCCGCATTGATCACGATTACGTCGAAATGTCCGCGGCAGAACGGGCCAAATACCGCCGCCTCAGCGCTGAGGCCGAAAAGACTCCTGAATACATACTGGACAGGTTCCGCGGCCGCCAGGTCTGGCTGTCACACCGGGGGCAGGTTATTACCCGCTATGCTCACCTGGACACGGTGGAGCAGTCACTGTCAGTGGGGGATACCGTGGAAGCCGGCCGGCAGATTGGAACTGTGGGCAATTCCGGTACCGGACCCGCCATTACAGGCAGCGGTGATGAGATGCACCTGCATTTTGAAATCTGGCTGAACGGTCACTACCTGGGCGAAGGACTTCCTCCCGATGATATCAGGCTTATTTTACGGGGCATCCTGGAGTAACAGGCGTTAAACCACGGGCAGGACTATCTTCCTGCCCGTTTTTGTTTTACGGAACAGCGGATTAAATAAAACCTCATGGTTGACACGCCACAGGTTTTCCTGGTAGCGCAGGGCCAGGCGCATACAATGCTCCGGGAAACGCTCATAGCGAAGCAGCGAAGCTACCTGGTAATAAAACTCCCGGCCTTCTTTGGACAGGGCAAAACGGTCTTTTTGCAGAAGGTCGTTTTTCTGAAGGTCTGAAATGATGCTTTGCACCTCGAAACTGTGCACACCGGCCACCCCCCGGTAAAAGTCGTAACGTATGCAGGAACGTTCGGCCGGCGGGCAGCTGACAGTGGCCAGAAACAAAAAATTGTGTATGGTGCGCGGCCGGTCGAAGTTAAACGTGCATAAAAGTTTTAACAGCAAAACATGGTGCAGTGTATAGGTGAATGAATATACGCTCATGTAAATATATCTTCCCTTTCCGGCGTGTTAAGCGCATATACAGTTTTTTCTCATTCACCCAAAATTATTATCATTACAGCGAAATATAGCATTAATCTCTTGTGCTCCCCCACAAAAAAAAATGGCAGAGAACCGTCTCTGCCGGTTAAACCACAAATGTCAGCTGAAGGAGGTAAGTTCTTTTAAAATGCCCTGCAGTGCCTCGCCCGCGGGTGCCCTTATTACCACCCGGGCAAAATCATCATACGGGGTAGTCCCGTAATTGATAATAATCAGGTTTTTACAATAGCGGGGCAGATAACCCGCCGGAGCCACCTGCAGGCTCGAACCCACCACCAGCATACAATCGCTTCGCATCGCTTCCCGGTAAGCCTTCTGAAAATCAGGAGGCAGCTCCTCGCCAAAAAGAGTTACGTCCGGCTTTAGCACTCCGCTGCAGTGCCGACAGGACAGGTCTTCTCCACGTTCCAGAAAAAACACCAGATCGTCAAGGCGATTTTGCCGGTTGCAACTCAGGCAGGTACCGGTCCGCAGGCTGCCATGAACCTCAAGCACCTTCTCCGAACCGCCCTGCTGGTGAAGGCTGTCAATATTCTGGGTTATCACCGTTTTGATATACCCCAGCCGTTCCATTTCAGCCAGCGCCTTATGACCGGGGTTGGGTGCAGCCGCACTTATAACGCGCAACAGTGGAAGCATGCGAACATAAAAAGCCTTTGGGTCTCTGTTGAAGCTCTCAATGGTAAAGTCATCAGGGTCCTCTTTCTCCCAAAGTCCTGTACCGGGACTGCGAAAATCCGGAATACCGCTCTCCGTTGAAATTCCCGCACCTGTCAGGGCTGTAGCGTGGCGCGATTCCCGGATAATCCGGGCGGCTCTGCCCAAATAATCACTGAACGGCAAGGTCTCCCTCCTCTCGGGCCTTAATGAATTATACATTAAATTATACAACAAGTTGTTACACTTTTCCAACTATTTGCACTTTGTTTTTTATAAAATTTCCTTCCTTGCCCCGTCCTCACCGGCTTCTTCCGCCCAGCGACGGCGGCCCGCAGGCTGCCCCACCTCCAGCAACAGCAAGTGCCCTTTTCCGTCCAGTGTCTGACAGAGCTGGTCGATCAAAAACGCCTCCAGCTTTTTGGCAGCGCGCATATGCCCGCGGATTTTGCGCAAACTCTGGCAAACGGTTACCCGGTGCCCTCCCTCCAGGTTCAAAATACAGGAAGACTCTGTATCCAGCCTCAGCACCGACCGCAGGCGAAAATATCCGTAGGCCGGATCACCACTGACCACCGGCTTTTGTACCTTTACCGGAAAGAAGATAAGAAACGGCGTGAGGGCAAGAGGCACCAGGTTAACCTGGCCAAGCAGCGGCCCAAACTGCTGCCTTGCCTGCTGGCGGTCAACTGCAAAAAGGCCACAGAGTTGGTTTACGAAAGGGCGAAGGCCCTGTGCGAACCACTGGTTGCCGCCGTCACCAAAGAACAGCCAAAGCCCCTGTCCCTCTCCCTGCCGGTAAGACGGTACAAATGCAACCAGCTTCAGAATTTCCTGAAAACTCAGGGTTTTTGACAAAAATATCCCCCTTTCCACAGTGGTATGTAGAAGGGGGACATTTTAATATATTCTTGCCCGTTACTTTTTGTTCCTGGCCTGATAAATAGCAAAAACAGCCGTATGGCAATTTAATTATCTCTTCTTATATTTATATAGGTCATCATGTTATGGTAAGCTTTCCGGTCAATATCCAGCGCCCCGTTGATAGCCCTAAACCGGTTGGATATGCTGGCCGCCGAAATACCGTACTCCCTGGCCAGCTCTTTCTGGGTGATGCCAAGAAAGTGAAATCTGGCCAGACTGTACTCCAGGGCGGCCGCCCAGGTTTCACACTTTGTTATCCGCGGCACATCAGGGTAAACAGTATTGATGAAATCAAGCCAGATGGCCTGGGCATCGTCGAAAAAACCCTCATCATAGCACTGGCTGCGGCGCATATTGGCTATGGTACAGTCAATTACCATCTGCCATTCTTTTCTCCAGACCGGAGTCTTTACCGGATACTTCTCCAAATCCACCTCCCTGACTTCACCTTCCATAAATACCTGCACACTGCCGGTCTCTCCCAGCTTCTTCAGCTCAAGCAGGGCCAGCTGGCGAAATCTTTCTTTTATCCAGGGGTTCTTAATAAATTGGTGCAGCACCCTGCTGGCCTCCTCTCCGCCCAATTTACCATAAAACCGTAGCAATTCTTCTTTCAGCTCGTCAGAACAGTGGTACAGCCTGTTTTGCAGCGCGCGGCGAAAACCGGCGCTGCCGGAATAAAGGCGCCGCAATTCTTCACTGTCCCCGGTGCTCAGCAACTTTTCCATCATCCGGTCTTTTTCCGAATAAGAAGGAAGGCAGCCGGGGTCGCCGGCCAGAGCTTCCAGCAGCTCCGCCGCCTCCAACGCCATTTCCCCTTCCGGGTCAGCCTGCAGGTAACGGAGCAGGTACTCTCTTGACCGGTCCATATCTTCCAGCAGGCCATAGTTAATCGCCAACAGGAAATAGCACCCGCTAAGCGAGGCATCCATATTTTCCACAATAAAGTGAAATATGTTGTTGGCTTCGCTGAGACGGCCCATCTTGCTCAGCAGGCAGGCCAGGTTGTAATGATTAACAGGGTTCTCAGGCTCCACTTCGGTGGCTTTCCTGAAATAAACCAGGGCTTTACCCGTCAGGTTTCTCTGGTAATAAGACATGCCTTTATGCAGATAGTACTCCGCTTCCCGTTCAAAAGGCACAACCTTCTGCTTTTGGTGCCGCGTCTTTCCCCTGATATCCTTCATCAATACCACCACCCTTCCCACAGAGTTGCTTCTATATATCCCGGGCAGCTCCCAGGAAAATGCTGCGATCCAGCAGGCGGTCCCACTCAGTCCAGCCGTCAACGCCGCCGCCCCTACCCGCCGCCTGCGCAAACTGGTTGAGTCTGGCTGAGACCAGGTCAGCATGAAACAGTACAAATGCAGCAAACGTTTTGGGCACTTCCGGTGAACCCCACTCTTTTTGCCCATGATGACTGAGTATCATATGGTTCAGTTCCAGTAACAGGGCCTGGGGGAAACCCTCTACCGCAGCCGCCCGTTCATCTATCATTTCCTTGCCGATGGCAATATGACCGATAAGCTTTCCCCTGGTGGTCAGCTCTATGGAGAGGCCGCTGAAATCGTACTCCCTTACTTTGCCCGCGTCATGCAGCAGAGCGCCGCAGTATAACAGTGAAGGATCAAGTTCAGGGTATAATTTTATGAAATGGCGGCAAAGAGCAGCCACCTCCAGCGAATGCTCAAGCAACCCGCCCACATAGTTATGATGGACCGTACGCGCCGCCGGGGCGTCGGCATACAGTGCCAGAAACTCCCGGTCATTGAAAAACCCGTCCAGCAGTTTTGACAGGTAGGGGTTTTTTACGGCCTCCCGCACCTGTGCCAGTTCATCCAGCATTTCCTGCCTGTTACGCCGGGAAGCTCTCTGAAAATGGCTTTTATCCACCTGGTCCGCGGCAACTACTGCCAGGTTAAACACAACCAGCTGCGGCCCCCTGTATTCTCCCACCTCACCTGTCACCCTGATTACATCGCCGACCCGAAAGCGGCCAGCCAGTTCAGGTCCCTTATCCCAGGCCACGGCCCGGATGCTGCCGGTGATATCAGACAACTGCATTCTCAGAAACTGTTCCCCGGATTTACCGGGCTGACTGAAAGCCACCAGCACTTTTTCGGTGACCAGAAATTCACTTTGTACCGCGTCTCCCACTTTCAGGTCCCTGATAAATTGCTTTTGCACAGGTATCCTCCGCTTTAATAATCTCTCTTTAAGACTATATTCCCTGTAGAGGTCATTTTTCCTCTTAATAAAGCAATAAAAAAACCGGCAGGAGCCGGTGCTGTTATATTGCTGCCGTATAAAAATTTTCCTGAGATTATTGCCACGGATGTGATCGGGATGGTAATGGGTATTGACATGGTATCTGTTATTTTAAGCATGCTACCCTCCGTTAAAAAAGGACGGTCTGACCTCCCGGAGAAGGTCAGACCGGTGGGCTTGCTCAAGACTTTCAGAATTTTGGTCTGGGGTAAAGGCCGGCCCGGGTCACTATTTCGGGGACGATTTCTTCCCAGGCAACGGCCATGACGTGCACCCCGGCAACGCCTTCCACCGTCTTTAAGTGCTGGATAGCTTCCACGCAGATTTTAATGCCTTCTTCTTTTTTGTCTGGTGCCGCTTTTAAGCGGTCGATAAGCTCGTCGGGCACAATCAGGCCGGAAACGTTGTTTTTCATATAGCGGGCGGCGCCCAGCGACTTCATGGGGATAACGCCGGCCAGGATGGGCACTTTTTTGTGGATACCCAGTTCCCTGACTTTTTCCATCCAGCGCTCAAACCGGTCCATGTCAAAGATGGCCTGGGTCTGGATAAAGTCGACGCCGGCCTCCACCTTCTTGGCCAGGCGGTAGGCCCGGTACTCGAAGGGGTCGGCGAAGGGGTTCTCCACCGCGCCGATGAAGATGTTAATGGGGGCTTCCAATTTCTCGCCGCCGGAGAACACCTGCTCGTCGCGCATGTTTTTCAGCATGCGGATCAGCTGCATGGAGTCGATGTCGTTAACGTTCTTGGCTGTGGGTTCGTTGCCGAACTTGGCATGGTCGCCCTGCAGGCAGAGGATATTTTTGATACCCAGCGCCACGGCGCCCAAAACGTCACTCTGGATGGCGATGCGGTTGCGGTCGCGGCAGGTGATTTGTATGATGGGGTCAAGGCCCATGCGGACCAGCAGGGCGCCACAGGCAATGCTGGAGGTGCGGACAATGGCGGTCTGGTTGTCAGTCAGGTTGTAAGCGTCCACGTAACCCCGGAGCATCTCGGCGTGGTGCTCCACTTTATGCCCTTCAGCGCTCTTGGGGGGGCCAAGTTCACCGGTGCAGGCGAAGATGCCGCTTTTTAAAACCTTTTCCAAATTGCTGCCGGTTATCACAGCGTCACATCCTCCCTTACCATTTTTCTCGGCCCACCGGAGTGGGACGTCGACCAGTCTTTGGGAGGCCTGACTGCGGCCAGGACATCCAGCCTGTTAAATTTGGCCAGGCGCTCGTAAATCAGGTGCCAGCCACAGTCCACATCTTTGCTGATTTCGCATTTGCCGTACTGTGAACCGCCGCAGGGACCGTTCAGCATGCTTTTGGAGCAGCGGGCAATGGGGCAGATGCCCAGGGTCTCACCCAGCACACAGTCACCACAGCCGATACAGTTTTCCATCCATACGCCCTGCCGGACCGGGAGGCCCATAAAGGTGGTATTGAGGCCGGGCAGGGTAAGCATATCCTGGTAGTGCATGTTCATGGTCTGCACGCCTACACCGCAGGCCAGGGAAACGACCACATCGACCGCTTCGATTTTCTTGCGGGCGGATTCCAGGTACTCAAATTCACACTGGCGCTCCACGGTATGGCTTTCAATTTCTGCCGGTTTCCCGGCCTTCTTGCGGGCCAGGGAGAGGGCCAGGGCGGTCTCGCGCGCTTCTTTGTCACCGCCGGCCATGCAGACGGTGACACATTCGCCGCAGCCCAGGACCAGAACCTTTTCATACGGCTCCACCGCTTTGATTATTTCCGGTAGCGGTTTACGTTTGCCGACAATCATTTGCTTTCACCTCCCCCGCCGTTTTCCGTGATGTTTTTGACTTTGGCGAGAAAACCTTCCGCCACGCCGGCAAAGTTCCGCACTTCGTCCGGGGTGAGGTTCAGGTACTCCACCCTTTCCTGCTCTATACCCAGCTCGGCCAGGATTTCCCTGGCGCGGCCGGCACGCTTTTCAGCCCACCTGGCCACGTCATGGTAGGAGCATTCTTCTTCCTGCTCGCAGCCGGCTATAAAGACGGCTTCGGCTCCCGCCTCCAGGGCATGCAGGATGTTGGCCACTTCCACCTTGGCCACGCAGGGCACGCGCACCACGGCAAGAGACCGGGGACGGCCGTTGTTCAGGTACCGGATGAAGCTCTTCTCGGCAAAAGCACCATAGCTGCAACAGAAGACCACCGCAGCGGCGCCGTTGCCCTCTTCTTTGGCCCGGACAAGGGCATCTTCCATTTGGTCCAGGGCAGCCTGGGCATAATGGTTGCGGAAGCGGATAGCACGGGCCGGGCAGATGCCGACACACAGGCCGCAGGCCTGACATTCCTCGTTGCGGATGGTAAAAATGCCTTCTTCGTCAATATGGGGCACGCCGTACGGGCAGGTACGCAGGCAGGTGAGGCAGACGGCACACAGCTCGTCAAGCACTTGGGCACCGGCGGCACAGTCCATGCAGCGGCGGCTCTCACAAAGCGCCATACGCTCGTCGTAACCCAGCTCGGCATGTCCATAGTGGGTCTTGCGGGTTTCCGGGTCAAGCAGTGGCACAGGCAGCCTTTCGCTGCGCCTGACTTTTTCAATGGTTGACGGCGACAGGGCGTTAAAAGTAGTGAACGGTTCCGCCAGCTCGGCATCAAAAGGCACGCCGTCCAGGTACGCCCTTACAGCCAGGGCCACCTTGCGACCGGTAGACATGGCTTTGACGGCGGAACCAGGCCCGTACACAACCTCGCCACAGGCAAATACTCCCGGGCGGGTGGTCTGCATAGTGCGCTGGTTGTACTTTAAGATACCGCGTTCGGTCAGGTCAATGCCGGATTCTTTCAGGTAAGAAAGGTCATCATTGGCCTGGCCGATGGCGAAGATCACCACGTTGCCGTCGATGGTTTTTACACAATCGCTGAACTTGGGGTTGAAGCGCTTCTGCTCGTCAAAGACACACACACATTCCTGCAGCTCCAGGCCTCTGACGGTGCCGTCGCCGTCGGTTAAAATCGCCTTTGGCCCCCATGCCGGGTACATTTCCACGCCTTCATCCAGCGCTTCCTCTATTTCCCACTCAAAAGCCGGCATTTCTTCACGGCACTCCAGGCAGGCCAGCTTCACGCTTTCCGCACCGGCCCGCAAGGCAGTCCTGGCCACGTCCATGGCCACGTTGCCGCCACCGATAACGATAACGTGACGGCCCGGCTCGAATTTGAAGTTTTCGAATTTGGCGCTGTACAAGAAGGGCAGCGCCAGCATGACTCCATTGGCGTCGGCACCGGGGATGGGGAGAGAGCGGCTGACCGGGAGTCCCAGGGCCAGCACCACCGCCTGAAAGTCGCGGGCTAAGTCATCGATACTGAAGTCTTTGCCCAGCTCCACGCCGGTCTTAATCTCCACGCCCAAGTCGGCAATCAGGGATACGTCCCGGCGCAGCCACTCCATGGGCAGGCGGTAAAGGGGAATAAAGTTGGCTATGGCACCGCCGCACTCGGCGGTACGCTCGAAAATGGTGACCGCAAATCCAAGGTGGGCCAGCTCCCTGGCTGCCATCAGGCCGCTGGGACCGCCACCGACAACCGCTATTTTTTCGCTACGGGTTACTTCCGCCTTTTTAATTTCGGGCCAGCGGCCGTTTTCAACGGCGAAGCGCTTCAGGGCACGGATGGAAACGGCTTCGTCAACGTCTTTACGGCGGCACTCGTCCTCGCAGGGATGGGCGCAAAGCATGCCGCAGACGGCGGACAGCGGGTTTACCTCCATGATTACTTCCAGGGCACGGTCGTGGTTGCCTGTTGCTATCTGGCGGACGTACTCCTGGATGTCGGTGTTAATGGGACAGCCGGCCTGGCAGGGAGGATACTGCGGTACTGCCGGAGATACTTCTCTCTGGTTACTCAATGCTCTTCCTCCTTAGGCAGTCCTATTTCTGCTGCTTGCGGTAGACGTCGACGTAGCTGTCGCAGTAAATATCCAGGTTCATGATAATACGGGCGGTGGCGATGGCCTCCACCAGGTGGTCGTCGCAGGCGTCGGCAATGGCGGCGTCAAGGCCATTGGCCACTGCCATGGCGGCGAAGATGCGGTTGATCAGCTCACGGTTCTTGGTACCCTGGGAGATGTTAGAGAGACCTACTACGGTACGTGGCGGGGGGTCGGCCAGCAGCTTGATCTGGCGCAGTGTAACCATAACTTCGGGGCCGTGGTCCTGACCTACGTTGCAGGGCAGTACCAGAGGGTCAATGTAGAGGTCTTCCATGGGAATGCCGTAAGAGTCGGCACAGGCCACCAGCTCCATGGCCAGGGCGACGCGGGTGTCGGCGTCTTTGGGGATCCCCTGCTCGTTCATGGCCAAACCAATGACGGCGGAGTTGTACTTCTGGGCCATGCCGAAAACCCTTTCCATCTTTGGCCACTCGGCGGGAACAGAGTTAATCATGGCCGGGCGCTTACATACTTCCAGGCCTGCTTCAATGGCGTCATAGTTGGTGGAGTCAAGCGCCAGGGGCAGGTCGCTGGCCTCCTGGGTAACTTCCACCAGCCAGCGCATCACTTTAACCGGGTCCTTGGCAGCCGGGCCGGTGTTGATGTCAAGGTAGCGGGCGCCGGCAGCTTCCTGTCTCCTGGCCCATTCCTGGACGGCACGGGGGTCCTGCTCCCGGATGGCCTGGGCGATGTCTTTGAACATGCCGTTGATTCTTTCGCCGATAATGAACATTTCGCAATACCTCCTTATCATTGAATGAATGGTACGGCCGCGCGGGTACGGCCTGCGCGGCCGCGCGGGACGGACAGCTATCCTTCGTAGGAAGTCTTCACCATCAGTTCGTCGATATTTTGTTTAATCAGTCCGGCAGCCTTGGGGTGGCGCATGACCACGATATCCATCCCGGCCTGCAGCAGGGCCATGGCGGTGGTTGCTTCCCACAGGATGCCGCGGGCTTCCTGCTCTCCCCAGCCGGGGTATTCGGCAGCGGAGGCGTTGGCTTCCTTGACACGCCATACTTCGTAACCCACATTGCCGATCATGGGCATGGCCAGCATGCTGTCACCACCAAGAGCGCCGTTGCGGGCACGTTCCATGATGGAGTAGCCGTATTCCAGGCCGTAACCCAGCGCGGCGATGGTGGGGTCAATAACAATGCGGTTGGGAGGCAGGTTCATTTCGGTGATCAGGATGTTCAGCTGCTTGCAGATGTTGATGTCAATGGGTGACTGGGCGATGATGTTGTGCTTGTGGACCATACAGGCGGCGGTGAGGGACTTGTAGTTTTCCTGCTCGGCCACGCCCAGTAACAGGTTTTCCCCGGCGGCGGCTTCAGCCACGGCGGGCATGATCTGGTTGTCCTTTTCCGCCTTGCCGCAGCCCAGCACCACCAACGGGCAACCCACAGCAGCCAGGACGTCTTTAACCACTTTGGCGCAGTCCTCGGGCGAGGCGTCTTTTACGTCAGGATCAGCGCCGCGCAGGCGCAGCACAACCAGGTCGGCGCCGAATTCTTCAACGCACTTTTTCGCCCAGGCAGCGGGGTTGTTGTAGACGTCCCCGTAGAAGGGCTCAAAGCAGGGATTCCAGTCGGCCGGAGCCACGTCCCAGACTTCCAGGGCGACGACGGGGCGGTTGGGGATTTCGCCTTCAAAATGGAGGAAGGGCAGCGTTGCTTCGCCGCCGACTGTAATGGTATAAGCGCGGGTACCTCCCTGCTCCCTGGTGGCGCCAAGGGTTACCTCGCCCACTTTGCTTCTGTACTTGTCTTTGACAGGGGTGAAAGCCATAAGGGTACTCTCCTTTCTGTTGACGTATTATTTTTTGGCGGCAACCGTGGGGAAAAGCGACAGGTCGGTGTGCGGCAAAAACAGGGCCGACACAAACTCGTCCATAAACTCGTTCCCCGCGGACAATTCAAGGTAAGTCATGCTGTTGCCCAGATTCTGCGCTTCGCGGTATGCCTCCTGCGACAGGAGAGCAAGCCTTGCCCCTTTTACCGAAGAGTTTCCGATAAAGGAGTACTTTCCGGCGGGCAGGTCGGGGAGCAGCCCGATGTTCACCGCGTCCCGGATGTTGATAAAATTGCCGAAACCGCCGGCGATAATCACCTTTTCAATTGCTTCCTGTTCAAGCTGTACCGCCCGCAGCAGGCAGCGGATACCGGCATAAATCGCGCCCTTGGCCCGAAGCAGGTTTTTGATGTCGCTCCCGGTCAGGACAATATCTTTGCCGCACTCGGTGAGGTCGCCAAAAACCAGGACGAACTCAAAACCGTCATCACCTTTGCGCATACGCGGCGTGTCGATGTCGGTCTGCAGCTTGCCCGCGCGGTCGATGACGCCGGCCTCATGGAGCTTGGCCAGGCAGTCGATGAGCCCTGAACCGCAGATGCCCATGGGCTTCATGTTGCCAATGGTGGACACCGTCACCTCAAAAGTTTCCGGGTCGATCTGCACGCGCTCGATGGCGCCTTTCATGGCGCGCATCCCAAAGGTGATGCCGCCTCCTTCAAAGGCCGGGCCGGCGGAGCAGGCGGCGGCTACCAGCCAGTCCCTGTTGCCCAGGACCATCTCGCCGTTGGTGCCTATGTCAATGAACAAGGTAACCTTTTCTGACTTGGCCATATTGGTCAGCAGGGTTCCGGAGACAATGTCTCCACCTACATAAGAAGCCACCGAAGGGAAACAGGCTACGAAGGCAGTGGGGTTAACACTTAGGCCAAGTTCAGCAGCACGCACCGGAGGAGCGGCCGACACCAGGGGTATATACGGTTCCAGCCGGATGTACTTCGGCGTCAGCCCCAGGAACAGGTGGGTCATGGTGGTGTTCCCGGCAACCAAAACCATGTGTACGTCTTCTCCGCTGACCTGACTTTGGGCAAACAGCTCGCTGATCAGCTGGTTAACAGTGTTGATGACCGCCTGGTGCAGGTCCTGCAGTCCTCCCTTTCTTTCGGTGGCGTGGATTATGCGGGAAATTACGTCGTCACCGTAGCGGGCCTGCTTGTTGTAGGTTCCTTTCTTACCCAGGGTAATCCCTGTCAGGAGATCAACCAGGTACAAAACCACTGTGGTGGTGCCAATATCCACAGCCAGGCCCAACGATTTTTGCGAGGCGTGGCCAGGCTCCAGGCGGACGATGTCGGCGCAACCGTCAAGCTGGGCCACTGTTACCGTTACTTTCCAGTCACCCCGGCGCAGTACTTCGGCCAGGGACCTAAGGAGCGGCAGGCTGATATGAATCTTGCCGCAATCCAGTTCCCGGCGCAGCGCCGTTTCCAGGCGGCTTAAGTCAGAGGCGTTTCCGGTAAGCGTCGGCTCACTCACTGTCAGCTGCACCTGGCGGCACAGCGGGTGAAACGGATAGTCCCCGGAAAGCTCTTCGTCCTGTTCCGCCAGGATCTCCTTTTCTCCAAGCAGGACCACGTGCTCATCCAGGCGGGAGTCCCTGGGGATCTCCACAACCACGTTACCTTCCACCAGGGCCTGACAGGCCAGCAGCAGGCCTGCCTGGCGCGCCTTGGCTGCAATTTTGCCGGCGCTTATGTTTCTGATCCGGCCGTCTTTCACCCTGACCAGGCAACGCCCGCAGGTTCCCCCGCCGCCGCAGTTGCTTTTAAGCTCTATGCCGGCCATGGAGGCGGCGGTGAGAAGCGACGTGCCGGGCTCAACCTGAACTGCCACGTTATCAGGGAAAAAGAGGACGGTTGGGGTTTTCATTGCTGTCACCTTCGTTTACGGGTTTGGGGAGCCTTTAAGCAAAGTTGGCTTTGGCAAACTTGGGTATGCCGGAGGCTTCGCGCGGGCCCACCATGACTTTCCAGCCGGTAGCTTCCTCGGTGCTGCCGGAAAGGACGGCCACGTAACCCGGGAGGACCAGGGTCTTATGATTAACTTTGGACTCCATGTCGTCCTTCTTCAGCGCCTTGTTGATGGCTTCACCGGTAAGTTTGCCGGCGGCCCAGGCGGTAAGTACGGAAATGCCATCGGTGTTGACCGGGACAATCCAGGCCGGGATCTTGCTGCTTTCCACTTCACCTTCCACGATGTAGTAGGTAAGCGAGAAGTTGGTGGTGATATAGACGGGGGAGTCGGGTGTGACTTCGCCCACGGCTACAGCTTTTGGTTCCACCTGAATGGGCTTTTGCGGGTCGGTAAACAGGTTCTGGCGCCAGGAGAGCAGGGGGAGCAATTCCTCCTTCTTGCTGGCTTTCATTACCACCAGCCCGGCATACTTGCTGAGATAAACGCCGGCCTGAACCACTTCCGCAAACGGGTCGTCTTTGGAGGTAAACGCCATGGCAGGGTAACCGAACGGGCGGTAACGCTTCTTGACCGCCAGGCGGCGGATCTGGGTAAGGTCAGCCAGTACCTGGGAAGTGTCACGGCTGCCGCTGTCCAGTACCAGGTCCTTATGGCCCAGCTTGACGACTTTCTCCACCAGGTCAGACAGGTCGGCCAGACCATTGCCTTTAACAGCCAGCGGGCAACCAAGCCTGGCGGCCAAGGCAGTCATGGCCTCGTAGTTTTCACCGGTAGCGGCGTACAGCAGGGGCTTGCCGGCAGCCACTGCGGTGGCGGCGGCTTCCATAGCAGCCACATCTTCACTGATCAGCACCATCGGCCGCTTGGTCCCGGCGGCAACCGCTTCAGCGGCCGCCTTAAATTTGGCCGCATCACCGGAGGCGTTCTTTAGGGCCACCATGTCTGTGACGAAGTGGAGGCCGACGCGGTCAAATTCCAGTTCGCCGAAATCTTTGACCCTGGCCGCCACATCCTCGGTATCGCTGATAAGCACGGCAATGGCGGTGGGGTGGTAGAAGCGCTTGTCATGACGGAACAGCTCGGTTTCATCACCAAGCTCCACCGCTGTGTCTCCGGTACCCACCTTTACAAGGCGGATGGGAGGGGCGGCGGCGGCGCCCAGCGCCTCCTTTGCTTCTTCAGACACATGAGGGCATTTTTCCAGGGAAGTTTTGCCCGCGGCCAAAGCCATGGCGAAAGCCAGGCAGGTTGGGAA
This sequence comes from Dethiobacter sp., assembly GCA_020725465.1. GTDB lineage: Bacteria > Bacillota > Dethiobacteria > Dethiobacterales > Dethiobacteraceae > DYEY01. Next base: position 79,339 of record DYEY01000073.1, read on the forward strand.
GCCGCAGTCCCCTGTGTTGGTTTTGGGCAGCTGTTTGAAAATCTCCAGACCTGTTAAACCCATCTTTACGTCTCCTTTCCTTCCGTGAATGATATTGCCCTGTTTCTTGCTGTTAATTGAAAGAGGCGGGCAGGCAGAGAACCGGCCCGCCTCTTTTGCAGCGGTTACATCAGGGGATCCATGGTGAGGGCCGGGTGGCCTTTTTCTTCCAGGAACGGCAGGATTTCATCCCCTGTGGTGCCCACCGACTCGTCGGCAATCTTGTCGACGAAGTCGGCGCCCAGGCCTTCTTCTTCGGCCCGTTTACGCAGGTCGTCACCCAGGAACTCTTTGAGTTCTTTTGGCATCCAGACAATGCGGCCAAGGCCTCCGTCGGCCTTGAGGAACTTGCGGGAAAGGATATAGCTGCGGCCGATGCCCATGAAGCCGGGCGCCTGCACGCCGCCGCCCACCGAACCGGCCAGGGTGGAGAAGGTCATGCCACACGGTGTGTCGCCGGAGTGCTCGCGGGTGGTGATCATCAGGCCGTTGGCTTCAGGCACGATAGCCAGGATGGCCTCGAAGCAGCCGCAGGAAGTCATGGGACGGTCCATCAGGGTGTAGAGGTTGACCTCTTCCACGCTACGGTTGGTATTGGCGTAAACATATTCATTGACCGATTGCCACATACCTTTAACCTCGTCAATGACCCCCTCCTTCTTGATGGGACGGTTGGGGCCGTTGGGGTCAATCTCGTAGGAAGCCTTGGCATCAAGCCAGCTGACGGCGCCGCACAGGCCCACCCGTTCCGGGGCGACGACACATACGTGGTTTGGTGCGAAAGACTGGCAAAGGATGCAGGAGTACAGCTCTTCCACCGCTTCGTCGGTGAGGCCCTTCAGGCGGGCGTCACGGACGGCGTAGCGCTCGCGGGCTACCTTGATCATTTCATCGACCTTTGCCTGGTCGGTGATCAGTATCACTTCCACCCGGTCCACGATGGCAGGGAATTCGTCCTTGAACTTGGCAATGAGCAGCTCGCCGTAATGCTTCATGCGGAAGCCCTTGTTGAATGCTTCCTTGGAAACACGCAGCCAGCAGAGGTCGCGCTGGGCCACGTGCCAGAGCCCTTCACCATAGTTGATGAAGTAGTGGATGCGGCGCTCCAGTACCCCTTCAAAGTCTTCCTGCATCTTGCGGCCAAAAATCTTGACTATGATGCCGATGGGGTTGCTGCTGCCGGGAGTCATCTCGTCAAGGTCGGGGCCGATAACGGTAATTTTGCCATCCTCAATATCCTTCTCTCCCACCATCTGCACCAGCTCAAAACCAGTGGCCTTGCCGCCGCCGAACTCCACGTACATGTCGCCCTTGCGGATGGTCTCACCCTCGAAAGCGGGGCCGACGGTGATGGGAACGGGGATTTCAAGGATTTTCAGCTTGATGCCACGCAGCTCCATGCAGTACTTGACCAGGGTGTCGTAGTTGGTATGGGAAACATACCAGTCGGGAATTTCGTCTTCCAGCTCGGTGTCGCAGATAACCGGGAAGCCGAGGAAGATGGCGGCAAAGTGGGCGGCTACCTGGACTTCGTCGATCTCGCCGAGGTGCAGGACGAAAGCCATAACGCGGCGGCGCTGGTAGTCGCGGTGTTCTTCACGCAGTCCGGGTGCGATACCGCCGAAGGCCATACCGGCGCGGAGAGCGTAGTTGACGGCGTGGATCACCTGGGTGAAGTTGCCAAGCGGGAAAGCGATATAATCCACGCCCAGCTTCATGTTCTGCTCCAGCAGCTGCTCAATGACCTCATTGACCAGGAAGAGCATCATACCCTTGGACTGCAGCTCCTGGACAATCTTGGCCGCGTCGGCACTGGTGCGCGCCTTGCCGATGATAACAGCTTGGCCGGGGATGGTCCAGTCCACGAGCTGGATGCCGTACTTGCGCAGGATGGGGTCGGTGAGGTAACCGGACCAGGGCGCCACGTGGGGCTGGGCGCCGTCCAGGTAGCGCAGCGCCTCGATGATTTCCGCCGCATAGGCGGTGGACTCACCGTACAGGCGGGCGTTAAAGAACGTCAGCTCTTCCCTGATCTGGTTGCGCATCCTGTTTAAGATGGGGGGCAGGTCGCCCAGCTTGGTTACCTTCTCACCGGAGAGGCAACTGATAACCGGGAGATAATAGGCGGTATCCGGATATGCTACCGGCATGTCAGGGCCGAACCTGCGGATAGCCTGGTTAAGCAGGATTTCAGCGTAGCTGGTGGCGATGATGGCGCCGTTGTAGGCTTTCTGCAGCAACCTCTTGGGGGCTTTGTCTTCCGCCCCGGCAAAGATTTCGTCAAAGGCCGTCTTTGTAAAGGCTGTCTTGGACATGCTCTTTCCTCCTTTTCAAAAGAATTACTGTTTACCAGGCGGCAGAAGCTTTGGTTTCGAACTTCTCGGCAGTCTGGGCGTGAATCTTCAGCTTCCAGCTGCGGTAGTCGAGAGCTTCCAGGATTTTCTCGGCAGCCTTATAGGGGTCGGTCTCCCAGATGAAGAAGCCGCCGTATACATCGTGGGCAATCTGCAGAGCAATGCCGTTCACCAGCTCGCTGCCGGTGACCGGGGGCACCACGCCTACATGTACCGGCAGGCCCATGGCCACATTCCAGGAACCGATGGCGATAGCCTTTTCACTCATGGCTTCGGGGGCGCTGGCCGCAAAGGGGATCTTCGGCACGTCCACGCCCAGGTCGTTGGCAATGGCGGTGGCAAAGTTGGTGGCGCGGGTGTTATCCACGCAGGAACCCATGTGGAACACCAGGGGCAGCTTACCCTCCAGCTTGCCGGCGTTGGCTTCTTCCAGCTTCCGGATGAACGCCTTCAGGCTGTCACCGGCATACTGGTCAACCGCTTCCGGGGAGAGCAGGCCCAGCTTGGCGTAGGAACCGGCGGCACAGCCGGTGGACAGCAGCAACACGTTATTCTTGGCCAATTCTTTGGCAATTACTGTATGATTTTCGTCATGGGTAACCTTCAGGTTGTTGCAACCGGCGAAAAGAACCACGCCGCGCAGCTCGCCCGACTTCAGCGCGTCGGTGACAACTTTGATGGGGGCGTCAGGGTTGAGGGCGCCAAACAGGTCATACAAAGCCTCCAGGCTGAAACCGGCAACGACCTTGTTCTTAACCGAGGGAATGACGCACTCCACGCCGGCCCTTTCCTTATAGCCGTCAATGGCGATGCGGATGACTTCCTTGGCTTGGTCCAGCGCCCGTTCTTCACTGTAGTCCACGTAGTAAGAGCCGGGGATCTTGGCGTTCTGGGCGGTGGTGATAATACGGGTGTTGAAACATTCTGACACTGCCTGGATACCCGGCATAATGCACTGTACGTCCACCACCATGGCGTCGATGGCGCCGGTCATGATGGGCAATTCCTGGGACAAAAAGTTGGTGACGGGAGGCACGCCCTGGCGCATCAGCACCTCGTTGCCGGTACAGCAGATGCCCATCAGCTGGATACCGGTGGCGCCGGCGGCCTTGGCTTCGCTGTCCATTTCCCGGGCAGCCTGCACAATCATTTCGGACAGGAGCGGGTTGTGGCCGTGCACGGCGATGTTAACCTTGGCCGGGTCGATGACGCCGAAGTTGGCTTCGGTATAAATGGGAGTCGGTATGCCAAAGAGCACGTCCGACAGGTCGGTGCCGATGTGCATGCCGGTGTAGTCGGCCAGCGACGCTTCCAGGGCTTTGAAAATCAGGTTGACCGGGTCAGCGTCCATGCCCATGTGGGTCTGCGACATGGCGCTGGCAATGGTTTGAAAAACACTGGTAGGCATAATGTTGCACTCGGTGAACTTCTTCACACGTCCGGGGGTGACGGTCTTTTCAACCCACCTGACCTTACCGCCGGTCATGCGGGTGTAGTCCTCCAGGCCCAGTTTAACCACGTCGGCCAGGATTTCAAGGTCGGTGCGGCCCTCGACGGGGATTTCGAACCTGGTGGCAATGGCCCTTAGTTTCTCCGGGCTCTTAATGGAATAGTCGGGCGCGTGGCCTTCCAACAGAGCCTTCAGGGTGAGCAGGATGTGTTTGGAATGGTCGGAGTGGGCAGAAGCACCGCCGAGCACCGAGCGGATCAGGTTCCTGGCCACTATGGTGTAGGCGGTGGCGCCGCAGACGCCCTTTGGCGCCTTGGCGGTAATGCGGCATGGGCCCTGAATGCAGATGCGGCAGCAAATGCCGGTGTCTCCGAACTTACACTGTGGCTGCTGGGCAAGGTATCTGTCATAAGCCGTATCTACCGGAAGCTGCCCGGAGAGCACCTCCAATACGGCCGGGTCGATGGTACGGTTACGATCGACCGCTTTTTTCTTGGCTTCAGACATTCTCACTAACCTCCTCTAAAAGAATAGATGTTACGGTGCCAGACACATTCCGCGGAATGTCGCGGCCTGTGCGGTAACAGTAAGACGGTTACCTGCGCGTCACCTCCCTTAGTAACTTTTCCACTATGTCTTCAATCCCCGGCATAACGCCGGCGCCGGAGAGCAGGCCGCTCTCCTCGGCCAGGGCATTTTCCAAAACATCTTCATCAAAGGAAATTATGCCGAGCAGCTCTTCCGCCTTGAACTGAGACATTATGAACTGCCGTTCCTTTTCGGTGCGCACTTTGTTGGCCAGTACCCGGACCCGGCGGATACCCAGTTCTTCAGCCAGCTTTTTAACCACTCCGGCAGTCTGGACAGAGACCCGGGTCGGCTCGGTAACAACAATAAGGACATCCACACCGCGGGAAGTACCGCGGGTAAGATGCTCGATGCCGGCACTCATGTCCATAACCACCACGTCGTCCTTGTCCAGCAACAGGCTGTTTAAGACCGCGTAAAGAAAAGAATTCTCTTTGCAGTAACAGGCGGTGCCGCCCTGTTTCACCGCGCCCATGCGCAGGAACCTGATATTTCCCTGCCGGAGGCTGTAGTGGTCAATTATGTCGTCTACCTTGGGATTAAGGGTAAAAAAAGCACCGCCACCCCCCGTCCGCTCATCCACCAGCTCTTTCATTTCAATTACGGGACGAAGCATTGCCAACTCCCCGGCGGGCAGACCAAGAGTCGCCCCCAGGCTAACGTCGGGGTCGGCGTCAACAGCATATACATTCAGGCCCCGGTTAGCGAAAGCGCGCACCAGGTTGGCGGCCAACGTCGTTTTGCCCACACCGCCTTTCCCTGAAATCGCAATTTTCACACAATTCCCCCCTGACACAGATGTATCCACCCCTGCAGATGGACACCATTGTTTTATTCGACGACATACGAAAAAATCCTTTTTTTTGTTAAAATACTTTCCCTGGTCAATTTCAAAGTTATTATTCCTGGAAAAGCACCTCTTTCTTCCTGTCGCGGAATATTTCGACTCAATTTGCCGGGATAAATCCTAAAGCATGGGGATGTGGTGACGGGAAAAACAAGCAGCGTCCCTACAGTTGCCTTTTATGCCACTGTTCAGTCCGAAACGCTGCTGCAATTAATGGGGATAAAATTTCTTAATATTTTCGTTACTCGCTTACAGTAGCTGCAGCTTTATTGAAAGTCAGCTTTTCCCCGTCCGAATCCACCACCACGGTATCATTGTGGGTAAAGTTCCCGCGCAGCATCTTTTCTGAGATCTCGTCCTCTATCATCTTCTGAATGACACGCCGCAGAGGCCGCGCCCCGTAAGTAAGGTCATAACCCTCTCGGGACAGCAGGGTTTTGGCCGCTTCTGTGACCTGCAGCCTGATGCCGTAATCACCCAGGCGAGCTGTCAGCTCCCGCAGCATCAGATCTACAATTTTTTTCAGGTGCTCCTCTGACAGCGGGTGAAAAACAATAACCTCGTCGATTCGGTTCAGGAATTCCGGCCGGAAGGTACGTTTCAGCTCGTCCATAATCTGGTTTTTCATATTTTCGTAAGTCCTGGCCGCGTCGGCGGCGCGGAATCCCACGGCCGCCTGTTTGCGCAGCTGGGTGGCGCCCACATTGGAGGTCATAATGATAACCGTGTTGCGGAAGTCAACCCGGCGCCCCTTGCCGTCGGTCAGCCTGCCGTCTTCCAGTACCTGCAGCAATACGTTGAAAACCTCGGGGTGGGCTTTTTCAATTTCGTCAAACAAAACCACGGAATAAGGTTTGCGCCGTACTTTCTCGGTAAGCTGGCCTCCTTCCTCATATCCCACGTAGCCGGGAGGCGCCCCCACCAGGCGGGCCGTCGTATGCTTTTCCATATACTCCGACATATCAAGCCTGATCATGGCGTCCTCGTCGCCGAACAGGCTCTCGGCCAGAGCCCTGGCCAGTTCGGTTTTGCCCACCCCGGTGGGGCCAAGAAAGATAAAGGAACCTATGGGTCGCCTGGGGTCTTTGAGTCCGGCCCTGGCCCGCCGGATGGCCCTGGATACCGCCTTTACCGCCTCATCCTGGCCTATGACGCGCTCGTGCAGGATATGCTCCATATTGAGCAGGCGCTCGGTTTCCTCTTCGGCCAGTTTCTTGACCGGCACACCGGTCCAGGCCGAGACAATGTGAGCGATATCATCGGCGGTTACAGACTGCTGGTCAGTAATCTTCCTTTGCTCCCACTCTTTTTTCTGGTTCTGCAGCAGCTCCCTCAGCTGCTGCTCCTTGTCGCGCAGCTTCGCCGCCAGCTCAAACTCCTGGCCGCGTACCGCCGCTTCCTTTTCATTCCGCAATGTTTCCAGTCTCTCTTCCAGCTCCTTTAAGTTGGGCGGAGCGGTATAAGCCTTCAGGCGCACGCGGGAAGCGGCCTCATCGATAAGATCGATAGCTTTGTCCGGCAGGAAGCGGTCAGTAATGTAACGGTCGGAAAGGCGGACCGCCGCCTCCAGCGCCTCGTCGCTTATTTTAACCCGGTGGTGAGCCTCATAACGGTCGCGCAGCCCTTTTAAGATTTCCAGCGATTCTTCCCTGGTGGGTTCGCCGACGATGATGGGCTGGAAGCGGCGCTCCAGTGCCGGGTCACGTTCAATATGCTTCCTGTATTCGTCCAGCGTGGTGGCACCGATAGCCTGCAGCTCGCCACGAGCCAAGGCCGGCTTCAGGATATTGGAGGCGTCGATAGCCCCTTCGGCCGCACCGGCGCCGATAATGGTATGAAGCTCATCAATAAAAACGATGACGTTACCGGCTCCGCGCAGCTCCTCCATCAGCTTGCGCAGGCGCTCCTCAAATTCACCGCGGTACTTGGTGCCGGCCACCACCGCGGCCAGTTCCAGGGTAACCACTCGCTTGGCTTTCAGCGTTTCCGGCACCTTACCCACAATAATCCTTTGCGCCAGCCCCTCGGCGATGGCGGTTTTACCCACTCCGGGCTCACCGATCAGGCAGGGGTTGTTCTTGGTACGGCGGGAAAGGATCTGAATAACCCGTTCTATTTCCGTCTCGCGGCCGATGACCGGGTCCAGTTTCCCCTCCCGGGCCAGGCGCGTCAGGTCACGCCCGAACTGGTCCACAGTAGGCGTGGCCGGAACCGCTTTGCCGGGTTCGGCCGGCAGCGGTTCGTCCCCGGAGCCAAGCAGGCTGAGCACCGACTTGCGCGCCCGGTGCAGGTCCACTCCCAGGTTAGCCAGCACCTGGGCAGCAATGCCTTCCCCTTCACGCACCAGCCCAAGCAGCAGGTGTTCCGTGCCCACATAATTATGCCCCAGGTTTTGCCCCTCTTCTATTGCCAGCTCAATAACCTTTTTGGCCCGCGGCGTATAGTTCACCCCGGGTCCGGTCGTACGCGGCTCGCCTTTGCCGATGAGCTTTTCTACCTCGGAGCGGACAATGGCCAGCTCCACGCCCAGCGAAAGCAGGACTTTGGCCGCGATGCCTTCACCTTCCCTGACCAAGCCCAGCAGGATATGCTCGGTCCCCACAAAGCCATGGTTAAACCTCTTTGCTTCATCCTGGGCCAAAACGAGGACTTTTTGCGCCCTCTCCGTAAATCTGCCAAACATGAACATTTTTCACTCCTCCTAAGGAACTCTTTTATTCGGGTTTGTTCAGGTAATCTCTGATCAGGCGGGCCCTGGCCAGATCCCGCTCCACTCCGTCCAGGTCCTTGCCGGTCGTAACCTGCAGGCAGGCCGGTTGAATCATCACCATCAGCTCTTTCA
>DYEY01000074.1 GCA_020725465.1 Dethiobacter sp.
AGGGTGGGTTAGGTTAGTATTGCCTTTTTGAGGCATACACCCCCTTGACAGCAGTAAATTGGCGAAATAATTTCCAGTTAGCTACTTGACATCACACCGCTGCTCTGAAAAAAAATCTTATTGTAAATACAGTAAAAGATTTTAGCCGTGAAATCAAATGTAAATGTTACCAGCAGTTATCAAGCCTGGCAAAATAATTACATGAATGGCTGATAATAGCAACTTTCTGGTGTAGTTTCCGACCTGCAACAGTGAGCATATAATGTCAGTGAGTCTTTGATCCGGGAGTGGATAATTCTTGGGTGAAAAACGAAATCAATCAACGGGAAAAAACGTTGTGGTCGGTGTTTTTATTACAAAAAAACACGCGCAGGGCCTTATGACGATGAGTCAAAAGCTGGTAAATACCCACCGGTATATTCGCTACATTGAGCTGGCTGAAGCTAACCGGGGCATGGATGTCACCCTTTATTTCTTCGCCACCGGAGACGCAGACTTTGAAAAAAAATGCGTAAGGGGAATCTTTTACAATTACAGTGATGATACCTGGCAGCAAAAAATATTCCCACTCCCGCATCTGTTATATGACCGGGGAGGGGGTACTTCCCGGCAATCAACGGGTGTAATCAAAAAGTTCAGGGAGCTGGGTATCAGAAATATTAACGCCCGGCATTATTTTGACAAGTGGGACCTGTTTGACCGGCTATCCGGAATTGAAACGGTTTCCCCACATTTGCCGGCTACTGTTAAAGGAGATAAATTCGACAATATTTTTCATATGCTGGACCGGTACGGCCACGTATATGTAAAAACCCGCAGGGGAAGCTGCGGAACCGGGGTTATTCGTATTGAAAGAAATGGCCCTGACAGGCTCAGATATTATTATTCATATGGCGGCAGGCTGTTTTCCGGAATAATTGCAAAACAGGAATTAGAGAAGATACTTAACCGCTTTTTTGCACACAAGCCGTTTATTGTTCAGGAACCTGTGGATCTTATAAAAAAAGACCAGTGCATAATTGATTTCCGCAGTGAAGTTCAAAAGAACAAAGACGGCCAGATTATGATCACCGGAACAACAGCACGTATCGGCAGGCTTTATTCCCCGATTGCTTCTAATACCCATAAAGAGGACTATTATCCTGTTGAGAAGTTCCTGATGCAATTCGGCGCGCCAAGGTCAGACGTGCTGCAGGCAAAAATCAATGGCTTTCTGCTAACCGTATTTCGGGCCGTTGAGCAGGTTTACGGCTCGTTTGGCGAAATGGGCATAGATTTTGGCATGGATACAAAGGGGCATCTTTGGTTGATTGAATGCAATTCCAAATCAGCCAAAGTTGCCCTGTATAATGCCTATGGCCGGCAAAAAGTAAGGGAATCATTCCGCAACCTGCTGCAATATGCGATTTTTCTGGTTCAAAGTCAAAACAGCAATAATACCCGGGAGAAGGTGCAACAGTAAAATGCCGGGACTGGAACCGGTTGTTCTCTTTTATGATCCTGAAAAAAGGGGCTGGCAGATCTGCTTAAATGAGCAAACTGAGGCCAGGCGTAAAAGGCTGTATTGGGGTATCCCGCTAACATGCGTCACCATGGCTGTTTGCAATAGTCCTCAGGTACCACTGGCGGCAGTGCCAATGAAAGCAAAGGTGGCCCTGGCGGACCGCCCGGTATTGGGGCCGCTGGTAGGTATATTAAGCGCTGAAAACCGGGACGGATCACTGAAAGGTAATTTCAGCAACTATAAGGCTATTATGCAGGCGGGACAAAAAATCGGTGGCATTGTTTTTGCGTTTACCCCAAGTGGCGTTAACTGGAAAAAGAGAGTTATCCGCGGATATATATTCGATAACAATAACAATAAATGGTTAACATGCTCTTTCCCCTTCCCTGACGTGGTGTATAACCGTATACAGGACCGAAACGAAGAAAACAAAAAAAGCAGCCAGTCATGTATACAGCGATTTTCTTCCTTCCCCGGAATTACGCTGTACAACCGTGGGTTTTTCAATAAAGAAGACATTATAAGAGTATTAAGCAAATCCTCCGGGATAAAAAAATATCTTCCCGAAACAAACGCACTGTTGTCGGAAAAGGACTTGGTTTACATGTTAAAACGGCATAAAGCGGTATATTTAAAGCCGGCAGACGACCGGTTAGGCTCAGGAATTATCCGTGTTGCAAAACAGCATTCATTAAAACTGTATACGATGCATTATTATGCTGCTGGTAATGAATTGGCAAAATATAATACGCACAATGTTCAACGGTTATGGAAGAAGATTAGGCAGCAGATGATCCGGTCGCCTTACATCGTACAGCAGGCGGTCAACCTGGCCACTGTTTCCTCATGTCCGTTTGACTTTCGCGTGCTGGTTCAGAAAAACCGTCAGGGTCTCTGGAAAATATCAGGTCTGGGTATTCGCGTTGCCGGTCACTCTGAAGGTATCACCACCCATGTACCCAGGGGAGGGCGTATTGATAACCCTCAAAGCGTGCTGCCACAGGCCTTTCCATCGCAAAACCCTGCTTTAACAACACGGCGTGTAAAACGTTTATGCCTGGCGGTTGCCAAAAAACTGGAACAACAATACCGTCATTTAGGTGAAATGAGTATTGATGTCGGGCTGGACCGTAATGGACGCCTGTGGATATTTGAAGCAAACGCCAAACCGATGAAATTCGATGAACCTGAAATCAGGGAAAAGCAACTTGAGCAAGTCATCCGCTATGCCCAGTTCCTGACATTTAACAAGATATTTCGATAATCCGCCAAACAGAAAAGCCCCCGCATACGGGAACTCTCTTTCCGGCCCGGCTTAATGCCGGTTATCAGGTATATTGCCTGCCACCGTCCCCGTCTGTGGCAATTTGTTCCTGACGCACGCCAGCCTCATCTGGCACTTCCGGCTGATATTTTTTTTTTGAGTACAACAGCTTGGCGTACTCCAGCGTCAACAGAAACTGCGGAGATATTCCCACGGTATCTTCAATCCTGTGTTCCGGCAACTTATCAGGTTTTGAATTTGCCTCCAACAGCCAGATCCCGCCGGTCTTATCCACAGCGATATCTATCCCGATTTCTCCGAAAGGGCCGAATTCTTTTTCGATATAACGGGCGATTACCATGCAGGCCTCCTTTATTTTCCTGTCGCAGGGAATGCCGGGGTATCTTTTTTTTAAAGCAGGATAAATATCGCTGTAATTCATTACTTCTCCACCCAGTGAGACATTTGTTATTACCGCTCCTTTTTGTGCCAAGCGCGCCTGGTTGTAGACGGGACACCAGGCACCGTCTTTGTCTTTGACTATGAGTACACGCAAATCCAGCGGGCGGTTCTTATATTTGACCAGGCGGATCCCCTGCTGAAGAATCACCCGGTCAGGTTTAAGGCCTATACATTTCATTTCTTGGGCCAAATTGTCCAAATTTTTTGCATAACGTTTCTGATGAGTGCCTTTGCTGTAATAACGGAAACAGAACCCCTGCTTACACTTTTCCAGGGCAAATACTTTTTTGCCGCCACTGCCACCGGAACTTTTCAGAAACAGATACCTGTATTTGAAAATCATTGCTCTGATGTGGTCCATGCCACGGCTATAGATGGTTGCCGGCAAAAATTTTTTCACGGCCCTGTGCCTTGACAGCTTTTGATGGACCTGCCATTTTCTCAGTTTACAGCTGTTTATATGTTGAATACCTGGAATTTTTTTAAAGCGGGCCCGCAGTGCCCTGGCTTCCGTTATTTCTTTGCCGGCCAGGCCGGCTCCCCGGTCATAAAAGATATCCGGAAACGGCATCCGGCGCTCCAGCCATCGCTTGCCGCCGCTTTTTGACATATACCCCATGATTTCCTGTCTTTTCCAGTCAATGTTTTGCGAAGTAAAAAAATAAAGCGTACACTTTGCCTTTTGGTTAGCCTGGATGAGCTTCCTGGCAAACATGGGTATCTTTCGTCTGCGTACAAATTTTTTTTTCACCAAGACGCCTATTAACGGCCTGGGATATGTTTTGGCGTCCTTTGGGTTCACCTCATTTGTCTCCTTTTCTTGCGCCGGACAGTATTGGGTTAAAGTAGCCGGCTGATGTAATATATTCGGACAGGTGTATATGAGTTCATCGGCTTTCCCAATATTGACCGGCATATTGAAAAGCAGGATGACCGTAAACCGGGGGAGGTTGATTTTTTCTCCATCAGGTATAACAATTTTCAGCTTTTCCGAATATACTACACCGTGTCAATACTGAGCGGGTTCAGGCACTGCCCTGTGAGGGCAGCATCAATCCGGGCTGATAATCTCTGGGAGATATAAACCAAAAAAAAAGGAGATCGTTTCACATTGCACGGTGACAAAGAGACTGCCCCAAGACCTGTAATGGCTGTGTTGGTAAAGAGTAAATTTATATCGGATTTGCAAAAACAGGCGCCTGTCTCCCGGATCCGGCTGCTGGCAGAAGCGAACAACAAAGTTAAAAACATCCTTTACTTTTTTTCACTCAAGGATGTAAAGTTGAATGAACAAAAAATAACCGGTTACTATTGGCATAAAACAAAGAACAGGTGGCTGCGGAGAGACTTTTCATTTCCTGATATTTTATATATAAGATATGGAGTTGACAAAAGATTTACCCGGATTTTTGCAAAATTGTGCGATGCCATTACCGGGAATAACGGGAAACTGATTACGCATTATTGTTTTGACAAATGGAGGTTGTATCAGGTCATGAGCAAAGATCCGGTCCTGAAAAATTATCTGCCCATGACCAGGACGGTTAAGAAACGGGAACATATCAAAAAGATGCTCCGGCGTTATCCGGTGGTTTATCTGAAAGCGCATATCGGCAGAAAAGGCGAAAATGTTTTGCGGGTGGAGGTTCTGCCCGGCGACAGTTACCGGTACAGTTATTATCTGAACCAACAATTAACGGTAAGGACGGTATCCGGCTTTAAAGCTTTGATGAATGCGGTGTATAAGTTTTTCCGCGGTAAAAAGTTTTTGGTTCAGCAGGGCATCCAGCTTCTGAAATTTAACAACAGGCTTATCGATATGAGGGCGGAACTGCAGCGCAGGGGAGATGGAAGCCTGGATATAGTAGGCATTTCAGTGCGGCACGGCAGGCCCGGCTCCCCCATAACCACCCACGGGGATGTTTCCAGATTTGACGATTTCTATATGAAAAATATGGGATACTCAAAAGAGCAGCTGCTAAAGTTTAAATACGCTGTTGAAAAGTTTCTGTTGGGGGTCTATGAATATATTGATAAATATTACGGCATGTACGCGGAAATCGGCATCGATTTTGCGATTGACACCAGCAACAGAATCTGGTTTATAGAAGCGAATTCCCGCTCAACCCATGTATCCCTGAATAAGGCCTACGGCAAAGCGGCTCTTTACAGGTACAACAGGAATATTCTGGAGTATGCCAGGTATCTGGCCAACAAAACAGGTAAAGATGTTACACCGGCATAGCTCCCCATAAAAAACAGATGTTTAAACTAAACAAACCATACACCCGGTCATGGGTGTATGGTTTTGCGCGTCGTTGACAGCCTTTTTTTTTTCTGGTAAATTCAATTAAGATATTCAAAGGGAGTTGTTGTCATTGGGGGAGAATCTGACCAGGAAGATTATAGCGGCCCATCTCGTGGAAGGGGAAATGAAGGCCGGGTCCGAGGTGGCCATCAGGATAGACCAGACGCTGACCCAGGATGCCACCGGCACTATGGCTTACCTGCAGTTTGAGGCCATGGGTGTGCCCCGGGTCAGGACCGAGCTTTCAGTTTCTTATATCGACCACAATACTTTGCAGACCGGCTTTGAAAACGCCGACGACCACCGTTTTCTGCAATCTTTTGCTGCTAAGTACGGCATTTATTTTTCAAGGCCGGGTAACGGCATTTGCCACCAGGTGCACCTGGAGCGCTTTGGCGTGCCGGGCAAAACACTGCTCGGTTCGGACAGCCACACGCCCACCGCCGGAGGTATCGGTATGCTGGCTATTGGCTCCGGTGGCCTTGATGTGGCGGTGGCTATGGCCGGCGGCCCATTCTACCTTACCATGCCCAAGGTGGTCAGGGTTGAACTGACTGGCGCTCTTCCACCCTGGGTTACCGCCAAAGATGTGATCCTGGAAGTGCTGCGCCTGCTCAGCGTCAAAGGCGGAGTTGGTAAAGTAATTGAATACGGCGGCCCTGGTGTCCGCACCCTTTCGGTGCCGGAGCGCGCCACCATTGCCAACATGGGCGCGGAACTGGGTGCCACCACTTCCATCTTCCCCAGCGATGGGGAGACGCGGCGCTTTCTGGCCGCCCAGGACCGTGAAAGGGACTGGGTGGAGCTGCTGCCTGACCAGGATGCCGCTTATGATGAGGAGCTATACATAGACTTAAGCCGCCTGGAGCCCATGGTGGCTCTGCCCCACAGTCCCGACGCTGTGGTACCGGTGAGTGAGGCGGGGGAGGTGTACGTGGACCAGGTGGCCATCGGCAGCTGCACCAACTCTTCCTACCAGGACCTGATGCAGGTGGCCTCGATCCTGCGCGGCAAAAAAGTGCACCCCCGCACCAACTTGGTCATTTCACCCGGTTCCCGCCAGGTACTGGAAATGATGGCTCGCAACGGTGCTCTGGCCGACCTGATTGCTGCCGGAGCCCGAATCCTTGAATCCAGCTGTGGCCCTTGTATCGGCATGGGCCAGTCCCCGCCGTCCGGGGGCGTCTCGGTGCGTACCTTCAACCGCAACTTCCCCGGCCGCTCCGGCACCGCTGACGCCGGTGTCTTCCTGGCCAGCCCGGAAACGGCGGCGGCGGCCGCCCTGACCGGAAAACTTACCGACCCCCGGCAGTTGGGCGAATACAGGAAGGTTGAACAGCCACAAAAGTATCTCATCGATGACGGCCTGATCATTCCGCCGGCGCAAGACCCAAGCCAGGTCGAAGTGTTGCGCGGTCCCAATATCAAGCCGCTGCCGGTGAACGCTCCCCTGGACGATACCCTCACCCTGAAAGTCCTGCTGGCGGTGGGAGACAATATTACCACCGACCACATAATGCCTGCGGGTCCTAAGGTGTTGCCGCTGCGGTCCAATATCCCCGCCATCAGCGAGTTCGTTTTTTACACCGTGGACCCGGATTTTTCGGGCCGGGCCAGGGAAGCCGCCGGGGGGGTTATAATCGGCGGCCACAACTACGGCCAGGGTTCCAGCCGCGAACACGCCGCGCTGGCTCCCATGTACCTGGGGGTAAAGGCAGTACTGGCCAAGTCCTTCGCCCGTATTCACCGGTCCAACCTAATTAATTTCGGCATACTGCCCGTTATTTTCGCCGATGAACAAAATTACCACAACTGTCGCCTGGGTGACATCCTGCAGATAGAGAATGTGCGCAAACAGCTGCAGGAGGGAGACGTCCTGACCATAACCAATCTGTCAACCGGGATCACCTTTGCAGCTTATCACCGCCTGTCCCCCAGGGAAGTGGCCATTGTGCTGGACGGCGGGCTGCTTAACTATACCCGGAACATAGCCGGATGAAGCGGATTGCTATGTTTATTGCCGGTGCAGGCAGGATAAAACTACACAATGGAGAATGAATACTGTGAAGATACCAACAGGGAGGTGATGTACCATGATGGATCCCTATCGCTGCCAGATTTGCGGTGAAACTTACTTGGGAGGCGCTGCGCCTGACCGCTGTCCTTTCTGTGGTGCCCATAGCCGGCACATGGTGAAGGCCGCTGAGTGGATTTCTTACGGTAAAGTGGAAATGTGCGAGCAGAGCCTGAAAGACTGCCAGGCTGCGCTGCAGCTTGAAGTGGGCAACGCCGGTTTTTACAAATGTGCAGAGAAAAACGCGCAAACCCAGATTACCGGGGCAATTTTCAAGCGGCTGCATAAGCAGGAGCTGGAACATGCCGAACTGATTGCGGAAATGGCCGGCGTGCCTGAACCGGAAGTGCCGGAGGTGGATTGCGCCGGTGATAATGACGCGCAGAACCTGGCGGATGCCCATGACCGTGAACACCGGGCGGTGCGTTTTTACCTGCAGGTGGCGGAGCGGGCGCCGGAAAAAAGGGTGCAGGAGGTTTTCCGGGCACTGGCGGAAGTGGAAGCAGAGCACCTGAAGATTTCCAATGTATACAGGTAAAAAACGGCAAAAAAGGGCGGGCACTGCCTGCCCTTTTTTTTATTATTATGATTTATGTCACAGCCCCGGTTAAATCCCTGTGTTACACTGGTATCAACCAGGAAAACAAACCGGGAGGTTTTCACAATGAAAAGACAGATTATCAGGATTGACGAAGACAGGTGCAACGGTTGCGGTCTCTGCGTGCCGGCCTGTGCGGAAGGCGCGCTGCAAATCGTAAATGGTAAGGCACGGCTGGTGGCTGACAGGCTATGCGACGGCCTTGGCGCCTGCCTGGGTGACTGCCCGCAGGGCGCGCTGATCATTGAAGAGAGAGAAGCGGAGGCTTTTGACGAGGAAGCGGTCCACCACCACCTGGCGCACCTGGAAGCGGGCAAAAAAGCCAAAGTTCAGGATTTTGACTGCGGCTGTCCGGGAACCCATGCCCGTGCTCTGGCTGCCAAAAAAGAGCCGGTGGCACAGGTAAGCGGTGAAACAACCCAGTCAGAACTGGGCCAGTGGCCGGTGCAGCTGAAGCTGATTAACCCCGGCGCCCCTTACTTCCGCGGCGCAGATCTTCTGGTGGCGGCTGACTGCGTGCCCTTCGCCTTTGCCGACTTTCACCGCCAACTGTTGCGCGGCCGCGCGGTGGCGGTAGGTTGCCCCAAGCTGGATGATGCGATGCAATACGTGGATAAACTGGCCGAAATTATCAGGCGTAACGACCTGAGCGCCATAACCGTGACCTATATGGAGGTGCCGTGCTGTAGCGGCCTGGTCAGCATCGTGCGGGAAGCGCTGAAGCGTTCCGGCTGCGCAGTGCCGGTCAACCTGGTCAGGGTTGCCCTGGACGGTACGGTAATGGAGGAAAAAAGGCTCTCTGCCTGAGGCAAAAGAGGATGGCAAACACCATCCTCTTTTAATTTTTAATTTTGGTCCGGGTACAGGCGCCTGCCTTCTTTGATTGTAAAGAAACGGTCCTCTGCTGAATCGTAAAACAGGGCGTGCATGGCGCCGTGCTTTTTTGTAAGGGACAACAGGTCCTCTCCGCGGCCGGCATCCGCCAGGACCCAGAGGGCAAAAGGAGCTTTAAAAAGGACAAGCCCTCCCGGCAGGGGCAGGCCGATAAAACCCCCATCCTCTCCGTAATAAAGCAGTTCATAGGCCTGGCAGAACAGCTGTTCACTAAAGTGCGGGTACTCTATATCTTCCGGGCAGGGTGCCGCCGTGGTACCGAAGACACGGCAGATGAGAGGGCGTTCCCCGTAAACAGCACAATGTTTCACCGGATTTTCCGCCAGCAGGAATGGGCAAAGCAGCTTGCCGTCATCCGACAGCCGCCCCATACGTTCCCGGAACAGCCTGTGGAGGGGTTCTTCCTCCCAGGTTACCAGGCGTGAAAGTATGTGCACATATTCTACGTAAGACATGAGAATGGAGCCGTGGCAGCAGCTGTTGCAGTGAACGGGACAGGAGTACGGCGGCATGGTTTTGAGCTTTTCGGCCGCCAGCGCCGCCTGCCGACCGGCATAAGCGGTCATGTCCCCGGGCTTGTTTCTCACCTGCTCCAGCAGGCAACCGAAGTCGTAGTCGATTTTCATTAAAGACTCTCCTGTCAAAAAAGCCTTACCGAAACAAAGAAGTAAACTGCCGCCATAGCGGCCATGCCGGCTCCCAGCAAATTTATTTTTTTCATTACCTGCTGCAGTGGGGCGCCGAAATGCTCAGCAGTAAGAATGGTGCACAGATGCAGCGGGGAACCGACGTAACCGGCCAGGGAGGCGACAAAGACAAGGCTAAGGTAGTGAAGCTGCAGGCGGGGTTCACTGACGGCGGCCAGGAAAAGAGGGGCTGACATGCCAAGTGACGCGGCGTGGCTGCCGGTAATAAGACCGGACAGGTAGGGAAGCAGAACCGCCAGCAGAACCAGAGGGACTCCCCTGGTTACCAGTAGCTCGGCCAGCGCCGCCAGCGCGCCCGACTTTTCCAAAAAGTCTTTGAAGACCAGGATGAAGACGATGGACATCATCATGGACCAGTTGGCGCCCCGCCAGAGCGCCCACCCTCTCTCTTTCAGTGTTGGCAGCAGGCTCCTGTTCGGCGGGAGGTACAGAAAGAGGGCGTATACCATCCCAATGGCAATGCTTGCGGGAAAGTACATCCCAAAACCGATGGCCAGGGTTATTATAAGCAGGAGGGGTGAGAAGCCAAGGAGCAGGGCGGGGATCTCCCTGTAATCACCGGCGCCGCTGGTGCTTGCTGCAACGCTCCGGAAAATAAAAAACCATGCTGCTATAAAGAAAAGGATGATTACCGGCAAATTAAGACGGGCAAAATACATAACGTTGGTGCCGGCCAGTTCGCCAAGCAAAATCATGGCGGAGTAAAAGGGGAATACCAGGTAGAGGATATGACGAAAGACCACATTACTTACTGCCAGGTCTGTTCTACTAATTTCCAGGCCGGCTCCCGCCTCCTCAACCATGGGCGCTGAAAAAACGGCCCCTCCCGGAAAAGCCAACAGCCCCACCATCGCCGGGATCAACATTACCTGCTGCCGCCGGTCTTTTAAGACCAAAGCCAGTTTTTCCACCAGTATTCTCAGGTTACCTGTTTCTTTCAGCAGGTTGCCGAAGGCGGTGAGTGACAATACTGTCAGGGACAGGTTGACGGCAACAGGAGCGGTCATAGAGCGGTAAAAGAGTGAAACGGTTTCGGCGGGCGGTATTTTGCTGAAGACCGCCACTATAGCGATACCGGCCAGTATGGTCAGGTAAAGCTTAACCCCACGGCTGGAAAGAATGTTGATGGCGGCCAGCGCTGCTATCACACCGAGTATTGCCAACACATGAAGTCATCTCCTTTGCTATTGAAAAACATACCTTTTGGCTTCTATAAAAAATCTGATTTTCCTGTCACTGCAGCGAAATATTGTTATGGTTTGACAGCCATTGCGCCACAGTTGTACCTCACAGGCTTTAAGTTAAATTAAAGGAGCATGCCGATGCCGACTATTGATCTCCTGCGGGACCGGATACTGCTGATCCCATACCTTGGCGGGGTCTTTCCGGCGGTGGAAAAGGAACTGGACAGGTGGCGCAGAGTGGCCTGCAGCATGTCTGATCCGGAATTGTCCCGCCAGGCGCTGGCCAGCATCGGCCAAAAGCGCTTTCACTGTCAGGGGGGAGCGGTTTTTGCCCTCTACAGTAAAAAAAGCCGTGGGCTCATTCCTTTTATAGTGGCACTGCAGACCATCAGCGATTATCTGGACAACCTGTCGGACCGCGTGAGCCAGCCGGGTGAAGAGGGCCTTTTTGCCCTGCATGAAGCAATGGTGGCGGCGGTGGATACCGAATTGCCGTTTAGCGACTGGTACCGTTATTATCCTCACCGGGAAGACAGCGGTTACCTTAAAGCCCTGGTGCAGACCTGCCGTAACTCCCTGGTTCCCATGGTAACATACAGTGATGTAAGTGGCGAAGTGGTTCGGCTGGCTGCCCTGTACAGTGAATTACAGGTCTTCAAACATCTAGCCCGCCCAGAGCGGGAAGAGCGGTTGCAGCGGTGGTATGACCGGCATTCCGGAATGGCGCCGGGTACCCGGTGGTGGGAATTTGCCGCTGCCTGCGGTTCAACGCTGGGCATTTTCGCCCTTATGGCCCTTGCGTCGGCCGGGCCGGTCAGCCAGTCTGAAGCAGAGCAGTTGCTGGACTGCTATTTCCCCTGGCTGTGCGGGCTCCATATTCTGCTTGACTATTATCTGGACCTGGATGAAGACCGGGAACACGGCGACCTGAACTTTGTTTCATATTACCGTTCTCCGCGGGAAGCGGTAAGCGGGCTGCTCTGGTTCCTGGAGGAGGCTGACCGCCGGGTACGGCAGCTGCCCCGCCCTTCTTTTCATCAAATGGTGGTAAAAGGATTGCTGGCCATGTACCTGTCAGACCCCAAGGCATACCTGGGAGGGCGCAAAAAAATGACGCAGCTTTTGTTGCGCCGGGGAGGCACCGGGGTGTTGGCCATGCACCGTTTTTGCCTGGCATTGCGCGGTATGGGCAAACTGTAAATTCAGTGCTGCCGGTTGAGAACATGATCCGCCAGACGGGAGAGGAAGGCTCTCTCCGGTACGGCGGGAAGGCGGGCGAGGTTTTGCTTGGCCCGCATGAGCAAGAGGCTGGCCTTTCGCCTGACATCGTCCAGTATCCCGGTAGATTCCAGCGCCGCCCTGACATAATCCATGTTTGCAGCGGAAAAATCCCTTTCCTCTATCAGCCGGCGCAGGAAAGGACCGTGACTGTGGGTGCGCAAAAGACGTATTACCGGCAAAGTGAGGTATCCTTCCGCCAGGTCGTGCAGCACAGGCTTCCCGGTCACTTCACCGGTGCCGCAGTAATCCAGCAGGTCGTCGGTCAGTTGAAAGGCGTAGCCCAGCTGGAGCCCGAAGGCGGTGATGTGCCTCTGGTATACTGGTGAAAGGCCGCAGACTTCAGCGCCCGCCAGGCAGCAGGAGGACAGAAAGAAGGCGGTCTTTTTGTGCACATAAGCCATATAGTCCGCTTCTGTGAGGTTGCAGTCAAAACGCAGGGCTGACTGTTCCATTTCCCCTTCGCACATCAGGCTGATGGCCCGGGTCATATTGGCGAGGATACCGGTTTGCCCGTGCTGTGTCAACAGGGCGAAGGCCCGTGCAAACAGGAAATCACCATAAAGCACCGCCTGGTGGTTCCCAAAGCGGGCGGAAATGGTGGGAATACCTCTCCTGTGCCCGGCATGGTCGATGATGTCGTCGTGGACCAGGGAGGCAGTATGGATAAGTTCCACGGCGGTGGCCACGTCCACCAGCTCGGCACGGGGTGCGGGAGCAAAAGAACCAAACAAAATAACCAGAGCCGGGCGCAGCCTTTTGCCGCCCTGCAGGACTGCGGAAAAAACCGGAGTCTGGCTGTCATTTCCCCGGCAGATCTCGTGCAGGCGCGCTTCCACCTGTTTTAGGGCCTCAAGCCCTTTCGTCCCGTATATGGGGAGCTTAACTAACGTCAAAAATATCACCTTAGGTCTTACTTAAAACTAGCGTGACCTAACAGGCGGAAAAATATTCCCTCTGGCATGGTACGGGCAGGAGACAGGGAGGATAAGTCGAAAACATAAACCCAGCAAACAGGAGGGGTGATACAATGCAACAACCGCTGGTGGTGATAGGAGGAGTGGCAGCAGGCATGAGCGCCGCTTCCAAGGCCCGCCGCCTGATGCCGGAACTGCCTGTGATTGTCTTTGAAAAGAGCAATTTTGTTTCGTATGGCGCCTGCGGCATACCTTACTACCTGTCCGGAGTGATACCGGACCACCGTAAAATGATTATCCGTGATCCGGAATATTATGAAAAAAAAATGGATATCAGGGTACTGGTGGGGCACGAGGTAACGGAAATTGATGCCGGCCGCAAACTGGTCAGGGTGAAAAACCTGACCGGCAGCGGGGTAATCGAGCAGCCTTACTCGAAACTGATCTATGCCACCGGTGCCCGCGCCATCATCCCTGCTGTTCCGGGGGTGGAACTGGACGGTGTGTTTGTGTTGCGCACCCTGGAGGACGGCCTGGCACTTAAAAGCAGGCTGCAAGATGAAAGGGTCAGAAAAGTGGCTGTGGTGGGCGGTGGCTACATCGGCCTTGAAGTGGCGGAGAATATGCGGTTACTTGGCAAAGAGACCTTTATCCTCGAGAAGGAAGAAAGGTGCCTGGCCAACTGTGACCCGGAATTTTCCGAGGCGGTGATGGAGGAGCTTGTCCGGCACGGGGTGGAGGTGCGCTGCGGTGAAACCCTGCTGGCCTGTGAAGGTGAAGGCCGGCTGCAAGCGGTGGTTACCGGCAGGGGAAGCTATGATTGTGACCTGGCGATACTGTGCCTTGGGGTACGGCCTAACTCAGAGCTGGCGGATAAAGCCGGCATTAAGCTGGGCTTTAAAGGGGCGGTGGCCGTGGACCGCCGGATGAGGACCAACATACCCGATGTATATGCGGCGGGAGACTGCGCTGAAACTTATCACCGCCTGCTGGGACGGAACGTCTATATCCCTCTTGGTACCACCGCCAACCGCCAGGGCAGGCTGGCCGGAGGGGTGGCCTGCGGCGAACCGGGCCAGTTTGCCGGTGTGCTGGGCACAGCGGTAGTCAAAGTATTTGACCTGGCTGTGGCGGTGACCGGACTGACGGAGCAGGAAGCCGCCTGGAACGGTATGGATTTTATGGCCACAACCATTGAAGCCCTGGACCATGCCGTATATTATCCCAACCCGCGGAAAATAAAAATCAAGCTGGTCTATGACCGGAAATCGTCGGTGGTGCTGGGAGGGCAGATTTCCGGCTACGAGGGGGTTGCTCACCGTGCCGACATTATTGCCACCGCCATCAGCGCCCGGCTGACTCTGGAGCAGCTTGGCGAAGTGGATATGTGCTATGCGCCGCCTTACAAGGGTGTATGGGAGGCAGTTGTGGTAGCGGCCAACGTAGCCCAGTCAGACTGGGAGGACAGCATTGAAGCCCGGTGAGAGACGGATTTGGCAGGTGTAAAATATACCGGCAAACCGGCAAAATGTTCATAAAAAGTTCAAACTTTTTGAGGGTGCTTGTGTTAGAATTAACACAGAGGTCAGGAGTCTGGCTGTTGGAGGATATACATGAAAGGAAACAATATGTCCGGGCGGGTGAGAAGGAACAGGAAATTTGCCATGGCTGTTATCATCGTGGCCGCTTCCGCACTGGTCCTGACCAGTGTTTTGGGTTATATTGAACTTCATTCCCGGGCTTTGCCGCCCAGGGGTTCCGACCCGGTGGCAAAAGAAATAGCTGAGCTTGAGTACCGGATAGCTCAGCTGAAAGAGAGCCTGGAGAGAAACCCCAATGAAGAATATTTTCTCACCCAGCTGGGGAACACCTACTACGACCTCGGCCGCATCTACCAGTATCTGAACAACGAACCGAAATGGGTGGAAAGCTTTGCCGCCGCCATCGAACCCTACGGTAAAGTGCTGGAGTCTAAGCCGGACAACGTTGATATACGCGTGGACCGGGCGGTAGCAGCCTTCTGGTCCGGCAATCTGGAGCTGGCTGGGGAGGAATTTGAGCGTGCCCTCGAAATTAACCCAAACCACCTGAACGCCAATTACAATTATGGTGTCTTCCTTTTTTTCGGCCTCAACAGGCCGGCCGAAGCCATATCTAGATTTGCAAGGGTGTTGGAGCTTAATCCCTCCGATTCACAACTGGTCGCAGCCGCACAGATGCTGATAACGCAGGCGGAGCAGGCACTGAAGAATCCTGTCTTTGACGCCATACCCCAGGGAAACAAATAAGAAAACGGCAGGCCGGCGCTATACCGGTCTGTGCTTTTTTCTGCGGTGTGATTTCGGACACAGTGGGCCGGCCAACCGGTGCTTTATGATAGCTATAGGAAAAAACAAAAGAAAGGAGCCGGAAGGCATGAACAGGTACGGAGGTTGTAAAACCTCGGCAATGGGCATACTGCCGCACAGAGATATAGACAGAGCGCTGGAGATGGCCTTCTCGCTGGATATTCCCTTTTGGCCCCAGCTGCCCAACGTCTCTTTTTATGAAGACATGTACGTCCAGTTTTCGGAACACTTCCCGGGCATCATCATAGATGAATCAGAAAAGAGAGTATCATTCAATACATCCCTGTTCTACCAACAGCTGCCGGAGTACCTGGAAAGGAGCGCCGACCCGTCTCTTTTTGACCTCTCGGCCAAATTTTCCAACGTTTTCCACCGCTTTCTCGCCCGCGACCTCAGTGGTTACCCCGCCATAAAAGGCCAGGTTATCGGTCCGGTATCATTTGGGCTGCGCATCGCCGATGAAAATCTAAAGCCCATGATATTCCATGACGATGTGCGCCTGCTGTTGTTTGAGTTCACCCGGGAGAAAATCAACAACCAGTACCGGATCTTGCGCCGCCACAACCCCTTCCCCATAGTTTTTTTTGATGAGCCGGGGCTGGAGTTTGTTTTTAACAGTATGTCCGGCTATACCAGCGACGCCGCCAAACAGGATGTATCCGCAATGCTAAACGGCGTGGAAGGGCTGAAAGGCGTTCACCTCTGCGGTAACCCGGACTGGGACTTTCTCCTTAATGCCGGCATTGATGCATTATCCTTCGATGCCTACCGGCGTGGCGAAGTCATCGTACGCTACGACAGCCTGCGCCGCTTTATTGAAGAAGAAAAGGTGCTGGAGTGGGGGATTGTCCCCACCCAGATCGAACTGCTGGAACAGGAAAGCGAAGATTCCCTCATCGCCCGCCTGGAAGCACTGTGGGATTACCTGGTGGCCAAAGGCACCGATAAAGATTTGATCGTAAAAAACGCCCGCCTCGCGCCGGCCACCTGCAACCTGGTGGGGCCGCGGAGCGAAGAGGCGGTGGAGTTGGCCTACGGTATGCTGCGCCGTATTTCCGCCCGTCTTAAAGAAAAATATCAACTGGAATAACCCGCCCAACCAAAACAAAAGTGGTTGCCACGGGTGCCACGGGTGACACGGGGACGGTTCTTTTGTCATCTCATTTTGGACGAGCACAGGAACCGTCATTTAAAAGTTTAAAAGCAGAAACCTGACCCAGGCAGGAAAGAGAGGCGGGCAGAGCGAAAACTCCCGGCATAAGGAAGCGGGGCGGGGGGAAGTGTATGCCGGAAGATATCCTGACGGTGCCTGACGAGTCAACGAGACGGGAGACGCTGCTTTTAACCGGAAACGAATATTTGTCGTTTCCTGAGATACTGCCGCGGGACGGCTCGCTCCGGACTCTGAATGTCCTGCACATGGGTACGGCTGGGCTGATTGAATTTGCCGGCCCGCAAAGGAAACCGTTGCTTCGGCCTTATTTCTGTTTACAGGGGCAGGAAATACAGCCTGCCAAGGTATGGAGCTACCGTCACCACTGGCTGCCTACTTTTACCGCCGCCGCCAGAGCGCTGAAAATCAGGGGAACCGTCTTTGCTCCGCCGGGGCACCGCGGTGGTATTTACCTGCTGGAACTGGATAACCTGGACACCGCTCCGGCGGAAGTGGAAGCGGGCTTTATTGTTGAGTGGGGGGAAGTATACCACCATATTTTCAGGCCGCGCCAAATAGCCGGCGCCAGGGAGGCTGCCTTTGACCCCTGGACCGGGACGCTTCTCCTGGAAGCGGGAGGGGGTCTGCCCCTGGTCAGCCTGGCCCTGGGCTTTGACGATGGCCGTCAATGGGAGTGGCAGCAAACACCGGAAGCGGTACGGGCCTGTGCAGTAAAGAAGCTGACTCTTGGCCCCAGGCAAAAGGCGGCACTGCCGCTCTACCTGGCTGTAAACCGGGAGGGAAGCGGCGCCGGTACCACAGTTACAGACCTGCGCCGGCACGGCTTTGCTTCTCTTCTGGCAGAAACGGAGAACTGGCTTGCGGCGCGAAAAATCTATCTCAGCGCACATGAAGCGCTTGCCAACCGCAACCTGTTTTTCAATCTTTTTTTTGCCACCGGCCGCGCCATCGATACGGATGACACGGTTCCTGTAACTTCCCGCAGCCCCCGTTATTATGTCAGTGCCGCTTTCTGGTCCCGGGACACACTGCTTTGGAGCCTTCCTGGGCTGCTGCTGGCCTGCCCGGCAACCGCGAGGCGGGTACTGCTGGCTGTGTTCGGGCGCCACCTGGATAAGGCGGGGGAGCACGCCCATTATATCAATGGTGTCTTGTTATATCCCGGCTTTGAACTTGACCAGCTGGCTGCCTATGTGCTGGCCCTTAAAAACTATCTGGCTGCCACCGGGGACAGGACAATTTTAAGGGAATCCCTGGTCAAAAAGGGCCTGACTGGGGTAGCTGGAAAACTGCTGGCTCAAAAAGACAGCGAAACCGGTCTTTTTGCCACGTTTCTTGATCCCTCCGACGACCCGGTGAAATATCCCTTTCTGATTTATAATAATGTCCTGGCGCTAAAGGCGCTGGAATTTCTCTCCGGACTGCAAAGGGAAGGAAGCTGGCGGTACAGGCCAACCCTGGCCCGACAGGCCGCCGCCCTGCACAAAGCCATCTGCAGGCACGGAATAGTTGAAGGCCCTTACGGCCCTATGTTTGCTTATGCGGTGGACGGGAGAGGCAACTTCCAGTTATATGACAACCCGCCGGGCAGCCTGCAGCTGCTTGCCCATTACGGCTTCTGCCGGCCGGACGAGCCGACTTTTGTCAATACGGTGCGCTGGATTCACTCCAGCCATAATGAATACTACCATGGCACCGGGGACATCCGGGCAGCGGCCTCACGTCACTCTCCCAATCCCTGGCCAATGTCGGCAGCCAATGACCTCCTGGCCCTGAACATCAACCGGGGCCGGTTATTCCGGCTTGCTCCCATGGACAGCGGTTTTTGCTGTGAAACGGTAAATCCCGGTTCCGGCTGGGCTTCCACCGGCCATGCCTTTGCCACTGCCGCAGGCTTTCTGGCGTTTTCTCTCTGGCATGCCTTCAGGAAAAACAAGCAGGGAGGAGAGAAAAGATAATGGCCAGGAAACTGCCGCTTCACGGTAAAATTCTCTATGCGGCTTCATCGGCGGGTTGGGCCATGACAGACAGGATAGTGGTGACCTGGCTGTTGTTCTACTACGTTTCGGCGGAAGGAGGCGGGCCCTTCCTTGGTTCCCTGGCGTTCGGAAGCGTAATGATCCTGGGCAGGGTGGTAGACGCCGTTGCTGACCCGCTGGTAGCTCTCTGGTCGGATAATTTCCGTGGCCGGCTTGGCCGCCGCATGCCGTTTTTGCTGGCCGGTGGTATGCTTTATGTGGCGGTGTTTATTGCCCTCTTTCATCCACCTGCCGCCGCTCCGGGTATCATTAATGCCGTCTACCTGACGGTCCTTACCGGCGCTTATTACTTTTTCTTTACGGTTTATGTCTGCCCCTACCTGGCCCTGATGCCGGAGCTGGCACGCACACCGGACGACCGGGTTGACTTGGCTACGCTGCGGGCGGTTTTTTCGCTCCTGGGTGTGGCCGCGGCCCTGGTCGGTTCCGGCCGGCTGATCGGCAGTTTGGGTTTTTCCGGCATGGTGCTGGGCATGGGCCTGTCCGGCATGCTTTTAATGTACCTGCCGGCGCTGATAAAGGAAAAAGATTATGCCAGCGCCGAACCTGCCAGCCTGGGACTGGTGGAGGCGATAACCACTACCTTAAAAAACCAGGCGTTTCGCATTTACCTGGCCGGCAATGCCACCTTTTGGTTCGGCTTTAATATAGTCACTCTGGGGCTGCCTTTTTACGTGACCGTCTTGCTCAGCCTTGACAAGGAAGCAACTTCCATCTTTTTTGCCGCCACCTTCGGTGTGGCCGTGCTTTGTTTCCCGCTGGTCAATATCCTGGCCAAAAGAATTGGCCACAAAGCAGTGATGCTGGGTTCACTGTTTCTGTTTGTGCTGGTGTTGCCCTGTTTCTTTTTCCTCGGCCGGCCGCTGTTTTGCCTTTCCTCCTACAGCTTTGCCATGCTGCTGTTAGCTTTGGCCGGGGTGCCGCTGTCCAGCCTGTTTGTGCTTCCGGATGCCATGGTGGCTTCCATAACCGACCTGGAGGAAGGCCTGTCCGGGCAACGGCGCGAGGCCATGTATTTTGGCACCCAGGGGCTGGTGCTGAAGGTGGTTTTGGGCCTTTCCACCTTTGTAACCGGCGTGATACTGCAGATCTTCGGCAGCACCGCCGCTACCCCGCTGGGTGTCAGGCTGACCGGGGTTGTGGCTGCTTTCTTTGTGCTGATTGGATTTTTTATCTTTCTTCGTTACCCGGAAAAAGAAGTGCTGGCTCCCGCCGGGTCAAAAAACGCCTCCATTTAACCCGGAGCCCCGCGCCGTAAAAATCCGGGTTTGCTTCTGTCATAGATTGAGGGGAAATACCTGCGTTCCAGCTCCGGGTTCCTGTCGCCCAGGTAAGGATGGTTTGCCCGCAGCTCCTGCAGTGCTTCCAGGTCCAGTTCCGCGGTGACCAGGGCTTCCCGGTCATGTCCGGGCGCCTCCGCCAGCACGCCGTCGCGGCCCGGCGTCAGTTCCAGCGGAGCGAACACTCCCGCTTTTCCGGTAAAAGGCTCACCCAGGAACTCCCCGACCAGTGCCGCTTTTATGCCGTAGACCAGGCTCTCCTGAACTCTGGGCCAGATCCCCCGCAAAGCCAGCCAGCAGTTATACCGCTGCGGGTCGGCAATGGGCAGCATCACGATTTCCGCCCCTTTGGCGGACAGTATGCGGAAAGTTTCAAAATAGGTGGCGTCCATGCAAACCGGCATGGCCAGCCGGCCCAGTCCGGTTTCACAGACCTCAAACCTGTGGCCGGCGGAAAGCCCTTCCTTGTGTTCCCGCAGGGTCAGGTGTATCTTGTCTTGGCTGCCGAGCAGTGTGCCGTCAGGGGCAAAAAGGACGGCCCGGTTGGTTACACGGTCCCCTGTGGCGGTGGGAAAACTGCCCGCCATGATATAAATGCCATATTCCCCGGCCAGGCGGGAAAAAACGGTATAGGCGAACTGTACAAAAGGCGGGGCCAGGAAGAATAAAAGGTCAAGTATTTTGTGCTTAAAAGCCGTGCCTCCGCCGTCATCGCCCAGGCTCATTGACTCAATTCCGGGCAGAAGACCAAAGAGCTGGTTATAGTTATATTCGGGGAAGACAAGTAGCTGCACGCCCAGTCCGGAGGCTTCCCTGACAAACCCGTGCATTTCTTCCACATAATCCAGCGGGTTTTTTACCAGTTTTATCCTGACCTGGGCTGCCCCCACCCTGACGTGCCGCCGGTCAATCCGGAACGGTTTGCCGGACCGGATTTTTTGCCCTTTAAGGAATTTTTCTACCAGGGAAGGTCTGGTCCGCCAGTACAGGTGCTTTAAAAACAATTTTTCCCTAAAATTCATTTTCACGCCTCCCCCCGTAGAGTTCACCGTAAGCAGCGGGGTTAAGCAGTTCCATGAGAGGATAGCCTGCTATAACCTGCTTGCGCAACCCGTTAGCCAAAACCGCGGCAACCGGCTTTCCGTCCGTTCCCCCCCTGCTTAAAATTCCCGTATAATTCTCCGTCATCTCACATGGTGCATGAACCAGTGATTCGGCACTGAATTCGGTACCAGCAATGCGGCCCACCAGCTGGCTTTCCACGCAGAAGAACTGGTTTTGCTGTACCTGCTGCCACATACCGGCCAGCTGCCGCCACCTGTTTTCCCCGGCAGCTTCCATAGCTCCGCAGTGGCAGACGATTTCCGCGCCTTTCAGGGCCAAGATACGCCCCACTTCCGGGTACCAGGCATCAGTCCCCACCATCATGGCGACCTTCCCCAGTTCGGTGGGGAAAACCCGGGCATCGTCGCCCCGTATCAATCCCCATTGCCTCTCCTGCCGGGAAAGGTAAAGCTGTTCCTGGTATCCTGCCAGCTCGCCCCGGGGGGAGAACAGGCAGGCGACGTGGCTTATTCCCCGTTCACCGGGTAAAAAATCCGTTCCCGCCACCAGGTATACGGAAAAATCAGCGGCCAGGCTGGCATGAAGCTGCCGGAAGTCTTCGTGCCAACTGCCGGGAAGCAGCAAAAATGCTGACAGTGATTCTGCCAGGGTTCCCGGGTTTCCCAGTTCCCCCCACCGGTAGGCTGCCAGCAGGGCCAGCCAGGCCGGCAGTACCACCAGCTGTACTTTGCCTTTTTCCGCCTGCAGGTTTTTTTTAAGGCAGGCCAGATACTCTCCGGGAGAGGAAAACCTGCAGCCCGCCAGGCTCAGGGCTGCTGCCTTCATCGCATCACATCCCTTTCCATTTCCATGTAGTCCTGAATGCTTCTGCACAAAAAAAATAAACCCTGTTTTTACATTTCCGCCAAGCAAAAATCTGAGGGCAATATTGTCCGCCTTTCTGAATAGGTTGAATTAAAAACAATAAATATTGGAGGGAACCAGATGAATAATTTGTACAGTCTGACCAGATTATTTGTCGCGGCGGTGACCACCAACATTTGCATGCTGATTATAATTACCCGGTTTTACGCCGGCTCCTTTTCTCTGCTGCTGGACCCCTTCAGCTGGCTGGGCGCACTGGTCACTGAAAGCGGTTTGCGCAATAATACCGCTGCCTTTATGTTTACTGCCACCCAGTTGTGTAACGTCGTTTTCTGGCGACGCGCCCGGACTCTGCTGCTTGAATTCCGAACCGGCAGGCATCCTCTGGTCAGGTTTTTGGGAGGCTTGGTCCAGGCCGGTTTTATCCTGATGGCCTTTCCCTGTGACCGGTTTGTTTTCATCCACAGCCTGGGCGCCGGTTTTACCGTGGGAGGCCTGTGGGCGCTGACTTCCGGGCTTCTATACAATGTCAGGGAACGTTTGGGTCGCGGTACCCATATTCTTATGCAGTTCCTCCTGCAGCTGTCAGCGGTTTATTGCGGTGTTAATTTCGTGCTTGACAGCCCGTTGAAAGGTTTTAGCCAGAGGCCGCTGCTTATCGCCTTTATAGCGGAAACAGGCCTTTGCCTGAAAATGCTGTTAAGGGCGCAGGCAGGGCGGCGCGCCGCCTGGCATCAGACGGAAGCTTATTAAAGGCCGGCATCATTACTCATATTTTATAGCTGAAATTATGTAGGTTGCAGTATACCATTTGGCGGGGGAAGACATATACTGATGCAGCAAACATTTTTTGGCTTGATAAACTAACCTCTTAACAGGGGAAAAGGCTTTGGGTCAGGATTGAGTACAGGGGAGATACCGCTTAAATGCATCCTTATCAGATAGTACGCAGTAAGATGGCGAAAATAAGCGTTTTGACTGCAGACCCGGAACTGGCCTGCTATGTACCGAAATCTGTTGTTTTTTCTGCGGAAACGCTTAAAGAAATGCTAAGAGTCTATAATTACGTTTATGTTAAACCCGATTATGGCAGGGGCGGCAAAAGGGTAATCTCTGTGGCTTCGGAAGATTCTGAGCATTATAGGGTTCATTATAAAGCTGAGATAATGACCGGCAAAACATTTGAAGAAACTGCTTCCTATATTGACAGGGTGGCTGCAGGAGACCGCTTTCTCATCCAGCAGGGCATATACCTGCAATGTGTCAATGATTTACCTTTTGATTTAAGGGTAAATGTGCAGAAACCTTACAGTAAATGGGAAGTAACCGCCATGATTGCCAAGTTAGCGGCACCGGGTAATGCCGTTACCAATTACAGCTCCGGGGGAACCCTGGTTGATGTAACTGAAACACTTCTGGCAGCAGGTTATGATGATGTTAAAATCCAAAAAATAATTGCCTTATTTATTGAGTTGGGTGAGAAAACCGCCTCTGCTCTGAGTAAAAGGTACCCTAATCTGAGAGAGTTGGGGTTGGATATTGCCCTTGACCTTAATGACAGGCCTTGGATCCTCGAGGTTAACACGTCTCCCCAGCTACCGCGGGGACTGCACCGGAAGTTTGATAACTATCGCCGCATCATACGGCGTAATACTTATAAAACCATAACCTGATTTTTGTCTGGAGGATTTTTTCTGTCCTATTCTGTTTTCCGCCAAAAACCATCTTTGAAGAAATTAAAGGGGTTTGGGGCAGCGCCCCAAATGGGTATTATTTTGATGTAACTGATTTGCAGGCAATGTAAAGCGTGGGTCAGACTGTCCAGCTTTCTGTCTTGAGGTTGGAAATATCATTAAAATGTTTATCCCTGGAAGCCAGTATTAATGAATGTTGTTTTGCTACTGCGGCAATCCATACATCATTTTCAGGAATCAGCTTACCTTTGTTCTTTAGCTCTCTTTTTATTTCTCCGTAAAACAGCGCCGTTATACTGTCACAAGGCATTACAGGGAAATCAGATGAGAAATCTCTGATAATTTTTATATTTTCATTGTGCCTTTCTGATTTTAATGCACCGTAGTATAATTCACCCAAAGCTATTGATGGTATAAGAACTTCACCGGCCCAATGAAGGTGTTTTTGTATAACGGTGTCTCCCTGGAAAATTCCAATTATTATATTCGTATCAAGCAGGTATCTACCACTCATTTACATCAACCTGTCCACACCCATTTTCAATAGCTTCTTTTATTTGTTCCAGGCTTTTATCATCAATTGCTCTGGAGAATTTCAGCAATTCTTTTCCTGGCACTCCTTGGGGATTTAGCAGATTATTGCGTTTTTCCTCTTCTTTTTTTAATCTGTAAACAGCGACCATTTCCCTGAAAAGTTCGCTTTTTGTCATCTTTTCTCTTTTTGCATAGCTTATTACCTCCTCATAAATCTCAGGAGGAACGGAGAAACCGATTACTTTAGTTGTTCTGCCAGTCACCATAACCGCCCCCGTTTAACTAAGTTTAACTCTATTGTATATTATGTGAATACAATTGTCAAAGATTACCGCTCCCTTTTTGTAATTTCATATAACGAAAATTAATTTCGTTGACAGTGCTATTAAACAGCTTTATAATTTTAATACAACGGGGCATATTGTTGCAAGCAACAGGCACCTCTGTCTTAGTCCTGTGCGGCTAAAAAGGGGTGCCTTACTTTAAAGTGCTTTTGTCAACACTGGCAGGCAGGTTCCCGGGGCCGCCGCTTTTTATGCCCAGAATAAAAGGAAAGGGAGGTTGAGCGGATGAACAAGGCGCTGCTGGTCCTGGCTGACGGAACCGTATTTGAAGGGTCAAGCTTTGGGTCAGAAGGGGAAACCATAGGTGAAGTTGTCTTTAACACTGCTATGACCGGTTACCAGGAAATCCTGACCGATCCTTCCTATAAAGGTCAGATTGTCACAATGACTTTTCCCCAGATTGGTAATTACGGAGTAAACGATGAAGACTCTGAATCAGCAAGCGGGCCACAGGTGGAGGGTTTTATTGTTAAAGAATACCTTGACTTTCCCAGCAACTGGCGGTCCCGTACCGCCTTCGCCGGTAAGCTGGGTGCCTACCTGAAAGAGCACGGCATAATTGCCATTGAAGGGGTGGATACCAGGGCGCTTACCGGGCAACTGCGCAGTTACGGTTCTCAGATGGGGATTATCTCTACCAGGGATTTCGACGTTAGGAGCCTGCTGTATAAGGTGCGCTCACATCCGGGGATATCAGCACTGGATCTTGTGACGGAAGTGTCCACCAACCGGCCTTTTTCCTGGAGTGAAGGCTGCCGGCCCTGGCGCAGGCCGCCAGAAGCAGTGGATAAGCCGCTAAGTGTGGCGGTTTATGACTTTGGGGTGAAGCTTAGTATCCTGAGAAGCCTGGTAGACGCCGGCTTTAAGGTTACTGTGGTACCGGCGGCGACTCCGGCTGAGGAAATACTGGAGGGTAATTTTGACGGTGTGCTCCTTTCCAACGGGCCGGGAGACCCGGAAAAGGCAGTTTATGCCATTGCCAACACAAAGAAGATGTTGGGTAAAAAACCAATACTTGGCATTTGCCTAGGCCACCAGATCCTCGGCCTGGCCATGGGAGGCCGGACATATAAACTGAAATTCGGCCACCATGGTGGAAACCACCCGGTTATGGACCTGGAAACGGGCCGGGTGGAGATTACCGCGCAGAACCATAACTACTGTGTAGATATTGCGAGCCTTAAAGGACAGGTACGGCTGACTCGCAAAAACCTGTATGACGGGACTGAGGAAGGCATGGTTCATGCGGAACTGCCGGTTATGTCGGTACAGTACCATCCGGAAGCCGGGCCAGGACCCAATGACGCTGTGTATCTGTTTGAAAAATTCAGGACGCTGATAGGGGGTGGGCAGTAATGCCAGCGCGGACGGATATCAGGAAAATACTGGTGATTGGTTCAGGCCCCATTATTATCGGCCAGGCCTGTGAATTTGACTATTCGGGCACTCAGGCCTGCAAAGCCTTAAGGGAAGAAGGGTATAAAATTGTCCTGGTTAATTCCAACCCGGCCACCATTATGACGGACCCGGAAATGGCGGACGCGGTTTATATCGAGCCCTTAAAAGCCGATACTCTGGAGCAGATAATCGCCAGGGAAAAACCGGATGCTGTTCTCCCCACCATCGGCGGTCAGACAGCTTTGAACCTGGCGGTGGAGCTGGCGGAAAAAGGTATCCTGGCCAAATATAACGTGGAGCTGATTGGTGCCGGCATAGACGCCATAAAAAAAGCCGAGGACCGGAGTCTGTTTAAGGAAGCGGTAAAGAGGGTGGGGCTGGAAGTGCCACGCAGCTTTGCTGTCAGCTCACTTAATGAAGGCCTGGCAATCACCGGGGAAATCGGTTTTCCCTCTATCCTGCGCCCCGCCTTCACCCTGGGTGGAACCGGAGGGGGCATTGCCTACAATATAGAAGAGTTTAAGGAAATTCTTGAAAGGGGCCTGGAACTCAGCCCGGCAGGGCAGGTACTGGTGGAAGAGTCGGTCCTGGGCTGGAAAGAATACGAGCTGGAGGTCATGCGTGACCGGAAAGACAACGTGGTAATCATTTGCTCCATCGAAAACCTTGACCCTATGGGAGTTCACACCGGAGACAGCATTACCGTGGCTCCCGCCCAGACACTCACCGACAAGGAGTACCAGCGGATGAGGGACGCCTCAATTGCCATCATCCGGGAAATCGGCGTGGCTACCGGTGGCTCCAATATACAGTTTGCTGTCAACCCGCGGGACGGGCGCATGGTGGTGATTGAAATGAACCCGAGGGTTTCGCGAAGCTCGGCGCTGGCTTCCAAAGCCACCGGCTTCCCTATCGCCAGGATTGCCGCCAAGTTGGCTGTGGGACTGACGCTGGACGAAATACCCAACGATATCACCAGGGAAACACCGGCCTGCTTTGAACCGGCCATCGACTATGTGGTGGTCAAGTGTCCCCGGTTTGCTTTTGAAAAATTTCCTGAAGCGGATGGCACACTGACAACACAGATGAAATCGGTGGGGGAGGTCATGGCCATCGGCAGAACTTTTAAAGAAGCGCTGAACAAAGCTGTCAGGAGCCTGGAGCTGGACCGGTCCGGACTGGAGGGCAGGGAAGCCGGTATTAATGAGCTTCGTTTAAAGCTGTCGACACCAAACAGTGAAAGGTTATTCTTCATTGCTGCAGCGTTCAGGCGCGGATTTGATATCGCTGAGATTCATGAGTTGTCGCGGATCGACCCGTGGTTTCTTTACAATATCAGGCAAATTGTGGAGCTGGAAGATGAAATCGGCGGCTTTGCCACCGCGGGCGGCCTGGCGTCGTTGCCGGTGGAGCTTTTACGCAAGGCGAAGGAATACGGTTTGTCAGACAAAAGAATAGGTGACCTTCTGGGTGCTGGTGAAGGCACCGTCCGCAACCGCCGCAGGGAGCTCAAAATTCTGCCGGTTTACAAAATGGTGGACACCTGTGCCGCCGAATTTAAGGCCTACACGCCGTATTTCTATTCCACTTACGAAAGGCCGTATCAACCCGCCGCCTCGCGGGAATCCGCCGGTTGCGAAGCGTTGCCGGGTGGGCGCAAAAAAATTGTTATCCTGGGCTCCGGGCCAAACAGGATCGGGCAGGGCATTGAGTTTGACTACTGCTGTGTCCACGCCGTCCTGGCCTGCCGGGAGCTGGGGTATGAAACCATAATGGTTAACTGCAATCCCGAAACGGTCAGTACCGATTTTGACACGGCGGACCGGCTTTACTTCGAGCCTCTGACCGTAGAGGATGTACTTAATATTATTGAGCTGGAGAAGCCGGATGGTGTTATCTTACAGTTCGGTGGCCAGACACCGCTGAAGCTGGCCGTGCCGCTGTGGCAGGCAGGGGTTAAGATATTGGGCACCACCCCTGACGCTGTTGACCGTGCCGAAGACAGGAAACGCTTTAAGGAAATGCTGCATAAACTTAACCTGAAGCAGCCGGCCAGCGTTACGGCCGCTTCGGTGCAGGAAGCGATGGACATGGTGCAAAGGCTAAGTTATCCGGTCATCGTCCGCCCTTCTTATGTGCTGGGTGGAAGGGCCATGGAAATCATCTACAGCGACATCAACCTGAAAAACTATTTTAAGCAGGCACTCGACGTTTCCCCGGAACACCCGGTGCTGATTGAAAAATACCTGGAAGACGCCGTCGAGGTGGACGTGGATGCGGTATCTGACGGAAAAGACACTGTAATCGCCGGCATTATGGAACATATTGAAGAGGCCGGCATTCATTCCGGCGATTCCGCCTGCTCACTGCCACCGTACTCCATCAGCCCCGGTACCATTGAAAAAATCAGGAAGCAGACGAAGGAGCTGGCCAAAGAGCTGGGTGTCCGCGGCCTGATGAATGTTCAGTACGCGGTAAAAGACGGTGATGTTTTTGTCCTGGAGGTGAACCCCCGCGCCTCAAGGACTATTCCCTTCGTCAGCAAAGCCACGGGAATTCCTTTTGCCCGGCTGGCCACCCGGGCCATAACCGGCTGCAGCCTCGCTGGCCTGGGCCTGACCGGTGAAACAGAAATCCCGCATGTGGCGGTAAAGGAGGCTGTGTTCCCTTTTAACAGGTTTCCGGGCGTTGATGTCATACTCGGGCCGGAAATGAAGTCCACCGGTGAGGTGATGGGCATTGACCATGATTTTGGCCTGGCTTATGCCAAATCACAGATAGCGGCTGATAATATGATTCCCACTGCCGGTAGGGTATTTATCAGCGTGAAAGATAAAGACAAGAAATCATGCGTTTCCATCGCTGCCCGGCTGCAGGCACTGGGCATGAAAATTGTGGCTACCGGAGGAACCGCCAGGTACCTGGAGAAGCACGGCATTAATGCAGATAAGGTCCACAAAGTGGGCGAAGGCAGGCCCCATGTGGTGGATATGATTAAAAACAGGGAAGTGGATTTCATAATCAACACCGTGACCGGAACCCGGGCACAGCAGGACTCACTGCTCATCAGGAGAAGCGCCCTGCAGTACAGGATACCCTTTACAACCACCGTCACCGGCGCACTGGCAACGGTTACGGCGATGGAAAGGCTGAAACATAAACAGATACACGTTAAATCAATTCAGGAATACCACGCACAAATAAATTGGCTTAAACCAGATTAATCCACATTTGCCAAAAAACTTGACTTAACGCCGGTTATCAGTTTTGGATGGGTGGTTTTGCTTATTGATTTCAGGGGATATTTCCGGTATAAATATATGTGGGAGTAGATGTCTGTCTGGTGAGGGCCCCGGACTTCAAATCCGGTGGCGGGCGCGACCCGTCCGTGGTGGGTTCGATTCCCACCTACTCCCGCCAAATAAGGAAGTTGGTTTTCCGCTTTGTGAGCGGAATCCGGGTTCCCTGAGCAAACATCAAATCAAGGAAGAAATAGGAATTCCCTTCTTGCTAAGTTTTATTAAAGCAGGGAGGGTATTTTTATTGTCAAATTAAGAGCGATGGAACTCTTTCCGTAGAGACAGGAATTGGCTTGAGTTTAGTCAGAGCTGTCTTGTTGCGTTGTTTTATCAACCAGAAAGGCGGTGACTGTGGCGAAGAAGAGATGAGCCACATAAAAGGCTGCTATTGCCGGCGGATTATCCCTTGTTTTGGTAGCCAGGCTTAATGTATTCATCATCAGTCCGGCCATGAAAATCCAGGTGGCGCTGACCACAATGACAGCTTTCAGCCAGAGTTGTCTCCAGCCTGTCCAATCCAGTACCAATATATAGATAAATGTGTAGACACCGCCGATGACCAGGCTCCATAAAAAGCCAAGGACGCGTTGCAGAACCGTATACGCCCCTGTGTTAAGAAATATTTCCAGCGTCAGCTGAGGCATGTTAACTGTTTCTCCGGGCAGAAACAGGTTTAGCAAGTACAAAAACAGATTAGCGGCCACTGCGGCCACAGAACCGGCCAGGGCGGCAATCAGCAGCCGGTCCCCGCTCTTTTTTTCCACTGTTGTTCGCACCTTTCCTGGTTTTAGGTATAATTTGTCCCTTTACTGTTGGGAGAATGCAATGCTATGCCGGCCTTGTAAATCTTTGTTCCAGGCTTCCCTCAGGCCTTTCTTGTTTTTTGGGGTGCCAGGCAGAGGTGGCGAAAAGATTGCAGCAGCAACGGATGTTAAGTTTTTTTGCTTACAGTCGATAAAAATATATAGTGAATGATGGGGGGAGATGCCGTTGTTTAAAAAAACGAGCCTGAAAGTTAAGCTGATCGCTTTATTCCTGTTGGTTGGACTTATTCCCGTGGTTGTTATCAGTTTTCTCAGCTTTTACAGTTCCTCACGCAATTCTCAGGAAATGGCTTACGATTCCATGCGGATGTTCGCTGCGGTGACAGGGCATAGCCTGGAAGCTTTTTTCAAAGAGCGGCAGTCGGACGTCAAAGTGCTGTCCACCACCCGTGATGTTTACAACAGCATGGTGATTCTGAGGGATGTTGGCTGGGATACCGCCCACCCCCGCTGGCTGGAAAGGGTGAACATGCTGGCCGATTTGCTCCCTGTGGCCGTAAAGGAATACGGGTATGGCTTCGTATTTTTGACCAACCCAACCGGGACGGTGGTTTACAGCACGGAAGCAAGCGTAATCGGAGCAGATTTGTCCGGCCGCGACTACATCCAGGCATCACTGCGCGGTAATGCCAACTGGTCAGATTTGTTCTATTCCGGCGTTATCAATGCCAACGCCATGGTGGTGTCAGCTCCGGTACTAAGCAGGGGGACCTCGGGGGATATTATCGGTACTCTAAACATTGTTTTTGGCGACAGCCTTCTTGCCAGGATAGTTCATGAAGGGCTGGACCGGCTTGGCCAAAGCGCCGACGCCTATTTAACAGACGCGGACGGGCTGCTTCTTACCAACACCCGCCTTGGCCAATACAGGAACGACGCCGCCCTGAAAGAAAGTATCAGGACCAGGGCGGTGGAACTTTTGGCTCCCGCCATCAGCCGCGGCGCCCTTAATTACGAGCAGGTGGAAAGGTATAAGAGCTATTCTGGCAATGAAGTGCTGGGAGCTTTGCAAGTGGTGATGTTTGGCAAAAGGCCCGTGGGGCTGGTTGTGGAAATCGATGCTGCAGAGGCGCTGGCTGGCCTGGGTGTGATGAGAAATTACATGTTCCTGGTGGGAATTTTAGCGGCGCTTGCCATTGCCGCCTGCGGTTATTTTATCGCCCTGACAATCGCCCGTCCCGTGGAAAGTGTTACCAGGGTGGCCAAAAAGGTAGCTTCGGGGGACTTCACGGTGCAGGTGGCTTTGGATAAACGTAAAGATGAAATCGGCCAACTGGCCGCCGCTTTTAACAATATGAACGAAACCCTGAGGGAATTGATGAAAAAAGCGGTGGAGACAGCCACGGGGGTAACCCAGGCGGCCGACGGCCTGGGGAGTTCGGTGGAATCCACCACCAGCTCCATTGACCAGGTTGCCGCCAGCGCCGGTGAGTTTGCCAGCAATACACAACAACTGAGCGGAAATGCCCAGGAGATGGCCAGGATTTCCACCGAGGTTTCGTCCCGGGCCAGAGAAGGCGAAAAAACAATAATGGACGTGACCGCACAAATGAAAGAAATCAACAAGATTGTGGAGGGGCTGCGGACTTCTATCCAGAACCTGGGCAAAAGGTCCGAAGAAATAGGCAACATTGTAAACATCATTACCACTGTGGCCGGGCAGACCAACCTGCTGGCCCTGAACGCCGCCATCGAGGCGGCAAGGGCCGGAGAACACGGACGAGGCTTTGCGGTGGTGGCGGAAGAAGTGCGCAAGTTGGCGGAACAGACAGCCAAAGCAGCCGAGGACATTTCCACCCTGATCGAGGCTACCCAGCAAGAAACCAGGCAGACCATGGAGAGCATGTCGGCGGCGGTGGAAGAGGTCCGCTCCGGTTCAGAGGTGGTTTATGGCAGCGGCAAGATATTCCAGGACATTGTGAAGAGCGTGGAACAGATAGCCGGTCGTATCCAGGAAATATCGGCGGCGGCCCAGGAGCTTAGCGCTGGCAGTGAGGAAGTGGCGGCCTCCACTGAAGAGCAGTCGGCGGCCATGCAGGAAATAAACGCTACTGTGGAGGAACTGCGCGCTGCGGCGGGAGAACTGTTCTCCGCACTGGGGAAGTTCAGGTACGCCTAGCAAGCCTGAGCGGGGCCGCTTGGGGCGGCCCCGCTCAGGCCAGAGATTGTAGTCGCTGGAGCGGGTTTGACCGGTGTAAAGCAGAAGGCAATGGTACTCAGGTGGGACACAACGCCGCAGAGATGTAGTTAAAAAAACGTCGTGTATAATCGGACTGTTGCCAAAATGCCTGATAACAGATGCTTGGCTGATACTGATACAACATTCGCAGGCGGGAGGATGCCATGAGCCGGATCAGAGTTATGGTTGTGGATGATTCAGCCTTTATGCGCCGGGTTATCAGTGATATACTGTCGGAAAGCGAGGATTTGCATGTTATAGCCACCGCCAGGGACGGGCGGGACGCTTTGTCCAAGCTGGAGAAGCTGAAACCGGATGTAATTACCCTTGATCTGGAAATGCCCGTATTGAACGGCCTTGAAGTTTTAAAAGAAATAATGTCAGGCAAGCCTATCCCCGTGGTGATGCTGAGCAGCCACACGCACCATGGCAGCAGGGCGACCATTGATGCCCTCGCCCTGGGGGCCGTTGATTTTGTAGCCAAACCGGCGCCTGGCAAGGAGATGACAAGCGTCGGGGAAGATCTGAAAAGGAAAATAAGAATGGCTGCCCGGGCAACTTTTTCTTCTCAGTCCAAAAAGCCGCAGCAGCCAGGAAATGACAGCCAGGCAGCCGTTCACCCAAAATTCCAGTGCGCGCTGGTGGCAATAGGCGCTTCCACCGGCGGGCCCGGTGCCCTGGAAAAGGTCTTAACCGCCCTTCCCGCCGACTTTCCTGTTCCTGTTATCGTCACGCAACATATGCCGGCCGGGTTTACAGGGGCTTTTGCTGACAGGCTGGACAGCCTGTGTAAAATCAAGGTCAAAGAGGCAAAGCATGGGGAAAAGCTGCAGAAAGGAACCGCCTATATTGCTCCCGGCGGTTTTCACATGGAGATAAACAACGATGCCAGGATTGATTTAAATCAGAATCCGCCGGTTGAACACGTAAGGCCTTCAGTAAATGTGATGCTGGCATCAGCCATAAAAGTGTACGGCGGCAAAATCATCGGAGTTATCCTGACAGGGATGGGCAAAGACGGGGCAGACGCCATGGCTGCCCTGAAAAAATGCGGTGGGAAAACAGTGGTACAGGATGAAACCACTTCGGTAATTTTCAGCATGCCAAAAGCGGTTATCGAGCGGAATGCGGCGGATGTTATTGCCCCGATTCAGGAAATAGCCGACATCCTTATTCAGTGGGTATAAATGCCTATGCGATGGGCCGGACTTGGCCGGGGGGCAAAAATACCTGTCCCCTTTTTGGCTTTAATGCTGGTGTCCGGCCGGCCTGGTTGCGGTTAAAAAATACCGGTAATGTTCGTCCCAGCCGGTACCGGGCTTTGGCCGGTACTCTGCCGGCGGGAAGGATTGCCATACCAGCTGCCTTGCTTGGGCCAGGCCGGAGAGTTCCCCGAGGGTGATCAGCTGGGTCAGGGCGTTGCCGAGGGCGGTTGCTTCGGCGGGGCCGGCAAGGACAGGGCGCTTGCAGTAGTTGGCTGTGAGCTGGTTGAGCAGGCGGTTGTTTGAGCCGCCGCCTACGATGTGGATACTGCTGTAAGAGCGTTTGGTAATATCTTCCATGGCCTGGATTACATAGCGGTATTTCAGGGCCAGGCTTTCCAGCGCGCACCGTATTATTCCCGCGTCTGTATCCGGTACCTCCTGTCTGGTGCGGTGACAGTAGTTGCGGATTGTTTCTGCCATGGGGGAAGGTTCATAGAAGGAGGGATGGTCCGGGTCGATAACCGGGCCGAAGGGCTTTGTGCCATCCGCCAGGGCGCACATCTGGTCGAATGAGTATTTTCTGCCCAGCGCTGCGAAGTGGCGTTGTAATTCCTGCAGTAGCCACAGGCCCATGACGTTTTTGTTAAGACGGTTTCTGCCGCCGGCACCGCCTTCGTTGGAGAAGTTGCAGGTAAAAGTCTCACGGTTGATGAGTGGTGCGGCGGTTTCTGCGCCGACAATGGACCAGGTGCCACTGCTGATATAAATAAAGGGTTCTTCGACTGCGGGGACGGCGGCCACAGCGGAGGCGGTATCATGGGCACAGACGGTCAGCAGAGGGATGGCGCTGATATTCAGGTCGCTGCAGACGGAGGGGAGGATGGCGCCGCGCCCGGCGCCGGGCCGGACAATGGCGGGAAACAGGCGGGAGGGAATACCAAGCAGGCTCATCAGTTCAAAGTCCCAGTCTTCCCGGCTATAACTGTAAAGCTGGGAGATGGTGGCTAAGGTGTATTCGCAGGCCGCGCCACCGGTTAACAGGTAGACCAGGAAGTCGGGTATAAAAAGAAAGAGGCCTGCTGTGTCGAAAATATAGGGGCGGTGTCGGGTGAGGGATACCAGCTGGTACAGGGTGTTCATACGCACCTGCTGGATCCCGTTTCTTGTATACAGGTCAAAGGGAGATATCAGGCCGCTGACATAGGCCGGCATGCCTACGGTACGTGAATCGCGGTAAGAATAAGGGTTTTCCAGCAGGTAACCCTGCTTGTCCAGAAGCACAAAATCATTGCCCCAGGCATCTATGCCCAGGGAAGAAGGCTTGATGCCGCAGGCGGAGGCTTTGGCCAGGCCCGCCAGCAGGTTCCGGTAAATGCCAAGCACATCCCAGTACAGGCTGTCACCGGCCCTGACGGCGCCGTTGTCAAAGCGTATTATCTCTGCCAGGGCAAGGTTGTCCCCGTTATATGCCACCTGCAACAGCCGGCCGCTGCCGGCGCCCACATCACAGGCAAGTACACTCAGGACTGGTTTCACCGGCAGCCTCCTGTTTGGCAATAATCAGCTCAAGGTTAGGGTTTGACTGCATCATCTGCAGCCGGAAATCTTCCGGGGGGGCCTGATCGGTGATTATCACATCGCAGATGTTAAAATCGCCGAGGTGGATGGGACCCAGCTTGCCGAACTTGGTGTGGTCCACCAGGAAAAAGGCTTTGCCGGTTTTGTTGATAATGTCCCGCTTGAAACCCAGTTCGTGCAGGTTGCCGTCGGTGAATCCGTATTCCGGTGAAATGCCGTGGCAGGATACAAACGCTTTATTGGGGAAGAAGTTGGCGGCATACTGGCTGGCGATGGCGCCGGACAGAGACATATTGTACTTGTTGAATACACCGCCGGTACAGATCATGGTAATGTTTTCATTGCTGTGATTGGCATAAGTGTGGATGATTTCCAGCGAATTGGTCAGAATGGTGAGCCGGCTGTTTCTATCAATATATTTAAGCAGGTGCAGCAGGGTTGAGCTGCTGTCTATGAAAATCAAATCACCGTCTTCGATGAAGCGGGC
This sequence comes from Dethiobacter sp., assembly GCA_020725465.1. Lineage (GTDB taxonomy): Bacteria > Bacillota > Dethiobacteria > Dethiobacterales > Dethiobacteraceae > DYEY01. Next base: position 35,503 of record DYEY01000074.1, read on the forward strand.
GGCCCGGCGGCAGATCCGGTCTTTTTCCAGGCTGTTTTTCATGGCCCTGATTTCGTATGGGAAATCGGCTTCTTTTTTATTTTTCAGTAACGCGCCGCCGTGGGTCCGTGTGAGCACACCCTGTTTTTCCAGCTCCCGCAGGTCCCGGCGGATTGTTTCGGGCACCACGTTTAAAAGGGTTGCCAGTTCGGTAACCCCGGCTTTGCCGTTTTGTTCAAGATACTGGATTACCCTGCTCTTTCTTTCAAAGGCCAGCATGGTTAATTCCCCGCAGTGTAATTGTTATATTATATAAGCTTGCTGAAGATATTGCACCTGGCGTCACACTCCACTCTTTCCACTACGCTGAAAGCCTGCTCCAGGTTTTTCCCCACCGCCACCGTCCCATGCCGGGGCAAAATGGCGCACAGGCCGGTTTGTTTAAGCAGGTCCCGCTTGTGCTTAAAAAAGTCATACACGTGCTCCGCCAGGTCGGCGGAATATGCCTCTGCCTGCTTTACCAGCCCGCAGTCTCCCATTTTTTGTGTGGCTTCGGTTACAGAAGGGACGGGCTTACAGGCGGCGGCAAAGACCATGGTGTATTCCGGGTGGGCATGGATAACAGCACCGATTTCCGGGATGTTTCTCAGGAGCAGGGCATGCATGCGGCATTCCCGGGACAGGACACCTTCACCGTCTGTTATGTTGAGGTCATAATCACAGAGCAGGATGTTTTCCGGGCCGATATTGCAGTGTTTATACTCCGACATCAGTGACGGTGTTACCAAGATCCGATTATCGGCTACCCGTACTGCGGCATTGCCACCGGCGGCATTGGTAAGCTTTCGGTCAAAAAGAAGCTTCATGGTGGCGGCCAGCTTACAGCGTTCCTCATGAAAATTGCTCACTGACAATCACAGGCCTCCTTTAAGAAAATTTTCAGAGGGTAAGAGGCTCAACCAGAACCTCATTTAGCAACTGTTGTACCGTGTCTGCGTTGAAGCCGGCTGTCAGTTCGGTCATAGCGGCGGCGGCGGCTATGGCGGTTGCCTGTTTCAGGTTTGTTTCAACGTCAAGGCCCTGGGTAAAACCGGCCAAAATTCCCGCCAGAAGGGCGTCACCGCAACCCACGGTATTCTTTGTTCTGACTTTGGGCGCAATAACCCGGAAGTAACGCCCCCCGGCCAAAGCCAGGCTTCCCCCGCTGCCCAGTGACACGATGACATTCTGGGTGCCAAGTTCCGCCAGGCCGGTAATAGCGGTGAGAATCTCTGTTTCTGAAGAAGGTTTGCCGCCCAGTAAAAATTCCAGTTCCGCCAGGTTGGGCTTTACCAGAAAAGGTCCTTTACGCACTCCCCGGGTCAGGCTCTCTCCGCTGGTATCAAGGCAGACCCTGGCTTTTTTCTGCCTGGCGATATCAAACAGGGCATCCTGCAGCAACCTGCCTTTTTCACCCGGAGTATCGCCGGATATGACAACAAAATCATTTTCGCTTACCAGCTCCCAGTAACGTCGTACCAGGGCTTCCGTGGCGGCGTCAGGCAGCTCCGGACCTTTTTCGGCCAGCAAAGTACTGTTGCCGTCGCAGTCCAGCAGCACATAGTTGGTCCGGGAACTGCCCTCCGGGAGATGGACGAATTGTATATCAATATTCCGGGAGGAAAGAAAGTCCAGAATTTCCCGTCCCACTTCCCCCATCACAATACCCAGGGCGATACTCCGGATTCCCAGCAGGCTGAGGTTTATGGAAACGTGGGTGCCTTTCCCGCCCACACAGGAGAAATGCCTTTTGATCCGGTTGGTTTCATTCGGTGTGAATCTGTCCAGGACCAGTACTTTGTCCATGGCCGGGTTAATGGTCACTGTAATAATCATAGGCTGTTAAGTGTGGGAAACTTTCAGCTTGCCTTTTTCTTGGCGGGTGTTGACCAACACTTCAGTATAGTACTTATTGTAAGTGCTGCAGCCGATCTGACTCTGCTGGATGAGGAGCTCAAGGCAGTTATCACAGAGCGTGCAGTAATTAATTTCTTCTTCCCGGCCTTCACTGAGCTTCAGCGGCAGCAGGGGATCGGCCAGTGACTGGCGGCCGAGGCCAATCATGTCGGTTACACCGTTTAGAATGTTTTTGGCAGCTACGGTAAGCAGGGAACTGTCTTCAACGGCGAACAGGCCGTTTTTGCCGTCCCTGTATACCGAGTAGTTGGAGCCGATAACCACCGTCTCCGGCTTTAGGTTATCCCGGAAAGCCTTGGAGAATGTTGGGTGCAGGTAAGCGAAATAGGGAGCCCTTTTATCCACCTGGGTCAGGCTGATGGTGATGGAGGGACTGCCGGCTGACTGGATGAAGAAAGACGCCCCCCGCTCTTCCAGCCCTTTAATCAGGTCGATGGGTTCGGTGAGGTCGATAACGGGAGAATCGCTGCCGGCTGTTCCAAAACCTCCGGGGAAACCTTCCCAGGCGGAAATCTTGGCGCCGATCAGGAAGTTACTGTCGTTTACTTCTCTTTTTATCCTTTCAAACAGGTCGAAGGCGAATTGCCGGCGGTTTTCCCAGGAACCGCCGTATTTCCAGGGGCGGTCGTTATAGGGGCGCAGGATCTGGGAACCGAGGTAGCCGTGACAGAGTTTGAGGTCAATCCCGTCGGCGCCGGCTTCATAAGCGATTTTGGCCGACAGTACGAATTCCTCCATAATCCGGTCCAGCTCCTCTTCGCTTAAAACGTCCCCGCCGTAACCGGGCAGCGGTTTAATGCAGACCTTGCGTGAAAAATCGGACTTGCTCAGTTCCCCCGAGTGGGTGAGCTGGAAAATAAATACAGTCTCAGGGTTTATTTCTTTCATCTTTTGCACAAAGTTGGTTAAGGGCTTGATGTTCCGCGGCATGATGGTAAGCTGGTTTTTGCGGGACCTGCTCTTGTCTGTAATGGTGATGGCCTCCAGCGACACCATGCCACTTTGGCCGCGGAACAGGTTTTCATAGCGTTGGTAAGTCAGGTCTGTGGGATTGCCTTCGGTATCGGCATCGTTGCATTCCATAGCCTGCATAAAAAAGCGGTTGGGGCAGGTGCGGTTACCTATTTTAATGGGTGAAAGAAGAACTTTTCTCGGGTCCATTGGTTTCCCTCCCTCTTTAAATTAATAATAGTATAGCACGCTCTGTTATTGTCATCAACTATTAAACAACAAAAACAAAAAGAAGCAAACAAAATTATAAACAAAAATGAGGGACATAAGTTGACAAACAAACAAAAACGGACTAACATATAAATATGCAGCTGTTTCAGTTTTCAGGGTTCCGGGTTATCCGTGTGGGAGCGAAGTGTACCTGCTTCCTCAGGCTATTTTAACAAATTTCTACGGGCTGCGGGTGGCACAATCGGTTTCATATCCTTTTGTGCCTTGAAGAGCAGCAGAAAGGAATGGTCAAAACAATGAAACTTGGTTTCTTTACGGCCAACTTTACCGAAAAGCCGCTGGAGGAAGTGGCGCGCCTGGCGGCGGAAAACGGCTACGAAGCTCTGGAGATTCCCGCTTACGAAGGAAACGGCCAGTTTGATGTCAGGGAAGTAATCCGGGGTAACAATGCCGCGAAGCTGAGAGCTATGGTTGAAAATATGGGGCTTTTCATTTCCGCTCTCAGTAATCACGCCGACTCGCTCTTAATAATGGGTCCTTACGGGGTTGATACCGACACCATTTACAAAGGTACCAAGGAGGAGAAGATTAAGTTCGGCACGGAGAGCCTCCTTAGGACCGCACAGGCGGCTAACGCGCTTGAAGTACCTGTTGTTAACGGTTTTACCGGGATTGAGAATTTCGGCAGGTATTTTCCGTTTCCCTATGCCCAGGGCTGGTCGGAAATGGAAAAAGAATTTGTGGAAAAGTTTGTCCCTATCCTGGACAGGTTTAAGGAATACGGAGTTAAATTCGCCGTGGAACCCCACCCCAATAACTTTATTTATGATATCCACACCGCGGAGCGGGCGATCCGGCTGGTGGACGGGCACCCCTGCCTTGGCTTTAACCTGGACCCGGCCAACATTATCTACCTGGGCCTGAAGGTGGAGAATTTCATTAACCGGCTGAAGGACAGGATCTTCCACGTCCACGCCAAAGACGGTGAAATCGTGGAACATAATATCCAAAGCGGCGGCATCCTGATGCAGGGCGACTGGCAGCGCCTGGACCGGGCTTTCCGCTTCCGGATCCCCGGCTGGGGCAGTGTTGACTGGAAAAAGGTTATTACCGAGCTTTCCATGATCGGTTACAATTATGTGCTGAGTTACGAACACGAAGACGTGACCATGAGCCGGGCCGACGGAGTAAAGAAAACAGCCGCTTACCTGAAGCCCATGCTTATCGAGGCTCCTTACGAAGGGCGCAAGGACAAACTGTTCCAGGGCAAATCAGAATAACGCAATTAGCAAAAACACAGAGACGCCCGCGCCAAAGCAAGCGCGGGCGTCTCTAATTTGGTGGCGTGACGGCATGGTCGATATCTTAACGGTGAAAGTCCGCTATGCACCTGGTATTGGGAACCATTAGCCAAAGAAGGAGACGAAAAAGTCAATCACCGCCCCTATTCCGCTTTTTCAGCCCAGTATGCCCTTAACCACGATTACCGGAGTGCCGGCATCGGCTGAACCGCTGACCAGGTCAGCCAGGCTGGCGATGACGTCTTCAACCCGCCTTGGCGTGGTTCCCCCGGTCAAAATGTTATCGAAGCCAAAGGATTCCCGGCTTTTTTCCGCCAGGTACCGCTCTGTTTCCTCTGGCGTCTTCCCCTCAAAGTGACAGATATCGGCGACATATTTGTACTTGATGCCTTCGCGGAAACGGTAGGCAAAGCCGTCGGTCATGCCAAAAACGGGCATGGGGTCTGCCAGCTCATAGATGCCGGTGCTGGGGTCTTTATAGGCGCCGTCGCCGTAGACCAGCACTTCCACGGTGCGGCCGGTAGCCAAAAGAACTGCCTCCTGCAGCTGGCGGGCGAATGAGGAGGCTTCCCGCGGCGCCAGTTTCAGCCGTTTGTTGGCTGACATGTTGCTGCCAAGCAACCCCCACTCGCTCCAGCTTTCTCCCTGGCGGCAGAGATCCTGTAATGTAATGCAGTTATTTGTCTCCCTGCTGAGAATGCTGTGGGTCCTCCAGCGGCTGTGAATATCCGCGGCTATAACGCCGTCGGGAGCAAAATCCATAATCTTTCTTGGATCGTTGCTTAGGAATATGCTGGCCCTGGCTCCCTGTGACTCTATGATTTCGCGGTACATTTCCAGGTAATTAACCCGGGTAATGGGGTGAAGGCAGGCAAAGCCGTTAAGGTCCTCGGCGCGAATTATACCTTTTGAAAGATCAAGTTCATCCATGACTTCCAGGGGTATTATCTGGTTACCCACTTCGTCACAGGGGAAGGACATCTGGACCACAACTTCCCCCGCGGGCACGGCGCGGGCGATGCCCTCCAGGATTAACGAGAAGCGGTTGCGGCTGGTGATGGGAAAGACCACGCCCACTTTGCTGTCTTTGTTAAGGCTGAGTTTGTGCCGCAGTTCCAAAGCTATGTCATCTACCGACACATAATTGTTCTGCGCGCGTGCCACCACCGATTCGGTGACACAGATTACATCATTATCGTCAAGCAGGCCGTCTCCGGCCACTTTGCCCAGGGCGGATACTATCATTTCCTGCAGGTCGGTCCCCGGCACCACCACACCCATTTTTATGCCAAATGCCATGGGGCCGATATAGTCTGGCAGCTTAAGCATCTGTTTTGCCTCCGTTTAAAAAATAGCTTTTACTAATTCTTTGGCAATGCCCCGGATTCCTGCCTGGCACCCTTCCCTCCGGAAAAATGTCGCCTGCCTGTGTCACCTCCCCCGTCCCCCTGACACGCCTGCCTGACACATCCCTGCGCCCACATCCTCAGGCGCTTTGCCCGGAGTCAAAGTGGATAATATCTCCATGTTGCCAAATAACTGAGAACAGGTAAAGAAAGGTTAACATATTTTAAGTTTGCTTAACATTTGTCCTGGTAAGGCCGGAATTAAGGTTTTGCCAGGGCTTTGGTTTTTTGCCTATAATAGTGGCAAGGTTAACATAACTACCTACGGGGAGGGATTGGGAAGTGAAGAGAATGACTATGCTCACTGTTATTCTTGTTATCCTGCTCGCACCGGCGCTGGCTGCAGCTTCGTCCGGTTACCTGGTCCAGCCGGGGGATACCCTGTGGCTGATTTCCCAGCGTTATAACACCACTGTCAGTGCCATAGTCCAGGCCAATAATCTCGCTAACCAGAACTATATAGAGGTTGGCTGGCGCCTGACCATACCGGGGAATGAGCCGGTTGAGCCGGTACAGAGGGTACATGTGGTACGGCCCGGTGAAACCCTCTGGATTATCTCGCGCTTGTACAACACAACCGTCCACAGTATTGCCGGGGCAAACCATATCACCAATGTAAACCTGATTGAAGTGGGGGACAGGCTGGTGGTACCGGACCCTTCCGCCCCTGCTCCTGCTCCCCAGCAACCACTGCCTTCCCGCGGCGGCTTTGAGTTTAGCGCCGCTGACCTTGACCTTTTCGCCCGTTTGGTCCACGCCGAAGCGGCCGGGGAACCATATACCGGCCAGGTGGCGGTGGCCGCCACGGTGCTGAACCGGATAAAGAGCACACGTTATCCCGACACCCTGCGCGCTGTTATCTACCAGATTGAGAGCGGCTACTACCAGTATAGCCCGGTTCTGGACGGGCGGATTAACCTGCCCGCGGGCGACAGCGCCCGCCGGGCGGTGAGGGACGCCATAGCCGGCCAGGACCCGTCCCTGGGTGCCACCGGTTTCTACAACCCGCGCAAGACCAGCAACCTCTGGGTGCGCCAGCAACCGGTTACCACCGTTATCGGTAACCACGTATTCTTCCGGTAAAGCGGCAAAGAGGAAAGGGGACATGCCAGGGAGCAGTGCTTTGCTTTGTGCTGGGGAATGTCCCCTTTTTGGGTTGGCCGACGGCCGGAATTTAAGGCGTTGCGGCTTTTTAAAGCAGCCCGGCTGTGGTAATATTGATTAAGGAATATCAGCCGGGAGGCTATGCATATGACGGATTCAGCTGCTGTGGTTATTATCATGCTGCTGCTGGCAAATATTCTCCTGACGGTAGCGGTGGCCGGGAAAAAGAGCGGGGAGAGCTCTGCCCTGAAAGACAGGCTTGACACTCTGGAGCAGGGGTGGCAGAGGACTGACGCGTTGCTCAGGGAAGAGCTGGCCAGGAGCAGGGATGAAGCCGGCAGCAATGCCCGCCACACCCGGGAAGAGCTGTCCGGGGCGCTCCGGGCTTTCAATGAAACGGTGATGAACCGCCTGGTGGAGTCTGCCCACATGCTAAAGACACAGCTTGATTCTTTTGCTGTCGTGCTGGAGAGAATTTTTGCAACCAACGAACAAAGGATGGAGAGAATGAGGGAAACGGTGGAGGCCGGCTTAAAATCCCTCCGTGAAGAGAACAGCCAGAAGCTGGAGCAGATGCGGGCTACGGTGGACGAGAAGCTGAACGACACACTGGAGAAGAGGTTGGGGGAAACGTTTAAGCTGGTCAGCGACCGACTGGAGCAGGTACATAAGGGGTTGGGTGAGATGCAGTCCCTGGCCGCCGGTGTGGGTGATCTGAAAAAAGTGCTTTCCAACGTCAGGGCCCGGGGTACGCTGGGCGAGATACAGCTGAAAACAATCTTGGAGCAGATTCTCTCTCCGGAGCAGTATGCCTGCAACGTAGCCACCCGCAAAAGTGGCGAGCGGGTGGAATTTGCCATCCGCCTGCCCGGGCGTAACGGAGGCGCGCCGGTATGGCTGCCGCTTGATGCCAAGTTTCCCCTGGAGGATTACCAGCGGCTCCTGGATGCCTATGAGCAGGCCAACCCGGCGGCGGTGGAAGAGGCGGCCAGGCAGCTGGAGACCAGCATAAAAACTTCGGCCCGGGCTATCAGGGACAAGTATCTGGAGCCGCCGGCCACCACCGACTTTGGCATCATGTTCCTGCCGGTGGAAGGGCTTTATGCCGAGGTACTGCGCAGGACCGGGCTGTTTGAGCTCTTACAGAAAGAGTACCGGGTCATTGTCACCGGCCCCACCACCCTGGCGGCGCTTCTAAACAGCCTGCAAATGGGCTTTCGCACCCTGGCCATCGAGAAAAGATCGGGAGAGGTCTGGGAGCTGCTTGGCGCTGTCAAAACCGAATTCGGAAAGTTTGGGGCTATTTTGGACAAGACCCATAAAAAGTTGCAGGAGGCCAGCAACACCATAGAAGAAGCGGGCAGAAAATCACGCAGCATAGAGCGCAGGCTGAAAAGCGTCCAGGAACTGCCGGCGCCGGAAGCGGCGCTGTTGCTTGGCGGAACCGGGGATGAAACCGGTGAGGAAGCAGGCTGAAAAACGCCCTGTGCCTGATGCCGGGCCTTGACAATCCCTGTCACCGGTGTTATAAATACGTTGAACTGATTTTTTTTGGCAATATCGGGACATAAAAGATACCGTGGGACAGCAATGTTCCCACAAGGAGTGGTCAGGTGGGGGAAATCCTTGAGCACTTAAAGCAGCTGGCGCCGGAGGCGGTGGCCATTTTAAAAAGGCGCTACCACATCTTAAACGAGGTGCAGTTTAGTCAACCGGTGGGAAGGCGGGCGCTGGCGGCAAAGCTTAACCTCAGTGAACGGCAGCTGCGCAGAGAGCTGGACTTCTTGCGCAAAGAGGAGCTGCTGGCGGTGGTACCGGGAGGCGTCGTCCTCACCGCCAGGGCTGAGCAGCTGCTTTTTGCGGTTCAGCCTTTGATCAGCGAGGCTATGGGCTTATCCAACATCGCCGCTGAGCTGGCGGCGGGACTGAACCTTTGTAAGGCGGTTGTGGTGCCTGGCGATAGTGACAGCGACGCGGCGGTGATGCTGGATATGGGCCGCGTGGCGGCCGGGCTTTTACTGAAGGCACTGCAGCAGAACTCGGTTGTTGCCGTGATGGGGGGCTGGACTGTGGCCGGGGTTACGGAGATGGTCAGGGGCAGTTACCCCGGCGTGACTGTGGTGCCGGCACGCGGCGGCCTGGGGGAAGACGTGGAAACCCAGGCCAACACCATCGCTGCCAGGCTGGCCGGGCGGTTGGGCGGAGCCTACCGCCTGCTGCACGTGCCGGAGAACCTTGACCCGCGGGCGCTGGAAGAATTGCTGCGTGACCAGAGGGTGCGCGGCGTGCTGGATACCATCAGGCAGGCCGACATCCTGTTATACGGGATCGGCCGGGCGGATGTCATGGCCCGCCGCCGGGGCCTGTCCGGCAATGATACTGCCAGGCTGCTTACCAGGGGTGCGGTGGCCGAGGCGCTGGGGAATTATTTCAATGCCAGTGGTGAACCGGTGGGTAAAGCGCCGAGCCTAGGTATAGAAGTGTCGGATCAGCCCAGGCTGACCCTGTCACTGGCCGTGGCCGGAGGCAGGAGCAAGGCGCAGGCGGTGATGGCGGCTTTAAGGCGCAGCAAAGGCCAGGTCCTGGTAACCGACGAGGGTGCCGCCCTCGAAATCAGGGCGATACTACGAAAAATCAATGAAGAAAGGTGAGATGAGATGAAAGCTGTAATTGGTATCAACGGATTCGGCGCCATTGGACGCAGGGTGCTACGCATTGCCCTGCGCCACCCGGTGGTGGAAGTGGCGGCCGTTAATGATCTGGGCAATCCCGAGGTGCTGGCACACCTGCTTAAATACGACTCAACCTATGGCACGCTGCCAGAGGAAATAACCTACCGTGAAGGCAGGCTGCTGGTGGGCGGACGGGAAATAGCCATGTTTGCCGAAAAGGATCCCTCCCGGATTCCCTGGGGGAAAACAGGGGTGGAGACGGTGGTGGAGGCAACCGGAGTCTTTACCGACGGGACAAAGGCCGCCGCTCACCTGCAGGGTGGCGCCGGCCGGGTTATTATCACCGCTCCGGCCCGGAACCACGACCTGACTGTGGTAATGGGCATTAACCAAAGCTGGTACGATCCCGCCTGCCACCGTATTATCTCCAACGCCTCCTGTACCACCAACTGCCTGGCGCCCATGGCCATGGTGCTGGACAGGGAGTTTGGTATTATTAGCGGGCTGATGTGCACCATCCACTCCTATACCAACGACCAGCAGATCCTGGATTACCCGCACAGGGACTGGCGGCGTGCCCGGGCCGGCACCATGGCTATTATCCCTACCACCACCGGCGCCGCCTCCGCGGTGGCGGAAGTGCTGCCACACCTGAAAGGCAAACTGAACGGGCTGGCCATGCGGGTACCAACCCCGGCGGTATCCGTGGTGGATTTTACAGCCAGGCTGCAGAAAAAAACCACAGCGTCTGCTATCAACGACGCTTTCCGCCAGGCTGCCGCCGGCGATTTAAAGGGTATTATGGCGGTCTGCGACCAGCCCCTGGTTTCCCCCGACTTTAAAGGGGCGCCGGAATCCGTTATTGTGGACGCCCTTTGTACCCAGGTGGTTACAGACATGGTTAAGGTGGTAGGCTGGTATGACAATGAATGGGGCTACGCCAGCAGGGTGGTGGACCTGGCCGGATATATCCATGCGGCGCAAAACAGGCCGGAGCACTGCCGGGCCGGCCTGTAATTGGAAAAAGTCATTGATTCCTGCCTCTTGGAAAAAAATTTTTCTGTGAGGCAGGAATTTTTACAGGGAGGTCGAAGTAAACATTATAACGTTATAACCTATGCACGGCCCTATGGAGGAATATTTATGCTTGACAGGCAGAGTCCTGTACCGCTTTACCGGCAGCTGAAAGATACCCTCAGGCAGTGGATTGAAAATGGCGTTTACAGGCCGGGAGACGCCCTGCCACCTGAGCCTACCCTGGAAGCCCAGTTCGATGTAAGCAGGATTACCGTACGCCAGGCCATCATTGACCTGGTCCAGGAAGGGTTGCTGGTGAGAGAACGGGGCCGGGGCACCTTTGTCAAAGAGCCGAAGATTACGCAGAACCTGAACCAGATTACCAGCTGGGCCGAAACTATAATGGCCATGGGCATGACGGCCAAGACTGTGGAGTGCCGCCTGGAAGAAACCGTTCCCCCGGTTTGGGTGGCCCGGCTGCTTGACATTGACCCGGACCAGCATGTAACCGTGTTAAAGCGGGTAAGGTATGCCAACGATGAACCGATGTGCATCATGACCAATTATATTGTTTCCAGGTACGTCCCGGGTCTGGTGGAAGAAGGGCTTAGCAGTGAATCGTTGTACGAAGTGATCGAAACCAGGTTTAACGTGGTGCTTAGCCGGGCTGAAGAGACGGTGGAGGCGGTGGTGGCGGACGAGTACCAGGCCAAAACTCTGAAGACGTACGTGGGGGCACCGCTGCTCAGTGTGACCCGGGTGACGTATGATCATAACGAACTGCCCTTCGAGGTGGTCAAGGCGGTGTCCCGTGGCGACCGTTACCAGTATTCGGCTACCCTGACAGGCCGCCCCAGGCAGAGCGGCGCCGGCAAATAGGCGGAAGTGGCGATTTTTCCCGGAGTATACATTATAACATTATATCTTAATAACGTTATAATTTTACATTTTTAGATACAGGAGTTAAAAATGAAAAACGGGGAGGCGTTTCTATGGGCGAAATAATGGGTGGCATGACAGGCAGGGTTTTGCTGGTTGACCTGACAACCAGGCAGTACCGGGTGGAACAGGTTGACCGGGAAGACTACCTAAACTATCTTGGGGCCAGGGGCCTGGCCGCCCGGTACTATGAGCGCCTCATCCAGCCTACGGTAAAGCCTTTTGATCCGGAGAACCGGCTGATTTTCTTTGCCGGCCCGCTCACCGGCACCCGGGTACCGGCGGGAACCAAGTTCGGCCTGGCCACCAAGTCACCGGAAACCGGCCGTTACATGTGTTCCAACTCCAGCGGGAACTTCGGCCCTTACCTGAAACAAAACGGCTATGACGGGTTGATAATGGCCGGTGAAGCGGCGGTGCCGGTATCCCTGCTGATAACCCCGCAGGGGGTGGAATTTAGGGAGGCGGCGGACCTGTGGGGCCTCACGGTGGATGAAACCGTTGCCAGGGCGCGGGAACTGTACGGCAGGCAGGTATCCACCATGGCTGTGGGCCCGGCGGGTGAAAACCTTGTCCGCTTTTCCAGCATCCAGGTTGACGGCCGCAGTTTCGGCCGCGGCGGCGGCGGGGCCGTGATGGGTCACAAGAAAGTCAAGCTGGTGGCGGTCGGCCGCGGCGAGGAAGTGCCGGTTCACGACAGTGAAGGTATTAAGGCGGTGGCCGCTGAGCTTGGCCGGCTGGCCAGGGAACAGAAAAAAGGACTGGTGGACTACGGCACTGCCCAGCTGACCGAAGTGTTAAACAGCTTCGGCGCCTATCCCACCCGCAATTTTGCCGGCGCCGAGTTTGAAGGGACTTCCTCTATCGATGCCCATGCCATGAAACGGGACTTTTGGGTCAAAAACACCGCCTGCTTTCGCTGCCCGTTGGGCTGCAGCAAACTCTGTAGGGTAAAAGAAGGAAAATACGCCGGTGCTGTCAGCGATCCGGAATATGAAACCATCTGGGCGTTCGGGGCACACTGCGGCATCAGTGACTTCGCGGTGATTGTCCGGGCCAACCAGTTGTGCGACGACCTGGGAATGGATACCATGACCGCCGGTTACCTGGCGGGGGTAGCCATGGAACTGTGGGAAAAAGGGCTGATTGCACCGGAGGAAACCCGTGGCTGCCGGCTGGCTTTCGGGGACGGCGACTCACTGCTCCTGATGCTTGAGCTAATGGCCCGGGGCGAAGGCTTGGGTCGCCTGTTTGCCAAGGGGGTGCTTGGCATCCTTGCGGAACGCCCGGACTGGGAACCGTTCCTGGTTCACGTCAAGGGTATGCCCTTTGCCGCTTATGACCCGCGGGCACTGAAAGGGATGGGGCTGGCTTTTGGCACCTCCAGCCGTGGTGCCTGTCACAACGTGGGCGGTTGGACCATCAGCGATGAGCTGGGGTCGGGTAAGTACGACCGTTTCTCCCTGGAAGGCAAAGGCGGCCTGATAAAAACCCTGCAGGACACCCGCGCCTATATCGATTCCCTTGGCGTGTGCACTCAGGTGCGCAAGGCACTGGGGTTCACTGACAAGCCGGAAGAAGTGGTCCTTAAAATGGTCACCGGCCTGGAACTTACAGGGCGCCTGATGGAAATCGGTGAGCGGGTTTATAACCTGGAGCGGTTGATTCTGGTCTCCGAGGGCGTAACCAGCGAGCAGGACCGGATGCCGCCCCGCATGGCTTGTGCGCTGCCGTCTGGCCAGGCCAAAGGACAGGCGCTGGGGGATGAGGACTACAGGGTTATGCTGCTGGATTATTACCGCGAACGCGGCTGGGATGAAAACGGTGTGCCCGGCAAAGATGTAAGATCCAGGCTGGGGCTGGATCGGATACGAAATTAAAGCAGGAGGCAAGTCATGGAAAAATACCTGGCAAACATTGAAACCGTAAAAGGGGACAACAGCGCCCACAGTCTCGCCAAGCTTCTGGAGCACAAGCCGGATAAGGTGCTGAGGGATTCCTTTATCCTCCTTTCCAAAGAAAACACCGGTACTGAGAACCTGACAGTGGGTTACACCGTGGTCTATCCGGGTGCCCGCACCGGCGGCCACTCCCACCCGGAAGTGGAGGAAGTCTACCATATCACCAAGGGCAAGGGCAGGATGTTGATCGACGACACCGAGTTTGAGATTAAGGCCGGAGACACTTTCTGGGTAAGGCCGGGCGCTGCTCACACCACTTTTAACACCGGCGCCGGTCCTCTGGAGTACCTGTGGATCCTGTCCAAGTGGGACAGGAAGTAAACTTAAAGGGGTGAGCGAGCCATGCCTGGTTTGGGCGCTGGCCTGAGTGCATTCTGGCCCCGGTTGCGTACCAGGGCGAAACCTGTCTTCAGTATCTATACCGCTTTCCTGCTGCTGGTAATTATCGCTTCCTTCCTCTCCCCCACCTTCCTGCTGCGCACCAATATTTTCAACGTCCTGCGCCAGGCCAGCGCGCTTGGCATCTTAAGCGTGGGCATGACCTTTGTAATACTGAGCGGCAACGGCGGGGTGGACCTGAGTGTGGGTGCGGTGGTGTCTTTGACCACTTGCCTGGCCGCCGGGATTATGATGAACCAGTCGTCGATGGTCCTGCCGGCGGTGCTGGCTGTGATGGGAGTGGGGCTTTTAATCGGCCTTTTTAACGGGACGATGATTACCAGGTTTAAGACCGATCCGTTCATCACCACCCTGGGCACCATGACCGTTACCCAGGGCCTGGCCATGTACTATACCAAGGGCGCGCCCTTCGGTGGCACTCCCCCGGGCTTTCGGATGATAGCGGAAGGGTACGTGGGTTTTGTGCCTGTCCCTGTGATTATCTTCCTCGCGGTGTTTGCCATCGGCCTGTTCGTGCTGCGCCAGACCGTATTCGGCCGCTACATCTATGCCATAGGCGGCAACCAGGAAGTGGCCAGGCTGTCCGGCATCAGGGTAAACCGGTATAAGATGGCGGTTTATGTCATCAGCTCCATGCTGGCCGTCCTGGCTGGGCTGATCATGGTGGCCAGGGTGAGCATAGGCGATCCCAAGCTGGGTTACGGTTTTGAGCTGGACGCCATTGCCGCTACTATTATCGGCGGTACCAGTTTTGCCGGCGGCGTGGGCGGCATGGCCGGCACCATTGTGGGTGTGATGATTATCGCCGTGATGAACAACCTGCTCAACTTGCTAAACGTTTCCCCTTTTCTGCACGGTGTGGTCAAAGGCCTGATTATCCTGGTCGCCATCATCATGCAGCGCAAAAAGTAAGTTGAAACCGGGCACAAAAATTATTGAAGGAGGTGAGATCCTGAAGGAGGCAGGGGTTCTTGTTCCGGAATCAAAAAAAAAATTAAGTACTGGGGGGTTTATGTTGAGTAAAAAGTTCTTTGGCAGATTTCTGGTTGTTTGTATCGTTGCGATTCTGCTGGTCGGCATATTGGGTGGTTGCGGCCAGAAGCCACAGCCGCCGGCCACTCCCGGCGAGCCTGCTCCCAAGAAGTACGTAATCGGTTTCAGCAACTCCGGGGTAAGTAACAGCTGGGCTGCCGCCTACTTCAGAGCGGCGGTCAACGCCCTGGGGGAACTGGATAATGTAAAGTTTTACACCGCTGACGGCAACGACACCGTTGCCAAGCAGATTGCCGACGTTGAAGACCTGCTGGCCAAGAACATCGACCTGCTGATGATCCGGCCGGAGAACCCGGAGGCGCTGTCCAGCGTAGTGGAAAAGGCCTTCAATTCCGGTATCCCCGTGGTGGTTACCGGCCGCAGCATCGCCACCGACAAGTACACCACCTTTGTGATGCTGGATGACAAGGAACTGGGCCGCAAAGCCGCCGAGCACGCGGTTAAGCTCCTGACTGAAAAATTCGGCGAGCCCAAGGGTAAAGTTTTTGAGCTGCAGGGCAACATGGCCGCCGGTTCGGCCCGCGGCCGCAATGCCGGTATCACCGAAGTATTCAGCAAGTACCCCAACATCGAGGTGGTTGCCCAGCAGCCGGCCAACTACCAGCGCGCCATGGGCAAATCGGTTATGGAAAACGTCCTGCAGGCCCATCCCCAGCTGGACCTGATCATCTCTCACAGTGGCGAATCCCTGGCAGGCGCCATTGAGGCCATTGAAGCGGCCGGCCGCATGGGCGAAGCTTTCCTGGTCGGTATCGATGGCTATAACGGCCTGCTGAAAGCCATTAAGGCGGGCAAAGCTCACTATACCGTCCTCTATCCCGTGGAACTCGGCGCTGAGTCAGTCCGGGTCGCCATGAAGATCCTGCAAGGGGAACAGGTGCCCAAGCTGTGGCCCATGCCCATCTTCGAAGTTTTCCCCGACAACGTGGACCAGTACGTTGACATGAATGCTCCCGACTCTGCCTGGACTTTCTAAGCAGTCCCAAACCGCGGGCGGGGCCCCTGCCGGCCCCGCCCGTATAACACAGAGGTGAGTTCCGTGTTGGAAATGTTGGGTATCAATAAGAGTTTCCCCGGGGTTAAGGCGCTGGACGATGTAACCTTTGCCGTAAGGCGCGGGGAAGTTCACGCCCTGGTGGGGGGCAACGGCGCCGGCAAATCTACCCTGATGAAGATACTGGCGGGCGCTACTTTGCCTGACTCGGGAGAAATTTCCATAAGGGGCGAAAAGGTCAGCATCACCGACCCGGAAACCGCAAGAAAGCTGGGCATTGCCATTATCTACCAGGAGCTTAACCTGGTACCTGTTCTCAATGCAGTGGAAAACGTATTCCTTGGCTGTGAAATAAGGAAAAAAGGCGGCCTGCTGGATAAGGCGGCTATGGAAAAAGCCGCAGCCGGGCTGTTCCGGCGGCTGGAGCTGAAGGTGAGCCTGAAAGAGCCGGTGGGCAACCTCAGCGTTGCCCAGCAGCAGATGATTGAAATTGCCAAGGCGCTGCACCTGAACGCGGAAATACTGGTTATGGATGAACCCACTGCGGCGCTCACCGACCATGATATCGACACACTCTTTGACATAGTTCTCCGCCTTAAGGAAAAGGGAGTTACCATAATTTACATCTCCCACCGCCTGGAGGAAATATACCGTATCTGTGACCGGGTCACCGTGATGCGGGACGGTAAGATTGTCGGCACCAGGGATACGGATAAACTGAGCCAGCAGGAACTTATCAGGATGATGATAAACCGGGATCTGACCCAGGTATTTCCTGCATCGGCCTGCTCCGGTGGCAGGGAAGTCCTGAGGATAGAAAATCTCACCAGAAAAGGTGTCCTGCATAATATAAACCTGCGCGTCTGCGCCGGTGAGGTGGTGGGCATCACCGGCCTGGTCGGTTCCGGCCGGACGGAGCTGGTCCGGGCCATTTACGGCGCGGACCCCGTGGACAGCGGTACCGTCTGGATCGACGGCGAAAAAGTAAGCATCAAAAGTCCCCACTGCGCCGTCCGGTGTGGGGTAGGGTTTGTCCCGGAAGACCGCAAAGAACAGGGAGTCATTCTGCGCATGGCCGTCAAGGACAACATGACCCTGGCCTGCCTGCCCCTCATTGCCAGGTCCGGTGTGGTCAACGACCGGCAGGAGCGCCGGCAGGCGCTACAACTGGTGGAAAAGCTCAATGTAAAAACCTCCGGCCTGACGCAGCTGGTAGGCAACCTGAGCGGTGGCAACCAGCAGAAAGTGGCTTTGGCCAAATGGCTCGCCACCAACGCCAAACTCCTTATTTTTGACGAGCCTACACGGGGTATTGACGTGGGCGCCAAGACGGAAATTTACAGCTTCCTGCGGGAACTGGCCCGTGAGGGCCTGGCGGTAATCATGGTTTCTTCTGACTTGCTGGAAATACTGGGGCTATCTGACCGGATATATGTGATGTACAACGGTACCATTACAGGCGAGCTGCCGGGGACCGGAGCTTGCCAGGAAAAGATTATGTCCCTGGCCATGGGGGCTGCTATCTGAGAAGAATTGGGGGGTATGTAATGTCCGGACAGGATATTTACCTGCTTGGTATCGACGTTGGTACGGAGAGCGCCCGTGTGGCGCTGGTCAACCAGGACGGTGAGGTGGTGGCAGGCTCCCGGCAGGGTTATGACCTCTCCTGCCCGCGTCCCGGCTGGGCACAGCAGGATCCGGAGCTGTGGTGGGAGGCTACGGTAAAAAACATCAGGGCTGTGCTGGAGCAAAGCGGTATCCGCCCGGAAAGAATCGCCGCCATTGGTTCAGCGGGCCAAATGCATGCACCCGTGCCCATCGACGGCAGGGGCCGGCTGATTTCCCGCGAGGTCCTGCTCTGGTGTGACAAGAGGAGCGATCCGCAGTGCGAAGAGTTAAAGCCCCGGTTGCGGGAAGCGGGGAGCCTCCAGGTTACCGGCAACCCGGTGGTCCCCGCCTGGACCGGCTTTAAGATGAGGTGGTTAAAAGAAAATGAACCCGACCTGTACCGGCGTACCCACCGGTTCCTCAGCTGCAACGGCTATATCAATTACCGCCTGACCGGTGAAATGTACAATGACCCGTCCGAAGCATCCGGCAGTTACCTTTTTGACGCCCGAACCGGCGTCTGGTCGCCGGAACTCTGCGACATCCTTGGCATCGACGCCGGGAAATTGCCCCCCATCGCCGGCTCCAGCCTGGTAATCGGCCGGGTAACCCCGGAAGCAGCCGCCCTGACCGGCCTGGCGGCAGGTACCCCGGTGGTGGCGGGAGGCGGCGACATGATGTGTCTGATCCTTGGCGCAGGCATTGCTACTCCCGGCATGGCCTGCGATATCGGCGGTACCGCCTGCGACGTTTCGGTTTTTGTCCCCGAGCCCCTGTATGACCAGCGGCTCATGCACCTGCACCACGTGGCTCCTGGCGGCTGGATTTCTTTTGGTATCCTGGATTCCGGCGCCTTTAAGTGGTTCCGGGATGAGTTCTGCGCCGCCGAAGTTACCCAAGCCGTGGTAAAAGGCATATCGGCTTACGACCTGCTTACCGCCCGGGCGGCCGAAGTTCCCGCCGGTGGCGAAGGCCTGCTGTTTCTGCCCTACCTGCTGGGAGAGCGGACCCTTGGCACCAGCGCCAGCCGCGCCGTCTTTTTCGGCCTGACGCCCCGGCACGGTATCGCCCACTGTACCCGTGCCATCCTGGAAGGAATAGCCTTTGACCTGCGCCAAAGCCTGGAAATCATTACCGCCAAGGGAGTAGTGGTGGACAGTATCCGGACCGTGGGCGGCAGCGCCAAAAGCCCGCTGTGGAACCAGATCAAGGCGGACATCTATAAGAACCGGATGGTGACACTGGCCAATTTTGAGGGTGGGGTAATGGGTGCCGTTATCCTGGCAGCGGTGGGTGCCGGCATTTACCCGTATGCCGCGGCGGCAACCGCCGGAATGGTTAAGGTTGACCAGGTTTTTGAACCGTGCCCGGAAACAGCGCAGGTGTACGACCGGTTCTACCGGATGTTTAAGGAACTGCACGACGGCCTGCAGCCATATTTTGTCCGAATGGCCCGTACAGTGCGGGGTGACGGCCATGAGTAAACACAAGGTAGTGGTAACCGCCCGTTCCTTTGCCCGTGACAGCGCGGAGGCAATAATGCTGCTGGAGAAGGAAGGCTGCCTGGTTATCCGCAGTGCCTGGGACCGCCCTCACAGCGCGCGGGAAATAATAGCGGCGGGGGCGGAGGCGGAGGCGCTTATTGTGGGCAACGACACGGTCAGTGCCGAAGTGATTGCCGCCCTGCCCAGGCTTAAAGTAATATCACGCTACGGTGTGGGCTACGACAATGTGGACCTGGCGGCGGCGACTGCCAGGGGTATTCCGGTAACCAACACGCCCGGCACCAATGACGAATCGGTGGCTGACCTGGTGTTTGGCCTGCTGCTGGCCCTGGCCAGGCAAATTCCGGCCGTGGCGGCCCTGACCAGGCAGGGGCGCTGGGAGCGGCTGCCAGGAACCCAGGTATACGGCAAAACTTTGGGAATTATCGGTTTTGGCCGCATTGGCCGGGGAGTGGCCAGACGGGCCGCCGGTTTTTCCATGCGCGTCCTGGTAGATGATCCTTACGTGGATGCCGTGGTGGCGGAAGGACTTGGCGCTTCCCCGGTAACCAGGGAAGAGCTGCTGGCAGCCTCCGACTTCGTTACCCTGCATGTGCCTTTTACCAAAGAAAATGTCAACTTGATCGGCAGGGCGGAACTGGCGCTGATGAAGCCGGCGGCGCTGCTGATCAATACCGCCCGCGGCGGCCTGGTGGATGAAAAGGCGCTGGCGGAAGCTTTAAAAAACGGCCGGTTGGCCGGAGCGGCGCTGGACGTGCTGGAACATGAGCCGCCGCAAAGCCGTGAACTGCTGGACCTGGACAACGTCCTGATTACTGCCCACATCGGGGGCTTTACCCGGGAGGCCACCGCCGCCATGTCTGGCCTTGCGGCACGGAACGTTGTGGAAGCTCTTAGCGGGCGGGAACCGGAACATACCGTCAACCCGCAGGTCTTTGCCACCCACCGGTGGCGGCAATGGGTAAAAAGCAAAGAGGTGAGGTAACATGAAACCGGAACAGACGATGGGCCTTATCAGGGAAACGGGGATTGTGGCCATTGTGCGGGGCACTTCCGCCGCCACCCTCTCTGCGACGGCGAACGCCCTTAAAAAAGGCGGTATCCGCGCCATCGAGGTAACTCTTAACACGCCGGGCGCCCTGGACATGATAAAAGAGCTGGTACGGCTGCAGGGAGACGACATGCTGGTAGGCGCCGGCACCGTGCTGGATGCGGAAACGGCCAGGGCGGCGGTACTGGCCGGAGCCCGTTTTATATTGGGACCCACGTTAAACCTGGAGGTAAGCAAACTGTGCAGGCGCTACAACACGGTCTATGTGCCCGGCGTCTTTACCCCCACCGAAATTGTAGCCGCCTGGGAAATGGGCGTGCCGGTGGTAAAAATTTTCCCGGCCGGTTCTGTTGGCCCGCGCTACATTAAAGAGTTGCGCGGCCCACTGCCGCAGGTGGAGATGATGCCGGTGGGAGGCGTGGATCTCACCAATGCTGCCGACTTTATCCGGGCCGGCGCTGTGGCGCTTGGTATCGGTGGCGAACTGGTGGATAAAAAAGTGGTGGCCGAAGGCCGCTTTGACCTGCTGGCAGAAAAAGCGCGGCAGTTTGTTGCCGCGGTGCAACAGGGACGCTCTCTTTAACAAAGCGGGGTGAAGACCGTGCGGGTGACTGTAAAGTATTTCGGTATTATATCGGACCTGGCCGGGAAACGGGAAGAGGTTCTGGAAACCGGCGAAAAGACAACTCTGGCCGATTTAAGGGCGCGCATACTCAACCAGTATAATACCGGGCGGCAGACCGCGGCCCAGATTGCGGTGAACGGCAAGGGTGTATCGCCTTCGCTTTACGGTGACTATGTCCTTAAGGACGGCGATGTGATCATGTTTTTACCCCCCATGTCGGGAGGCTGATACAGGGAGGTGAGCTGTCAGTACGGTTTCCTATCCTTATCCAATAAGCCCTTACTTGCTGAAAAAAGGAGGAATGCAGTATGAAACTGGGGATTTTCACCGCCAATTACCTGGACCGGCCGTTGGAGGAGGTGTGCAGGTTTGTCGCCGGGATGGGCTTTGAGGCGGTAGAGCTGCCCGCCTTTAAAGGCAGCGCCCACCTGGACGTAGACGAGGTCATCAAAGGAGACAACGCCAAAAAACTGAAGCAGATGATTAACAGCTACGGCCTGGAGATTTCCGCTCTCAGCAATCACCCGGAAGGACAGATTATCCTCGGACCCTTTGGCAAAGATACCGACGGCATCTACCAAGGCACTCCGGAAGAAAAGATAAAGTACGGCATGGAGCGGATGAGGATCACCGCCCAGGCGGCCAATGCCCTGGAGGTACCCGTGGTATGTGGCTTTATCGGCTGTGAAAACTTCGGCCGCTTCTTCCCCTGGCCCTACTCCAGGGGCTGGGCGGAGATGGAGGAGCAGTTTGTGGAGCGCTGGGGCAAAGTCCTGGATTACTTTAAGGAATACGGCGTCAGGTTCGCCCACGAACCGCACCCCAACGAGCTGGTCTACGACATCGAGACGGCGCTGCGTAGCGTGGAACTGATGGGCGGTCGTCCCGAGTGGGGCTTTAACTACGACCCCGCCAACCTGATTTACCTCGGCATCGACGTGGTAAACTTCATCCAGGAGCTGGGCGACCGCATTTTCCACGTCCACGCCAAGGACGGCGAAATTGTCCCGCACAATGTGAAACGCTCCGGCCTGATTCCCACCGGTCCCTGGGGACGCATCGACCGCGGCTTCCGTTTCCGCATCCCCGGCTGGGGTTCGGTGGACTGGAAGAGGGTAATCACCGAACTGACCCTGGTGGGTTATAAGCACGTTCTCAGCTACGAGCATGAAGACGTGATCATGAGCAGGCAGGACGGCATCGAAAAGACCGTGGAATACTTAAAACCCCTCCTGATCAAGAGCCGCTACGAAGGCCGTAACGACATCCTGTTCCAGTAAAATGTGAAGAACCGTGAGGTGAATCAAAATGACAGTACCGGCCAAGATGAAGGCCGCCGTGGTAACCAAGCCAGGCGAAATGAAGATAATGCAGGTGGATGTACCGGCCGTCGGGCCAAACGACGTCCTGGTCAAAGTTAAGGCTACCGGCATCTGCGGCACCGACATAAGCATCTATACCGGCAAATACTCCGCCGACAAGCTGCCGCTTATCCCCGGCCACGAGTTTTCCGGTGTTATCGCCGCCGCGGGTGAGAACGTAAAAGGTTTTGCCGTGGGCGATGCCGTCACCGCCGACATCAACATGTCCTGCGACGGCTGCTTCTACTGCAGCCGCGGCCGCAAGCTGATGTGCCCCCAGTTCCACCAGCTCGGCATCCACGTCCACGGCTCCTACGCCGAATACGTCAAAGCTCCCGCCGCCCAGCTGCACAGGATCCCCAAGGGCATGTCCTTTGAACACGCTGCCTTTATCGAACCCCTTTCCTGCTCTATCCACGCCTTTAAAGCCACCGATATAACCATCGGCAGCAGCGTGGTGATCATTGGCGCCGGCGGCCTGGGCATTATGCATACCCAGGTGGCGAAACTCAGGGGCGCTGCCCCCATCATCCTCGTCTCGCGTAACCAGAAGCGCAACGAAATCGCGGTAAAAATGGGCGCTGTTGATTTTCTCATTGACCCCACCAAGGTTGATGCTGTGGCTGAAGTCAGGAAACTTACCGGCGGCCGCGGCGCCGACTATGTCATCGAGTCCGTCGGCACGCCGGAAACCTACGGGCAGGCGTTCAGGATGGTCCGCCCCGGCGGTTCAATCGCCGCCTTCGGTATAACCGAGGGAGACGCCACCATCCCGGTCAACACCTTTGACCTGGTCTTAAGCGAGCTTACCGTAACCGGTTCCTGCGCCGGCGTGGGCACCGACTGGCAGGACGCCATCGCCCTGCTGCAGTACGGCCGCATCAACCCTGACCCCCTCTTCTCTCTGAAAGTGCCACTGGAAGAGCTGGAAGACGCCCTGAAGCTCCTCATGACCGACAAGAACATCATGAAAATCTTCGTTTGCCCCGAGCTCACCGAGCGTGTCGTCATGGCGTAGTGTCAAGGGGACGGGGGAACTGACACCCTGCTTAGTGTCAAGGGGACGGGGGAACTGACACCCTGTTTTGTGTCAAGGGGACGGGGGAACTGACACCCTGTTTTGTGTCAAGGGGACGGGGGAACTGACACCCTGCTTTGGAACGTAGTCTCCGTGGATAATTTTTCCCCTTTAAAATGTAAAGTGCCCGCATCCCTTAATGGGAACGGGTACTTTCTTTTTACTCCTTGTGTCACCTCCCCCGTCCCCCTGACACTCTTTAATCTCCACAACATCTCCACAATTGCTCCATAGGTTTTTCAAAACAGGGAGGTATGATAAGAGTGAAGTTAAAACAAACAAAGGAGGTGTAGACGATGAAGAAAGGATTGGTTATCGGCCTGGTGGCGGTGCTGGTGCTGCTGGCCGCGGTGCCCATGGCCCTGGCGCTGACCGACAGCCAGAAATCGGAGCTGCAGGAGTTGTACCGGCAGCAGCACGAGCTGCGTTTGCGTATACTGGAGAAACAGGCGGAGTTTGGCCTGGTTGATCCGGAAGACGCCCAAAACTTCCGTCAGCGGATGCAGGAGCGCTGGGAGATAATGCGGCAGCGCATGGAGGAGGGCGATTTTCCTTTCGGGCCCGGCAAGATGGGCCGTCGCGGTGGGTTCGGCCGTATGGGCCGCGGTGGTTGCGGGAACTGTCCCGCGCCAACCGGATTTAATAACAGGCCGGAGCTTTAACGCTCCGGCTTTTCCTTTCTTTTTGCCAGTAACTGAATTATAATGGCGGTAACCGGAGAAAGCACGGAGGTGAATGGGTTGGGTAAGGTACTGGTTGTGGATGACGAAAAAAAAATAACACAGGTGGTACAGGCCTACCTGGAAAAAGATGGGTTTGTGGTCACCAATGTACATGACGGCCGCGAAGCGCTGCAACTGGCGCTGGAAGAGGCATTCGACCTGATAGTCCTTGACCTGATGCTGCCCGGGCTCTCCGGTGAAGAGGTCTGCAAAAAGCTGAGACAGTCCGGCAAAGACGTTCCCATTATTATGCTTACCGCCAGGGGGGCGGAAGAAGAAAGAATTCAGGGACTGGCGCTGGGTGCCGACGATTATATGGTTAAACCGTTCAGCCCGGGCGAGCTGGTGGCCCGGGTACACGCCGTGCTGCGCCGGAGCGGGCGCCGTAAGGCGGGCTTTTTGGCCGACGTGCTGGAGTTTGACGGCAGCGGCCTGGTGATCGACACCCTGCGGCACCAGGTTACTGTTGAGGGGAAGAAACTGGAGCTTACCTCCACCGAGTACAAGCTGCTGGTAGCTATGGCCAGGAATCCCGGCCGGGTTTTTACCCGCGGCGAGCTGCTGGAGGTGGCCCAGGGGGCGCTGCCCACCGGCTATGACCGGACCATAGACAGCCACATCAAAAACCTGCGCCAGAAATTGGAGCCGGTACCGGAACAGCCGCGGTTTATAAAAACAGTTTACGGGGTGGGCTATAAATTCGAGGGGGACCTGCGGTGAAAAACAGTCTTTCCGGGCGGTTTACGCTGACCCTGATTATACTGGCCGTGAGCGGCATAATGCTGAGCGGCATGCTGGCCAACCTGGCCCTTTCCTACAACTTCCGCCGTTACCTGCGCAATACGGAGGAAGCGCAAAACCGGAGGATTGTGGAAACGCTGGAAGAGCTCTACAGCGAGGCTACTTCCTGGCTTGCCATCCGGCGTTCCACCATGCACGTGGGTGCAACCACCGGGACACAGATCAGGGTGTTTGACTTAAACGGCCAGTTAATCGCCGATTCGCTTGCCGGCATGGTGCAGGGAATGCACGGCAGACGCTGGCAGCGGGCGGGAGAGCAGCGTGGCAACACCTATAACTACGCCCTGGAGCTGAACGGCCGGCGGGTCGGCACGGTGGAAATAACCCACCTGGGGCAAAGCGGCCTTTTTACGGGGGAGGCACTGGTGTTTCGCCGTGCCGTAAACCAGGCCATGCTGCTGACCGGGCTGACTACCGTTCTGGCGGCGCTTTTGACCGGTAACTTCCTGGCCCGGCGCCTGACCGGGCGCCTGGATAAGATGGCTGAGGCGGCCGAAAAGCTTGGCCGGGGCGAATTTGAAACAAGGGTGGACGATACGGGTGATGACGAGCTGGCGGTGTTGGCCGGCACCATGAACAGGATGGCGGAGCGCCTGCAGGAGCAGACAAAGCTGCGCCGTAAGCTGACAGGTGACATCTCCCATGAACTGCGCACTCCGCTTACCACTATCCAGAGTTTTGTGGAAGCCTTTCTTGACCGGGTTATGCCGCCGGATGAGCAAAACCTGGCTGCTGTACTGGAGGAGACCCAACGACTGGGACAGCTGGTCAGCGATTTGCAGGAGCTCTCCAGCGCCGAGTGCCGCGACCGGGAACTTTGCCTTGAGGAAACAGACCTGGAGGCGGTGTTGGCCCGGGAAACGGAGCGGGTAAAACCGCTTTTCAGGCAAAAAGAAATCGATCTTGTCTTTATACGCAGGGAACCGGGCGCCGGGGTCCTGGCCGACGAAACAATGCTGGAGCGGGTTATCGGCAACCTGCTGGTGAATGCCTGGAAATATACGCCGGAGGGCGGCAGGGTGGAAGTGACCGCTTTCTCCCGTCCCCGTACAGCCGGTTTTACCGTAGCCGACACCGGCATCGGCATAGCTGAAGAACACCTGCCCTATATTTTTGAGCGTTTCTACCGCGCTGACCCCTCCCGGTCCCGGGCAACGGGGGGGACAGGCATCGGCCTTTCCATCGTTTCGGAGCTGGTGCGGGCCATGGGGGGGAGTATAGAAGTAAAAAGCGCTCCCGGCGAGGGAAGCGCTTTCACCGTAATTTTGCGGGCAACGCAAAAACGGACAGATTAGTTCTTTTTAATAAAAATTACATTATCCAAACCCGAGAAATGGTGGTCGCTTGTTATAATTCTGCAACGCTCTGATAAAGCAGTGGCATAAACACAGGCATCCGCCATCGGAATCGAATGTTGCAAACTTAAATCTGCTGCAAATAACGCCAGGCTGTTTGTCAGTGACTTTATTTTAGTGGTTTGCATCAATGCAGCGGCCAGCATGGCATCTTCTTCATTTCTTTCTCTCTTGATTTTTTTGTAGACTTCGTAAACCACGATAGTTGGGGTTACAATGTCTTCAATCTGCTCGAAAAAAGGCTCATAAGCAGAGGATAATGCACCATCTGCCAGAAATTCAATCCACCCACAGGAATCAATGAGTATCATACCCGCTCGTTTTCTTCCCTGACGAAGTTGGTGTCCATACCTTTAAACATGTTACGCAGTTTATACGGTGGATAGACGGGTACCATTGTTATTGTATTTCCTCTGGCGATGACCTGCATCTTTTGGCCGGCCTGAAGGTTTAATTGTTCACGAACCTCTTTGGGAATAACGACCTGAAACTTGCTGCTCAAGGTAACTTCACTCAAAGAAAAGCCCCCTTTACAAAATATATATCGATAATACTATTGTACAACAGTGAGCAGCCTTATGCAACCATAAAATGTAAATACTAAGCTGCCGCCCTCCTGGCCTCGCTGTGGTCCAGCCAGGCGGCAAAGACACGGGTAATGATAAAGGCCATCAGGAAACGCAGCGGAAAAATTATAAATATATTGGCGCCCATGGAGACAAACAGCAGGTTATCTTCAAAAATACTGTGGTTGATGGCAAGGTAAACGCCGCACAGCTTCATATCCCTCCTGCTGATTATACCCCGGTTGGCATATTCGATAATAACGGCGGCGCCGTAAAATACACCGATAACCATACCCACAATAAGAGGAAAAGCTGCTTGGGGCGACATGTCGAAAGCCCTGGGTAACCAGCCGAAGAAAACCGACACTTTTTCAAGCAGCCTGAAATGGCCGGCATACTCGATAAGCAACATGACGGGAATCAGGATAAGGGCGAGATAAAATACGGTGGTTCCGCCCCTGACCAGTGTCTGGAGAATTATTTCCGCCGGCATGGTTAACCTCCCAGCCCCAGGTATATCAGATTCAGAAGCAGGGCGAAAAACAGGCCGCTCAAAAGGCGCAGAGGCACCGAGACAAGGGGGGAGAGGCCGGCGATTTTAAGTACCGGGCCTTCCATCATCAGCGAGTGACAGGTAAGGATAATCAGGGCGATCAGGGTTATCTCCCTGGGGGAGAGGGAAAGTACGGCGATGGCTCCCATGGCGGCGTAGATGTTGGAGATAAACCCAAGAAAGAGCGGCAGCGCCGCCTCCCCCGGCAGGCCCACCACCCCGAGAAAAGGCCTGAAAACACCGGCCACTGCCGGCAGCCAGCCGGTTTTCTCCAGGAGAATTAAGACAAATGTGACAGGAAAAATAATTTTGGACATGCGGAAAGTGGTTTGCAACCCTTTCCGGGCGCCGTTTACGGCGGGCTGCAGATAGCCGGGCAATTCCGGCTTTTTTTTGTCGCCCTCCTCCATGGCAGCAACCTCCTTACCATCAGGGATATTAATGTAATTCCCGCCAGGCTGTAAAAATCCTTGTTTGCTTCAGATTGGCAAAAAAGATATAATTATGCCAGCAGGCTTCGCTTTACGGGGAACATGTCATTTTAATTGCCGGCAGGTGAGGTAAATGGGCGAAAACTGGCGGGGAACCTGCCTGAGGTCGCTGCCCGCGGTGGATGCGGTGGTCAACGCGTACCGCCGTCAGGCAAACAATACCTGCTATTCACATGCCCTGGTGGTAGATGTGGCCCAGGAAGTAATAGCAGGGCTGCGCAGCGGTATACTGGCGGCGGGCACAGAAGAAGAAGCGAAAGAGTACGGGCTTGACGCGCAAAAGGCCGCCCGCCGGGTGGAAGATATACTGAGTCGGTTGGGGCAGCCGTCGCTGCGGCCGGTGATCAATGCCACCGGCACTGTGCTGCACACCAATATGGGGCGGGCCCCGTTGGCCAGAGCGGCCCGGGAGGCTATGCTGCGGGCCGCCGGTTTTTGCAATCTTGAGATGGACCTGGAAGAAGGAAAGCGCGGGTCCCGTCACGACCACGTGGTCCAGTTGCTGGTAAGGCTGACCGGGGCGGAGGCCGCCTGTGTGGTGAACAATAACGCCGCGGCGGTGATGCTCTGCCTGAACACGGTGGCGGCGGGAAAAAAAGTGATCGTCTCTCGGGGTGAATTGGTGGAGATCGGTGGCAGTTTTCGCATCCCTGACGTGATGGCGGCCAGCGGGGCGGTTTTACGCGAGGTGGGAACCACCAACAAGACCCACCCCCGGGATTACCGGCAGGCTGTTGATGCCGATACCGCCCTGCTTTTGAAAGTTCACACCAGCAACTACAAGGTGGTGGGCTTCACCGCGGCGGTGGACACGCCGGAACTGGTGGCTTTGGGACGGGAACTGGGACTGCCGGTGATGGAGGACCTGGGCAGCGGCATGCTGGTCGACCTTTCCGGTCTGGGGCTGGAAAGGGAGCCCCTTGTGCAGGAAAGGGTGGCGGCGGGAGTGGACCTGCTTACCCTGAGCGGGGACAAGCTGCTGGGTGGGCCGCAGGCAGGTCTTATTTTGGGCCGCCGGGACCTGGTGGAGAAGGTCAGGCAGAACCAGCTGATGCGGGCGCTGCGTCCGGATAAAGTGACGCTGGCCGCGCTGGAGGCGACACTGCGCATCTACCTTACCGGCGAACCGTTGCGGGACATCCCGGTGCTGGCGATGCTCTCTTCTCCGGCGGCATCCCTGGAGCGCCGGGCCAAAGCCCTGGCGGAAAAGGTGCTGGAGCATTCCGGGGGAACGCTTGCTGTTTCAGTGGCGGCGGATTATTCTTATGTGGGCGGTGGTGCCATGCCCCTGTCCATGCTCCCCACTTTTGTACTGGCCGTACGGCCGAAAAAAGGTTCGCTGTGGGAGTGGGTAAAGAAGCTGCGTACCAATGACCCGGTCCTGGTGGGCAGAGTGCAGGACGACCACCTGCTGCTGGACCTGCGGACGGTGGCCGAAGACGAGGAGGAAGAGGTGGTCCGGTGTCTCACGTTATAATAGGTACGGCCGGCCATGTGGACCACGGCAAGACCGCTCTGATAAAAGCTCTGACCGGCGAGGATACCGACCGGCTGCGTGAGGAAAAGGAGCGGGGTATATCCATTGAGCTGGGCTTTGCCCCTTTCCGCCTGCCGGGCGGCCGCCTGGCAGGCGTTATAGATGTGCCCGGGCATGAACGCTTCATCCACAACATGCTGGCCGGGATCGGCGGTATTGACCTGGTTCTTTTGGTGGTTGACGTGTCGGAGGGGGTTATGCCCCAGACCAGGGAGCACGTGGAGATTATGGAGCTTTTGAAAATTGCCAGGGGCATTGTGGTACTGGCCAAGGTGGACTTGGCCGAAGACGAAGAATGGCTGGACCTGGTGGAAGAAGAGGTAAGGGAAGCGCTGGCGGGCACTTTCCTGGCGGACGCGCCGTACCACCGCGTTTCTTCCCTGACGGGGCAGGGCCTGGACGGACTGCTGGCGGAAATTGACCGTATGACCAAAGAGCTGCCTGAGCGTGATGTTAAAGCACCACTGCGCCTGCCGGTGGACCGGGTGTTTACCATAACCGGCTTTGGCACCATTGTCACCGGCACGCTGCTGGCCGGGCGAGTGACCACCGGCATGAACGTGGAGATACTGCCCCTTGGCAAGCAGGCCCGGGTCCGTTCAGTCCAGGTCCACGGCACCACGGTGGAGGAAGCGGTGGCAGGACAGCGGGTGGCGGTAAACCTGGCCGGGGTGGAGAAAGAAACCCTGGAGCGGGGCAGCGTGCTGGCCGCGCCTGGTTCCCTTTCCGATACGCTGCTTATCGATGCGCGTCTGCACCTTTTGAAAAGCGCACCCAAGGCAGTGAAAAACCAGACCCGGGTTCATGTGTTTCTCGGCACCGGCCGTTCGGTGGGCCGGATAGTATTGCTGGACTGTGACGAGCTGTCGCCCGGGGGGAAGGCGCTGGTGCAGATAAGGCTGGAACACAGGCTGGTGGCCCAGGCCGGGGACCGCTACATAATCCGCTCCTACTCTCCCATGACCACCATCGGCGGCGGCGTGGTGCTGGACGCTAGGCCCCCGCGACACAAGCGGCACCGGGAAGATGTGAGGCAACGCCTGCTGGACCTGGAGAAAGGCGACCCGGCGGTGCCGGTCCTGCAGAGAATCCGCCGCGAGGAAGTGGTGGCCGAGCCGGTGCTGGCCAGGCAGTCGGGACTGGCGCCCGAGGCATTGAAGCAGGTGCTGGAGCGCCTGCTGACGTCGGGTCAGGCAACAAGAATCGGGGACCTGTTGGCCGATGGTGCGGCGCTTGGCCGGTGGAGGGATAAGCTGGTGGCAACGCTGGAGTCTTTCCACCGCTCCAATCCCCTGGTTCCAGGCATTTCCAGGGCGGAACTGAAAAATGTGCTGCCCAAAGCCTTACCGTCCAAGATCTACGACAGCCTGCTGGCCGGTCTGACGGCGGAAGGCCGGGTCAGCGTCCGGGAAGACCTGGTGGCGCTGGCCGGGTTTGAGCCGTCACCGGGGCCGGAAGAAGCCAGGTTGCTTGAGAAGATCAGGGGCTTTTACCGGGATGGTGGCTTTACCCCGCCCACCCTGCGGGAGGTGGCCGACCTGGCAGGAATCAGGCAGCCGTTGGCGGAGATGCTGGTGGCCTACCTGTCGTGGCGGGGCGAAGTGGTACGGCTGGACGACCAGCTGGCCATTCACCGGGACCACTTCCACCAGGCGGGTGAACTTCTGCGCGAGCATTTTAAGGTGCACAAGACCCTGCAGGCTGGTGAATTCCGCGACAGGCTCGGCACCTCCCGCAAATTTGTGCTGCCGCTCCTTGAAACTTTTGACCGTATGAAATGGACAAGGCGCCTGGGCGACGAGCGGGTGCCCTGGCGCTTGGACCTTGACAGCCGGGAGGTGGAGAACGGTGAGTGAGGAACAAAGGGTACGGCTGACCCGTTTTACCTGCAGCGGCGGATGAGCCTCCAAAATGCCGGCCGGTGTGCTGGCTGAAGTCCTGTGCGGGCTGCCCCGCCTAACCGACGAAAACCTGCTGGTGGGCTGCGACTCCTTCGCCGACGCCGGGGTCTACCGGGTAAGAGAGGATCTGGCGCTGGTCCAGACCCTTGACTTCTTCACGCCGGTGGTAGACGACCCCTACCTGTTCGGGCAGATCGCCGCCGCCAACGCCCTGTCTGACGTTTATGCCATGGGCGCGCGGCCGCTGACAGCCATGAACATCGCCTGCTTCCCGCACCGGACCCTGGCGGCAGAAGTGCTCCGGGACATCCTGCGTGGGGGGTTGGAAAAAATTATGGAGGCGGGCGCCGTCCTGGTGGGCGGGCACAGCGTGGACGATGCCGAGCCCAAGTACGGCCTTTCCGTCACCGGCGTGGTCCACCCGGCAAAACTTGTCACCAACAGCTCTGCCAGGCCCGGTGACAGCCTGGTGCTGACCAAACCGATCGGTTCCGGACTGATTCTGACTGCGGCCAGGGCGGAAATGGATTCCCCCGGTGAACTGGACGCGGTGGTGAAATCCATGGCAGCCCTGAATAAAGACGCGTCCGAGGCCATGCAGGAATCAGGCGTCAACGCCGCCACCGACATCACCGGTTTCGGGTTGCTCGGCCATGCCCGGGAACTTGCTCTGGCCAGCAAAGTTGCCCTGGAGATTTCTTTTGGCGCCATCCCCCTTTTCCGCGGCACGCTGCAGGCGGCGGCTATGGGGTTGATACCCGGCGGAGCTTATGGCAACCGTGACTATGTGGCGGCAGGCTTGCACCCTGACGAAACGGTGGGCGAGCAGGAGATAGATGTGTTGTGTGACCCGCAGACTTCGGGCGGCCTGCTGATAGCGGTGGCTCCGGAAAGGGAAAAGGCCCTGCTGGCCGCGCTTTCACGCCGTGGTGTCACCGGCGCCGTGATCGGCAAAGTGGTGGCCGGAGAGCCCGGGAGGATAAGGGTACTGCCATAATGCCTGTGCCCGGTTGGGGTCAAAAATAAAACGGAACTGCCCTCCAGGGCAGTTTTTTGTCTACATCCGGTTCAGGTGCCGCAAAATAAGTTCCCTGCGGTTATTGACCTCCAACTTGTGCAGGATATTGCGCACGTGAAATTTTATGGTGTGCTTTGAGATATAAAGTTGCTGCGCCATCTCCGCATCACTTAAGCCCTGCAGCAGAAGCCTGTAAACCTTAACCTCCATGGGTGTGAGCAGGTCAGGGACAATGTAAAAGTTGGATTTGCCGGCCGTCGTCTCCCCTGCCTCTGCTGGACGGTTCACCAGCTGGAAAGGATTTTGAAAAACAAAAGGTACCAGCAAGAAAACAAGGGTGAGGGCGGTGATAAAATGCACTGCCGGCGCCCGGCCCGGAATATCAAGACTGCTGATAATTACCGAGAAACCTATCATCAGTACACAGAAACCAAGACCGAGACCGAAAACACGGCGGCTCCTGTAATACCTGGCCAGCACCCACAGGGCGTACCAGAGAAAAAGGTCGGCCGCGGCAAGACCAAGGTTGAGAGCGGCCTGGTACGGCACTACCACCAAGGTCCGGTTTGATCCGGTAAGGGCGATCAAAAGGCCCACACCCAGCGCGCTCAGGCTGTAGGTGGCCAGATCGCCCGGCTGGCCGCGCCGGGCCAGGAACGCCAGCAACAGAATTGCTCCGGCATAGATAAGATAATTTATTGTGGCCTGCCAGTGGGGCGCGGCTGTTAACTCCAAAGCAAAGAAATGGTACCAAAGCCCTCCGATGAAATAAACGGCAATGATGAAAGCCGCCAGGGCTTTAACGGTTTTTTCGCTGCCCGGCCGGTTTTGCCGCGGGGTTTCCCCCGGTGTGTCGGCGCCACACTCCGCCTGTAGCAGAAAAACGCCGCCAAGTACCAGCGCCGCCAGCAGGGCAAGCAGAGGCTCCGCCGGCGGTGTCAGAGGCGTATTAAGGGCGGCGCAAACCAGGTTGGCGCCGGCCATGGCGATGGCTAATATCAGAAGCGGCCGGTTATGGCCGGCAAACCGGGAAGCCCAGGCCAGAATAAAATAAGCTGAAGCCAAACCCAGTACAGAAAAAAGGAGGATGTCGACGATCAAAATCCGGTGCAGGAAGGGATAGACCACTGTTAGTCCGGCAATCATGCCCCCGGCGGTCCACACCGTGCATCGACCGGCAGCAGCCCGGCCGGGCATCAGGTGCAAAAGCAAAAGCCCGGCGGCGTGGCTCAGGGTAAATGACAGGCCCAGCGCCAGGGCATTGTCTTTGGCTGTTTCCATAAGCAGGTAGCCAAAAAGGGGAAAGGTCAGCAGCCAGCCAAAGAAGGCGGCCAAGGCGACACCAAGACGGGTATCTTTTAATTTGTAGCCATTAGGATCATACATAAAACATCCTGCTTTATCATTGGTGGTAAATCGCTTCACCAAAAATTTGCTAAATCCTGCCCATTTTGTGCTCCCAAAAACAAAAAATCCTACCCTAAAGGGGAGGGGGAATCTTCTTTAAGTCTCTTTAGCCATAACACAAAGAAAATGGCCATTTAAATGGTTATCTTCTTTGTGTTATTCAGGAGCCGGTTCTAAATTTAATGATCATTGGATAATCCCTTAAAATCTAAAATCCCTGGACTCTGAGAAAAGGCAAATAAAAGAAGCTGATAAAATCAGAATTGCCACTCCAAGTGTTACCGGAACAAAGACAAATTTATAACTCTGCTTAAAATAAACAGCTGCAAAAGCTGTGGCACCACCTGGAGGATGTAAAGTGCCAATAATATGCATAACTATTGCCGCAAGAGCAACACCCACAGAAATGCTCCACCATGATGTCCCAACTAACTGGTAAACAGTTACACCTACCAATGCCGATAAAAGTTGCCCTCCTGCTACACTTTTTACTTCTGACTTCAAATTAGTTGAGGTGAACAAGCCTATAGCGGAACTGGCCAAAGACGGAAAAAGAATTCCGGCTTCATATCGATAACCCAAATACGTTATAGGAGAGATTGCGAAAAATGTTCCCAGGATGAGAATCATTAAACTCCTGATTTCTTTTTTTATTTTAAACCCACCCAAGCCTGGCATATCTTCACACCGTCTGCTGCGTTGGTTGTAAAAGCGTCGGCACCAATATACTCACAGGCATCTTTGTTAACCGGATTGCCCCCAATGATTATTTTTACACTGTCACGAAGTCCATTGGCCCCTATGCTATCCACAGTAATCTTCATGGAATCTAAAGCCAAGGTTAGCAACCCGCTCATACCCACTATCTGTGGGTTCACCTGCTTAATTTTTGCCACGAATGCCTCTGGACTTTGGTCGATACCCAAGTCATAGATTTCGAAACCAGCGGCTTCAGCTATACTCTTAAAAATATTCTTGCCTATGTCATGTAAATCACCGGCTACGGTTCCCAAAACTATAGTGCCAACTTTTGTTGATGAGCCGGAGCCAATCACTGGTTTCAGCAACTCAACAGCTCTTGTCAGCAGTTCTCCGGCAAACATCATATCTCCAATAAAATATACGCCATCTTCAAAATATTTCCCTACTGCCTCCATCCCTTTCTGACACGCTGCCAACACTTCTTGCGCCTGATCAGAAGAGGGGTTGGAAGCAATAAAATCTTCTAACATACCGATAACCTTACCTTCTTCCAGTTCACCTACCGCTTGTTTTAGCGCCAGTAAATCTACCATGTGATTGCCTCCCATTTGCTTAAAATTTAAAATGTAAACCCAATTACCCAATTAATTTTTTCCGGTATGCATCGAACCATTTACGGCACAGACGATCACGTCCCAAAAGAGCTTCGCAGGCTAAAATGGTAGCTCTTAAATCCCTGTTAAGGGGATCCATGATAGCTGAGTCCATGCCATTGTACAATGCCAATGCCAGGAAGTTTTGGTTGATTATTTTGCGAAGAGGCATACCGAAGGAAATATTGCTTAGCCCGGAAGTTACTTTTATCGTGGGATAAATCTCTTTCACATACCGCAAAGTTTCGATGAATTTTAACAGCGAAGTATTATCCGTTGATAATGCTGTAACCAGAGGATCTACAAAAATCCTGTCCGGGGAAATGCTGTGCTTTAATGCTTTCTCCACAATGGAACGAGTTATTTCTGTCCGTTTCTCAGAATCTGCAGGAATCCCGGCATTGTCGCACGTAAGCGCTATTACCTTCCAGTCTGTCCCCTCAATCAGCGGGAATATGACCTCACACTTTTCACCCTCTGCAGAGACAGAGTTGATTATTCCCGGAATTTTTGCATTTTTAAAGACTTTTGCAATCACTCTGACGTTTGGGCTGTCTATACACAACGGCACCTTAACGGCATCCTGCACAATATCCATCATCCATACCAAAGTGTCGGCCTCATCCTCCGGATTGGTACCCGCACACACATCGAGATAATGTGCCCCGGCTTTTGCTTGCCGGACAGCCAGATCATAAATAAACTGTTCATTCCTTGCTTTAATAGCCTCTTTAACACTGGGAACAGACCCATTTAGTTTCTCACCAATTATAATCATTTAATATTCCCCATATTTAAAGACTGCTTCTGTCATTGCTTTGACATTTTGAATTTTTGCCGGCCCAATACCATTAAAGGGAAGTGAATAAATAAAGCCTCGGGTAGATTTCATTTCAGCCAACAACTCCCTGACCCGTTGGTCAACATTATCTGGGGTCCCGCCTATGAGTAGGGCCGGGGGGATGCCACCTGCGATACATGAGTGCTCACCTATTACCTGTTTAGCTCTGGTTAGATCTGTCCGGTCAAACCAGGCAATTGCCTTCCCTTCAGGTATCTCCAGAATTGTATCAAGCAAGTGATCATGCTCACCCTGGAAGGAGAACAATGGTGTAAAGTTTGCCTTGATCAGCTCTTCAGCAATGTATTTAATATAAGGCCAGTGAAATTCTTTGTATTGTTTGTAAGAAAGGAAACTGTTGTACCATACCGGCAGGAAAACCCGGCGGGATCCTGTTAATTCATAGGATAATTGGCCGGTGGCTTTACCAACGGCCAAAAACACCGGTGCCATCTCTTCACAGAATTTTTTAATTTTAGCCGGATAACGACGAATATCGAATAAAACTTTATCAAAGTTTCGCAGAAAGGCTCCCAGGAAATCGAGGGGATTGGGTGCCAGAGCCATGTACCATGGAGGACAATTTACTTCTTTCATCTTTTTGGTAAAAGCAACCACGTTGGCCAGGGCTGCACTTAATTGCATTCCAAAATTAATGAGGGCTGAATTGGCCTGAGCGCTCCCTGGTTGCGAAAGGCTTCCATATACCCGTGGCACAATTCTTTCAGATAAAAACTGAAATGGGTTTTCAATCAAAGCGTCATATTCGTACTCACTCATTAGAGGTTCTTCTATTGTAAATTGCGATTCCCTGTCCTTGGGCAACTCTCTGCCTGGTTGTTTAGAATACTTATCCTTCAGAATATCATGGCCAAAGCCTCCTCCCATTACAGAAGCAATTGCCACATTGATTGCCAGTTCAGGGTTGGTTGCTGCCAACGATAGCCCGAGGGGCACCGTTTCAAAGGAACGCAAAAAGCATACCGCATCCCAATTAAAGTCAAGGGCGAATTTTGCCGCTGCCTCTGTATATTTTTCGTTATCATAAAACATCTCCTCATATGAGATATTTGAATATTTTGCTGGAAAATACAAAGTGGCTACAGCAATTGGAACCCGATCAACACTTTGAAGTCTTGCACAATTATCTAACCGTTCGAGCTTTTTTTCATAAGTATATTGAGCTGACATTCCAACACCCCCTTGAATTAATTTTTGTTGTCCCACTGTGCTACCGGTCTATAGATTCTCATTTTTCACCACCTTCCGGCAAATTAGAGGCAGTTCTTCAAAAGTCAGCTTTATTGCTTTAAACATTGATTATTTTGTATTATAAATTGTATTATATTATATGTCAATATATTCAATTATTATTTATTTTATTATATTATATAGCACTGTATAATTAGATTTACAAAACCCCCAATTAAGTTGCTATGTAAAAATTATTGTGATATCATTTTACTGCAATTCCACAAAAATGCAGGTGATGGAAAATGAACGATGAACTATATACCGTTGATGAGGTCGCAGAAATTCTAAGGACAACATCTAATACCATCTACAGATGGCTTCGCAGCGGAAAGCTGCCTGGTGTTAAAATAGGCAAAGAATGGCGTATAAAAAAGATAGCATTGAATTCCACCCTGACAGAAACCAATATTCTTGTTACAAAAAAAAATAAGAATATATGGGACAAAATTGATTCACATCATAACCACGTCTTAGCGGTTACCAGCAATGAAACTTCTCTTTATAACCTCGAAGCGGAATTCTTTAAAAAGGGGTTAACAAAAGGCTACCGATTATTTAAAGGATGTTGGTGGCAGCATCCCGATGACGTCAGGCAGGAGTTATCTTTACGGGGGCTGTCTGTTGAAGAGCTGGAAAAAAACAATCTGCTGAAAATCATCAATTTAGCGGACCAATTCAATAGGTCGGGAATAATCGGGCCGGTCCAATCATGGTCAGAGGAAGCTACAATAACCCTTGAGTTAGGGTATAATAAAATGTGGGGCTCTGGGTCGCCGCATTTAACATCATGCGGAGCACATTTCCCGAACCTGATTAATTTCGAGAGTTATCTGAACCAAGCAATCAGCAGATATCCTATAGTGGGAATTTGCCCTTATATTTTTGACAATTTAAAAGAACCGTGCTTTTCCCAAATTATAGATTTAATTAACCATCACAAAAACGTTATCTTTGCCAACAACAATGTTAAAGCTTTATTATATCTTGAGAGTGAAAAATAGAGATACTGCAGCAAAGGCATAAAGGGGGAAGCCCTTTATGCCTTTGTATTTTTTATGTAAGCCTTGACATTAATCGTCAAAAAATATTGTTGATAATAACTTGCCATTTTGGAAAAAGCTATTAACAGATTAAATAACAAGCGGGTGTCATAATTGCTGAATATCAATGTTCCGCACGATATATATTATTTTGCCCTTGCCTTCTTAATGGTGTTCTTCATGCTGGCTCTGGTGCCCGCACCGGACCGGAGGGAACTGTTTGGCCTCAGCCTGCTTTGGGGCTTTGGCGGCAACCTTATTTTTGTAGCTGTCTTTGGCGGGTTGCTTAACCTGTTTCATTGGCAGGAAACACCTTTTACTTTCCTGGGTTCGCCTTTTGTACTGAACCTGGCCTGGAGCCCAGCCATTATGATTTACCTTTATTTCAAACCGGAAAAGAAAAGCCTGTTCTGGTTGTACCTGGTATCTTTCTCGCTGGTAAGCGCAGGACTGGATGCTGTTTTTAACCAGCTGGGAAGCCTGGTGTATATAGCCTGGCATCCCGCCGCCCGTTTCGCGGTGGCAGTGGTATGGTTGCTGGCAGCCAACATTCACTTCAACTACCTGGCCAAAAACAAAATTACGCTGTTCTAGGCCGCTTCAAAGGAAACCTCCTGCCAAGCCTCACTGCCAGGGGTAAATGTGCGTTCCGTGAAGGATGCCCTGCCGGCGCGGTCAATTAACAGGACGGTGGAAGACCTGGTGCCGTAAGCAGGCGACCGGACAAAAACAGGGGACAGTATCCGTTCCCAGGTAAGGCCTACTCCGGTCTGGGGGAGTTTTTCGTCCGGGGCGGGTGTTTTGTCGGCCAGCAGGTCGAACAACCGGGCGGGTTCGATATAGCTTTCCGCCAGTACTGCGGCCAGGCTTTCTTTGGCTCTTTCAACCTTGGGCCATGGGGTATCCAGCAGGTGATTGCTCAGTCCATGAAGACCGGGGTTTACCCGGCGCGGAGACTTTTCAACGTTGGAATAGTACCAGAGAGAAAGGCTGTCCCCGACCAGCAGGCTGAACCCGTTATAAAGCCCGCTTTTTTTATTTATTTCCGCGAGGTAAGACTCAGGTGAAAGGGTGCCGAGCAGGAAATCGCTTACCAGTTCACCCCGGGACCTGGCTTTTAGAAGGTGGCGTGATGGGTCGCGGTAGTTGGTCAGCGCCGCCAGGCGGCCTGACATGTTCAGGCCAAGCCATGTGCCGCCCGACAGCAGGTCGCGCCCGGCTATTACATCTTCGTTTTCCGGCCAGACAGCGGCGGTTGCGGTGGGGCGGTCGTAATACTCGTCCCGGTTAGCGGCCAGCACCAGGCGGTAGCGCGGGTGACAATCAAAGGCAAATACAATAAGGCACATGGTATTCCCTCCAGCCCTAGCGGGTAACAAAGGAGATAAGGATGTCCCGGGATGACTCTCCGGGAGGTGTTACCGCCAGCCAGTAGACGTAGAGGCCTTCCAGCCAATAATAGTGGTCCATACCTATGCCTGTGACGTGATAAACTTCAGTGTCCCCGGCCATGAAGGTTTCCTTTTCCGTAAAGACGGTGCTGGCGGGCATCTTCTCCACCATCAGGCGCATCAGTTCCGCTGCTTCTTCTGCAGCGTGCG
The DNA here is from genome assembly GCA_020725465.1 of Dethiobacter sp. Taxonomy (GTDB): domain Bacteria; phylum Bacillota; class Dethiobacteria; order Dethiobacterales; family Dethiobacteraceae; genus DYEY01. The sequence goes on from DYEY01000074.1 coordinate 75,136, forward strand.
AAACCGACACCCAGACGTATATTTCCGACGAATCTCCCTCGTAACGGGCAATGAGGCCGTCTGCCAGAGGGAAGTCGGCCCTGTGCAACCGGATGATATCACGTACAGCCCCGGGGCCGCTGTAGAAGCTGGCAAGGCTCGCCCCGCCCAGTTGTGATGGCAGCGGGGGGAGGGGTGAGTTGTTGTCAGCGGGAAGGACTGCGGGCGGCCGGTATGGGGGATTTTGCTCTCCGCCGGGGAATCTGCTGTAGGCCAACGTGACCAGTATCACCGCGATAAGGATATAATAAGGACGGTTTTTGTTCATGGCTGCCTCCGCAATATTAGTTTGACCTGTCTATTATACCAGAAAAATTCCCCCGGCGGCAGAGGGGTGGTGTCTGGCTGGTGTTCGGTCAATTCAGCCAAAATGTTTCAGGGAGTTAAAACCAGCCCCGTTTAAAGCTACCCCCGGGAGCAAAGACTAACATTAACATTACGGCCTGGTATCCGGGGGGTGCTGTTTTTGGAGGTGCTGGTGAATTTCCTCGACCGGTATAACCTGCCCTGGTTTTTGCTGGCTGTTTTTTCCTGGACGGTGGTGCGACTGGCCGGTAAAAGAGAAGACCTGCGGCACGGTTTTCCGGTGGGCGTCTGGACCATGGCAGTGGGAGGCGTGCTCGAGCAGTTTTTTATTGAAAATAAGTTCTGGTCTGAAAGGTTTATTATGGTGCCGGTGGGCGAGATGGACCTTTTCCTTTTAATCGGGCCGTTCTTTGCCCTGGGCATACTTTTGATTCGCTTTCTGCCGGAAAGCACCGCGGGCAGATTGCTGGCGGTTCTGGGCTGGTCCTTATTGGCTGTTATTTTCGAATTTCTGGCGGTTCAGCTTGGTTTTCTTGCCTACCATCCCCGGAACTGGAGCGGCGGCCATTCGCTGGCTGGCTACTTCCTGGCGCTGATGTCGGCGCTTGGCTTTTATTTTATTTACTACCACATCGGTGATGCCAAAAGAAAGCGTTGGTAGGTTGTTGGTGTGACTGCGGTCACGGCAAAAATCCCTCCCGCTTTATATGATCAGACCGGAGGGATTTTAAATGGAGAAACTACCCGTGTTGCCCGCACCTGGAAGAAATAAAAAAACGATTGAGAAAAACGGCGTGAGGATAATTGAAGGCACTCACCACTAAAGAAGGTGACAAAAGAACCGTCCCCGTGTCACCCTTGTCACCGAGATGAGAAAAAGTCAGGGTGTTAACCCTGACTTTTTTCTTTTTTGTAGGCGAGGAGGATTATTTCCTCTTCCCGGCCGGCGTGGTCGGGCTGGGAGTTGATAAACTTCTCCGCTTCTACCAGCTTGTCCAGTTCCCTGTCGGTCAGGTCGGCGAACTTTAAGTTCTTGTTGTGATGCAAACCGTCACCTCCCGTGAAGCATAGTGCTGTTCTTTTATATTTTTGCCGCATTGACCAGGTATCATGCGGGGCACAAGAAGCATAGGATAAACAGGCGAGAGGAGGAATTTTTTTGTGCGGTTTTTTTGCTGTCTGGCGGAAAGCTTCCCGTTTCGGGCAGACCAATATGAGGGAAGGCACTGCGAGAATCGCCCACCGCGGCCCGGATGAGGAGGCTTACGCGGAGGTTGGGCCGGTTTCTTTCGGCTTTAGACGGCTACGCGTTATTGATCTGGCCCGGGGAGGCCAGCCAATTTATAACGAGGACGGGACGCTTTGCCTGGTTTTTAACGGGGAGATCTACAACTACCGGTGGCTGCGGGAAGAACTGGTACAAAAAGGGCATATTTTCAAAAGCGACAGCGACAGCGAGGTTGTTATTCACCTTTATGAAGAAGAGGGTGAGGAATGCCCGCAGCGGCTGCGGGGTATGTTTGCTTTCTGTATTTACGATACGGTCCGCGGCCTGCTCTTTGGCGCCCGGGACCGTTTCGGCATCAAGCCTTTTTATTACACCGAAACGCCTGACGCCTTTGCGGTGGCGTCGGAGGCCAAAGCGCTGCTTGGTGTCCCCGGTTACCGGGGCGGCGTGAACCGGGCGGTGCTGCCTCATTACCTTACTTTCCAGTATGTGCCGGAGCCGGAGACCATGTTTAACGATATATTCAGACTGCCGCCGGCGCACAGCCTTACCTGCCGGGACGGCGCCATGCTGATAAAACGATACTGGGATATAAAATTTAACCCCACTGACCGGCCGCTCCCGGAATTCCTGGAGGAAACCCGCGAAGTGCTGCGGGAAGCCGTAAAGCTGCATACCCAGTCCGATGTGCCGTGGGGGGCCTTCCTCTCTGGAGGGATTGATTCCACGGTAATAGTGGCGCTGCTGCGGGAGCTGGGCCCGGTTTCCACCTTCAGCGTTGGCTACGGGGACACTGCTTACAGCGAATTGCCGGAAGCGAAAGAGACAGCGCGCTACCTGGAGACGGACCACGAGGAATACCTGATCAGGCCGGACGAGTTCTGGCATCACCTGCCGGAACTGGTCTGGCACCTTGATGACCCGGTGGCCGACCCGGCGGCTGTTTCGCTCTATTTCGTGGCCCGGCTGGCACGGCGCAAAATTACCGTGGCACTGTCAGGGGAGGGCGCCGACGAGGTGTTCGGGGGGTACGCCATTTATCGCCAGCCTTATTCGCTGAGGTACCTTTCCTGGCTGCCGCGGCCGCTGCTGCGGGGCGCCGCCGGGCTGGTGCCGGGCTTTGCGCCGGGCAGGAATTACCTGCGCCGGGCGGCCACCCCGCTGGAGGAACGGTACTTCGGCAACGCTTTTGTCTTCGGGGAAGATGAGAAAAAGCTATTATTGAAGCAAAAAAACTTCCCGCCCGCCACCGCGGTCACCGCGCCGCTTTACGCCCAAACCCGGGGGCTTGACGATGTGGCCAGGATGCAGTATATAGACTTAAAGACCTGGATGGTGGGAGACATCCTGGTTAAAGCTGACAAAATGACCATGGCCAATTCACTGGAGCTGAGGGTACCGTACCTGGACCATCACGTTTTTGAATTTGCTGCCACCATTCCGGCCCGCTACAAAGTCCACGGCGCCCTGACCAAGTATGTGCTCAGGCAGGCCTTTTGCGATATCGTCCCGCCGGAGGCGGTCAACCGGCCAAAGCGCGGCTTCCCGGTGCCCACCAGGGTCTGGCTGCGCGGTCCCCTGCAAAAAAAAGCCGCCTCCCTGATTCTGGATAAAGCAATGGAAACCTATTTTCACCGCTCCCGGATCAAAAAGCTGCTGGACGACCATGTGGCCGGCCGGGCCGACAACAGCCGACGCATCTGGACCTTGGTCATCTTCGCCCTCTGGCTTGAACAGTTTGGCGGTAATCATTAAAAAAGCGTTGCGGCGCTTTCTTTTTTTGCGCCCACAGCGGTACCCTGAAACAGTTGAAAAAATTTCAACCTTTGGTCACAGAACGTTCACTTTTCCTGTCAGGGACGGTGGTATAATTCAGTTGAAGTAAATTTGTGCCATTTGTCACGAGGTGCGGCATGGGCTCCGGAAACAGCGTTAATATCAAAAATTTATGCAAGTCTTACGGTTACCGGAAGCTATTTGCCGGCCTTAACATCACCGTGCCGGACAAGTCGGTGCTGGTGGTGCTCGGTCATAACGGCGCCGGCAAGTCCACACTGCTGCGAATAATCTCCGGGCTGGTGCCTGCCACCTCGGGACGGGTGGAGGTGGTGCTGGGCGGCAGGGTACTTTCGGCGTCGGAGCGCAGGATGAGGATGGGTTTGGTTTCACCGGACCTGGAGCTTTACGCCGAGCTGACCGCCCTGGAGAACCTGGAGTTTTTCGCCGGTGTGCGAGGCATTCCTTTCAGCCGGGAGGCGGCGGGGGAGCTCCTTGAGTCTGTGGGACTTAAGGGCAGGGGCCGGGACTATGTGGGCACCTACTCCTCCGGCATGAAGCAGCGTCTTAAATTTGCCTACGCTTTGCTCCACGACCCTTATTTCCTGGTGCTGGACGAACCCACCAGCAACCTGGATGAGCAGGGTATCGCCATGGTGGACGGGGTGATCCGGCGGCAGCGGGAAAAAGGCATTGTTATCCTGGCTACCAACGAGCCGAGGGAGGTGTCCTATGCCGACCAGACTGTCAGCCTGGCTTAAGGCGGGCATTCCGGTGCTGCAAAAAGACCTGCGCGTGGAGTTCCGGACCCGTTACGCCTACAGCGCACTGGTCATGTTTGCCGTTACCACCCTGGTCACGGTTAGTTTCTCCATCGGCGGAGCCACCCTGGAGGTCGATATCGCCGCTTCACTCCTTTGGATAATCCTTTTTTTCTCCGCCATGGCCGGGCTTTCCCGCAGCTTCGTCCAGGAAGAGGAGGCGGGCACGGTGGTGGCCCTGAAGCTGGCTGCCGACCCGGAGCCGGTTTACTTTGGCAAGCTGTTTTTCAACGTGGTGCTGCTGTTCAGCCTGGCGGCCCTGGTGGTGCCGCTTTTTCTGGTCTTGCTGAACCTGACCGTGGCCATGCCCCTTTACTTCCTGCTGGTGGTGGCAATGGGTTGCCTGGGACTGGCTGGCGTGACCACTATTCTGGCCGCTATTGTTTCCAAGGCCGGCGCCAAGGGTTCGCTGCTTACGGTACTGGCCTTCCCGGTGCTCCTGCCACTTTTAATCGGAGCTATTAACGCCACCCGCTCGGCCCTGGCCGGCGTGCCGGCTGCTTATCTGCGACCGGACCTGAACTTATTGTTTTTTTATAACGGTATTGCTGTCATCGCTTCCCTGCTCCTTTTTGAGTATGTCTGGAATGAATAATTTTATATAACTATAACAGGGGTGAAACCAATGATTTGGCAGGTTGTGCTTGGCCTTTGGATGGCGGCGGTGGTAATCGCTTCCTTCCTTTATGTGCCCCCCGCCGTGGGACTGGGGGAGCTGGGCCGCATTATCATCTACCACGTTCCCGCCGCCTGGATCGCTGTGCTGGCTTACCTGATGGCGATGGTGAATTCCATTACTTACCTGCGCAACGGTGATGTCCGCCTGGACAGGCAGGCTAAAATCAACAACGAGCTGGGCACAGTTTTCTGTATCCTGGCCACCATTACCGGTGCTATCTGGTCTAAAGCTTCCTGGGGAATGTACTGGAACTGGGACCCGCGCCAGACTTCCATCGCGGTGCTTCTTTTAATCTATGCCGCTTACTTTGTGCTGCGCGGCGCGATTTCCGATACCGACCGCCGGGCCAGGCTGGCAGCGGTATACTCCGTTCTGGCGTTCATCACCGTACCCTTCCTGGTATTTATTGTGCCGCGGGTATATGCCTCGCTTCATCCCGATTATATCGGACGGGGCAAAATGCAGATCGATGGCCGTATGCTCCGGGTCTTCCTGGCGTCCCTGGCCGGTTTCACCGGTCTCTATGCCTGGCTGTACCGCATCCAGGCCCGCCTGGAAACCCTGCTTTACAGAATGCAAATAAAAAGGGAGGCTTAAAATATGGAACTCAAGGTTGTCATGGCTGTAACGTTGATTACCTGGGCCGGGCTGTTTGCCTACATTTTCAGGCTTGACCGGAAGGTAAAGGAGGCCGAACGCCGTGAAGAGATATGATAAGATAATCCTGCTTCTGCTCCTGGTGGTGTTTGGTGTCGGCGCCTTTCGCACCATCTCCGGCGCCCTTACTCCCTATGTTTCTTTTGCCTACGCCGAGAATGCCGGCCGTTCCGTCCAGGTAAAGGGAAACGCCGTTGAAGGCACGGTGGTGATTCATGACGGAGACAGCTTTTCTTTCCTTATGACTGACCTGGAAGGCGGCAGCGCCCGGGTTTTTCATAAAGGTGTACTCCCGCAGAACCTGATTGATGCGGAAAGCGTGGTGGTGGTGGGCCGCTTTTCGGACGGCAGTTTTGTGGCCCAGAAAATTCTGGTCAAATGCCCTTCCAAATACCAGGCTAAGCAGGATTAATTCTGCGGCCTTAACAACAGTCTGGGGGGATCAAAGTTGGTTAGAGAAAACACGGGCCTACCCGGGCAGCCTGATGCTCCGGAAAGCCCGCTGCGCCAGATTTTAAAATTTCTCAGTTCCATGCAGCTTGGCATCATCCTGCTGTTGCTCCTGGCTGCCATTTCAGTCTATGCCACCACTAAAGAGATGAATGTGGCCATCGGCAGCATCTACACTTCGTGGTGGTTCGTCGGTATAATGGCTTTTACCGCCCTTAACCTTTTCCTGTGCACGGTGGAACGTGCCGGTCCCATCTGGCGCCAGGTGTTTAAGCCCAGCCGGGCTGTTACGGTGGAGGCCATAAAGAGGATGCCTTCACACCGGGCTATAAAGGTTAGCCGGGTTGGCAGCGATCCTTTGGAGGCGGCGGCCGGCGCCCTGGCGGTGGGCGGGCTGCGCGTAAGTACCCAGGAGGGACCGGACGGTACGGTGGTATTTGGTGAAGCGGGCCGGTTCGGGCATTTTGGTTCTCTTATCACCCATATCAGCATACTGCTGATCCTGCTTGGCGCCATGTACGGTGCTTTGACCGGCTTTGAAACGCGCGGCGGCGGTTATGCCGGGGAGTCATTCAACGTGCCCGAGGGCCGTTTCCAGGCCGCCATCAGCAAGGTCACCATGGAGTATATGCCCGAGGGTCCACAGGTGCGTCCCCGTGTTATCAGCGAAGTCACTGTCACCAGGGACGGCCGGGTAATAAAGCAGGGCAAAATCGCCATCAACGAACCGCTGCGCTTTGAAGGCATCTCCATTTACCATTCCACTTTCCTTTGGGTGCCGCACCTCACCATCACCAACCCTGATACCGGCCGGACCGAAGGCCCGGTTAAGCTCTATGACCACGACCGCTATTTTTACCGCGACCGCGAGCTGTATATCCATACCCTGGCCTTCTTCCCCGATTTCACCATGAACCACCAGGGTATGCCCACCTCGCGCAGTTACGCCACCAACCGGCCGGTCCTGGCCTACCAGGTGGTCTACCCCGGCGGCACCAAGGAGCCCTGGGGTCTGCTGGAGCTGAACAAGCCCCTGACGGTAGAGACCAAAAACGGCCCGCTGGAACTGACCATGGTCGGTTTTGAAAACGCCGCTGTTTATTCCATCTCCAGGAACCTGGGCCGCCCCTGGTTATTTACCGGCTCGGTGCTGCTTATACTGGGTCTTTATATGAGCTTCTTCCTCTTCCCCCGCCAGGTATACGCGGCCTTTGACGCCAAAAGCACCTCTTACCTGGTGGGCGGTCGCAGCCGCAACAAGCTGGGCCTGGAACAGCTGATGGACCGTATTGAAGAAGAAATCCGTAAAAGAAAGGGGGAGTAGCCAATGGGGGGTCTGATACAGGTAGATCCGACCAACTTAATGATTGAAAAGACCCTGTTCACCCTGTCCTGCCTGATTTATCTGCTGGCGGCGGTGGGCTATACTGTCAATGTTTTCGGCAAAAAAGAATGGGGCGGTTTTGCCGCCAATACGCTGCGCGTTGCGCTTCTGGTACACACCGGCTTCCTGGTGATGAGGGCTGTCAATGTGTCCAGGGTGCCCTTTGTGGGACACTACGAGTTTGGCAATCTCTTTATCTGGGCCACGGTGCTGGTCTATGTCTGGACGGAGTGGCGCTTAAAAGACAAATACCACGCGGTGGGTGCCTTCCTGATGCCGGTGGTGGTGGCTTATATCGCCTACCTCACCGTTATCCCCGCCCTGTTTGCCAGGATTACGGTAAGTTCCGCCCATAACCCGCTGCCGCCGGTGCTGCAGTCCTTCTGGCTGAAATTCCATGTCAGTTCCTCGGTCATGGGCTATGCCGGCTTCTCGCTGGCTTTCGCCACTGCCCTGATGTGGCTGGCCAGGACCGGTCTGGAAAGCAGGCCGGACTTGCTTAAAGCATCGCCTTTTATAAATAAGCTGGCGGTCAGTCTGCCCAGGCAGAAAACTCTGGAAGAGTATATGTACCGAGCCTCGGTGTTCGGCTTTTTGTTCCAGACGGTGATGATTATTACCGGGGCTATCTGGGCCGACGCCTCCTGGGGCCGCTACTGGGGCTGGGACCCTAAGGAAATGTGGTCGCTGATAACCTGGTTTGTTTTTGCCGTTTACCTGCATGCCCGTTTTACCCGAGGCTGGCACGGCAAACGGACGGTGATGCTGGTGATGGTGGGCTGGGTCACCATGATGTTCACTTGGCTGGGTGTAGCCTGGCTGCTCTCAGGCATTCATTCTTTTGGTTAAACCGGACAAAGGCAGGGGACAGACAAATGACATTATCAGATTGGGAAACCGCTTTTTTTCTGGCAGTGATCGTTTTTTACTCTCTGGCCGCTGTCCTCTACTGGCTGGCCCCGTCCCAGAGGGCGGAAAACTGGCGGCGGCTGACCACCGTGGCGGGTCTTACCTGCCACGGCGGCACTCTCCTTTTACGCTTTGTGCGCACCTGGCAGCTGGATAAGCGACTGCCCCTTTCCAGCCAGTTTGAGCTGGCCAGCGTGGTAGTAGCAGTGTTGGTCCTTTTTTTCCTGGCAGCCGGGAGAGAAGTGGTGCCTGAACAGCTGGGCGCGTACGTGCTGCCGCTGGCGGCGGCGGCGATGATTTACGCCGCCTACCTGCCGCGGGACATAGCACCGCTTGGCGAGTCCCTGCGGACCTACTGGCTGAAAATACATGTTTCCTCCGCTGTTATCGCTTACGCCGCCTTTCTTTTCGCCGCCGCCGCTGCCGCCATGTACCTGGTGCGGTCGCTTAGTCAGGGCGGAGACAGCCCGCAGCTGGCAGCCATTGACAACCTTTCTTACCGCATCGTACTGGTGGGCTTCCCCTTCATGACCCTGCTTTTGCTAAGCGGTGTGCTCTGGGCCAAGGTGGCCTGGAACCGTTATTTTGGCTGGGATCCCAAGGAGGTCTGGGCCTCCCTGACCTGGCTCGCTTACGCCGTGCTGCTCTACGGCCGCCGCTGGCGGGACTGGCGGGGCCGACCGGCCGCTCTCATGGTGCTCTTCGGTTTCCTTTCCGTGCTGGTTACCTACGTGGGTGTAAGATATTTAAACAGTATCCACAGCTACTGAAGAAAAACGCCTGGCTGCGGCAAGGATACGGAGTGTGGGTGACTTGACAGAGATAATTGTCGTAGGCATAAACCATAAAACCGCGCCGGTGGAGCTGCGCGAAAAGCTGGCTTTTACAGAGAGTGAGCTGAGCCGCTCCTTTGCCTGGTGTGCCGGCTGTGACGTCCTGGCTGAGGCGGTAATCCTCTCCACTTGCAACCGGACCGAAATTTACGTCTCCGGCCGGGATGCCGGCGAACTGGAGGGAGCGGTAACAGCAATGCTTGGCTCCGTCAAAGGCATTGACACCGGCAGTATCAGGCCAAACCTTTATATCCATACCGGGGAGACGGCGGTGGAGCACCTGTTTAAGGTTGCCGCCGGGCTCGACTCCATGGTCCTGGGTGAAACGCAGATCCTCGGCCAGGTCAAAGAAGCCTGTAGCAAGGCCAGTGACGCCGGTACTGTGGGCAGTATTTTCCACGCCCTGTTTCGCCATGCCGTCACCGCCGCCAAACGGGTGCAGACCGAAACTGCCATCAACAGGAACGCGGCCTCGGTATCCTTTGCCGCTGTGGAGTTGGCCAAAAAAATATTCCGCCGCCTCGATGACAGTACGGTACTGGTCATCGGCGCCGGTAAGATGAGCGAACTGACGCTGCGCCACCTTTATGACCAGGGGGCGAAAAAGGTGGTGGTGGTGAACCGTACCCGCTCCCGGGCCGACCAGCTGGCTGTCTGTTTCGGCGGCCTGTCCGCCGATTATGGCGAACGGCGCCACTGGCTTGCCCGGGCTGATATCGTCATTTCTTCCACCGGGGCGCCCCATTTTGTTCTGGACAGGGAAGAAATCGCCTCTGTCATGCGGAAGCGGCGCGGCAAACCGCTGTTTCTCATAGACATCGCCGTCCCCAGGGACATCGACCCCCGGGTCAACACCCTGGAAAACGTATACCTGTACGATATAGACGACCTGCAGGCGGTGGTTGCCGCCAACATGAAGGAAAGGGAGAACGAGGCCCGCAAAGCCGGGGTCATCCTGAAAGAGGAAATGGCCGCCTTTTATCTCTGGTTTAAGACCCGGGAAGTGGTGCCGCTGATTTCAGCCCTCCGGCGAAAAGCGGAAACCATCCGCCTGTCTGAGCTGGAAGTCTCGCTGAAAAAACTGAATAACCTCAGTGACAGGGAAAAAAAACACGTGGAAAATCTGACCCGGGCCATAGTGAACCGGATCTTGCGGGAACCGGTACTGCGAATTAAGGAGTTTGCCGTGGCAGACAAAAGCGACATCTACGTCGCTTCTCTCTGCCAGCTTTTTGACCTGGAAGAGGAGATCAACGGTTCGAGCCCTAAATGGGAAGATAAAGCAGGAGCAGAGGGGGCGGGATTATGACACAGGCTCTCAGCGCCGCCCATGTCCTTGCTCTCTGTCTGTATGCGTCCGCCGCCGCCGTGTTTGTAACCGACTTTGAGTACGACCGCAGGCGCTTCCAGCTGGCCCGCCTGCTTTCGGCCGGCGGTTTTCTGCTCCTGACATTACTCCTGCTGGGCCGTATTTTCACCTACCGTTACGTCCCGCTCCTTACTTTCCACGAAACACTGCTTTATCTGGCCTGGGTGTCTACCCTGGCGCTGATGATCATGGATAAGACTTTTGGGTTTAAGGCGGTCTACCTGTTCGGTACCCCCCTGGCTTTTGCCGTGCTTTTCGCCTCCGTCTTCTTTACGCCGGTGGCGGCCGAAATCACGGAGGAGCTGCGAAGCCCCTGGCTTACCGTCCATATCCTGTCGGCCATCACCGCCTATGGCGCTTTCGCCGTCTCCTTTGTCACATCCCTGATGTACCTGCTGGTGGACCGCCGCCTGAAGCAAAAGAAGATTACCGGCCTCACCGCGGGATTGCCCAGCCTTGACTCCCTGGATTACTATATCTACCGCCTGGCCTCAGCCGGCCTCTTCCTGCTCACGGTCAGCATTTTCCTTGGCGCCGTCTGGGCCAACAACGTCTGGGGCAGCTACTGGCGCTGGGATCCCAAGGAAATCTGGGCGGCCGTAACCTGGACTTTATACGCCGCCTACCTGCACACCCGGCTGATGTCGGGTTGGCAGGGACGCAGGGTGGCCATGCTCAGTTCCCTTGGTTTTGTCGCCGTTTTCTTTAACTACGTGGTGGTCCGCTTTTTCTTTACCGGCGGGCTGCACAGGTTTTTTTAAAATGACTAGCGGGGAAGGTGGATATGGAAAAATATTACCCGGCATTTTTGAATATAGCGGGTAAGCTCTGCGTGGTGGTGGGTGGCGGGGCGGTGGCGGTGCGCAAAGTTGATGCCCTTTTGGACTGCGGGGCTGTGGTACGGGTGGTAAGCCCAAAGCTGCTGCCAAAACTGCAGGCCCTGGCCCGGACCGGCCGCCTGGAGCACCTGCCCCGGGAGTATTCAGAGGATGTGCTGGCGGGAGCTTTCCTGGTCATAGCTGCCGCCTCGCCGGCGGAGGTCAACCGCCGGGTGGCCATACACTGCGCAGAGAAGGGCATACCGGTGAACGTGGTGGATGCCCCCCATCTTGGCAGTTTCATTGTGCCGGCCAAAATTGCCCGCGGCCCGCTGACGCTTGCCATCTCCACCGGGGGTGCGGCCCCGGCCCTGGCCCGCCGCCTGTGCCGGCAGCTGGAAGAAGTGTTTGACGAGACTTACGGTGTCTGGCTTGAGGAGCTGGCCGCCGCCCGTGCCCGGGTATTAACCGAAGTGGCGGATCAGAAACGGCGCAAGGCCATCCTGACCGCGCTCTCCGATGAAAAGCTCCTTTCTCTCCTGCGCCGGGAGGGCAGGGAATCTCTGCAAAAAAGCATCGACCAAATCATAGGAGGCTACTGATGCAAAAAATAGTGGTCGGCAGCCGCGACTCGGAATTGGCCCTGGTCCAAGCCGGTTATGTCATCGGCGAGCTGAAAAAACACTTTCCTGACCTCGCTTTTGATGTAAGGAAAATCAAGACCGAGGGGGATAAAATCCTTGACGTACCGCTGGCCAAAATCGGCGGTAAAGGGCTTTTTGTCAAGGAGATTGAAAACGCCCTGCTGGCGGGCGAGATCGACATGGCGGTGCACAGCATGAAAGACGTCCCCACTGCCGTGCCCGAGGGGCTTGTCATTACCGCCGTAACCAGGAGGGAAGACCCGCGCGACTGCTATATAGCCAAAGACGGCGAGACCTCGCTCCTGGCGGCCAGGCACGGCGCGGTGATCGGCACCTCCAGCCTGCGCCGGTCGGCCCAGCTGCTGCACCTGCGGCCGGATTTCAAAATCGTCCCCATCCGCGGCAACGTGAACACCCGGTTTAAGAAACTGCGGGAAACTGAATTAGATGGCATTATCCTGGCTTACGCCGGCGTGCTGCGCCTGGGCCTGGCGGACCGGGTCACGGAAATAATCAGCTATGACCACAGCCTGCCGGCGGTGGGGCAGGGGGCGCTGGGCATTGAGACGCGGGCCGGTGACGGCCACGTAAACCGTATTGTAAAAGTACTGGACGACGCCGCCACCAAAGTGGCGGTAACAGCGGAGCGTGCTTTCCTGCGGGCGCTGGAAGGAGGCTGCCAGGTGCCCATCGGCGCCTTCGGGCGGCTCGATGGGGGAGAGCTGGTCCTGGACGGCGTGGTTGCCGGGCTGGAAGGCAAACCGCTGCTGCGGGAAACGATAAAAGGCAGCCCGGAGGAAGCGGCTGCCCTCGGTCGCCGGCTGGCAAGCAGGCTGGTGGCCAAGGGCGCCGGTGAAATTCTGGAAAAAGTGAGGCGGCAGTTTAATGGAGAAGAATAAACAGGGCATTGTCTACCTGGTGGGCGCCGGGCCCGGCGACCCTGGTCTGATAACCGTCAGGGGGCTGGAATGCATCAGGCGGGCGGAAGTTTTGGTCTATGACCGCCTGGCCGGAGGCCGCCTGCCCGGCTTTGCCCCCCGGGGCTGTGAAATGATTTATGTGGGCAAGCTCCCTGACCGGCACACGCTGCGGCAGGAAGAGATAAACCGACTGCTGGTGGATAAGGCCCTGGAAGGCAAGGTGGTTACCCGCCTCAAAGGCGGCGACCCCTTCGTGTTCGGCCGCGGCGGTGAAGAAGCGGAGTTCCTGGCGGCAAACGGCGTACCTTTTGAGGTGGTGCCCGGTATCACCTCCGCCATCGCCGTCCCCGCCTATGCCGGTATCCCGGTTACTCACCGCGACTTCACCTCCGGCTTTGCGGTGATAACCGGCCACGAAGACCCCGCCAAAGACGAGTCGTCCATCGCCTGGGACAAAATCGCCACCGGTGCCGGCACCCTGGTTTTCCTGATGGGGGTGGCCAATCTCCCCTTTATCGTGGAGAAGCTGATGGCAAACGGCCGCGATGCCGCCACCCCGGTAGCGCTCATCCGCTGGGGCACCAGGCCGGAACAGCGTACCCTCACCGGCACCCTCGCCGACATTGTCAAAAAGGCGGAAGAAGCCGATTTCACTTCCCCCGCCATCATCATCGTCGGTGAAGTGGTAAGCCTGCGGGACACCCTGAACTGGTTTGAGAAAAAACCGTTCTTCGGGAAGCGGGTGGTGGTGACCCGCTCCCGCGAACAGGCCAGCGACCTCTCCCGCCGCATCGAGGATTTGGGCGGCGAGGTCTTTGAGTTCCCTGCCATTGAAATCGGAGAACCGGCAGATTTTGGCCCCCTGGACGCCGCCATCGGCAGACTGGGGGAGTACCGCTGGCTTATATTCACCAGCGTCAACGGCGTGGATGCCTTTTTCTCGCGCCTGCGCTACCTTGGCGGCGACATCCGTGACTTAAAAAATGCCCAAATCTGTGCCATCGGCCCCAAAACCAGAGAACGGCTGGAGCAGCACTGCCTGCGCGTGGAATATGTTCCCGGCGAATACCGGGCCGAGGCCGTAATTGAAGGCCTGCAGGGCAAAGTCCTGCCCGGCGACAGGGTGCTTTTGCCCCGGGCCGACATTGCCCGGGAAATATTACCAAAAACGCTCGAGGCCATGGGTGCGCTGGTGGACAACGTCACCGCCTACCGCACCGTGCGCAGCGGCGGCGACACCCGGCTGCTGCGCGAAATGCTGGCGGAGGGGCTCATCCACTACGTAACTTTCACCAGCTCCTCCACGGTCAGGAACTTCGCGGAAATGCTGGGGGAGGATGCCCGTGCTCTTTTAAAAGGGGTAAAACTGGCCAGCATCGGGCCCATTACCTCGCAAACCGCCCGTGACCTGGGCCTCACCATAGACACAGAGGCGGCCGAGTACACCATTGATGGCCTGGTTGAAGCGCTGGTGCAGGATTTGGGAGTAAGAACCGGAGAACAGAGATGCTGATATTGCCAAAGTATTTTACTAAAAAGCCCTCCGGGAGCACGGTGTGCTGCGGGCGGCAACTGCAAAAGGGGGAAACAGGACTGTGATCAGCGTGACCAAACTGCTTTGCGGCGCGGAACATTACGGGGATGCGCTTCGCTACGGTGACCATTCCCGCGGCACAGTACACGGCGCTGCCCAAGGCATGGGGCCGGTGGTGGTGTGGAACTGCACCCGCACCTGCAATTTAAAGTGTATCCACTGCTATATGGAATCGGACGCCAGCAAATACGAAGACGAACTCTCCACCGCCGAGGGGAAGAAGTTTATTGACGACCTGGCCGAATTTAAGGTGCCGGTTATTCTCTTCTCCGGCGGCGAGCCGCTCATCCGCCCGGACTTCTTCGAATTGGCGGGGTACGCTGCCGCCCAGGGCCTGCGCGTCACCATTTCCACCAACGGCACCCTCATCGACCAAGAGACGGCCCGGCGCATCAAAGAGCTGGGCGTGGGCTACGTCGGCATTAGCTTAGACGGCGTGGGCGAGAAGAACGATGAGTTCCGCCGGAAAAAAGGAGCCTTCGACGCCGCCTTGCGCGGTATCCGCAACTGCCTGGATATCGGCCAGCGGGTGGGCCTGCGCTTCACCATCAACCGCCACAACTTCACCGAGATAGAAAACATCTTCCGCCTCATAGAAGAAGAAGGTATCCCCCGCGTCTGTTTCTACCACCTGGTATACTCCGGCCGCGGCTCCGGGATGATAAAGGAAGACGTCACCAGGGAAGAAAGCCGCGCCGCCATGGACCTGATCATCGACAAGACCCTGGACTTTCACCGCCGCGGTCTGGATAAGGAAGTACTCACCGTGGACAACCACGCCGATGGCGTCTACATCTACCTGCGCATGCTGAAAGATGACCCAGCCCGGGCTGAAAAGGTCTGGGAGCTGCTCCGCAACAACGGCGGCAACCGCACCGGCATCGCCATCGGCCAGGTGGATAATCAGGGCTTTGTCCACGCCGACCAGTTTACCCGGAACCACACTTTTGGCAACGTACGGGAGCGCAAGTTCGGCGAGATCTGGACCGATACCAGCCACCCCATCCTGGGTGGACTCAAAAACCGCAAGCCCCTCTTAAAGGGCCGCTGCGCCGCCTGCCAGTGGCTCAATGTCTGCAACGGCAATTTCCGCGCCCGGGCCGAAGCCGTCACCGGCGACTTCTGGGCGTCCGACCCCGCCTGCTATCTTACCGACGCCGAAACAGGGGGTCAGGTTTCAAGTAATTCAACTTACTTGTGAAAATGCAAAGTCACATTCCAGTGTCAGGTTGCCTTGTCAAAAAATGAGATGACAAAAGAACCGTCCCCGTGTCATCTGTCAGGAGGAGAAGATATGTATTACCCGGTGAGCCGGCCGCGGCGGCTGCGCCGCACGGCCGGGATAAGAAGGCTGGTCAGGGAAACGGATTTATGCGCCAGTGATTTTATATTGCCGCTGTTTGTAACCCACGGGCAGCGTGTTAAGAACGCCGTGTCTGCCATGCCCGGTGTTTTTCAGCTGTCCGTCGACAACATCCTGCGCGAGGCGGAGGAATGCCTGGAGCTTGGCATCCCGGGGGTGCTGCTGTTTGGGCTGCCTGCTTATAAAGATGAAAAGGGATCTTCGGCCTGCGATCCGGATGAAGCGGTTCAACGCGCCGTCACAGCAATCAAAAAAGAGTACCCGCAGGTTCTGGTTATCACCGATGTCTGCCTCTGCGAATATACCAGCCACGGCCACTGCGGGCTTATTGAAGACGGCGACGTCAAAAACGACCCCACCTTAAACCTCCTGGCCCGCACCGCCCTTTCCCACGCCCGGGCCGGTGCCGATATCGTGGCGCCCTCGGACATGATGGACGGCCGGGTGGGGGCCATCCGCGGCGCGCTGGACGAGCACGGCTTCCAGCATATCCCCATTATGTCTTATGCGGTGAAGTACGCTTCGGCTTTCTATGGTCCCTTCCGTGAAGCCGCCGGCGCCACTCCGCAGTTTGGTGACCGGCGCTCCTACCAGATGGACCCGGCCAACCTGAGGGAGGCTCTTAAAGAAGTGGAGCAGGACCTGGCGGAGGGCGCTGACATAATCATAGTCAAACCGGCGCTGGCCTACCTGGATGTTGTCCGGGCCGTCAAAGACCATACCAACGTCCCCGTAGCCTGCTACAACGTCTCGGGTGAGTTTTCCCTGGTCAAGGCGGCGGCCCAGAACGGCTGGATAGATGAAAAGAAAGTGGCCATGGAGATGCTGACTGGCATGAAGCGGGCCGGCGCCGATATGATTATCACTTATTATGCCAAAGATGCCGCCGGATGGCTGAAGGAGGAAGGCAGATGATTATCTCCTGGAACACCACCCGGGAGTGCCACTTAAAATGCAGGCACTGTTACCGTGACGCCGGCGCCCGCGACCAGGGCGAGCTTTCCACCGAAGAGGGCAAGGCGCTCATCGGCGAAATAGCCAGGGCCGGGTTTAAAATCCTCATTCTCTCCGGTGGCGAGCCCCTGCTGCGGGAAGACATCTATGAACTGACCGCCCAGGCCAAAAAAGCGGGCCTGCGCCCCGTTTTCGGCACCACCGGCACCACCATAACGCCGGAAGCGGCACAGAAATTAAAAGACGCCGGTGCCGCCTGCATCGGTATCTCCCTGGACAGCGCCGGGCCGGAAATCCACGATGAATTGCGCCAGGTTCCCGGCTCCTGGCAGGGCGCCATCGACGGTATGCGCAACTGCCGTGCCGTGGGCCTGCCCTTCCAGGTCCACACCACGGTGGTGGAGCAGAACTACCACCAGTTTGAGGCCATAACCGACCTGTCTGTACAGGAGGGAGCCATCGCCCACCATGTCTTTTTCCTGGTGCCCACCGGCCGCGCCCTGAACATGGAGACCGAAGCGCTGCGCGAGAAACAGTACGAACAGCTCCTGCACCGCATAATGAAAAAACAAAAAGAAGTGGGCATCGAGTTAAAACCCACCTGCGCCCCGCAGTTTATGCGCATCGCCCGCCAGTTGGGCATGCCCATGCGCTTCTCCCGCGGCTGCCTGGCCGGCACCGCCTACTGCTGCATTATCCCCAGCGGTGATGTCCACCCCTGCCCGTACCTCCCCGTCAGGGTGGGTAACGTCCGGGAGACGCCGTTCTCGGAAATCTGGCGCACTGCGGAAATGTTTAAGCAGTTCCGCAGCGACCAATTCGGCGGCAAGTGCGGCACCTGCGACCACAAGGACGTCTGCAGTGGCTGCCGCGCCCGCGCTTACTATTATACCGAAGGCGATTACATGGCCGAAGATCCGTGGTGCCTGTACAGAAGGAGGCTTTCCCGTGGGGCTTGAGGATGCTGCCGGTAACCTCACACCTCTGGACCGCGAACTTTTAAACCTGCTCCAGTCGGATTTTCCCCTCACCGGGCGACCTTTCGCTGCCCTGGGTGAGCGGCTGGGCCTGGGTGAGGAAGAAGTAATGTCACGGGTGGCTGCACTGAAAGAAAGTGGTATCATCCGCCGTATCGGTGGCATATTCGACTCAGGTAAACTCGGGTTTACCTCCACCCTGGTGGCGTTGCAGGTGGAGGAAGGAAAGCTGCGTGAAGTGGCGGCGGCAGTGAGCGCTTACGCCGGCGTTACCCACAACTACCGGCGGGAACACGAGTTTAACCTCTGGTTCACCCTGGTCACCTCTTCTGCTGAGGAGCGGGAAAGAACCCTAAAAGAGATTGAAGCACTCCCCGGAGTGCGGGCCCTGCGCAACCTGCCGGCGCTGCGCCTGTTTAAAATCGGCGTCAATTTCGACATGTGGGAAAACGGGGAGGCTAACAGCGATGACGCTCCGTGAACTGGATAAAAGAATAATTGCCCGCCTGCAGGGCGACCTGCCCCTGGTGCCTGAGCCGTTTGCCGCCATTGCCCGGGAAGTGGGTATCAGCGAAGAGGAACTGCTGACCAAAATCAGAGGGTACCTGGAAGCAGGCGTAATGCGCCGCTTCAGCACCATCCTGCGCCACCACCGGGCCGGCTACACCGCCAACGCCATGTGCTGCTGGCTGGTGCCCCCGGAGCGGGTGGAGGAGGCAGGGAGGGTAATGGCCACCTTCCGGGAGGCTTCCCACGTGTACCAGCGGCCCACCTACCCCGATTGGCCCTACAACCTTTTCACCATGCTGCACGGTAAAACTAAAGAGGACCTGTACCGCGCAGCGGCAGAAATTTCCGCCCGAACCGGCATAGGGGAATACCGGCTTTTATTCAGCACCGAAGAATTCAAGAAAACCAGCATGGAATACTTTAAACAATAAAAAAGGCAAGGCGAAAGTCTTGCCTTTCATGAATCAGCTTCACGCTCCATAAACACGGTGATGTCACCAATAAAAACGCTGTAGTCAGCCAGGTTTTCACGGATAATCCTGTGAAGCTCACGGTCGTCCACCTGGTCATACAGGTGCACTATCCTGTTTCGGAAGCGGGCCATAGCCATGTAAACCTTTTCTTTTTCTCCGGATAAAATGCCGTGACGGCAGAGTATGGCAAAAGCGTCGGCGTTGCTCTTGGGGAGTTCCAAATTCTTGCGGGCAATAATATGAGTGGCAATATCCAGCATGGCCTCAACTGCAACCTGCAGGTTATACCGGGCGGCATCGGTGCTTTCGGAGTTTTGCCAAACCGGTCCTCTGGCATTTCCCTGTATTTTTGCAGCTTGTCCACCGCTTTTTTAATCTCTCTGATTTTGTTTCTTATTTTTTCACCGTTTACCATTGCCAAACTCCTCCTTCAGGCTCAGGTCAAAATCACGGTCAATTTCCTGCAGGCGCAGACCAAAGTCCAGGTACCGGTTTAATGTTTCTTCCACGAAGTCGGCAACCGTTTCCGGGTCACGTGAATAGATGACATCCCCTGTGGCCAACGCCCGGTAGGCCACATTAACCGGGGCATGCCTAAGCAGTACCAGGTCAATATCGTCTCTGCCCAGAAGAACTGACAGTTCCGCGGACATTGCCAACTCTTCCATCAGGCTGATATCCTCAGCAAGCAGTACCGCGATGTCAATGTCACTGCAGGAGTGCATATTTGGCGTGCCGAAAGAACCAAAGAGGAGAGCCAGCAGAACTCTTTCATGTTTCTTGAAAAAATGGCATAAGGCGGGGAGTTCTTCCTTCAGATATTCGCGCCTTGTCATGGGCATTCTCCCTTCGAGGTAAGGCTTCCCTTTAAATCATTTTAACATTTATTGCCTGCTCCGGCAAGGATGACACCCCGGCAGGTCTGCCAGGTAAGTTCCAGATAGGGCATTTTACTAAGAAAAGGAGAGGATACGGTATGTTTGAACGTTCAAAACAGTTGTTCGAAGAAGCGCTGGCAGTGATGCCGGGAGGCGTCAACAGCCCGGTACGCGCTTTCCGCTCGGTGGGGATGGAACCCCTTTTTATCACCCGGGGTGAAGGCTCCAGAATTTACGACGCCGACGGCAATGCTTACATTGACTACGTCGGTTCCTGGGGACCGCTTATCCTCGGTCACGCCCACCCGGCCGTGGTGGAAGCGGTAAGTGCGGCCGCGGCCAAAGGCACCAGCTTCGGCGCGCCCACCGAACTGGAGATTGAAATGGCCAGGGAGGTGATCAGCGCGGTGCCGTCGGTGGAGATGGTACGTATGGTCAATTCCGGCACAGAGGCGGTCATGGGCGCCCTGCGCCTGGCCCGCGGCTACACCGGCCGGGATAAAATAGTGAAGTTTATAGGTTGCTACCACGGCCACGCCGACAGCCTCTTAATCAGGGCTGGTTCTGGCGTGACCACCCTGGGATTGCCGGACAGCCCCGGCGTTACCGCCGGAACGGCCAAAGACACCTTAACTGTTCAATTCAACGACCTGGCGGCGGTAGAAGAGCTTTTTGCCAAGGCCGGCGAGGAGATTGCCGCCATCATAGTGGAGCCAGTCGCGGGCAATATGGGCCTGGCCGTACCAAAGCCCGGTTTCCTGGAGGGCTTGCGTTCCGTTACCACGCGATACGGCGCCCTGCTGATTTTTGACGAAGTAATGACCGGCTTCCGTGTCGCCTACGGCGGCGCCCAGGAACTATACGGCATAATGCCTGACCTGACCACACTGGGTAAGGTGATCGGCGGCGGCCTGCCGGTGGGCGCCTACGGCGGCAGGAAAGAAATTATGGAGCACGTGGCGCCGGCCGGGCCGGTCTATCAGGCCGGCACCCTGTCCGGTAATCCCCTGGCCATGAGCGCCGGTCTGGCTACCCTCAAAGCCTTAAAGAAGCCGGGAACCTACGCCAGGCTCGAACAAATATCGGCGCGGCTGGCGGGCGGCCTGCAGGAACTGGCCGCCAGGCACGGTGTGGACACCTGCTTTCGCCGGGTGGGTTCCATGTCCTGTGTTTACTTCACCGGGGAAGAGGTTAACGATTTCCCCGCCGCCCTCACTTCCGACCTCAACCGTTTCCGTGCCTGGTTTTCGGCCATGCTTAAAAACGGCGTTTATCTCGCGCCCTCGCAGTTCGAGGCGGGATTTGTATCCCTGGCCCACAGCGAGGAAGACATCGACCGCACTTTGGCGGCGGCAGATGCGGCTTTTGCCGCTGCCGCCAAAGTGTGACCCACGTCCTGGTGCTGGAAAACGCCTACAAGAACTATACACTCATTGACAAGGACAAGTCACCGGGGTCCTATAATCCCGGCTATGCCCTGAAGCTGCTGCGTGACTCGCTGCGGAATATCCTGAATTACTATAGATAAACAGGAATAAATATAAATATTAGAACAGGGGATGGCAGTGCCGGATTGGTACGGTACAGCTGTGCCCTTTATTTATGGGAATTAATTCACTTATGAAGGCAAAAACCCCATAGAAGCAGGTTAAGGGGATATAAGCAATCTATGGCGGGAGCGCGGGGGAAATCCTTACGAAGCAAACAGGTTCGTGCTATAATTCACCTATAGGAAAGTTTTTAATATAGATTCTACCTATAACAGGAGGGAGAAAAATGTCGAACAAAGAACTGTCAAGAAGGAAGTTCCTGTGCGGCGCCGGGACTTCCATCGCCGGTCTCGCGCTGGTAAGCTCGGTGGGCCTGCTGCTTCCCGGCTGCTCCAAGCAGGAAGCGGCGCCGGCAGCGCCCCCGGCGGCTGCCGCCCCGGAACCCAAAATCGGGGTTCCCGAGTGGCCGTTTACCTACAAGAAGCTTGACCCGGATGTAGCTGCCAAAAGAGCTTATGATGGCTACAAAGAGGGCGGGTGAGGTTACGGCGTGTCCCAGGGGATCCTGGGCTATCTTGCCGACGAAGTCGGCTACCCGTTCAACCAAATCCCCACTAAAATGGGCTGGGCTTACCGTGGCGGCATTTACAGCTGGGGTTCCATCTGTGGTGCCCTGCCGCCCGCTATTGACCTGATTGGCCTGGTTACCGACCTGGATACCGGACAGAAGCTTATCAACGAGCTGATGGCCTGGTATAAAGATTTCCCGTTCCCCGCCTACCCGGGAGACGGCACGCCGCTCCCCACCACGGTGGCGGATTCCAGCCTGTGCCACGTGTCGGTCACCAAATGGATGCAGGTGGCCAACGTGCCGCGTGAAGACAAGACCCGCAGCGAGCGCTGTGGCCGCCTCACCGCCGATGTTACCAAGTTTACGGTGGAAATGCTTAACAGCCTGAGCGACAATAAGTTTGAGGCCAAACACAAGCCGTCCGCGGTGGTGGGTGAGTGCATGGCCTGCCACAGCAAGCTGAGCTATGCCCACGGTAAGGAAACCTGCACCGCCTGCCACGGCGATCCGCACAAGTAAAAAGGAGCTGGTAAGCAATCAGCGGGACTTCGGTCCCGCTGATTATTTATGTCCATAACTAATTCAAAATAGTAGAATTCCCTACTAAATTTATTATTAACCCTAGAGTATTACTGCGAATTAAGCAGGAATTTCCCCGACAATTACGAATGTAATACATTAACCTGACATAAGGGATAATTATGCCTATATCAGCATCAGGGCTGAAACTAAGTAACGGGAGGAGATGATTGTGGTGGCAATTAACCCCTGGTTGTTTGGTTTTGTTATTCTGCTCGGCCTTTTTATAGCCGTGGCGGTGAAGGCAACAGAGGGCTTCAGCTTTTATGAAGAAATTAAGCGGTCAGGTGCCACACTTGAGGGCTGCAGGTGCAAGCCTGAGAGTGCCTGCTGCTGCAACTCTGCCCGGCCCTGAAAGCCCAGATATAATTATATAATTATAAGCATATCAGTTTCTAATAAGTATAAAACATGTCCATTTCTTTAAGGAATTATGAAATATTTTTGTCAGGAAGCAGGGGAAATCCTTACACTGTCGAATCTTACAGTAAAGCTATACACCACAGGGTGGCATCGCAATTATTATGCCATTATTTAATGCACAAAAAGTGAGTGCCAAATTTCACAACCACCGGGGAGGTCTATCATGTCCAAAATAGCGCTTCTCCACAGCGAACATGGCAAAGGAATCAGGTACATCCTGGGCGCCGCGATCGTAATCCTGCTGGTCTTTTCACTGGCTATGTCCGGTGAAATGCAAAGTCCGGAGTTCTGCGGCCGCTGCCATGTCATAAAGCCCTACTACCTTACCTGGGAAAACTCCCCTCACAGCAATGTGAGCTGCCTCTCCTGCCACGTGGAGCCGGGCACCGGATACGTCTCGGTGCTGATGCAAAGGCTGCGTGAGTTCTTTGTCTATGTGTCCGGCGATGTGACGCTGCCAATCAAGGGCAGGAAAGAAATCAGCAGCGAAACCTGCCTGAACTGCCACTCGCCGAACCGCCGGATTACCCCTTCCGGCGACCTCACCATCCCCCACACCGAGCACCTTGGTTATGGTACCGGCTGCGTTGACTGCCACCCCGGTGTGGCTCACGCCGGCCTCAGTGCCATGGAGACCTTCAGGCCTGATGAAAAAACCCTCGCTTCTTTTAAAAACACGCGGTACGAGGATTTCGCCCTGACCAAGACCGGCTGCCTCGACTGCCATGACGGTAATCGTGCCACCTACAACTGTGAGGCCTGCCATACCCAGACCCGTATCCCCGAAAATCATTATTACGCCGACTTCGGTTACAGGCACGGCAACGCTGTGCGGGAAGACATCGGCGACTGCATGCGCTGCCATACCGGTTTTGGCAAAAACCGCACCTGGGAAGGCAACACCGTCCCCGAAATCACCCGTAACGCCCGTTTTTGCCGCGACTGCCACGAGGGGGTCCGCCCGGTCACCCACACCGCTTTCTGGTCCGTGGGCCATAAAATCCCCGGCAAATCCGATCCCACCGGCTGTCTGGTCTGCCACGACTGGGACGAACCGGCGCCGCCGCTGCGCAAAGCCAACGTCATCACCTGCGCCGCCTGTCACGAGCAGACGCCGGAGGGCCATGACGACCCACGCTGGTACTGGGACCACAAGGAAATGGTGAAAGAAAAGGGCTCATTCTCCTGCTTTGACTGTCACGGCGCCACCTCCTGCTTCACCTGTCACACCAGGGAGAACGTGGGCTTCGGCCGCTAGGGAAATGGGGGTGGTGGCATGAAAAATACTCCTGCCGGCGAAACCGAAAAGCCGCCGGTCAGGCTGGCAGTCCTTGCCCTGGTTGCAGCTCTTGTGCTGGTAAGTGCCTGGAACGCCGGACTCAGGCTCTTCCTGCCAAAAAGCCCCTTTGAAAACCTTCTCCGGCACGGCGTCAAAGCCTACGCCGAGGGCAGGATGGACCTGGCCCTGGAGCATTTTCTGGCCGCTGAGAACAAAGTCCCTTACAGCGGTCTGATCCAGTACCTGCTGGCCCAGACCTATGAAGCCATGGGCCGGGAAGAGGATGCCGTCTCCCGTTACCAAAAAGCCATCAGCTTTCAGCCTGATATGGCGGAAGCACACTATAACCTGGCGGTTATCTACCACCGCCGTAACGAACCGGAAGCCGTCAGGCAAGAGCTATACCACGCACTCCGGCTCCGCCCCGACTTCAACGGCGCCCGCCTCATGCTGGGTGGCATATACGTTGAACTGGGAATGTACCCCCAGGCCGTCTCCGAACTGGAGATACTTCTCAAAAAAAAAGTGGACCGTACCATGGTCATCAGTGTCCGCAATCTCCTCGCCCGCGCCTATATAGGCCAGGAACAGCCACAACAGGCGCGCCAACAGTGGGAGGAAGTGCTAAGGCTTGACTCCCGCAACCAGGAGGCGCAGGAGCAGTTGCGCAGGCACCGTCCCTAGTCCGGACCCTGCGCGGGAAAGGAGTCCGGCAGGATGAAAAAGTACAAACTATTTATCTTCCCTATGGCGGCATTGCTTGTCCTGCTCTTCTACCTGGTGTTTTCCCTGCCCAAGCTGCCTCCCGCCAAAGCCCTGAATGCCTGTACCGTCTGCCACTGGGACAAAAAAGACCACCCAGCCCACCTTGGCCTGGACTTTGCCGCTGCCAACTGCCTGGCCTGCCACAATCCCCACACCCACTTCGGCAAACCCTACCTGCCAAGTATTGAGGCCTGCCTGATCTGCCACTTTGAAAAAAAGCCCAAACCAGGCCACGTGGTCCATAAACCGGCACGCAAGGCCCAGTGCCTCTCCTGCCACACCCGCCACAAGCTCTTTGAAAAGCCGGCGCTGGTAGCCGAGGTCACAACGCTCTGCTTCGTCTGCCACCGGGACGAATCCCTGAAATATGCTGACCCCGTCGGGCACATGCCTTACGATAAGGGACAGTGCCTCTCCTGCCACGACGCCCATATGTCACCCTACCGCGCCATTACCCGGGCGCCCCTGGATATGCTCTGTCAGACCTGCCACCGCCAGTGGTGGGAAAGGCTCCGCCCCGTCCGGCACCTCCCCTTTGAGCGGGGGCGCTGCCTGGAATGCCACGTCCCCCATGTATCCGCCTGGGACGGGCTGATCCGCCAAAGCCAGCTGGTCCTCTGTTACTCCTGCCACTTTGACCGCCAGGGCGAACTGAAGCGCCCCTACAAGCACGGCCCCTACGCCGCCGGCCACTGCACCGCCTGCCATGAACCCCACGCTTCCGCCGGCGCCAACCTTATCCCCTACGCCGTTCTTGAGCGGTTCTGCTACACTTGCCATGAAGAGATGCGCAGGATAGGGGAATTGGGGTTTAATCACGCCAGAGTTCTGGAAGACAGCTGCCTCGGTTGTCACGAGCACCACGCCGCGGGCCACGGTTCTCTGCTTATGACCTCTCTTTCAGGCAACCTTTTCTGCTCCCTCTGCCACGTGGAAACAGGCAAGCAGATTAACGAGAGCGCTCACCGCGTACTGGCCTGCCTTCTCTGCCACCGCATCCACGGCTCCTCCTACCCGTTCCTCCTGCCTGAATCCGAAGTCAATCTTTGCTCCCGCTGCCATTACGGTCTGCAGCACCGCGCCACCAACCACCCGGTGGGCGAACCCTACCGGGATATACTCCGGAACCGCATTCTGCTCTGTTCCAGCTGCCACGGTCCTCACGGCACCCGCTTCGGCAAAATGACCGTACGCGGCAAAAACGATCTCTGTCTGCCCTGCCATGCCGAAATTCGTTAATCCAAAACATAGAACTAACATAGGATTGCAAGATAATCTTATTGACATAATGCAAACTTAGGCCCATAATTGATAATAGGAATAAATGATAACAAATCCCATATTAAACCTATTAAAATAATTGTTTATATCTTCACAAGCCAGCAGGAAATCCGACAAATTTCGCGAAAATTATGACAGGGCCCTATAGGAGAATACTTATGTCCATAAATGAAAAGGGGCATCACCCTGCCGGCAAAAAAAGATCTATCTATCTCGTACTGGTATTGGTGACATTTCTCACAATTGTTTCCCTGGGAATGGACATCAGCCAAAACTCCCCCCAGTTCTGTTCCAGCTGCCACACCATGAAGCCGGAGTACTACACCTGGCAGGCCTCCTCCCACAACCGCATGGGCTGCCTGGACTGTCACCGGGCAGAGGGCGTCAAAGGCGCCCTGAACCTCACCCGGGACCTGGCCCGCTGGACCTATGCCGAAGTAACCAAAACATATATCAGGCCCATCCGTCTTTTCCGCAGCATCGACGACCAGGTCTGCTTCCGCTGCCACAGCTACAACAGGCAGCAATCCTTTCCTGGCAACCTGATCATCCCCCACGAACAGCATACCGACAAGCGGGTCCGCTGCGTCTCCTGCCACAGCGCCGTGGCCCACGGCGACATCGCCCGCCGCGGCGTCACCCGTAAAATCGATTACGCCGACTGGGACACCGACACCGGCCTTCAGGAGATGGCCCGCAGCCTGGTCCTGGCCAACAAGGCCGACTGTATGTCCTGCCACTACCGCCGCCGCGTCAGCACCGACTGCAATGCCTGCCACGGCGAAATGCGCCTCCCGGACTACCACGAGGCGGCCGGATTTACTTCCAACCACGGCGACGAGGCCCGGGAACTGCTGGCGGATTGCAACTACTGCCACGGCTGGACCGGGCCCCGCAAGATGGTGGTGGACGACCGGACCAGCCTGGTAGCCTACTCACGGGAAAACCGCTTCTGCCTGTCCTGCCACCGGGTCCGGCCGGAGAGCCACGGCGGCTCAATATTTAAAGCAAGCCACGGCAATACCATAAAGTTCGGCGGGCGCGATGCCGAGGGGTGCCTGGTCTGCCACGATAACAACACCACCGACCTGCCAAAAGCCACCGACATATCTTGCGCCTCGTGCCATCCGGCCAAACACAGAAAGAACTGGCACCAGGGCCACATGCCAAAGGTGCAGCCCGGCGTAAGAATCAGGCAAACCTGCTTTTTCTGCCACTCCGAAAACAGCTGCCTAAGCTGCCATTATATGCCGGGCAGCACGGCCAGTTACAGCAACGCCCCGGTACTGGAAGATTTCACAACCCTGCCCGGTCAGTGGGGCCGCTAAACCGCACATCGGAAGGAGAACACCATGAGCACAGTCACGGTAAAAGAGGCAAAGACATACCCGCTCTGGAAAGTGGCGCTAAGCCTTCTCTTATCGGTTACCGTCTTTACCGGGGCCGGCAACTTCCTGGGCACCCGCTTCTTCTGGAGCGACCTTGACCTGCGCCGGATTGAAAAGGAAATTGCCTATTACCAGCAACTGACAGACGCTGAACCTTTAGAGCCGGAACACCGTGTAAACCTTGGCTATACCTACCTGCGCCGGGGGGACTACGGCCGGGCTTTAATTCAGCTGCGCGCCGCCGTTGAAATAGACGACACATATATGCCAGCGTACCTTAACGCCGGCTACGTCTACCAGGCCATGGAGCTCTGGGATGAAGCCCTGGAGAACTTCCAGAAAGTGACTGAACTGGCTCCCGACGACTACCGGGGTTATTTCAACATGGGTATTTGCTATATGTACCTGGGGATGGAAAATTACGCCCTGGACATGTTCTTCACAGCCAAAGCGCTCCGCCCCGGCGCCAGCGACGTGGCCTATTACACCGGCATGACCCTGGAGAGAATGGGCGAGTACAAAGCCGCCATGGAGGAGTACGAAGAGGCGTTGTCCTTCAACCCCAAGTACCGGGAAGCCCAGGCGGCGTTGAACCGTCTCAGCAGGATGGTTAACTAGAACTCAGGCAGAAAGGTGGTGTGCGGCGTCAGGCCGCATCAATATGCAGGCAGTGGCAGGAATTTTAAAGAAACCTGTGAGCGCCAACCAGGTACGAATGCTGTTCCTGGCAGTGTTTTCACTTCTTTTCGCCTATTACGGCTACACTTTTGTAACCCGCAAACCTCCGGTACCGGTAGCATCACCCATCATTCCCGGACGGACGGGGGTTCCAACCTTTGACTTTATGATTTACGGCGGCTTCGGTGCAATGCAGCTGAACAAGCCCCTAGCGGTTACCACCGCCGGCAACCGTATCTATGTATCCGACTCCGACAACGCCCGCATCCAGGTCTTTGACAACACCGGCAACTTCCTTTTCGCTTTCGGCGAGCGCGGCAACGATATGGGACAGTTGCAGTACCCCTACGGCATCGCCGGTGATCATAACGGCAACATCTACGTAGCTGAGCTGCGCCTGGGGCGGGTCTACGTCTTTGATGCCGACGGCAACTTCCGGAGAGAATTTGCCCCGCAACTGCGCCAAAACAGGACCATTGCTTCCCCCGGTGACCTGACTGTCTTTGATAACAAGCTTTACCTGACCGAAATCAGAAAAAACCAGGTTTATGTTTTTGACCTGCAGACCGAAGAGCTAATACAAACCGTGGGCATGAAAGGCGACCTTCTGGCGCCAAACGGCATCGCAGTGGACGAAGCCGGCTCCCTGTATGTGGTCGACACCGGCCGCCAGCGTGTCGTTGTCTATAATGCCGCCGGCAATCCGGTCCGGGTCATCAACGGCACCCCCACCGGCCACGGCGCTGCCTCGGTTCTTATCAACCCCCGAGGCATCGGCGTGGACCGTGCCGGCAATATCTACGTGGTGAGCAACCTTTCCCACACCGTATATGTCTTTGACAGGGAAGGCCGGGTAGTCCACCAGTTCGGCGGCCAGGGGGACGGCAACACCGAGTTCATGTTCCCTAACGGCCTGCACATCGATCCCACCGGCCGCATCTTTATTACCGATACAACCCTCAACCGGGTGGCTGTTTACAGGGCTCGCTGATGCCGGTGACCAGGATAGCAAAGCGGGCAACCCCGCTGCTATATCTCCATAAACCGCGCAGGAAAGGAGGTGCATGCGAGTGCGCACAAGTGAGATTAAAAAGAAAACCCCAAGTAAAGGAGGAAGACTTATGAAGAAGCTGACCCTGATTGCAGTGGTAGCCGTAGCTTCAATGCTTCTTTTCGCAGGCTTTGCCATGGCTGCCCCCGGCGACTATGACCCCCATACAACCAGCACCGCTTACGAAAACCAGCTGACCGATCAATACACCGACAGCGCGGGCAACACCTACGCCCCCGGCTACGATTTCCTTAATCCCGGCAACAATAACGTTGACCCCCGCACCACCGTGGGCGAATGGGACATTTTCAACGCCAACTGGACCGGTGAGCTGGATGTTCCTTACTACAAGACTAATGCAGGTGACCCCGACTTCCATTCCACCTACCAGCGTAACGTCTTTGGCCAGCTGGTACACACAGACTTCCAGCTGAACACCAACTCCTGCGCTTCTTGCCACATGACCCACACCGCTCAGGCCCGCAGCCTGTTGTTCCGCAACGGCGTCTACAGCACCTGCGTAGCCTGCCACGACGGCACACTGGGCTTTCTCAACGTCTTTGCCATCCCCGGTGAAAGCAACCCTTACGGCGGTTCCCAGACAGCGGGCACCTTCGCCGCCAACCATGCCCGGAACGCTTCGGTGCACCTGGCCACTGACACCATGAAACTGGCCGCCGCCCCCGGTGGTAACCGCGCCAATGCTGCTGCCGGCGACAACGGTGCCGGCACCTGGAACGCCGACTTCAACTGCGCTTCCTGCCACGGCCCCCACGGCTCCTACAGCATCCGCCTGCTGCACTACAACCCCGCCAACATTGGCATGCGTCCGGCTATCCTCACCGGCCAGGAAGCCAACTCCGGCGGCCTGTGGTTCCAGGGCGCCGAGCTGAAAGACAGCGGTGGCGGTAAACTGAAAGCTTATATTGGCACCACCGTGGTTCCCAGACAAGATACCCCGTGGCTGTACAGCTATGCCGCCGGTGCCACCATGTGGAACGGCCGTCAGCCCCGCTTTGCCACCCGTATCTGGTATGACGGTTTCTACAACCCCAATGTCACCCATGGCGGCCCCATGTCACAATTTAACGGCGCTGCCATCCTGAACCGTTTCTTCTCCATCAAGTACGGTAAGGGCTATGCGGAGCAAACGCCCGACCAACTGGCAGCAATGATTGCATTCCTGGAGAACCCGGGCCTTACCGGCCCCCTGGCCACTGGTGTAACCCCGATTGCCCCCGGTTCCTTTGATCCTGCCAATCTCCGCATCGACGTGGGCGGTGTGATTGTTGTAACAGCCAGCACCCGCAACATGGTAGAAATTGCCGCGCTTGATCCGAGCGAAGACAACCTTGCCCTGCCGGAATACAGCCGCAACTTCATTAAAACCAATACCTATTCCGGTAAGTATGGCACCGCCGGCGCCAACGGCCTTGCCGGCGCAGCCCAGGGCAACCAGTATGCTTACAACCTCTACTGCGCAGCCTGTCACACTGACTACCTGATGGGTGCTGCTTCCGGTCAGGGTGCCACAAACGGCGTAGGCGTCTACTCCAAAGCCTATCGCCACACCATCAACCGCGGTGCAACCGTCGGTGGCTCCATGGAAGTCAAGGGTACCGGCAATGCGTTACTTTGTGTATCCTGCCACTATGTCCACGGCGTAGACAGCTCCTTCCAGCAGCTGGCCGACGGCACGCTGGTTGACGAAGCTGAGTTCCGCCAGGGCACACAGGCCGGCGATCCCAACACCTTCATGGGCGCCAACGATGTTAACCACAGCTCTGCTCTGAAGCGCTACATCAACATGGCGGTCTGCTGGACTTGTCACGCCAACTCATCCGCGGCCACGCTGAAGAACTCCAGCTGGTACTGGGACAATTACGACATAGACGGCCGCGGCAAGTGGTAAATCTAAACTGGAGAAGGCGTCCCCGGACGCCTTCTCTTCCCCTAAAACTATGACAGCTGATAAATGCCAAAGCGAAATTTAGCCTCAATGGCGCCATGGGTTGACTTATAAATTATAAATTTCTGGCTTTGAAAGATAACACCGCTTTTTGACCTGCGGTGTGCCGATAAAAATTACAACCGACTTTAAAAAGCGTATATTTTAACTCTAACCGGACGGAGGGCACTTTGGTGGTGAAGACAATAAAGCAGATTGCCGTTTGCATTATAATAGTAGCCCTGCTGGCTGCGGTCTCCGGATGCGGCCGGGAGGAAGGACTGCAGGAAATTCAGCCCGGGCAGCGCCGCCAGGTGGAAACGGTGAAGCCCAACGAGAAAGACGGGCAGATTTACCGTAATGTGGAGGCGTTCGTCAATGCGCTGGTCAGGGATGACCGGGAAGCGGTCCTGTCGATGCTGACCAGAGACCACCGCAACTCCTGGCGGGACGACTCTTTCCTGTTAAACGGGCAGGCCAGGGAGCGCTACGAGCAGTTTGCAGTGGACAACCTGAACTATACCGTGGTTAAGTATGTTAACAACGAGGATACCAACTTTGTGGAAACCGCTTTTATCATTGCGGTGTATGACGTGGTAATGAAGAACGGGGGACAGGAATCCGGCCGGGTAAAGATTCAGGAGAGTATGGCCTTTCGCCAGGAAGACGGACTGTGGAAGATGTCGGTTAATGAGCGGGGCTTTTTGGTCAAGGCCAAACAGTAAATAAGTACGGCAGGCCCGCCTGCCGTACTTGGCCATTAGAAAGCCGTTGTTTGTGCTGATTCCCTTGGAAGGGAGGTGGCAGGATGGCAGGAGCGAACAGATACCGCCTGGTGCCGGCTTTAGTTTTGGTGGTTCTTGCTTTAATCAACATGGGCATTGTCCTGGCGGCGTCCAAATGGGATAAAAACGACGTTGACCGGGTTAACCTTGCCGGGGAAGGGTTTTTAAACGCCAACCGGACCGGTTATGGATACGTCGAAGGGTTTTCAGGCTACCTGCGCAGCCTGGAGGGGGAGAAAGTCCACAGCCGGTTTTCCCTTAATTCCAACTCCTGCGCCTCCTGCCACCTGACCCACACCGCCCCCGGGAAAGGGCTACTGTTTCAAAGATCGGTCTACAATACCTGCACCACCTGTCATTTTGACGGTACCATGAACGCCTACAACGTGCTGTCCGGGGAGTTTCCCGGCGGCGGTATCAAAGGGGGAGGGCGTTTCTTTGACGGCGAGTTTTTAAACCCGTCTGACCGGAAAGGGGTTTCCTTCCATCTGACCACGGGCCAAAAACAACACTGGCAGGCGCCGGGCAGCGGCATAACTGCGGCCCAGGCGGCGGATTGGGCGGTCAGCGACCCTGACAACCCCTGGCTTGAGCCTTTCACCTGCGGCTCCTGTCACGGGCCGCACGGGACGTACAGCGGGCGTCATCTGCACTACAACCCCAACGGCTGGGTGCAAAGGCAGGGCAGTGTGACGGCGGCGCTGGTGCCGGTGGCAGGCAGGCCGGGATCTTACACCGTGACGGACCGAAGCCTTATCCCCTGGTATTATTCCGAAAATCCGGCTTACCGCGTCATTGTCACGGGGTATCTGAACGGTCAGTACGGTGAAATAACGGACCGTTTTGTGGTTAATTACGCTGAAGGAACAATAGCTAAAGCGGACTCCGGTGACGCCGCGGAGCCGGTCAGCGTTACTTTTTACCGGGCGCAACAGGTGAAAATGGACATCACCAACCGGTTCGGGACGGAAGAAAGCGTGGTCTACACCGGCGGCGTAACGGAATTTTGCGCCTCCTGCCACACGGCTTACCTGGACGGGAGCGATTTCACCGACCATAACAGTTTCCGCCATGCCATTGACGTGGCTATCAGTGACGGGCGGGCCCTGGCTGTGTTGAAACTGGAACAAAGCGGGGGGCAAAACCGCCTGACCTGCCTGACCTGCCACTATGCCCACGGTACTGATCTGGCGTTGATGCAAAAGCGCGGTGTGGATTGGGAGACTGGCGGCGGCCTTGAGCCGCTCCCGGCGGACACGGAGCTGCCTTCCGACACCCGGCACCTGCGGTTTTTTAACCCGGCTGTTGCGGGCACAGACGGTCGCTGGGAGGCCTGCTTCATCTGCCACGGCGATTTTGCGGTTACCGGAACTGTTCCGGACAGCTCCGATCCGGAGGTGGTGGCGGAGGTTTTGCACACGGAGCAGGACAGGGTCGAGGTGTTCTTTAACTTTGCCCCGGACCCGGTCACCTTCCAGGGCAATTTCACCGTTACCGACCCGGAGCATGGGCCGGTGGAGGGTGAAATAGTTTTCCTGCCCGGGGAGAGAAAGGCAAGCTTTATGGTTGACGGGCTGCTGCAGGCGGGACGAGAATACCTGGTGGAGCTGACGGCGGGTATCAGGTCAAGGCTGGGGAGCTACCTGAAGCCTTACAGCTTTGTTTTCAGAACCGTGGAGGTCCCTGCAGAAGAAATGACCGGTGAGGAAATCGCAGGGGAGGAGACACCGGTGGAGCAGCCGGCAGGAGAAGACATGGGGCTTGGCGAATGGAACGATTTGCCCGCTTTCAGCGACGAAAGCCTTGCTGGCGGGCCGGCTTTGGTCAACCCGGAGCCGGGTGAGCCGGATTCCGGGGAAGAGCTTTCTCCCACCGGCTAAGATTACAAAAAAACGGCAAGCCCAAGCGCGCAAGATGTGTTAGAATTAAGAGCAGGATAGACCCCCTTTGGGGTGGCGCGGAGGGATGCCGGTTGGTGGGAGAGTATGAAAGACTTTTGCCTGAACTTAAGGATTTAAGAAGGAAACTGCACCGGAGGCCGGAGACGGGCTTTGATCTGGCTGAAACCAGGCGTCTGCTGGCGCGGATGCTGGAGGACAGGGGTATCCGGGTGCGGGAACTGGCGGGAGGGCTGGTAGCTGACCTGGGGGAATCGCCCAAAGTACTGCTCAGGGCCGATATGGACGCGCTGCCGGTGCAGGACGGCAAGGATGCGGAGTATGTATCGGAACACGCCGGAGTGTGCCACGCCTGCGGGCACGACGGGCACATGGCCATGTTATACGGGGCGGCGCTGCTTTTAAAAGAGAGAAATGTACCGGGAGTGAGGCTGGTGTTTCAGCCGGCGGAGGAATGCCCGCCGGGTGGGGCACTGGGGATGATAAAGGCGGGCGTAATGGATGGGATAAAGGCGGCTTTCGCCCTGCACCTGGACCCGTCAATGCCCTTTGGTTCGGTTGGTGTGAGGGCAGGGGTGATGATGGCGGCGGCAGACAACTTCCGCCTGTGCATCAGGGGTAAGGGCGGGCACGGGGCGATGCCGCAGGGCACCGTGGATACCATAGTGGTTGGATCTCACCTGGTCATTGCGCTCCAGGCGCTGGTGAGCAGGGGAGACCCGCTGGAGCCGCTGGTGGTGACGGTGGGGAAGTTCCAGGGAGGTGCAGCGGCCAACGTGAT
Organism: Dethiobacter sp.; assembly: GCA_020725465.1. Classification (GTDB taxonomy): domain Bacteria; phylum Bacillota; class Dethiobacteria; order Dethiobacterales; family Dethiobacteraceae; genus DYEY01. Next base: position 109,635 of record DYEY01000074.1, read on the forward strand.
TGCCGGCGAGGCGCTCCTGGAGGGCACGGTGAGGACGCTGCGGCAGGAGTTGCGACAGGAGTTGCCCGGCATGATTAAGCGGGTGGCTGAGGGAGTCTGTGTTACTTTTGGCGCCTCCTGTGAGTTGGAGTACCTGTTTGGCTACCCGGTGCTGGCCAATGATGAGGCTATGGCCAGGCTGGCTGCGGAAGCGGCAGCTGTGGTGCTGGGAGAGGGTAAGGTGGTCTGGCGGGAGCGTCCCGTTATGGGGAGCGAGGATTTCTCCTACTTTCTGGAGCGGGTGCCCGGGTGTTTCGTTTTTCTGGGGACCGGGAGTGACGGGTACCAGTATCCGTTGCATCACCCCTGCTTTGACTTTGATGAAGGTATACTGCCGTTTGGAGCCATGCTTATGGCGGAGATAGCGGGTAAGCTTTTTAAAGTTTGATAGGTATAAAATTATTTTAGCAACTACGGGTGGAGGCAGATATGAGGCTAAAAAAGTATGTTGCTGCAGTGCTTTTATTGTTGCTGCTGTGGGCGCTTACCGGTTGCGGCGGCAGAACACAGGCGCAGCAGGACGAGCCCACGGAGTTTATGGCCTGGCAGTTTGCCCAGGCCATTGTCAAGCAGAGGATGGTGCGGCCCAATAATACTGTTTTTCCGCGTTACAGCTATGCAACTGTTGAAAGGGAAGGAAATACTTTTACCATCAGTTCCAGTGTTACTTCACGTGACAGGGAAGATAATCCGATAGGTTTCGATTTCACCGTGGTGGTAAAGTATGTGGGTAATGATGTTTTTGAAGAGGTTTCGGTGAAACTGACGCAACGCGAATAAGCCGCTCCGGGAGCGGCTGTTTTTTTTGGCTAAAGTACCAAGCGTTTAGTTGGGGGGAACTTAATAGTTTACCGGATAATACCGGATAATATTTGTTTATTTGAAATATTGTTATTTTATATTTGCATAGGTAAAAAATTATTTTTGGTATGAGCTGAGGAAGGAATATTCAAAATAAAGTCGAAATTAACAAAGTGAGTTTTTTAACTTTCAACATAAAGGGCAAGGGACAAACTATAGGAGGGTGAGGAGTATGGAGATTATCGTCTGTATCAAGCAGGTACCGGACACCACAGAAGTCAAGATTGATCCGGTTAAGGGCACCTTGATCAGGGAAGGGGTGCCAAGCATCGTCAACCCCTTCGACAAGAACGCGGTGGAGGCTGCTTTACAGATCAAAGCGGCCAAAGGCGGCAAGGTGACCGTAATAAGCATGGGGCCGCCGCAGGCCATGGATGCGCTGCGGGAGTGTGTGGCCATGGGCGCCGATGAGGCGGTACTTTTAAGTGACCGGGCTTTTGCCGGCGCCGATACCTGGGCCACGTCTTATACGCTGGCCAAGGCCATTGAGAAAATCGGTAAGTATGATATCATCTTCTGCGGCAAGCAGGCTATCGACGGCGATACCGCCCAGGTGGGCCCGGGGATTGCGGAGCATCTTGGGCTGCCGCAGGTGACTTATGTGCAGAAAATCAGGGAAGTCACCGATACGGGGATGATCGTGGAGCGGGCCATTGAAGGCGGATACGAGGTTATTTCGGTGCCGCTGCCGGCCATGATCGCGGTGGAGAAGTCCATTAATGAGCCGCGGTTCCCCACCATGATGGGGACCATGAAGGCGCACAAGAAGCAGATCCCCATCTGGGGCGCTGCTGACATAAACGCTTCGGAAGACCTGGTGGGCATGAACGGGTCTCCGACCCAGGTGAAGAGGGTGTTCGCGCCGGAGCGCCGGGGTGGAGGCGAAATCCTCCAGGCGGAAGACGAGGCCGGGGTATGCGTACTGTTGGTAGAAAAACTTCGTGAAGCCAAAATAGTCTAGGGGGTGACCAGGAATGAGCGTAAGAATTATCGTTGAAGAATGCATGGGTTGTGAGAGCTGTATAGACGCCTGCCCGTTCCCCGGTGCCATAGTGATGGAGGACGGCGTGGCGGTGCTTACTGACAAGTGTACCGGCTGCGGCGCCTGCGCCGATTCCTGCCCCACCGAGGCTATCGAGGTCATCAAGCAGGAAGACAAGGGAGCCATGGACATCAGCGCCTATAAAGGTGTTTGGGTGTTTATCGAGCAACGGGACGGCCATATCGCCAATGTGGCGCTGGAGCTGCTCAGTGAGGGCCGGAAACTGGCCAATGTATTGGGCGTGGAGCTGGCGGGAGTGCTGCTTGGCCACGGAGTGGAGGATCTTTGCAAGACCTGCTTTGCCTACGGCGCCGACAAAGTTTATCTGGTGGACGGCCCGGTTTTTAAAGACTACCGTACCGACCCCTACACCGACGCCATCGTGGAGCTGATAAACAAGTACAAGCCGGAGATTGTAATCTTTGGCGCCACCAATAACGGCCGCGACTTTGCTGCAAGGATTGCGGTGAGGATCAACACCGGCCTTACCGCCGACTGCACCGAGCTGACCATTGACCCGGAGACCAAACTGCTGATGCAGACCCGTCCCGCTTTCGGCGGCAATATCATGGCCACCATTCTCTGCCCGAACCGGCGGCCGCAGATGGCCACGGTCAGGCCCAAAGTGATGAAAAAGGCCGAACCCGATTTCAGTCGCACGGGTGAGATTATCCGTTTTGAGAGCGATGCCAAAGAGGAGGACGTCTCCACCAAGATCCTGGAGATCGTCGAGCACGCCACCAAGACCATCAACCTGGCCGAGGCCGACATTATAGTTTCCGGTGGCCGCGGTATCGGCGGGCCGGAAAACTACTACCTGATTGAGGAGTTGGCCGAGGTGCTGGGCGGTGCCGCCGGCGCTTCCCGCGCCGCGGTGGATGCCGGCTGGGTGCCCCATTACCGTCAGGTGGGCCAGACCGGCAAGACGGTAGCACCCAAGCTGTATGTGGCCTGCGGTATTTCCGGTGCCATCCAGCACCTGGCCGGGATGCAGACCTCCGATGTAATTGTGGCTATCAACAAGGATCCGGAGGCGCCTATTTTCAAGGTGGCCACCTACGGAATCGTGGGTGACCTGCACAAAGTGGTGCCGCTGCTGACCAAAAAGTTCAGGGAGATGAAAGAGGCCGAAAAGTAACGGCTGCCGGGGGAAACAAAAGCGTTTCCCCCGGTTTTTATTTTGTAGAAATCATACAGGTTTTTGCGCATGTGAAAAAAGGAATTAATCCATTCCCGCCGAATATTAGCAATTAAGGAATCTTATGCCCATGCAGGAGGAAAGGGATGCAGGCAGAAAGACGGGTTGATTCAGTTGCGGTGCTGGCGGTGGTGGCGGTCCTTTTGGTGGCCGCAGCCGTTGCCGCCGTTGCCTGTGAAGACTTCCTCTTCCCTCAGGCCATGGCTGTTAACGGACAAAAGGAGCTTATGCTTGCTATGGCCGATGCCGGGGCCAACCCGCATGACCCCGTTGCCCACCTTAACCTGGGGTATCTCCTGCTCAGGCATGGCAGGTACGAAGAGGCCCTGCAGGCTTTGGAGGAGGCGGAATCGCTGGAACCGGAACACCCGGCGGTATTTTACAATATGGGGCTGGTCCTGTTTAAGCTGGGACGCCTCCAGGAGGCGGAGAACGCCCTGGTCCGGGCCTACCGGCTTTCCCGGCACCCCGATCTGGTCTTTTTTGCCCTGGGGGACCTCATGATGCACCAAGGCAGGTACGACGAGGCTGTTGTTTACCTGGAGGAAGGTCTGCGCTGGCTGCCGGAGGCGGCGGATTTGCACCTCAGGCTGGCTGAGGCCCTGGAGGCCGTGGGCCAGGGCGAGAGGGCGCGGGAGCATTATGCCAGCGCGGTTTTATATGACCCGTCTTTGCTCCGGGTGGTACGCAAAAAGCTGCAGTAAGACGGAGGCAAGATGAAGCTGAAAACATTTCTGAAAATTATCCTGGGTCTCGTTATCATTTTGGCTGCCGCTTTTTTTTACCTCTACCTGACCCGCAGCAAGCTTCTGTTTAACCTGCCGCTGTTGCCGAAGCGCCAGGCTGCACCGGTTTTTCTCTGTTCCTTTGGTGACATACCGGGGCCGGACCGGCTGAAAAGGCCCATGGCTCTCACCTTCGACGGCCTGGGAGCCCTGCATGTCAGCGATTTTGAGACGGGAGCGGTCAGGGTTTTCAGCAGGGAAGGGGAATACCTCTATTCCTACGGTAACACTGGAACGGAAGAGAACCGCCTGCAGGCGCCTTATGGTTTGGGGTACTACAACGGCAGGATCTATGTGTCTGACAACCGGGCGCGGCGGGTGGCGGTATACAGCGAAAAAGGCGAATTCCTTCGGCTTTTTATGGAAAGCGGCAAAGGTGCGGCCGGGGTGTTCATCCCCACGGCACTGGCAGTTAACCCGCAAAACGGCGATATCTATATCGCTGACGTATACGGACACCGCGTACTGGTGGCAAACCAAAAAGGCGACCTGGTGTTTACGGTGGGTGGCGGCGGAGGCGGCAGGGGCGAGCTGAACTATCCAAACGGGGTGGCACTGGACGGTAAGGGTAATATTTACATAGCTGATTCCGGCAACGCGCGGGTCCAGGTTTTCAGCCCCGACGGTAAAAAAGTGGAGCGGGTTATCGGCGGCACCGGGGGGACAAAAGCCATGTCTGTTCCCCGCGGCCTGGTGGTGGATGAGCAGGGCTTTCTGTGGCTGGTCGACGTACTGTTGCACACGGTAAATGTTTACAGCGGCGGGTCGTGGTTGTTTGAGCTGGGCCGCCTCGGCACTGATGAGGGTGAACTTTATTTCCCCAACGGCCTGGCCATGGCTGGTGACGGCACTCTTTTTGTGGCCGAGAGGGGACACGGCAGGATTTCGGTTTTTGGCTACAGGTTCAACATTACCAGGCAATAAGCGGAGGTGCATTCTTGTTAAAAAAACAGTTGTAGTTTTTGTCATTCTTCTGTTCCTGGCCGGGTTTATCGCTTTTGTCTGTATATTGGCCTCCGCCCAGGATGTGCCGCGCCGGGTCGAGACAACTGTGGAAGCGATAACCGGTGACAACGATCACAGCCGGGTTACATTTTTCATCCGGGAAGACAATTTTAACGTGCAGCGGCTGGTGGTGACCAAGCTGCCGGATGGAGGCTTCCAGTACAGCTGGACCAATACCGACGAGGCCGGCAACCCCATGGTTATGGTCAGGCAGACTGGCGGGCCATACGACGGTTACTGGCGGTACACCATCACCCAGGCCCGCAATTACCAGAACTATATCTACCGGTTTGGCCGCAACGGGTCCTGGATGGAAGTACGGGCCTTCCCGCCCAACGAAAACGCTCACGCCAACTACCAGAAGAATACCGACACCTGTAAAAACTGCCACAGCACCCACTACGCCCTGACCTCCCGGCTTTTGAACCAAAAGCTGGTGTTGGAGCTGTGCCTGTCCTGCCACGACGGTTCGGGCAGCAAGTACAATGTTTTGGACGGGGAGGTTATTGTCCCCGGCGGCGCTGTGGTGAGCTCGCCGGCCGGGCCGTTTGGCAGCGCGGTGGCCACCTCGTACCATAACGTCTTCCGCGAGGATACCGGCACGGTGCTGCTGGCGCCGGGGGGTACCAAGACGGGCCTCAGCTGTACAGACTGTCACAGCGCCCACGTCCTACAGGACCAGACCAAGCCGGTCCGGGCTTCCGGTTTCCGCCTGCTGAAACACTACCTTTATGAGACGCCGGCCGGCGCCATGTACGACCAACCTCCGGTGGTAGCTTATTCCCATGTCACCGGCAGCAGTTATGAAACCGTATACGTCAGCGGCATGAACGAATTCTGCTCCCACTGCCACGAGCACTACAACTATGGCGCCAACCCCAACCCCAGGCTACCTTCATACCCCACTCACACCCTGCGTACCGAAGGGGGCGACGGCATTTTAAAAAGCGGCCAGTACTACCGCCACCCCACGGGGATAAACATTGCGGGCTGGCTGAAAGTGCCCGTCAGACTGCCGCTGGAGGAACGGGGCACGGGCGGGCGTTACATGACCTGCAAGACGTGCCACTACGCCCATGGTACGGCGATTATCAGCGGCTATCATTACAGCGACCGGTTTGAGGTTGATAAGTACGCCGCGGACGGCAGGCCGCTGGACCGGAGCACTATGCTCAAGCGCACCGAAGGCATGGGGATATGCCTGGAGTGCCACCTGGATATCTGGCACAATACCGGTTACCGGCAATAAAAACAGGCGCCCCGCCCGGGGCGCTTTGTTGTTGGCAAACTTTTCATGCTCAGGTATAATGGACATATACCATGGCTGCCGGGAGATACTAGGCTTAGAGGTGATATCATGGAACAGGTCGGGCAGGTGGTGGCGCTGGAGGGGGACATAGCCACCGTGGTGGTGCGCCGGCATGATGTATGTGGCAAATGCGGAGGCTGCGGCGCCATGCTGTCGGGGGGCGGCGAGAACTATGTTAAAGCCAGAAACATGGCGGGCGCCCACGTGGGGCAGAGTGTAAAAGTGGTTACTGATACCGGTAAAGTACTGAAAGCCTCTTTTGTGGTTTACATCATCCCGATACTGGCTCTGCTGGCCGGAATCTGGCTGGGACAGCAGATGGGAGCGGCGCTTGGGCTGTTGGCCCGGGAGGAGCTGGTGGGTGTGGGAGTGGGTTTTATATTTTTGTTGTTGTCATACCTGGCCGTACGCGGTTACGACCGGCGGGTGGCGGAGGAAGGACCGCGGGTGGCAGTGGTAAAGATACTGGAAGAGAATACAAGAGGGCCGGAGGATGAATTATGCTGATTTTGGGATTGGCGGGCAGTCCCCGCCGGGGGGGAAATTCGGAGATTTTGTTGGACGAGGCGATGTGGGGTGCAAAAGAGGCGGGGGCTGAAACGGAAAAAATCGTCCTGTCGTCTCTGTGTGTCCAGCCCTGTATTAGCTGTGGCGCCTGTGAGAAAACAGGAGAGTGTGCCGTCAGGGATGACATGCAGGAGATTTATAGCCGGCTGGAGGCGGCCGGGGGTATTATACTGGCTTCACCCATATACTTCTATAGTGTTTCCGGCTTTGCCAAGGCGGTTATCGACCGGGCGCAGGCCATGTGGTCACGCCGGTATGTCTTAAAAGACCCGGAGGCTCCCAAGGGCAAAAAAGGTGCCTTTATCGGGGTGGGAGCTACCAGGGGAGAAAAAGTTTTTGAGGGCGCCTGCCTGACGGTGAAGTATTTTTACGACGCGGTGGGCGCCGGTTACGACCGGGAGCTGCTGGTCAAAGGTGTGGACGCCAAGGGCGCCATACGGGATTACCCGCAGTACCTGCGGCAGGCCCGTGAGCTGGGCCGCCTACTGGTGTCGGGGGACTGATGGACACGGATGATGAGCCAGATTGAGCCTGTTAAACTCCGGTATCAGGTCCCTTGACATTGGGGAGTTTAAGCAGTACCTTTCAGGGCCGTCAGCACCAAACCCGCAACAACATAAAAGAAGAAGGAGCGGTTGGTTAGCACCACCGCTCCTGTCGTGCACAAGGCTGATTTTTTAAAAACGGCTATTCTTTTTCTTCCGCCGCCTTGGCCTGAAGTTCTTTTAACTCAACAATTCTGTCAACCACAATGTTGATTTGGGTCACATTGTAACCGGTAAGGTTTCTTACTGTTTCGGCCAGTTCCTTCCTTACCCTGGCTGCCGCTTCCGGAATATTAACGCCATAGATCACAGCCAACTTCAGTTCAAAACTGACATCACCCAGGTCCGCTTCTTCTTTTTCTGTTTTTTTCACGGATATCTGGGGGGAAAACCTTTCCAGCAAAATTTTGGACAACCCGGCAAGGGCTCCCTTTTTCTCTTTGGCCACAACATCTTCCACATTTTTAAGGGTGATTTCGGCAATGGCCTGAAAAACATTATCATTCACAGTGGTTCTGCCTGCTATCTGCATTTTTTCACCTCCTGAGTAGAAAATTCTTTTAAAATTTTAAAATCCCTTTTTTTTAAAAAAAGAATTTTGGGCATACCCCTTGTTCAAATCCAAATTGCGAAGCAAAGGAGCCAGTTGTTACCAATTGACAAAGCGAGAATCACTATGATAGAATACTGAAAAATATTAACGTGCCTCACCGCCGGGTGAGGTAGAGGAGCGGTTGTCAAGAGTAGCGCCCGGGAAGAGCGGTTCTGATGAACGGGCAGGAAAGGGGCCGCCGCCGAAGCCGGTGCTAAGCCCGCAAAGGCGCCGTGCTGGGGCGCCAGTTAATAACTGGCGGACTGTCACCGGAAGGTGCCCGTCTTCCGGTGAAGCGCTATCTCATGGAGGGCGATGGGGGTTGAATGTTTCGCCGTACGCGGCTGGCAGCCAACCTGCCGGTCATTTTTGTTTTCTGTAAAGAAAAGCGGCTTTCCTCCTCTCATATACTGTGAAATGGGAAAACCATTTTGCAGGGGAGGAGCCGGAAAGATGACCCAAGTGCGGTTTACCAAGATGCACGGCTTGGGCAATGACTTTGTGGTGGTGGAGGATTTTAACCTGGGGCTGAGCAACTATGAGAAGCTGGCCCTGTTTGTCTGTGACCGCCATTTCGGTGTGGGGGCCGACGGCCTGGTGCTGTTGCAGCCTTCAGAGAAAGCGCCGTTCCGGATGCGGATTTTCAATGCCGACGGCAGCGAGGCGGAAATGTGCGGCAACGCGCTGCGCTGCATCGGAAAGTACCTCTATGAGCGGGGGATGGCCCGGGAAACGGTCATTGACGTGGAGGTGCATTTGGCGGTGAAGACGCTCTGGCTGACGCTGGCAGGAAGCAGCGTGGTCTCGGTGGAAGTTGACATGGGAGAGCCTGTGCTGGAGAGTGACCTGGTTCCGGTGGCAGGAGAGCGTCGCCGCGTGGTGAGCGAAGACATCACCGCGGCCGGTAAGACTTTTGCCATGACAGCGGTTTCCCTGGGCAACCCGCACTGTGTGGTTTTCGTTGAAAACGTGGAGGCGGTACCTCTTTGGCAATGGGGTCCGGTCCTGGAGACGCACCCCGCCTTTCCCCGCAGGACCAACGTGGAGTTTGTCCAGGTGCTGTCCCCCGGCGAAGCGCGCTTTATAGTCTGGGAGCGGGGCGCCGGTCCTACCCTGGCCTGCGGTTCCGGCGCCTGCGCGGTGTTGGTGGCCGGTGTTTTAAACAAAAAGCTAAAGCGGCGGGCCACTTTGCACCTTCCGGGCGGTTCCCTGCAGGTGGAGTGGCGTGGCGACAACCGGATTTACTTAAACGGCCCCGCAGTGGAAGTATTCCGGGGGGAACTGTTGTCCCTTCCGGATTTAATGTAAAACAGCTAAAGGAGAGTGAAAGCTTTGCAGATTCAACCGGCTGACCGCATCGGAAAACTGCCTCGCTATCTGTTTGCGGAAATTGACAAAAAGGTCCGCGCCGCTCTGGAAAAGGGCGTGGACGTAATCAGACTCGGTATCGGTGACCCCGACCGTCCCACGCCTGACTATATCGTCCAGCGTATGATAGAGGAAGTAAAGTTACCGCGTAACCATACTTATCCCCCTGACGAGGGCCTTGCCGAATTCAGGGAGGCGGTGGCCCGCTACTACCGTGACCGGCATGGGGTGGAACTGGACCCGAAGCGGGAGGTAGCGGTGCTGCTCGGTTCCAAGGAAGGTATCGCCCACATTTCGGCCTGTTTTGTTAACCCGGGCGACCTGAACCTGGTGCCTGACCCCGGCTACCCTGTCTACGGCATCGGCACCATGTTTGCCGGCGGTGAAGTGCACCGGATGCCGCTGTTGCCGGAAAACGACTTTTTACCTGATTTTTCCCGCATTGATCCCGCCGTCGCCGGCAGGGCCAAGCTGATGTTTTTAAACTACCCGAATAACCCCACCGGTGCCGTGGCTCCGCCTGAATTTCTGGCCGCTGCGGTGGAGTTTGCCAAAAAGCACAACATCATTGTGGCGCACGACCTGGCCTACAGCGAGGTGGCATATGATGGCTACCGGCCGCTGTCCTTCCTGGAAGCGCCGGGCGGCAAAGAAGTCTGTATCGAATTCGGATCGCTGTCCAAGACATTCAACATGACCGGGTGGCGCATCGGTTACGCCGTGGGACGGGCCGAGGTGGTGGAAGTGCTTTCCCGTTACAAGACCAACATCGACTCGGGCACTTTCAGGGCCATCCAGTACACCGGTATCGAAGCCTTTGAAAACCCCGCTTCCGTTCCTTTCCGGGAGGCCATGTGCCGTACTTACCAGGAGCGCCGTGATATCGTGGTGGCCGCGCTGCGGGAAATGGGGCTCAATGTGGTTGCTCCTAAGGCGACTTTCTACGTCTGGGTACCTGTCCCCGCCGGATTTGCCTCTTCCACCGAATTTGTCAGCTACATCCTGGAGGAAACCGGCGTGGTTGTTACCCCGGGCCGCGGTTTTGGCGAGTTTGGCGAGGGTTATTTCCGCATTGCCCTGACGGTGGAGGCACAGCGGATGAGAGAAGCGATGGACCGCCTGAAAAAGGCGCTCAATAAACAGAGACGACCGGAATAATATAGTATACCTTAATCAGTAACAGGGGGAAGAGTCAGATGAAAAAATACAATGTGGCTATTGTAGGTGCTACGGGCATGGTTGGCCAGTCCCTCGTCCAGGTTCTGAAGGAAAGAAACTTTCCGGTAGGCGGGCTGAAGCTTTTGGCATCGGCGCGTTCGGTCAACCTAACCGTGGAGGTGCAGGGGCAGTCTTACCGGGTGGAAGAAGCGGTGCCGGAAGCGTTTGAGGGAGTGGACGTGGCTTTTTTCAGCGCCGGCGAGTCGGTAAGCAGGGAGCTGGCGCCGGAAGCGGCGCGCCGCGGCACGGTGGTTATCGACAACAGCAACGCCTTCCGTATGGATGAAGGGATGCCCCTGGTGGTGCCGGAAGTCAACGCCCACGACCTGGCCGGCCATAAGGGTATCATTGCCAACCCTAACTGTTCCACCATCCAGCTGGTGGTGGCCCTGCAGCCGCTGCAGGAGGCCGCCGGCTTAAAAAGGGTAGTGGTTGCCTCTTACCAGTCGGTCTCAGGTGCCGGCAAAGAGGCGGTGGATGAACTGAAAGCCCAGTCTGCCGCCATCCTGGCAGGCAGGGACGATTTCCCCCGCGAGCGCATTCCGCATGCCGGCGCCAAAGTGCAGCACCAGATCGGCTTTAACATGGTGCCGCAAATAGACGTTTTTGTCGAAGACGGCTACTGTAAGGAAGAAATGAAAATAATCCGCGAGACCCGTAAGATTATGGGGCTGCCTGATTTGAGAATCACCGCCACCACTGTACGGGTGCCGTCCCTTAACGGCCATTCCGAAGCGGTCAACGTGGAGCTGGAGCGGCCGCTTTCCGCTACCTCGGCACGGGAGTTGCTGGCCAGGTCGCCCGGCATCGTGGTAATGGATGACCCGGACAACCTGGTTTACCCCATGCCGGTCTACGTAAGCGGGCGCGACGAAGTCTTCGTGGGCCGCATCCGCCCGGACCACTCGGTACCCTACGGTATAAACATGTGGGTGGTGGCCGACAACATCCGCAAAGGCGCTGCCACCAACTCCATCCAGATCGCCGAGGCATTAATTGCCCGCGGCCAGCTGTAGGAGGCGGGGAACATGAAAATAATTGTCCAGAAATTCGGTGGCACGTCGGTCGCCAGTCCCGAGCTCAGGGAAGAGGCGGTGCGGCGTGTCCGCGAAGCCAGGGAGAAAGGCTACAGGCCGGTGGTGGTGGTTTCGGCCATGGGGCGCCGTGGTGACCCTTATGCCACCGACACCCTGAAAGACATGGTCAGCCAGGCCTGTGAATGCCGGGAGCAATCGCTGCGCGATACCGACCTTATCATGGCCTGCGGGGAGATTATTTCTTCCGTGGTCATGGCCTCCATGCTGTGCGCTGCCGGCATCCCGTCGCTGGCGCTGACCGGCGGCCAGGCGGGCCTGATAACCGACGGCAACTACGGCGAGGCCCAGGTGGTGGAATTTCACCCCGAACGCTTGCTGGCCCACCTGCGCAACAACGAAGTGGCGGTGGTGGCCGGTTTCCAGGGCGTGACCCACGATGGTGAAATTAATACCTTGGGCCGGGGCGGCAGCGATACCACCGCCGTGATACTGGGCGCCGGTCTGGGTGCGGAGAAAGTGGAAATATATACCGACGTCAACGGCATCATGACCGCCGACCCCAGGCTGGTCAAAGGCGCCAGGATCATAGACCACCTTACCTATAACGAGGTCTGCCAGCTGGCTTACGAGGGGGCCAAGGTAATTCACCCCCGCGCCGTGGAAGTGGCCATGCAGCATAACGTCTGCGTCATTGTCAAGCACCTGAGCGCACCGGAGGCCGGCACCGTCATCAGCAGCGAAGCGGCTGCCGCCGGTGAGGCGCGCTTTAGCCCATGGGAGGCTCGCCGCGTGATCACCGGGATCGCCCATACCACCGGCATCGTCCAGTTCATGGTGGAAATGGATGCCCATGATGCGGAAACCGAGCTGGCCATGTTCGACAACCTGGCCGAAGCCCGCATATCCATTGACCTTATCTCTATTTTTCCGGAACGTAAAATTTTCACAGTGAAGCAGGATGCCCTCCTGCCCACCGAGGCTGTTTTAAAGAAAATGGGCCTGACATTCAAAGTGCAGACCGACTGTGCCAAGGTCTCGGTTGTCGGTCTTGGCATGCGTAACCTGCCCGGTGTCATGGCCCGGGTGGTACACGCCCTGAACCAGAAAAAAATCCGCATCCTGCAGACCGGCGATTCCAATATCACCATTTCCCTTTTAATCCGGGAAGAAGACCTGGCTAACGCCATCTGCACCCTGCATGACCATTTCCGCCTCTCCTCCCCCCCCAGCGAAGACGAGCGCGTCCTTGCCTGAATAACCCGGATGACACGGGGCGATGATGTCACGGGGAAGGTTCTTTTGCCATCTGACATTTAAAACGACAACCATGATATCTGGTACAGCAATTATTTTTAAAGGCATAATTTTTGCCCGCCTATGCGGGCCTTTATTTTTTGCTGCTGTTGGTTGCAGCCGGAAGGAAAATATTCAGAAAAAGGTGTATACAGACAAATAGAAGGTGGAGGCTTGCGTTAAGAGTTATCACTTACCGGGCCCTGAACTTCAATTCGTAATTTGGAATTGAACAGGGGATAGAGTTCAACCTATACTTTGGCAAGGATGGGGTTCAAGCGATTCTTCACTTCGGAACTACATGCTGCATACAGCTGAACAAACTCGAGGAAGCCAAAGACACCAAAG
>DYEY01000013.1 GCA_020725465.1 Dethiobacter sp.
ATGACGTACACCCTGCTGGCTTCTTTACGGCTCAAGAATATGTCTCCCTTCTTCATGGTTTTATTTTCTCATATTTCATAAAGGGGGTGACATTTTCTCAGACCGCTTACAGGGTGACATTATCACAGACCGATAACACGGAATCGACGGCAGTGTTGCTAAATTTTTGGTCATTTGATAAAATATAGAAGTGTCTGTTTCTCTATTAGGGGGAGATGGCCGGATGAGTATACCCGACAAATCAGTGAACATGTGTTTCGGGTGCAGCCCGACAAATCCCATCGGCCTTAAGCTGAAATTCACCATGGATGGCGAGGTGTGCCGGAGCACCTTCACCGCCGGGCCTGAACATCAGGGGTGGACTGGTTACGTCCACGGGGGAATCATCTCCTCCCTCCTGGACGAAGTTATGGCACAATGGATCTGGCTCCGGGACGTTCCCGCCATGACCGCCGAGATGACCACCCGCTTCAGCAGGGCCGTGCCCATTAACGTACCGCTGACCCTGGAGGCCCGCAACACAGGGGGAAGGGGCAAGCTTTTCATCATGGAGGCGTGCGTCATCCTGCCCGACGGCAGCGTACCCTGCCGGGCCACCGCCAAGTTCCTCAGGCTGACCGGCAGAAGCAGTTAGACTCGCCGGAGAACAAATTTTGTTTAAGGAGACCTTCGATGACACGGGAAGAAGCACTGAAATTTCTCAACGAAAACCTGGAGAACCGCAATCTCTTCAAGCACAGCCTGGCCGTGGAGGCCGTGATGCGGGATCTGGCCCGCCGCTTCGGGGAAGACGAGGACATCTGGGGGCTGGCGGGCCTGCTCCACGACATCGACTACGACCGGACCAAGGACGACCCCGACCGGCACAGCATGGAAGGGGCCCGGCTGCTGGAGGAAAAGGGCCTGCCGGAGGAAGTTGTGTACGCCGTCAAGGTGCACAACGAAAGGCACGGGCTTCCCCGCAGAAGCCTTTTGGACAAGGCCCTCTACGCCACCGACCCGGTGACCGGGCTGATCGTCGCCGGGGCCCTGATCAAAAAAGAAAAGAGCCTGGCAGCCATAGACGTGCCTTTCCTGATCAACCGGTTCGGAGAGAAGTCCTTTGCCAGGGGAGCCAACCGGGAAACCATAAAAAGCTGCGAGGAAATGGGCCTCACCCTGGAGGAGTTCCTGGACATAAGCCTCAAGGCCATGCAGAAAATTTCAGGCGAAATGGGGCTTTAATCCCACTTGACATCAGCCTCCGGCGGGTTATAATAAGGTTTACTCCCTTTTTACGGAGGTTGGCCTGATGCCTGAAAAAACCGTCACCGTCAACCGGAAGGCGAGGCACGAGTACCACGTCATCGAGGCCTACGAGGCCGGAATGGAGCTGAAGGGAACCGAGGTCAAGTCCCTGCGGGCGGGAAAGGCCAACCTTCAGGACAGCTATGCCCGGGTTGAGAACGGCGAGCTTTTGTTGTATAATATGCATATATCCCCATACGACCAGGGCAACAGGTTCAACCACGATCCCAAGCGCGCCCGCCGCCTGCTGATGCACAAGCAGGAAATCATGAGACTTTTGGGCAAGGTGCGGGAAAAAGGGTTCTCCCTGATCCCCCTGAGGGTCTACTTCAAGAACGGCCGGGCCAAGGTAGAGCTGGCCCTGGCCCGCGGCAAGAAGCTGTACGACCGCCGCGAGGACATGGCCGAGAGGGACGCCAGGAGGGAGATGGAAAGGGCCCGCAAGGAAGGCGGCCGCTACTGACCGTTGTTTTAAACATGGGGGCGCACTGGTTTCGACGGGGGAAATGGTGGCAGGAGCAGCGAGCCGGGGTTCCATCAGCCCGTAATACGGTGGAAAAACAATAACTGCCAAAAACGAAAGTTACGCCTTAGCCGCTTAATCGCGGTTAACGTCCCGCCCGCGCCGGGCCCGTGGCCCGGGTAGGGGCGTCACAAAAACGGGCTCGCCTTCAGGCTGGCTCCCGGAGGCCTGACGGGACTCTCACCGGGATAGCTCCCGCGGAGGCCGGCTGCGGCCGCCAACGGCGCGAAACTCAAAACGCAGCCTGCGCTCGGAGAAGTTCCTGTGGTCTTTCCTTCGGACGGTGGGTTCAACTCCCCCCGCCTCCACCAAAAATCTAATAAAATCAAGGCTTTCAGAGTTTGAAAATGCACTAAAAATCGCAGTGTTCAATGGAAGAAAAAACATTCACCTATGTCATTCGAACACCCCTATTTTGCACAAAGAAAAAGGGGTGTTTTTTCATGTCAGCCGGAAAGAAAAAAACAAGAATCTCAAGTGTTCGAATGACAAAGACTTCATGGCAGCAAGCTGTAGAACAATACCTGCCATGGAAAAAGGCGGAAGGCAGGTCGGGGCGGACGATTAAAGACTATTATTACCACATTACCCACTTTATCAAGGTATACCCCGATGCCGCAATAGACGATTATACATCTTTGAAAAGAGCTGTAATCGCTTATATGGCCGAGGATGTTAAACCGGCTTACTATAACAACAAGCTGGTCTACCTGAAAACCTTTTTTACTTGGTGCGTAAATGAATCAATACTGCCGGATAACCCCCTTAAAAGTTTTAAGAGAAGAAAAGCCGACAGCCGGATTATCGATGTAAAAAATAAATCTTTAAAGGAGCTATTAAGCATTCCAAACCAGAAAACATACACAGGGTTACGTGACTACGCTCTTCTGCTGCTCCAACTTGACACCGGCATCAGGCCAAAAGAGGCTTTGTCACTGCAAGTTACTGAAGTCAATTTCCGTTCACTTGAGATATATATAAAAGCCGAGAACGCTAAAACCAGAATTGCCAGAACACTTCCCCTCAGCCCTATCACCGCCAAAGCCATTCAAAAACTTATAAACGCCCGTCCAAGTGAATGGGATGCGGAAATTCCAGTTTTCTGCACTTTTGACGGGAGAAAGTGGTCTGTCAATGGATGGTATAAACAATTGAGTTCTCATGGCAATAAAATAGGTATCAGAGTTTTTCCCTACCAGTTACGACACACTTTTGCCCTGGAATTTTTGAGAAACGGCGGGAACTCCTTTGCATTGCAGAAAACCATGGGACACGCTGACCTCAACATGACCAAAAGATATGTTGCTTTGGCTGATGAGGATGTTAAGAAACAGCATACAAAGCCTCCCCGGTTTCTAACCTTATTGAGCCTAAAAAACGGATTGTTAAAATCAGTAAACATCGCAAGAAATGACATAGAATTAATACAGCGGGGGTTTAACCGCCCCCGCTTTTATTATGCCTTCCCCTCAATGAAAGCTGTATCCATTTTCCGATTAAAAAAACAGTACCCACAATAAAAGCAAGAAGAAGGATTTTAACTGGATTAATCCAGCCAGGCAAACCAATTGCATATATTGACATTATCACGAGAACGTAGCCGACAATGGCTATTGCTATTATTAGCCCGATAAAGTTTAGGAGAACCAATTGAATCCCTCCCCCCTATAGACCACCTGTTGATTTAATTCTACCACATTTTTTTCAGACGGTGGTTTAGCACTCCCGCTTCTTTATCCCTATGCAAGACGATCTAAAGGAAACACGACAAAGCCAGATCGATTAATTCTTAGTTCTGCAATGCAATCAGGCAACTTTTATGGTAAATATACGGGAATATGGAAGGATTTTATAAATCTTTGTTGAAAAAAATTATGGGAAAATTATTTAAGCGGAGATGATTATTATATTAGGAAGTATAAATGCCAAGTCAGCTTTTATTATAACATTTAACACATTTAAAGTCATCGATTGGTTTATCATTTGAGGGTGGAGATATGTTTAACAATATTTTTGAAAGTTTTACAAATAATAATATATTTAAGAACAAAATTTACAAAAACTTTGCATTGGCGGAAAAGTCTTTATCGGCAACCTCAAGTGATATAGAACGCCATAGACCACCAAAGGAATTGCTGAGGCAATTTATTGGTAAAACAAAAAAATATCCAGAGGATATAGGTACACATCCAGATTTTATGTAAACTTTAATAAAACAGAATATCATTATATAGAGATATGCAAAAAGCTGATGCAATTATTGATGCTCTTAATGCTTCTACTTTTTTACAATTTTATGTCAGTAATAATCTTAAGAAAACATTTGAACAGATGGGTTTACCACCTATAAAAATTCGAATTGGGATTGATTTTGGAGACGACGATAAGGTCTTATGGACAAAGTATGGTATTATGAATTGTAGTAAGACCACAACCACTAGTATTCATACTGATTTGGCAGCCAAGCTGCAATCAGAAGCATTTTCAAATCGCACCATGATAGGAGATAATATTGTTACTTATTTAGACTTACCTACCGAATTTTTTCAGACAAAGGTTATTTAACGTAATTATGAGAAATTTGAAGATAGACTACGAAGGCTTCCGATACAAAATGTGGGAGCATAAATGGGATATATATATTAATAGATTTGTAAAATATGATAATATATTATGGGAAGTAAATAATCGTGGTGTTGAGGCAAACTAAAGCCGATCAAATTAATTTTCCAATGACGGATTACGAGGGTAGAAAAATATGCCTTCAAAAAACAGCCTATAAAGGCCACCATTATATGAAATGCACAATTAAATATCAAGGCCGAGTTGTCGGTCAAGAATTTTTTGGAATTTATGTAAGAGATTAAAACACAGCTGCCTTGCTTATTAGCATAAGACAGCTGTGTTTTCTTTTTCAAATGATGTAAGTTCAAGTTAGTCTTTTTATATCCCGACTCCCACATCCCTGCTCCTGCCTGCAATACCCCACCGCAGCAGGATGGCATTCCTCCACCATATACCTGGCTGAGATGGGATCAACCTTCTCAACTTCCTCCCGCATCAATTTGGCCACTTCCCGAATTTCCTCATACGCTCGGCTGCAAAGCCGCTTATTCATGTAATGGGTAAGCGCTTGGAATGAAAAAACGGAATTTATTTTTGTTTCCGTAGCCAATGGCAAAACAATCCTGGCTTTATCCCTCGGTATCTTTGCCTGCTTGCTGTTGTTCCCCTCTGTACACCCGGCATAATACTGGCCAATCAAATCCATCAAGTTGTGAGCGTACGGGATGCCGAGCGGGCTGCAGGATGCAGCCGCAGCCGAGTAGTGCATGGA
>DYEY01000075.1 GCA_020725465.1 Dethiobacter sp.
ATCGTGGAGATTCTGCCGGCAGAAGGCCTCGTATCACAGGCCCGCCACCCCTACACCCTGGCGCTTTTGCGTGCCGTGCCGGAACCTGACCCGCGGCAAAGAACCGGCCAAAAAGCGGTAGTAAAAGGCGAGCCGCCAGATCCGGTAAAGCCCCCTTCCGGCTGCCGCTTTCACCCGCGCTGCCCGCAAGCTCAGTATGATTGCCGGCAGACAGAGCCTGTCTTGAAGGAGGTGGCAGAAGAACACCTGGTGGCGTGCCATTTAAAATAGAACAATTTAGCCATGGCATGGATTAATATCTAAAGTGGCCTCCTTTTGCTTTTGTGAACAAAAAAATTTATATTTCAAATAAAGGAGCTGTATAATTAAATGTTTTGCAAAGTGTTTTTTGGAAAAAAACTGTTTATCTTTACTGTCTGCCTTTTGCTGTTAGCTTTGCTGGCAGGGCAGATTGAAGCTTCCCCGCCGGCAGGGATAAGGATATTTGTTAATGACCGACAACTGCCAGCGGGTGGAAATATAGCTATTGAAAGCGGCCGCATTCTTGTGCCGATGCGCTTAGTTTTTGAAGCATTGGGGGCAAGAGTAACCTGGGATGATGTCGCCCGAGCCGTAGAAGCGGTGGGGGAAAAAAACCGGATAAAGCTTACTGTGGACAGCCTTGTGGCAACAAAAGACGGCCGGCAGGTCAGGCTTGAGGCGCCGCCAAGGATTATTAATGGACAGACGATGGTCCCCCTGCGCTTTGTGGGGGAGGCCTTAGATGCTGTAGTGGAATGGGACCAAGGAAAGCGCATTGTTAGTGTCACATCGATGGCCCCCTTCCAGGAGCTGACTATTGGTCTAGGGCGCACTTTTTATGCCCCGGGGAGTTGGCGTTCTTCCGTATTGCACAGGTACGCAGAGGTTTGGGAAAACCTCGTTTCTTTTGACGACAATGGCCAGGCGGTACCGGAGCTTGCCGAGCGCTGGGAGGCAACTGAAAACGGCCGGGTGTGGACTTTTTATCTGCGCAGGGGTGTCAGGTTCCATGATGGGACCCCCCTAAACGCGGATGCCGTGGTCAAAAATATACAGCGCCTCAAGCAGCACCCGGAGTTAGATATTTATAGCGCCTTCGGCGAGCTGGAAAAAGTAGAGGCCTTAGACAGCCATACCGTTAGGGTTACCCTTTCCAGACCTAATGTAGCTTTTCTCGACAGTATTATTATACATGGGCTGCCGATTTTAAGCCCGCAGAGCTGGGACAGTTCAGGGAAAAATATCGTTCGCTTCGATTATGGAACAGGGCCCTTTAAATATCATGAGCACCTTCAGGACCAGCACCTGACAGTAGTGAGGAACGACGATTACTGGGGAGTAAAGCCTAAGCTTTCCAAAGTCACCTTTAAGCGTATTCCAGACCCGGCTACCCGCCTTGCCGCCCTGCTGAAAGGGGAGGTGGATGCCGTTGCCGATACCGGAGGGCTTATGCCCCAGCAGGTCCCAGTCATCAGAAACAGGTCTGACTTTGTGCTGAAAGCACAGCCTACATCGTTGACCGTTTATTTGGCTTTTAATACCCAGCGCCTGCCTTTTAACGACCAGCGCTTGCGAGAGGCGGCAAACCTCATGCTTGACCGGCAGGCAATTGTGCAGCACGTGCTGGAAGGATGGGGCATCCCTGCCGATACGCTTTTAAACCCTGACCTGCAGCATTTTTGGGCCGTAAGGGGAATGTGGCCGCAAAGCCAAAACAAGGCTAAAGCGCTGGAACTGGCCAGAGAGGCCGGCACCCTCACAAAGCAGCAGGAGATTACCATTCTCCTCGATGCCGCTCGAGCGCGCCGGTGGCCCATCCAGCCTATTGCCGAGATAATCCAGTCCGAACTTAGGGCTATTGGCCTGAATGCAAACATAAAGGTGCTGGAAACTGCTGCTTATAACGAGGCTTTAAAACGGGGTGAACACAATTTGACTATTTTACCCTATTCTGCGCTGGGCGGAGATCCCGACTTTATGTTTAGCAGATTTATCCATAGCGAAGGAAGTGTAAATAAAGACTGGAGTATCGGTTACCGCAATGCAGAAGCGGACAGGCTCATTGAGCAAGCCCGTCAGACGCTGGATAAAGGGGTGCGGCGACAGCGTTATAACAGGGTGCAGGAGATCATTCAAAGGGACGTTCCTGTTACTGCCATATATTATGAGGTCAGCCCTTATGCCTTTAGAAGACAGTTGCGCGACTTGAGCCTCAATGCTGGATTTAAACCCAGCATTGCAAGAGCCTGGCTTAGCAAACAGTAGAATATTGTGCATAGGTGTGGGTTTCTCCTCTCTCTGGCGGGTAAACCCACACCTTTACTTTTTTTATTGATACCCTTGATACCCGATAGCTATTGGCTGCTAGTCATGATAAGTAGGGGAACACCCTTTTTCCGCTTCTTTTTCCAAAAAAACTTTCGATAACGGATCCTGGACCGCATTGTTGAATGCCCGTTTATACCTTGAAAATTACTCCAACTTTATCATCTCTCTCTCCCTCGGTTCGGTTCTCACTTGCCGATAACATGAAAAAGCGGCTTTATCCAGCCGTCTTTACTGTAAAAAACATTATTGCTTTATGGACGGTCTCCTCTGGCTAAAATCAAGTCAGCAAATGTCTTTTGAGATTTCGCTGCTTCACTTGCCGCAGTAGCATAGAACTTTCGTAAGGTCTCGTCAAAAATCTCAGTCTGCATTAGAGAATATGCTATCACTGCCATACGAGCATCTTTTTCGTAGTCCTGGAGCATATCCATATCCGAAAATTTCATGGGTATATATTCACTCCCTTGTCATACTTTCATAATATTCCTGTAAAGCGTGTGCCGCTTTTACTAATTTTTTACTCTCTTGCCTAAAGGCATCAGCGACTTGTTGGTCTACACAGTTACCAGCATAGTAATCACATTTGCGGGCAGTTACTTCAGTTTCACTGATAATTTTTACCAAATACATTCCTTCTTTAATCCTCTGTATTGTGGTAGGGTCAAATTCTCTCAATGGTGGTTTGTGCTTGTTAAGTAGTTTTATCAAATTAATCATTATTATCCTCTCCTGTTGCTACTAGCGCTAGTTATATGGTAACCATTTTAGTTAAAAAATATTACTGTTCAACTGTCCGGTTTACTCAACCAAGTTCGATAACGATAATGAAGGGTAGTGAATCTAAATTTAAGCGAATCCTAAATACTGAACAGCATTTAGGATTCGCTGTATCTTAAATCGGGACAATACCCCGAACCTCTAAACAGTCTGGATACACTAAAGTCAAGTTGCCAGTTCTTCCCATTAAACGCAATTTAATTAAAAAATTGATTGTGTCTTTTGTGGAAATAAGTTATAATTATGCAAATTAAATATTTGCCGGGGGTGCTTCCGAGTGGAGGCTGAGATGGGAATGCAGTGAAATTCCTAAACCCCTTGAACCTGATGTGCGGGCTGTATTTGGCCCGTCTGGGTAATGCCAGCGTAGGGAAGGTGATTATTATAGAGAAGTTTTAATTACGGGCCCTGGCGGCCCGTTTTTTATTGAGTTTTAAGGTTAAAGAGGGTATGTTTGGATTTGTTGTGTAAACAAGATATACTTATCGGGAGGTAAAAATGTTAAAAGACGTTAGAATCACTAAAATTATTCTCAACAGATATATGGAAGAGCTGGAATATTATTTGCAATCCGATATAGCCGTTGTTGGCGCCGGGCCGGCAGGGTTAACGGCAGCCTATTACCTCGCTAAAAGCGGCCGCAAGGTGGCCATCTTTGAAAAAAGACTCAGTATTGGTGGCGGTATGTGGGGCGGTGGCATCATGTTTAACACGATCGTTTTCCAGGAAGAAGCCAGAGAAATATTCGAGGAATTCGAGATTGAATATAAAAGCCACGGTGATGGTTATTACTCAGCCGATGCCGTGTTGGCTGTTACCGCCATGGGAGCGAAAGTAATCAGAGCCGGGGCAAAGATTTTTAATCTCTTAGCAGCTGAAGATGTTCTGTCAGAAGGAGGCAGCAGGGTGACCGGCCTGGTTTTAAACTGGACTTCCGTACAAATAGCAGGGCTCCATATTGACCCGGTTGCCATAGAAGCTTCCTTTGTTGTCGATGCTACCGGCCATGACTGCCAGGTGGTGGGTTTTGTACAAAACAAGTTAAAGGGGAAGCTGTTTACAGAGACAGGGAACATTATGGGAGAACGCTCCATGTGGGCGGAGTCCGGGGAAAAATTTTTATTGGAACATACCAGGGAAGTGTACCCCGGGCTCTATGTGGTGGGAATGTCTGCCAGCGCCGTTTACAGTGGACATCGTATGGGCCCCATCTTTGGCGGCATGCTTCTTTCAGGAAGAAAAGCTGCCCGGGAGATTAATTCATCCCTTTCCTCGTAGGCACCGGGCACCCTGCTTTATAGCACCTGTAATATATTTATTTTTTATATCCTCCTGTTGTTTAGGCAGGAGGTTTTTTATTATGAACCGTCTCCATGCTTACATAACTTGTGCCCATCATTGCATCCCGGAGTGGTGCGGCGCATCGCAGATGAATGTCCTTGCCCGGGCAGGGCCGGACGGCACTCCTTTGCCGGGCTCCGGAGCGTCTTTGCCGCCGTGGACAAAGAGTGCTTCCGGTCAGAGGAAACGTGCCGTCCGGCGTCAAAATCTCGATTAACCTGGGGTGCGGCAATCGATCGATTGCCCCCTTGATCCATCACTACGCGGCCCTTACCGGAGCCCGCGGGGACGCCCGCTACTGGTCCCTTACCCTGGAATTCGGCCGCCGCTTCACCCGAATGCCGTTGCTTGGTGCGACACCGCCCTGACGCGGTCATGCAGGAGGGAAAGGCCCATGGGTAAGAAAATACCCGGCACGGTCTGGATTTTCATCGGCTTTGTCCCCTGGATCCTGTACTGGGCGCTCTCGAGCCCCGGCCTCTGGATGGAGCAGGAGGCTGGTGCGGTGTTCTGCTTGTCTGTTGCTCTGCCGTTTGTACTATAGTACTGCTTCAAAAACGATAAGGAGGGTAGGCGCAGGTGTTCTAGTTGTTTTTTACCCTGCCGTTTGTCATCGGATTGGCCGTGGCGGCCATCCTGTATTTTGCGGTGGGCTGGTGGGGGTTCTGGGTTGTTTTCCCCTGGTTTGGGTTTTCCATCGCTCTGGGAATATATTTAATGGCGAAATTGTCCACCAAGAAAAGATCTGTAGGAAGGCAGGTCGCCATTCTGATGGTCCTGCCGGCGCTCTTGCTGTTTGTCCCGATCGCCAACAATGAAAACTTTCAATTGGAAGGCGTGGTCTTGCTGGTGCTGGCTGGCTACTTTTCCAAGGGAGTCATCCATTACATGG
>DYEY01000076.1 GCA_020725465.1 Dethiobacter sp.
ACCCAGCCCCAGCGAGAGGATTTTTTTATTGGTCTTTTCTGTGATAAACGCTATGAGACTGCCGATACCCGTTGACAGCCCTGCCAGGATTGTCAGGCAGAAGGCAAACAACAAACCTGATTCCATTGGTTATTTCCTCCTAAAATAAGTTCCTTTGGCAAATTTTTTTCTTTATATACTATGAAGGCGCCTGGGTATCGGTTAACAGGTCTGAAACAAAGTGTCTTACTGTTTGGCAAGTGGCCTTAAAGAAGGCCCTGTGGAGCCAGAACACCCGCAAAAAAAATAAAACCCCGGACAGCGGTCAGGGGTAAACCAGAGCAATATTCCGTTCAGGTGCCGCAAAAAGTGCGGTAGCGGCAGGCTGAGGGCGGGGGCGGTGCAGCGTATTCAACCTGCCCGGGAGAATGGGCATAAGGGTCAGCCAGGGCGGCCAGTAACCGTTCCATTACACTTACATCTTCCCGCTGCACCGCCGCTTCCAGAGCCTCCTCGACCCGGTGGTTGCGGGGGATCAGGGCGGGATTGTTTTTCTTCATTAGTTGTTCTCTGGCTGCTCTGGTTTCCCTTTGCCTGCAAAGCCTTGCCTGCCATCTTTCCTGCCACTTTGCAAATTCCGGAGTGCCAGACAGGGAACTGTACTGTGGGTTGTCAAAAGTCAGGGCCAGGAATGTGTTGGTATAGTCAGCACGGTGCCGGCGCATCAGGTCCAGAAGACTTTGCGCCAGGGATTCATCCTCAGCTTCTTCATCAAATATCCCCAGCTTGGCTCTCATTCCAGCAAGCCAATTGCTGCGGTACAAATCAGTAAAGCCGGAAACAGCCTGCTGGGCCAAGCGGACAGCCTGTAATTCATCTGAATGCAGCAGGGGCAGCAGCGTCTCAGCAAACCTGGCCAGATTCCACTGGGCCACAACCGGTTGATTGCCGTAAGCATACCGGCCATACACATCGATGGAACTGAACACCGTCGCCGGGTCATAACTGTCCATGAAAGCGCAGGGACCATAATCAATAGTTTCCCCGCTCAAAGCCATGTTGTCGGTATTCATCACACCGTGGACAAAGCCCACCAGCTGCCATTTGGCAATCAAAGCGGCCTGGCGCCTGATCACTTCCTGCAACAGGAAGAGGTAGCGGTTTTCAGTGTTTAGACCATCAGGAAAATGCCGCTCTATGGTATAGTCAGCCAGAACCCGCAGATTATCCGTATCCCATTTTGACACATACTGAAAGGTGCCCACGCGCAGGTGGCTGGCCGCAACCCGGGTCAAAACGGCACCGGGTAGTTCTGTTTCACGGTATACCGGCTCCCCCGTTGTCACAACCGCCAGGCTGCGGGTAGTAGGTATGCCCAATGCATACATCGCTTCGCTGACTATGTACTCGCGCAGCATGGGTCCCAGGGCCGCCCGCCCGTCACCATGGCGGGAATACGGTGTTTTCCCTGAACCTTTTAGCTGTATATCGTACCTTTCACCCCGGGGGGTAATCTGTTCACCAAGGAGGTGGGCACGGCCGTCACCCAACATGGTAAAATGGCCGAACTGATGACCGGCGTAGGCCTGGGCCAGGGGCATTGAGCCTTCGGCTATACGATTACCGGCCAGCACCTCCACACCTTCCTTTTCTTTCAAAGCCACTGGGTTCAGGCCAAGGAATTCCGCCAGCACTGCGTTTAGCATGACCAGCTGCGGAGAACGGACGGGGGTTGGGCGCAGTATGGTGTAAAATGTTGCGGGCAGTCGGGCATAACTGTTGTCCAGATTCCAGCCTGTTTCTGACACCGCCTTTGTAACTGCCATTTGTCTCATCCTTTTTTAATGTTGTTGCATACTTACAGAGCCAAGCAAAATACCGCATTTACCTGCCCTCTTCTCCCGGCAGAAATATAGCCCGGGAATCTTCCTTATGACAGGATTTTCAGGAATTGAGGCATAACCCGGTAAGGGACTGCGCCGGCTCCGGCCTCATCAACACTGCCGGAAAAATAAAAATCCGGTTCATGACACCAGAACAGCCAACAGCCGGTCGAACCAGTGTGTCCGATGACTGCCGGAATAAGTTTCAGCCCAGTAAATATTCTGGGCAGTTGAAAACGCATAACTCCCAGTCCGTATTCAATGGGCCATCCTGGGGAACGCAGGGCAGCGCGGTCCAATGGAATGCTGAAACGGTTCCAATGGGACTGCATATTGGCAAAGGTCTCCGGGTTTTGGAAGACGCCGCCGCGCACCAAGCTGCGCAAAAAGGCAATGGTGTCGCCTGTGGTGCTGTAAATGCCCCGGAACGAGGCCATCAGGCCCGGAATTTCTATTATCTGCCCATTGGCACGCAGGGGGGCCGGCGCGGGAGTCGGGCCAAGAGGCTGCGAAGCCCCGGGGAAGAATGTGTGTCGCAGTCCAAGCGGCGTGTAGAGCATATCCTCGTGAACCCTGTGGAGCGGCTGGCCGCAAACAGTTTCGATAAGTGCAATAATCAGGATGTAATTTGTATCTGAATAGCGGACTCTGACGCGGCGGGAAGATAAATCCTGTGGCGCGAAATGCGGTCTAAGTCCACGCACGACTTGGGCTATCTCCTCTAAGGTCAGTGCCCGGTCGCCTTGTTTCAGCACCTGCTCCAGCAGGCTTTGCCCATTCCTGGGGGCATCCTCCAGCCAATCGGCCAGTCCGGAGGTGTGGGAGAGCAGGTGCCGGATGGTGATTTTGCCAGAATAGTCGCTTCCGTCCAAAACGTGCAGTCCACGCGTCAAACCGGCAGGAAGGTAGGCCGATATGGGGTCATGCAAGTTGAGCTTGCCCTGCTCGGCCAACATCAGCACAATAACAGCATTGTAAAGCTTGTCAATGCTGGCGATGAAAAAGGGCGTGCCGTCGCTTATCTGTGTACCATCAATTGCTTCCCCCTCCGCGCCAGACCAGCGAAAAGAGCCGTCACCGTTTTCTATGGCCATGACAGCTTGCCTGATTTTTTTCTGAGAAGTCAGGTTGTGGAATATTTTCTGCAAGCGGTCCGTGTCGCAATTCCCCATTTAGATTCCGACCTCCTTTTTAAACCACCATTCCTGACTTTTATTTGCGGGGTTCAATTGACTTTCTCATTATTGTCCACATTTCGTTTGTGATTAACCCCAGCCTCCAGAGAGAGATGCCCTGCAGACCATATCGCCTGGCGACACCTATTTTTTCCGGGATGCTTGCTCCTGTTTCGCTCGGGGCGGAAATGGCCAGGAAAAGCTTGTCCCGCGGGACGACTTCAAGGGCCATTTCCACAGCTTGCACCACAAGGTTTAGCGGTTCCGGCTTTTGTCCGTAATCATGGGCCATAATGATAATCCGGTCAGCCAGTTTGCCAAGGGCCTCGTAATCATAGCCGCGGAAAGCGCTGTTGGGGGGATGTATTGTTAGGGTCAGAGTTTTCCCTGCATCTTTTAATTTTGGTGCCAGCAAGGAGACAAAGCTTGTAAAGCTACCTCTGGAGTTGAGCCTTAAACCCTCAAAGTTCAGATTCACACCACCATACAGGCCTGACTCCTGAACAATGGCAGCAACAAGATTTTCAACAGCCTGATTATTCTCAAGTAAGGCGCTAAGCATCCCGTCTTGGTTTTCTTCATGGACAACCATTTCCGTGCGCAGGCCGTAAAGACCTGCGGCAGCGAGGACATCCTGCCAGCCAGCGGGCCGCTGCCAGGCAGACCTCGTGCTGCGTGTCAGTAGGCTACCGTGCTGGTCAATAGTATACCAGCCTAAGGCCAATTCGCTTATGATGTCCGTATTGCCCACAGCTGTATGGGGGTAGGGCACCCCGAACAGGTTAGTCCAACTGCTTGTCTGCGCGTCTCCCAGGGCATAAAAACCAACTACAGCCATTTGCCTGGGTGGCGATGCTATGCGCACCGTCCTGGTTTCGGCGTCCCAGTCCACCCGGCAGCCGTAAGCTTCGCCAAAGAACCTGAGTGGAATTAATGTCCGGCCGTTGATAATTACCGGAGGCACATCAAGGATGAATGGCACACCATTAACCTGGGCAGCTTCATTATTAATTTGAAGAAGGACATGGGTTCCCCCATCTTTTGCCGAAACAGTGCGGGTAATGCCGTCCCACTCTACATTTATGTTTAAAGCTTCCGCTATGAAGCGGAAAGGCACCAATGTCCGCCCGTTAATAATTTGTGGCGGCACATCAAATTGTACAGGCAGTCCGTCCAGCAAAACAGTAATTTCCAAAGAGCTGGCCCCAGCCTGCGGGAATGGAATTAAGATGCCAACGGCGAGCAGTAGCAGCACCGCTTTGGCAAATACAGACCGCTTCATTATGTAATATCCCTCCTTCACCGGTTATTTTAACCTGTTTTTGGCAGGGGGTAAAGTCAAAAATCCGCAAAATTCAGCTGTTTGCTGAAGATAGCGCCAAGAGAAGGGCAGAAATTATCGCCCGGTAGCCAAAAAAATGAAAAAATACCACTTGACAACATTATTTTGTGTTTTTATAATAAGCCTGTTAGACTAAATAATGGGTTGTCCCCAAAAAGCCTTTTTTTCTTGGCCAAACACAGTAATAGTCCTATACCAGCTTTTTGGGGTTGAACCGATAAGACTTGTTAGGTGAGGCTCCTAAGTGAACACAGGCTGCTACCCAGAAATGTCCAGAGACGCCAATGGGTAGAACAGGCATGGCCGGATTAAGGCCTGCCTAAGGCAGCTGACTGCAAGGTCTACGTCACTTAGTGCCAAAGCCAGGACGAAGAGTCGAATTTTACTGTGTGCGTCGTTCGTTGCCGCACTACAGTTAACCATGTTATTATGGACGGCTCTTCAGAGCCGTTTTTTATTTTCTAAATAGCAGAGGAGGTGAGGACATGTCAGACGATCCCGGAAGTAAGCAGGGCATCATTGACAACAGTAAAGGTAACCCGGAAAGAAAGATGAACAAAGAAAAATTAAATGAATGGAGGGCCTGTCATGTCCACTTTAAAAGAAAAAATCGGCACACTCCTCGCCAAAAAGCAAATGGAAGCATTAAAGCAGGCATTAAACCAGCAGGATATGCTGAAATTGGTCAGCTTCTTTCAGGAATTGCTCGAATTAAAACAAAAGGATGAAGCAGTGCTCCTGTTCCGCCTTTTAAACAAAGACCTGTCCATCCAGGTATTTGAACAGCTTCCCCTGGAAGCACAGGAAAAGCTTCTGTTAGCCTTTACCGAAGAAAACGCCATTGAGGTGGTTACAGCTTTAGAACCGGACGACCGGGTACGCCTGCTGGACGAACTGCCCGCAAAGGTAACAAAAAAGCTCTTAAGCTCTTTAACCAGCGAAGAGCGGCAGAAAACAGCGGTTCTGTTGGGCTATGCACCGAAAACAGCCGGTCGGATTATGACTCCCGAGTACATTAGCCTTAAAACAAATATGACTGTGACTCAGGCACTTGAGCGGATTCGTGTGCAGAAAAAAGAAGCGGAAACTATTTATACACTCTATATAACCGATGAAAACCGCAAGCTGGTGGGTGTCATCTCCCTGGGCGATCTGGTAGTTGCTCATCCTGACGTAACCATCGAACAGATCATGACGAAAAATGTCATAAGGGTGTTCACCCACACCAACCAGGAAGATGTGGCTCATTTGCTCCAGGCCAAAGACCTTCTGGCCGTTCCCGTGGTGGACCAGGAAGAGAGGCTGGTAGGGATCGTAACAGTGGACGATGCCATCGACATCCTGGAAGAAGAAGCAACAGAAGATATGTTCAAAAAAACAGGTATTGGCTCTTTTCTGTACAAGAGCGAAGAAATCCGCAGTAACAAGCTGATTAGAGGTTCTGTCTGGCAAGTATTCATGGTACGCATTCCTTTTTTGATCATTACCCTGATCGGAGGAATGCTGGCCGGAGCAGTGATTGAAGCCTTTGAAGGCACTTTGGAGTCAGTAGTGGCCGTAGCCCTTTTCATACCGGTGATTATGGATATGGGCGGCAACGTAGGTACCCAATCTTCCACTATTTTTACCCGGGCGATGGTTTTGGGTCACATCGATATGTCCCGTTTTATAAAGCACCTGGGCCGGGAAGTGGGCATAGGCGCTGGCATGGGTGCGCTATTGGGATTGGCAGCCTTAGTTATAGCCACAGCCTGGCAAGGCATTCCGGAATTGGGCTATGCGGTCGGTCTCTCCCTTTTCCTTACAATCACTGTGGCCACAGCCCTTGGCTTTCTGATACCTTACCTTTTAATCCGGCTTGGTCTGGACCAAGCGGCAGGGGCAGACCCCATCATC
Source organism: Dethiobacter sp. (assembly GCA_020725465.1). Taxonomy (GTDB): domain Bacteria; phylum Bacillota; class Dethiobacteria; order Dethiobacterales; family Dethiobacteraceae; genus DYEY01. Next base: position 6,276 of record DYEY01000076.1, read on the forward strand.
ACCACAATTAAAGATTTGTCCGGTTTAACCATCTATTTTGTTGTGGCAGGATTCTTCCTTTCCCATTTGTTATAATTTCATGCCGCTTTAATTTTCTTTGGCCGGGACAGGGCTGGTATACTGGGTTGCCACCCAAATGATAACCTGGCAGGTCCTGCCCCGGCCGATTCTTTCGTAAAGAGGGGTCATAAAAAATGATTTTATATGAATTTGTAACTACTCAGCCCACCAACGTAAAAATTAGAGATCAGATATCATCAGGAGCAAAAG
>DYEY01000077.1 GCA_020725465.1 Dethiobacter sp.
AGCCTTCAACCGGGAAGTCAGCGACCGCTGGCTGCCGGTGGACCAGTATATCGGAGGCATAGAGCACGCCATCCTGCACCTCTTATATTCCCGCTTTTTTACCAAGGTCTTAAACGACGCGGGCCTGACTTCCGCCGTGGAACCGTTCACCCGCCTGCTGGCGCAGGGCATGGTGAATAAGGACGGGGCCAAGATGTCCAAATCCAGGGGCAACGTGGTAAGCCCTGATGAAATCATCGAGAAGTACGGCGCCGACACCGGCCGTCTGTTTATCCTGTTTGCGGCTCCGCCGGAAAAAGGACTGGACTGGAGCGACCGGGGCGTGGAAGGCTGCTACCGCTTCCTGAAGCGGGTCTACCGGTTGGTGGACCGCTATGCCGCCAAGGTCAGAGGGGTTAACGGCGAGACGCCGGCGCACCTGCCCGCAGCCGAGCAGTCGCTGCGCCGGGCGGTACATGCCGCTTTAAAGAAAGTCACCGGTGACATTGAAGAGCGCTTTAACTTCAACACCGCCATTTCGGCCATTATGGAGGCGGTAAACGCTGCGTACACCTACGCCAACGAGAAAGGAGACGGTGTGGATCCGGTGGTGATGGCGGAGGCATTGTCGCTGCTTGCGCTGATGTTGGCGCCGTTTGCGCCCCACCTGAGCGAAGAATTGTGGCAGAAACTGGGCCATGCCGGGAGCGTCCACCTGCAGGCCTGGCCGGCCTATGACCCGGCGGTGCTGCAGGTGGCCGAGGTGGAAATCGTGGTCCAGGTCAACGGTAAGGTGCGCGGCCGTCTCAATGTGCCGGCTGGCCTCGGTGAAGAGGAAATGAAGCAGCTGGCTGTCACCGATGAGCGTATTGCCAGGCTGGTGGCAGGCAGGCAGGTTTTAAAAGCGGTGACTGTGCCGGATAAACTGGTTAATCTGGTCGTACGCTGACATTTCCCGGGAAATATTATCGGAAAAAGACGAAGCCTCCCGGCAGGGAAAAGCCGGTTTCTTGCAGAAAATAACCGGAAAAAGCTGCCAGGGGGCTTTTGCTGTGCGGATGGTTGCTTTTAACCGGAGGGAACTGCTGGCCGCCTTGCTTTTGGGGGGACTGCTGCTGGCCGGCCTGGCGCTGCGCTTTGTGCTGCTGCCGCGCCCGGCCGGGGAGGTAATATTGGAGCCGGCGGCCAGGAAGGCGGAGGAGAAGCAGAAAGAAATTATCGTGCACGTGGCCGGTGCGGTAAACGCGCCCGGTGTTTACCGGCTGCCGGAGGGAGCCCGGGTGTTCGAGGCGCTGGAGATGGCGGGCGGCATGCTCCCCGGGGCCGACCAGGCAGCGGTGAACCTGGCGGCGCCCCTGTACGACGGGCAGAAGGTGACCATTTTTTATGCGGGGGAAGGAGGGCCGGGGGAGCGCCCGGCCGGGGACGGCAGGGTAAACATCAATACCGCTTCGGCCTCGGAACTGGAAAAGCTGCCCGGCATAGGCCCGGTAAAGGCGGCGGCCATTGTGGATTACCGGAACAAAAACGGCCCCTTCCGCCGCATCGAGGACCTGGCCGGGGTACCCGGCATCGGCCCCAAAACGGTGGAAGGGTTGCGGGAGCAAATCACCCTTTACTGACGACTAATTGCCGGTGAAGCGGGCGAAGCGGCCGAAGACGGCGATGATGAGGTCATTGGGGTTGGGCAGGTCGATGCGGAGCACCGCCGCCAGGGCCACGGCCGACCCCACCGACCAGACCAGCAGGAGAACGGCCAGCTCTCTCCACATGGCCTGCTTAAAAAGCGGGAGAGCATCGTGTAAAAGGATAAGCAGCAGGGTCACAACCAGCAGCGCCGTGTACATAGCCGGTCCCCCCCTTACTAACGTATTATGCGTACAGGCCGGGACAGCTGGCCGGTGCGGCGGATATTGGCGGTTACATGGATATCCACTTTAATTTCGCGGAAAACCTCGGGCCAGCGGTCACCGATCGCCTTAAACGCCTTATGATTGCCACGGTTCAGGATGGCGCCAAACCCCACTATGTCGGTGCCCAACTCCTGCATTTTAGCCAAGGCTTTTTTAGTTTCTGCCTTAACGGCGCCCGCCAGGGCGCTGTTTAATCCCGATATTTTTTCCGGTGTGGCCAGGTTAGTGTGGCTGCCCTGGCTGGCCAGGTCCCCTTCCGCCGCTATTTCCACCCGGAAGGAGATCCGGCCCTCTTTTACCATCGGCTTAATTTTGGTGATGTTGCCCGTGATCAATATGTTTATTTTCTCCCCTGGCGCCTGCGGGTCGCTGATGGTTATGATTGCCGCCCGCATCTCTCCGGCCAGCCAGAGAAAGCCGCGGGTTTCGATTTCATTCAGGTACCCGGCCAGCCTGTCGCCGCAAAAAGCGGCAGTGCCGGCCAGGGTAAGCTCGGTCTGCGGCGCCGCTTCCGCGCTGCCGCTCTCTCCTCCCCCCTGCCCGCCTCCGCCGTTCTTCCCTTCCTGCCCGCTGCCTCCGGCCCGCTCCTGCAGTTCCCGCTTTTCCCGCTCAAATTCAGGGATTACCCGTGACAGGTGCGGGCCCAATTTCAGCACCGGCATGTGGGGGTCAAAGCCGGGGGTGGAAAGCCGGCGTAGGACCAGGAATGTTTCCTGCGGGTGGGCTTCCGAGGTCTCCCGGGACTGCTCCAGGAGGCCGATAATTTCGTCGGTAATGCCTGCCTCCAGGCGCTCTCCCTGTGCCAGGATTTCGTGCGCCATGCCCGGCACCACCAGCAGCAGGTTGGTCAGGCGCATCTCCGGGTTGCGGATGATAAAGTCTGTGATATGGTGCAGGCCATGCCTGGCCGTCTCTTCCCCCAGCAGCACCACCTCGTTGTGGGAGAGAAAGATGCGCCGGGATATGTTGAAGCCGGCCCTGGCCAGGGCCAGGTCGATGGTGGCCCCTACCCCCGTGAACAGCCGGGTGGGGCTCCCCCCTTCCCCTCCCGCTGCCGCGTCGCCGCCGCCCGCCACAGCGGCGGGGCGGATGACAGCGAGGGTTACAATATAGGGAGCCCGGCGGCCGGGCAGGTAATCAATGGCGATGGCTTTGACGATGGCCAGCTTGTTGATTTCCACCCGGCTCCAGCAGCCGGAAAGCAGCAGGAGGGGGAAAAGCAGAAAAGGAAGCAGGAAGCGCAGCCTACCCATCCTGTTTCTCCTCCTGCCTTCCGGCAAGCAGTCCCCTGATCAGCGATACTGCCAGCAGCAAAAGCGGCAGCCCCAGAGAATACAGGTAACCGTAAAAGGGTCCTACCCTGGCGAGAAAGAAGGTAAGCTCGGTCACGTCTGCAAAGAGGGTGATGGAAAAGGCGGCGATAATGACACCGAGCGACAGGACCAGGGGACGGTACTCGCCAAGGCCGAAGACCTGGGCCAGTCCCAGCGCCGCGCAGTAATAAAACACAGATGCCTTAACGAACACGCCGGCAACCCAGGTCACCATCACCAACGGCTCAAAGCGGGTCAGCACGTCACCGATGTTGATGGTGCGCACAAAAAGGTGGATGGGGAAGCGCATGGCGGCGGTGAATTCGGGGCCGAACACTGCCTGCACCGCGATGACCCCGGTGGTGAGTATAATCACTGTGCCAAGCAGCGCCGCGGCACCGCTGAAAACCCCCTGCCCGGGACGGGTCAGGTATGGCAATATCACTGCCAGGGTAATGATCTGGCCGGAGAAATAAGCCGGCAGCAGGGCACCGCGGAACACCGGCCCTGCTCCCTCCGCCATTATGGGGAAAAAGGTGCGGGGATCCCAGTGGACCACTGACAGGGTAACAATTGTAAGCAGTGAACTTACCACCAGTAAAATTATAAACTCGTTAGCCCGGGCGATGGTTTCCAGCCCGTAATGTGTGGCCAGGGCGGCCAGCAGCACCAGGCTGAAATTAAAAACTGACAGGGGCGTCTCCGGCAGGAAGGCGGTGGCCAGGAAGTCGCCGAACTGGCGTACTATGATGGCGTTTACGTGAAGAAAAAACCAGACGAAGGACAGGGCGACGGCTTTGCCCGGGATACGGCCCAGAATATCCTCGCAGTACTGGAACAGGGTGCGGCCGGGATGCCGGGAGGACAGCCAGGTGATGATGGCCAAAGGGACAAAGCCGGACATGGTACCGGCCATAACCGACAGCCAGGCATCCCGTCCGGCTGCTTCGGCGGTGATGGCCGGCATCAGGAGAATGGCGGCGCTGGTTGTGGTGATAAACATCAGCTCCCCCGCCTGGCGGGGCGAAATTTTACCTTTTTCCGGCATCGCTGTTATCCTCCGCGGCATCATGGAACAGCTCACGTTCGTAGCCGGGGGCGGGCCTGGTGTGGACGGTGGCGCTTTGGCGGCGCGGGTCACTGGTGGCCAGCAGGCGGGGCCTTTTGATGCTCATCCACCAGGGCGGCCGGGCGAAAGTTTTCATTATATCGTCGTAGGTACCGTGGACCAGCGGCGACAGGTACGGTACACCGAAAGACTGCAGGCTGGCCAGGTGCAACAGCATGATTAGCAGTCCGAAAATAACGCCGTATAAGCCCATTATGCCGGCCAGGATCAGGAGAGGGAAGCGCAGCAGGCGCAGGGCGATGCTGGCGTTGAAGGCGGGGATGGCGAAGGTGGAGATGGCAGTGGCGGATACCACGATGACCATGGCCGGGGAGACGATACCGGCGCGGATGGCGGCGTCGCCCACAATGAGACCGCCGACGATGCTGATGGCCTGGCCCACCGTTTTGGGCAGGCGTACGCCGGCTTCGCGCAGTACTTCGAAGGTGCCTTCCATGAGCAGCGCTTCGCCCACCGCGGGGAAAGGGACTCCTTCCCGGGTGGCGGCAATGCTGAGTAAAAGCGGGGTGGGAAGCATCTCCTGGTGAAAAGAAACCACGGCCACGTAAATAGCCGGGAACATCAGGGCGACGTTCAGCACGAACAGACGCAGCAGACGCAGGGCAAACCCTACAAACGGCCGCTCGTAGTAATCCTCTGAGGCCTGGATGAACTGGAAGAAGCTGGTGGGGACAATCAGGGCAAAGGGGGTGTTGTCGGTGAGGATCACCACCCGCCCCTCCAGGATGGCAGCGGCGGCCTTGTCGGCGCGCTCGGTGTGCTCGATCTGGGGGAACATGGACCAGGGCGAGTCTTCAATGAATTCCTCGATATAGCCGGATTCCAGGATACTGTCGGTGTCGATGGCGGCGACACGGCGTCTCACCTCTTCCAGTACGCGCCTGTTGACCACGTCGTCGATATACACCAGCATGATGTCGGTGCCGGTGCGGCGGCCGGCCTTCATGGTCTCAAAACGCAGTTTCTCGTGGTGGATACGCCGCCGCAGCAGCGAGGTGTTGACGCGGATGGTTTCGGTAAAGCCTTCCCGCGGCCCGCGCACAGCGGCTTCCGTGGCCGGTTCGTCCACCATCCGGCCCTGCCAGAAACGGGTGCCGAAAACAAGGATTTTGATCTCTCCGTCGATGAGGAGAGCGGTGTCCCCGCTCAGGACCCGTTTCAGCGCCTGGGTCAGGTCTGGGGCTACCCACAGCTCGCCGCCGCTGGTCAGGTGTTGCTGCAGGGTTTCCAGCGCGTTGGAGCGGTTCAGTTCACTGGCTTTGCCTGTCAGTCTTTCCGACTGGATGGGGCGGATAATGTGGTCATGGATAATCTTTTTATCAACCAGCCCGTCGATGAAGACCACGGCCACCCTGACCCGGCCGTTGCCGCTGGCAAACTGGCGCACCACAACGTCGCTGCTTTCGCCAAGGCGCTCTTTTACCTGGTCCAGGCGCTCCCGCAGGCTGCCGCCGGGGTCGTATTTCTCCCGGACTTTTTCTTCCCGCTTTTTTTCCTCTTTCCCGCCGGAAAATTTTCCGGGTGGTTTTATTTTTTTCCCCAGTTTCCTGGCCAGAGCCAGAAAGGCGTTATTCATGGCAGACCTCTCTGCTTAAGGTAATCAGTATAGATATCTGCAAATATGGGAGGTAATATACCTGAATTTCGGTAGAGGAATCTTTGATATTATCAAGAACTATAAAAGAGAGGTGATATATATTGAGGCTTGGAAAAATTTTGCTACCGGCTGCTATAATCGCCCTTTGGGCGCTGCTTGGCCTGGGGTCGCGCCTGTACCTGGACTGGCTTTGGTTTGGCAGCCTCGGTTACCAAAAGGTTTTTCAGACCATGCTGGCTTCCTCCTGGGCTTTCCGTATCGCTGCCTGGTTCTTTTTTGCCCTGTTCCTTTATGTTAACCTGTCACTGACCGGACGGGCGATATTGGATATGCCGAACCTGGTGCTGCGCCAGGCCCTGATGAATACCGCCGCCGGCAACCTGCTTACCAAAAAACGTCTTGCCACGGTTTTCGGGCTGGTTTCACTGTTGCTACCCTGGTTTATGACCGCAAGTACCGGCGCCGAATGGCTGAAGGTACGGCTTTTCCTGGCCGGGGGCGAGGCCGCGGTGGTGGACCCCATCTTCGGGAGGGATGTGGGTTTTTACCTGTTCACCCTGCCTTTTTTTGAGCTGGTATACCGGTACCTGCTGGCAGCGCTGGTGGTTACCCTTTTGCTTTGCGGTGCTGTGTATTTTGCCGTAAATCCGCCGCTGCAGCCTGGCCTGAAAGCAGTGTTCACGCGCCGCGGCCAGGCCCACCTGTCGGTGCTTCTGGCGCTGGTTTTCCTGGTGCGGGCTTTCGGCTACCACCTGCAGGCCCTGAACCTGGTCTATTCACCCCGGGGCTTTACTTTCGGCGCCGGCTATACCGACATGGCGGCCCAGCTACCTGCCTTCCGCATCCTGATGATATTGTCTTTGCTGGCTGTCCCGGTACTTCTGCTCAACGCCCGGCTGCGCCGGACACGCCTGTTTATGGGCAGTGTGGCCGCTTTGTTCGTCGCTGCCATGGTGCTTGGTAATATCTGGCCGGGGCTGGTCCAGAAGTTCCAGGTGGAGCCCAATGAGTTTGTGCGCGAGGAGCCTTTCATCCGGCACAATATCGAGTTTACCCGCCGGGCCTTTGGCCTGGATGCCATAGAACGCCGCGATTTTGACCTGACCGGCGACCTGAGCTACGAAGAGCTGCTGGCCAGTGAAGGTACCGTTAACAATATCCGTCTCTGGGACTGGCGGCCTGTACGGCAGACTTTCGGACAGCTGCAGGGGCTGCGCCGCTACTACCGCTTTAACGATGTTGACACTGACCGCTACCTGGTGGGCGGCCGGTACCGCCAACTGCTGCTGGCCGCCAGAGAAATAAACCTGCAGGAGCTGCCCACCCGCACCTGGGTAAACGAGCGCCTGGTCTACACCCATGGCTACGGCGTGGTGGCCAGCCCGGTGACCGAGGTGACCAGCCAGGGACAGCCACATTTCTGGCTCCGCGACATCCCGGTGCGCGGCGAGGCGGACCTCAGGGTGGAGGTGCCGCAGATTTATTATGGTGAGCTGACGGACTACCATGTTTTCACCGGCACCGCCACAGATGAATTTGACTATCCCCTGGGGGAGACCAACGCTTTCTACCGGTATACCGGGGAGGGCGGCGTCCTCCTGGGCGGGTTTTGGCGACGGGCTCTCTTCGCCCTGCGTTTTACCGATTACCGCATACTGGTTTCAGGCGAGCTGAGACCGGACAGCCGTGTCAAATTTTATCGCCAGATCAGGGAGAGGGCGCACCGGATCACGCCTTTTCTTGCCCTGGACAGCGATCCTTACCTGGTGGTGAGCGAAGGCAGGCTGTTCTGGATTATCGACGCCTACACGGTGAGCGACCGCTACCCGTACGCCCAGCCCCTGCAGAATATCAATTACATCCGCAATTCGGTAAAAGTGGTGGTGGACGCCTATCACGGCACGGTGGATTACTATGTGGCTGATCCGGATGATGTGGTGATACAGGCGTACTCCCGGATTTTCCCCGCGCTTTTTAAAAATCTTGATGATATGCCGGCGGCATTGCGCAAACATATCCGGTACCCCGAACAGCTGCTGAAAATACAGTCCAGGGTATACGCCACCTATCATATGCAAAACCCCCAGGTGTTTTACAACCGGGAGGACCAGTGGGAATGGCCCAAGGAAATATACCACGGCAAACAGCAGGTCATGGAACCTTATTACACCATCATCCGGCTGCCCGGCGAGCAGGAAGCGGAATTTGTGCTGATGCTGCCCTACACCCCGGTAAACCGCGACAACATGGTGGCCTGGCTGGCCGGCCGCGCCGACGGGGATAATTATGGCAAGCTGGTGGTTTACCACTTCCCCAAAGGTGAGCTGGTTTACGGCCCGGCCCAGATAGAAGCCCGCATCAACCAGGACCCGCGCATCGCGGAACAGCTGACGCTCTGGGACCAGCGCGGTTCCAGCGTCATCCGCGGCAACCTGCTGGTACTGCCGCTCAACGGCTCGGTGCTCTACGTGGAACCGCTTTATTTACAGTCGGAGCAGGGCCAGCTGCCGGAGCTGGCCAGGGTTATCGTGGCCTACGGCGAGCGGGTGGTCATGGAAAGGACGCTGGAGGAAGCGCTGGCTGCCGTCTTCGGGATGGTTCCCGGCCGCCCGCCCGCGGTTACACCCACGCCACCCACCGGCGGTGAACCGCCTCCCTCAGAAACCTTTGACTTGCCAGAGCTGATCCGGCGCGCCGCCACCGTCTTTGCCCAGGCCGAAGAAGCCATGCGCCGCGGTGACTGGGCCGAATACGGCCGCCTGCAGCAGGAACTGGGCCAGCTCCTCTCCCGGCTGCAGGACATCGTCAACTAACCGGAGATGACACGGGGACGGTTCTTTTGTCACCGCAAGATGACACAGAACGAGCGTTCCTCTGCCGTCTCCACCCGAGGAGGTTTGATCGTGAAGAAGGTGGAGATTTATACAGACGGCGCCTGCTCCGGCAACCCGGGACCGGGAGGCTTTGCCGCCGTGCTCAGGTACGGCGGTCAGGAGAAAGAGGTGACCGGAAGCGAAGAGAATACCACCAACCAGAGGATGGAGCTGATGGCAGCTATCGCTGCCCTTGAACAGCTGAAAGAACCCTGCCACGTGGTGCTGCACAGCGACAGCGCCTACCTGGTCAACGCTTTTAAGCAAAACTGGTTTGCCCGCTGGCGGCAGAACGGTTGGCTGAACAGCAAAAAGCAGCCGGTGGAAAACCGTGACCTCTGGGAGAGGCTGCTGGTTTTGTGTGAAAAGCACCGGGTGGAATGGGTTAAGGTGCGTGGCCACGCCGGTGATGAGCTGAATAACCGCTGTGACCGGCTGGCCAGGGAAGCCGTTCCCCGCTGACGGAACTTTTCCCCCGGTAAAAACGTCATAATAGCCGAGTTCCTTCCCTGCGACCATTGACGGCAGGAACAAAGAAAAAAGGGGGAAACCGGGTTGAAAAAGAGAAAAACAATGGCGTTCATTCTGGCGGCTCTGGCACTGCTGGTGTTGCTGGCCGGCTGCGGGGCGCGGCAGAAAACAGCTTATCCCGGCGCTGAGATGCCTGCTCCGGCTGCTCCACCGGCCTTTGGCAGGGTGGAAGAACGGGGAGCACAGGGGGCGGGGAAACCTGACGATACCGCCCATGTGTCCCTGGCGGTGGAGCAGAAGCTGGTACAGAATGCCGAGCGGTCAATCGAGGTGGAAGATATGGATGCCGCCGTGTCTCGCCTGGAGGCTATGGTCAGAGCGGCGGGCGGCCTGGTAGCTGATTCCTCGCAGAGCGGCCGGCCGGGGGAGAACCGCTACGCCAGTTTTACCCTGAGGGTTCCCACAGACCGTTTTGACGGTTTCCTTGAGGAGCTGGACACCTTGGGCAAGGTTACCAACCGGCGCAAGTACGCCAACGATGTGACCATGTACTATATTGATCTGGAAGCCCGCATCCGTAACCTTACCCGCCAGGAAGAAAGGCTGCTGGAGATACTGGACAAAGCTGAGACGGTGGAGGATATCCTGCGGGTGGAACAGGAGTTGTCCCGGGTGCGCGGCCAGCTGGAGTCGCTGAGCGGCGAATTCCGCTACCTGAAGGACCGGGTGGATTATTCCACCATCCATGTGTACCTGCGTGAGACTCCCGCCGCCAGTACCGTTATTACGGCGCAGGGGCTGAAAGGGGTCTGGGGGCGCGGCTTTGCGGGACTGGTCCGCTCCGTCAACACCATGCTGGCCGGGCTTGGCAACCTGGTGGTGGCCGGCCTGACCCTGCTGCCCTACCTTCTGCTGCTGGCGCTGGTTATAGTCCCGGTACTGTTATTCCTGAGGCGCCGGGGAGCAACTCCCCGCGCCCCCCGGGGCTAGGCATTAATGTCTGCCGCGCTGCCGCTTATCAGCGCCTCGTTTCTGGCCGGCATCGCGCTGGGAGGGTACTTTGATCCTGCCTGGCGCTGGCCGCTGCTGCTGGCGTTGCTTTTTGGCGGCAGCGCGGTATTTTGTTACCGTGCGCAGCAAAACCGGACGGCGTCACTTCTCATTGCCGCCGTCTTTGCCTGTCTTGGCGCCGGGCACTTTGCCCTTGCCCGCCAGGCTGTGCATGGCTCCCTGGCTCCCTTCCGGGGCCGGGAGGTTGCCGCCGTCGGTTATGTGCAATCATATGACAACAAAGCCGGTGTTTTCCTCCTGCGGGTGGAGGAAATTGCCCCGGCCGGCAGTGAGCCCCAGCCGGTCAAAGCCCTGGTGAGGGTAAAGGTTATTGATGCCGTCCCCCTGTCACTGGCTTACGGCCGGCGGCTGGCCGTACGGGGAAACCTGAATGAGCCTCTGGGGCGGCGTAACCCGGGCGGTTTTGACTATGGTGCGCACCTGGAAACAGCCGGTGCGGGAGCAATGATGACTGTGCGTTCCCGCCAGATGCAGGTTCTGCCGGGCCGGGGAGGCAGCGCACTGCTTCGCCTGGCGGAACAGGCACGCGGCCGGGTGCTGCAGGGGCTGCAGGCCCACCTTCCGGCGTCTGAGGCCGGGCTGGCGGCGGGCCTCCTTTTGGGCGGTGGCAGCTACGTGGGGGATGATTTGACTGTTGCTTTCCGGCGCCTCGGCATTGCCCACCTGCTGGCGGTATCCGGCCTGCATACCGGCTTTGTCGCCGCTTTTGCGTTCTTTCTGGCGGGCAGGCTACGGCGCGGGGTGCCTGGCTTGATCATCGTCATGGTTATGCTTGCCGGCTACGTCTTCCTTACCGGCGGCCGCCCTTCTGTCTGGCGGGCGGCTTTAATGTTTGGCCTGGCCTACCTGGGGCGATACCTGGGAAGGGAAGCGGACGCGCGGGCCAGTGTGGCAGCGGCCGCCCTGGCACTGGCCGCTTTCCGCCCGCACTGGGTTTTTGAACTGTCTTTCCAGTTGTCTTTTCTGGTTACCGCAGGACTTCTGCTGCTGGTACCGCGCTTTATGTCCTTTCTTACGCCCCTCGGCCGCCTGGCTTCCCCCGCAGCCGTGGTGCTGGCCGCCCAGGCGGCGGTGCTGCCGCTGCAGGTTTCCCATTTTGGCCTGTTGCCGCTCCTTGCCCTGCCCGCGAACCTGTTGTGTGTGCCGCTGGTGGGGCTTTTCATGTCTCTTGGGCTGGCGGGGATGCTGCTTTCGTTCACCTGGCAGCCGCTGGCGGCGCCCTTTTACCTGGCTGCCCTGCCCATACTGACCGTTCTGGAGCGGCTGCCGCGGCTGATGGCCGGCCTGCCCTTTGCCTCGCTGCCTCTGAATCCGCCTGGCGAGGTCTGGCTGGCCTACCTGGCGGCACTGGCGTTATTTATTGCTGCACCCAGGGTACGCTGGTCGCGGCTGAAAGTTGTCATAGCCGTCCTCATCTGCCTGAACCTGTTGTGCCTGGGCAGCCTGGCGGGTGAGCTAAGGGCGCCGAGGAGCGAAATCAGTTTCCTGGATGTGGGACAGGGGCTGTCGGTTTTTATCCGTACCCCCGGCGGCAGGGCGGTGCTGGTGGATGCCGGCCCGGCCGATACCGGCTTTGACAGCGGTGAAAGAATAGTGTTGCCGTTTTTGCGGCAGCGCCGGGTCAGGAGCCTGGACCTGCTCATCCTTACCCACCCGCACAGTGACCACTATGGCGGCATGCGGGCCCTGGCTGAACAGGTGCCTGTGCGTTTATTCGCCTCCAGCGGCCAGTCTGAGGAATCGGCGGCATTCGGCCGGCTGCTGGCTACGCTGGAGAGCCGCAACGTGCAGGCGGTTGAACTGCAGGCGGGGGACCGCCTGCTGCTGGACAGAAGAACCACCGTTACCGTCCTGTCCCCGCCTGAGGAGAAGTTTTGGGGCACTTCCGATGATGTCAACAATAATTCGCTGGTGCTTCTTTTTGACCTGGACGGCTTTGGTATCTTAATCACCGGGGATGCGGAGAAGGAGGCGTTGGGCCGCCTGGCAGGCGCGGGGGAGCTTCCGGCCGCCGCCGTGCTCCAGGTGCCGCACCACGGCAGCCGGAGCGCCATGCCGGAGGATTTTCTAAAGGCTCTTGACGCCAGGGTCGCCGTTATCCCGGTGGGCAAAAATCCGTTCGGCCACCCTCACCCTGAAACATTGTCCCTGCTTCAGGCTCATGTGCCAGCTGTTTTCAGGACCGACTTGCACGGAGCCGTTACTTTTTATAACAGCGGCGGCAGCTGGCGGGTCCGGACCCAGGTCGTCCGGAATAACAGGGAGTAGGTGGGTCATAATATTTCCCGGTTTGGTTCATAATATGGGAAACTTCAACAAGCCGGGGTGATCTTTTGCTTTGAGAGTATTGATGCTGTCCTGGGAATTTCCGCCGCGGGTGGTGGGAGGCCTGGCCAGGCATGTCCATGATCTTACCATGGCACTGGCTGACGCCGGGGTGGAGGTGGACGTGATAACCGTGGCCGAGAACGGCAGCCGGGAGGCTGAAACCCTGCAGGGAGTGGATATCTACCGGGTTAAGCCTTTTCACCTGGTCCCGCGCGATTTTATCTCCGGTATCCTGCAGCTCAATATCGCCATGCTGGAGAAAGTGATTGAACTTTTACGCCGCGGGGTGACTTATGATATCATACATGCCCATGACTGGCTGGTTGCCCTGGCGGCGCGGGCGGTCAAACACGGTGAGAAACTGCCCCTGGTGGCAACCATCCACGCCACCGAATACGGGCGCAACCGGGGCCTGCACAATGACGAGCAGCGCTACATAAGTGACGTGGAATGGTGGCTTACTTATGAGGCCTGGAGAGTTATTTGCTGCAGCCGCTACATGCGCCACGAGCTGCAGCGGGTTTTCCAGCTACCGGATGATAAAATCAGTACAATCCCAAACGGAGTTGACCCCCGGCAGTTTCGGGCCGGCAGGAACGACCCCGCGGTAAGGGAGCGCTTCGCCGCCCCTGATGAAAAAATCGTCTTTTTTGTCGGCCGCCTGGTGCAGGAAAAGGGGGTCCATCTCCTGCTCGATGCTGTGCCCAGGGTGCTGGCCGCGGCCCCGCGGGTCAGGTTTGTGATCGCCGGCAAAGGGCCGGAAATGGAACACCTGCAAGACCGCGCCCGGCAACTTGGTATCGGGCAGCATGTCCATTTCACCGGCTTTATCGATGATGCCACCAGGAATTCAATTTACCGTGCTTCGTCTCTGGCTGTTTTCCCCAGTCTTTATGAGCCTTTCGGGATTGTGGCCCTGGAAGCCATGGCGGCGGGAGTACCGGTGGTGGTTTCCGATACGGGCGGGCTGTCAGAAATTGTCCAGCACGGTGTGGACGGCCTGAAATGCTACACGGGGAACGCCGTATCCCTGGCCGACCAGATGATAGCCATACTTAACAACAGCGGTCTTGCCTGTAAACTGGCGGAAAACGCTGTCGCCAAGGTGGACGCTCAGTTTTCCTGGCAGGAAATTGCACGGCAGACGGTGAAAACATACCAGGATGTTCTGGCGAGCCACGCCGGGAGCGATTGGTTGCAGGCAGCAAAGGATGGGATTGTTGCGCCGCGGCCGAAAGGGGTTGGCCGGGAACCGGTGGGAATACATTAGTTTAACTTCAAACCGCAGGGGTGATATATTTTGAAAGTGATTGTTATGGCCGGTGGTGAAGGTTCGCGGCTGAGGCCTCTTACCTGTGACCGGCCAAAGCCCATGGTGCCTATCATGAACCGGCCGATGATGGAGCACATTGTGGCCTTGCTGAAAACACACGGCCTGACTGAAATCGGTGTTACCCTGCAGTACCTGCCGGAGCAGATAAAAAATTATTTCGGAGACGGCCGGGAATTTGGCGTCAGCATGCGTTATTTTGTGGAGGATTCGCCGCTGGGCACGGCCGGCAGCGTAAAAAATACCGGTTCTTTTCCGGATGAGACCTTTCTGGTCATAAGCGGCGACGCGCTTACCGATTTTGACCTGAGCCGGGCTGTGGATTTTCACCGCCTGAAGGGAGGGGTGGCCACCCTTATCCTGACCCGGGTGCCGGAACCGCTTGAATACGGGGTTGTTATCACCGGCAAAGACGGCCGCATAACCAGGTTTCTGGAGAAGCCGGGCTGGGGGGAGGTTTTCAGCGATACCGTCAACACGGGAATTTATATACTGGAGCCGGAGGTGCTGACCCATTTTGACCAGGGCGTGACGTTTGACTTCGCCCGCGACCTTTTTCCCCTGTTAATGTCCAGAGGCTACCCCCTCTTTGGCTATATCGCCGAAGGTTACTGGTGTGACATCGGCAACCTGCAGCAGTACCAGCAGGCTCACCTGGACATCCTGCAGGGCAGGGTGCGGGTACAGTTTGCGGAAAAAGAAGCCGAGCCCGGCGTCTTCATGGGTGAGAATGTAACTGTTGAACCGGGAGCGCAAATCAGCGGGCCTGTCCTGATCGGCCGCGGCGCCAGAATCGGCCGGGGCGCCCGGGTGGAGGACTGCACCGTTATCGGGCCCAACTCCCAGGTGGACGCCTATGCCTCGGTCAAGCGCGGCCTGCTCTGGCGCAATGTGTATGTGGACCAGCGGGTGGAAGTGCGCGGGGCGGTGCTTTGTAACCGTGTGCAGGTAAAGCGGGGTACAGCCATTTTTGAAGGGGCCGTAGTCGGCGATGACACGGTGCTGGAAGAAGGCTGCACGCTGAAACCGGAGGTAAAGATCTGGCCGCACAAGCGGGTGGAAAGCGGAAGTGTGGTTACGGAGAATCTGATCTGGGGGACGAAGCCGGCCCGGAGCCTGTTTGGCTTTGACGGCATCAGCGGCAGCGTCAACCTGGAAGTTACACCGGAATTGGTGGCAAAACTCGGTGTAGCCTACGGTTCTTTGCTCGGTGAGGGCAGCGGGGCGGTTGTGGCCAGCGACGATTGGAAAGCCTCGCGTATGTTGAAGGAAGCGGCCATGGCCGGCCTCCTTTCCTCAGGTGTCCGGGTATATGATATCGGCACCGCCGTAACGCCCATTACAAGGCAGGCGGTAAAACAGATGGATGTACGCGGCGGCATCCACATCCAGCTGGCCCGGGAAAACGGCGCCAATACCAGGATCAGGTTTTTTGACTCCAGCGGCCTGGACCTGCCCAGGAGCTGGGAGAAAAAAATCGAACAGGCGTTTTACCGGGAGGATTTTAAGCGCGTCAGGGGTCTGGACGTGGGAGAAACGATAAAGGTAAGCAACTTCGCCGAGAGATATGTATCAGGGCTTTTTGATACGCTGGATTCAGAGCCGTTCAGAGGTAAACCGCGCAAGGTGGTCCTGGCCTATACGACCTGCTGGCTCTACTCGCTGCTGCTTCCCCTGTTGCACCGGCTAAACTGTGAGGTATATACCGTCTCCGCTCCCTCTGCCACCATTCCGCCCACACTGGAATGGCTGCGGGGCAATTTCGGCCAGGTGGCGGAAACAGTAAGAAGCCTGGGCGCCGATTTGGGGGCGGTTATGGACTCCAATGCGGAGAACCTGGTCCTGTTTGACAGCCAGGGGCGCATCGTGGCCGATGAGCTGTACCTGGCGCTGACCTCGCTGTTGATGTTCAGAGCCAATACCGGCGGCACGGTGGCGGTGCCCGTAACCGCTCCGGATGTCATAGAGAAGCTGGCGGGCCAGTACCAGGGCAGGGTGTTGCGGACCAGGACGGCGCCGCGTTTCCTTATGGAAGCCCTGAAGGAAGAAGTCCCGCCCGCTGGCAAGCTTGACCAGCTTACTTTTATTTTTGATGCCATAGCTTCACTGTTTAAGATACTGGAATACCTGGCTGCCCATAACACTACCCTGGACTCGCTGGTGGACAGCATACCCTGTTTTCACTTGCACCAGCGCGAGGTGAATTGTTCCTGGGCGGCCAAGGGTGCGGTGATGCGCCGCCTGATCGAAGAGACAGAAGGGGGCGACGTGGAGCTGATTGACGGGGTTAAAGTCAAACACGGTCAGGGCTGGGCCCTGGTCCTGCCCGACCCGGAAAGGCCCGCCTACCGTGTCTTTGGTGAGGGATACTCGGTGGAAATGGCCGAGGAACTGACCGACTTCTACGCCAAAAAAATTCAGACCATCCAGGATGAGCTGAAGAAATGAGCAGTACGCCCCGCACTTGCGGGGCGTACTGCATTTATAAATAAAAGGTTAATCACCGCCCCCTATACCGATGACCCCAGCGGGACCGCCACCTTTACCGTGCGGTCCCGGGGCGCGTACAGGCGGTAATCCAGGTCGGGAAAAATGCTGTCTTTTTCGCGCAGGCCGGCCAGCCAGACGGCGTCGATGCTGTTATTGTAAATCTGTTGGTGCAGGCGCATGAACCTGACAATATGGTCTTCGGCCCGCTGCCGCGCATATCCGGCCATGGTGCCGCTGGCCAGGATAAACGGCCAGTCGCTGGACTGAGCGAGGAGCAGTTCCCGTGCCAACTGGTCCAGGGCTTCCTTTTGCAGGCCGGAGGCAGCCGGAAAATCGCCTGCTGCCCGGGCCATGCGGATAGCGGCTTCGTGCAGGTGGCGGTACAGCCAGTCGTTGGCCCCGTTCAGCCATACTTCGTGGTAACCCTTGTTGCCCCAGCTTGAGGGGTTGGGTTCCGCTTCCTGCAGCGGTTGGGGCAGCGACAGGTATTCACTGGGAGTGGCGGGACGGAATACGTCCTGGTCGTAATGGATTTTGCGGAAGAGGTCTTCCAGCCAGTCCGGACCTTCATACCACCAGTGGCCAAACAGCTCGGCGTCGTAAGGGGCCACCACGATGGGGGGACGGCCTGTCTGCTCCGCCAGGTACTCTATCTGGTGCTCCCGGTTGAACATGAAGTTGCCGGCATGCTCGGCCAGGCGCCTGCGGGCGTTGCCGGGATGGTACGGCTCCTTGTGGTTGGTTTTCCCTGTGATGCGGTAATACTTGAAACCGGTATGGATCTGTATGCCGTCGGGGTGGATATACGGCCCGATATAGTCATAAGGCAGGTCAAAGCCGATATCCCGGTAGAAATCGCGGTAGTCAAAATCGCCCGGGTAGCCTTCGGTTTTGCTCCAGACCTGTTTGGAAGACTCTGGGTCGCGCCCGAAGGCGGCGACGCCGGCAGGGGTGACAAGCGGGCTGTAGACACCGAAGGCGGGACGGGGTGTGGCGAAAAGTACGCCGTGGCTGTCGAGGAAAAAGTAATTGATTCCGAGGTCGGCCAGGATGGAATCCAATCCGTGCTCGTAGGCACACTCAGGCAGCCAGATCCCTTTGGGAGACTGGCCGAAGAGCCTGGCATGCTGTTCAACCGCCAGTGCGACCTGGGCATAGACAGCCTCCGGCTGGGTAAACAGGAGCGGCAGGTAACCGTGGGTACCGGCACAGGTGATCAGCTCCAGCTTGCCTGTGGCGGCCAGCCTGCGTAACGGGCCGGCCATGTCTCCCCGGTAAAGGTGGAAAAAGCGGGAATAAGTCTCCCGGAGACGGTGCCGGTACATCTGTGCCAGGTCTGAAAACGCCGGGTCTCCCGCGGTTCGGGCCACTTCCCTGTCCGCCAGGTCAAGCAGCTTTTCCAGGTAAGCGCGGTATTTCTCCCTGAGGTAGCCATCCTGCCACATGGCGGCCAGTGTGGGTGAAACAGACAGGGTAAGGCGGAAATCTATGCCGTCATCCTGCAATCTTTCCAGTACGGCCAAAAGCGGCAGGTAGGTCTCGGTCATCGCTTCAAAAAACCATTTTTCCTCCAGGGAAAAAGCATGCTCCGGATGTTTGACAAAGGGCAGGTGCGCGTGCAGTACCAGGGCTAAGTATCCTTTAGTCACGATAAACCCCCTCGTTTCCAAGCCTTTCGGTTTCCATGAACAGCTCGTAAGAGGACAGCCCTGTAACCATCTGGTGGAAATGGCGGTGCTGCCAGAAGGCGAACAGGCGCCAGCGCGGGTCGATGACCGGAGAGATGGAATCGCGCGGCGTCCTGACAGTATTTGAGACAAGCAGGGTTACAAAACGGCCGTCCGGCAATAGTTCTCCCAGCTCAGCAGCGTATGAGTTGCCTGCTGTTTCCACCGGTATATGCCAGCTGCCTGTGGTGTGATTGCCCACTTCTATATCCCTGAAAACGCCTCTGTCCCTATCGCGTACACGCAGTACCCTGCGGGAACGGGAAAGCCCACCGTTAAGTTCCCCCAGGCTTTGGACCAGGGCAGGAGTCACCTCCCAGTAAGCGAACAACCAGTAAGGGTCACGGGGGAGCAGTGTCAGGCGGTTTGACCCGTAGTATTCAGGCAGCGACCTGCCTCCGTTCAGTTCATTTCTGTCAAGTTTGTGCATGAGCTTCCTCCCTTAGTTTAGGAAATATCCGCAGCATCTTTTTGACTGCGGCTAAAAAGCAAATAATATTATATACTTTCCCGGTACGGGTTATTTATGAATAGCCTGGGTTTTTCCATATTTGCATAAAAAAAGCCGGCGGTGGCAAGCTATTGCCGTGTGTCCCAAGTTCACCGGCGGAGGTGGAAATATGAGCGATGAAAGAATAAGCCTGATTTTGGCCCTGCATAATCACCAGCCGGAAGGAAACCTGCCGGAGGTTTTTGAGCGGACCTTCAAAACGGCTTATGAGCCCTTTGTGCGGGAACTGGAGAATTTCCCCGGCATTCGGGTAACCATGCATTACTCAGGCATATTGCTGCGCTGGTTTAAAGAAAACAGGCCGGAGTTTTTGGCGCGCCTGCGCCGGCTGGTGGAACAGGGACGGGTGGAGATGATGGGCGGCGCCTTTTTTGAGCCTATACTGGTGATGATCCCGGACGAGGACAAAACAGGGCAAATCAGGATGCAGAGTTCTTTTTTGGCCGAACACTTTGGCGTTGAAGCCAGGGGCGCCTGGCTGCCCGAGCGTGTCTGGGAGCCGCACCTGGCCAGGCCGCTCCACGAGGCCGGCATAACTTATACTGTCCTGGACGATGCCCACTTTAAACATGTAGGTTTTTCCGAAGAAGACACGCTTTACTATTATATTACGGAGGAAGGCGGCAGCCCTCTTTCCGTTTTTCCCATCAGTGAAAAACTGCGCTATCTCATCCCCTTTGCCGACCCGCGGGAAACCATAGATTACCTGCGGGGATTGACAACGCCAGGCGGCGGGCGGGTGGTGGTGCTTGCCGACGACGGGGAGAAATTTGGCTCCTGGCCGGGCACTGCCCACCATGTCTACGCAGGAGGCTGGCTGAAGCGCTTCTTTTCGCTGCTTTGGCAAAACCGGGACTGGCTTGAAGTAACCGGTTTTGAAGCGTTTATGCGCAGTCACCCGCCCAAAGGGCGGGTATACCTGCCGGCCGGTTCTTACCGTGAAATGCTGGAATGGTCCGGAGGGTTCTGGCGCAATTTTTTTGTCCGTTATCCTGAGAGCAACCATATCCACAAAAAAATGCTTCATGTCCGGGAGAAACTGCTCAGGCTGCCGGAAGGGCCGCTTAAGGCAGAGGCCCGGGAATACCTGTGGGCAGGACAGTGCAACTGTGCTTACTGGCACGGGGTCTTTGGCGGCCTTTACCTGAATTTCCTGCGTTCGGCCTTATACAGCCGCCTGATTGCGGCGGAAGTCCTGGTGGATTCAGCCCGCCACCAAAACGGCGCCTGGGTGGAAATGGAGCAAAAAGACTTTGACTACGATGGCAGAGAGGAGGTGCTGGTCAACGGGCCAGACTTGGGGCTGGTTTTTGCCCCCGCCCTGGGCGGCGCGCTGCTGGAGCTGGATTACAAGCCCCGCCGTTTTAACTTAAACGATGTGTTAACCAGGCGCCCGGAGCCTTACCACTGCAATATCTTTGAGCTGGCCGAAGGCCGCTGCGCCACGGATGAAGTAAAGACTATCCACCATATAGCACGGGTCAAAGAGGCGGGTCTGGAACACCTGCTTATCTATGACCGGTACCGGCGGGCTTCGTTACTGGACCATTTTTTTGCAGTCAGCACCACACTGGATGACTTTTCAAAAGACCCTGCGGGAGCGGAAGCGGGGGACTTTCCGGGGAACGCGTACCAGTTGGAAGAAGCCGCCGTTAACGGCACCGCCCGCCTGACCATGAGCCGCACCGGGCAGGTTAGGGCGGGGGGCAACGTTTTCCCTTTGGCTCTTGCCAAGTCGGCGCGGTACATCCCTGGTGAGGGTACCCTGGTTTTTGACTACAGGCTGGTCAATGAAGGTGAAAAGGATCTTGATATATACTTCGGTGTGGAATTCAACATCAGCCTGCTGGCCGGGGAAGCTGCGGACCGCTACTTTAGCTTTCCGGACAGGAACCCCGATGATGCGCGCCTGGCATCGCGGGGCGAGGAAAAAAATGTGGTGGAATTTGCCCTGGTGGACCAATGGCAGGGGCTGGAGAGCAGGTTCCTGTTGAACCGGCCCGCGGAACTTTGGCGCCTGCCGGTGGAGACAGTTTCTCAGTCTGAAGACGGATTTGAGAGAGTCTACCAGGGCTCCTGCGTACTGCCCCGCTGGCGGTTAAAGCTGAAACCCCGTCACCCCCGGGAAATTACTGTAATCCAGCGGGTGACAGGTTTGCGCAAGGAGGGACATTAATTGGCCAGGCCGGTTTATTTGGCTTTTATCTGGAACCAGCACCAGCCTTACTACCAGGACACGGTAAAAAAGGAATACATTATGCCTTGGGTCAGGTTGCATGCCACCAAGGACTATTACCAGATGGCGGCAATCCTCCGGGAACATCCCACTGTGCGCCAGACTTTCAACCTTACACCCTCTTTGCTTGCCCAGCTGGAAGATTACAGGAATGGCGCCACCGACTATTACCAGAAAGCAGCCAAGCCGGTAAAAGAGCTGACAAGGGCGGAGAAACGCTTTCTGCTGCAGCACTACTTTGACATCCACTGGGACAGGGTTATCGCCCGCTGGCCGCGCTATAACCAGTTGCTGTGCAAGCAGGGGAGGAGCCGTGAGCCGGAACCGGTGGAGGCGGCGCTGGAGGTTTTCACTGACCAGGATTACCTGGACCTTCAGGTCTGGTTTAACCTGGTCTGGATTGACCCGGAGTACCGGGTCAGGGACGCCGAGCTGGCGGCGCTGCAGCAAAAGGGTGAAAATTTCAGTGAAGAGGACAAAGAGCTGGTGCTGCGCAAGCAGTGGAATATTATCGGACAGGTTGTGCCCATTCACCGGGAACTGGCGAAGCTGGGGCAGATTGAACTGATTACTGCCACTTTCTACCATCCCATCGTGCCGTTATTAATTGATACGCGCAGCGCGTTAAGGGCATCGCCCGGGTTGCCCCTGCCCGAAACCTTCTCATACCCGGAGGACGCGCTGGAGCAGACTGTTCGGTCAATCAACCAGTTCCGGCGCTATTTCGGTGACTGGCCCCGCGGCATCTGGCCTTCGGAGCTGGCTGTAAGCCCGGAGGCGGTTGCCATATTTGCCGGACTTGGCTTTACCTGGTGTGTGGCGGATGAAGACATTCTGGTCCGCTCGCTGGGACGGGAAATTTACCGCGACGGTTTCGGCCACGTCCTTAACGCCGACGACCTCTACCGGCCTTACCGCCTGATAATTGGGGATACAGAAATCAACATGGTCTTTCGTGACCATCATCTCTCGGACAGGATAGGCTTTGTTTACCACCAGATGCCGGTGGACCATGCTGTGGACGACCTGATCCACCGCTTCCACAAAGTACGGGAAAACGTTGCTCACCTGCCTGGCCCGCACCTGATTACCATTGCCATGGACGGCGAAAATGCCTGGGAATGGTATGACGGCGACAAGACCGGATTCCTGCACCGGCTGTACCGTAAAATCGCCCGCGACCCGCTGTTGCGGACGGTAACTGTGTCAGAATTTCTGGAGGAACATCCTCCCGGCCATAAACTGAAATGCCTGCATACCGGTTCCTGGGTGGATCACAGCCTTACACGCTGGATTGGCAGCCACAGCAAAAACCGGCTCTGGCAGATGTTGCTCAATGCCCGCCGCATGCTGGAGGACGTGCGCGGCACCGTAAGCACGGAAAAACTGTTAAGGGCCAAGGAGAACCTGTATATAGCCGAGGGCAGCGATTATACCTGGTGGGTGGACAGCATGCCCTATTACCTGGCTGCTCCTTTTGAGGCGCTTTTCCGGAAGCACCTGGTCAACGCTTACCGTGAGGTGGGTCAGGCGCCTCCTTCCTGCCTGGATGAACCAACAGTCATGCCCCAGCATGGGGAGGCGGCCTGGCATGAGGACCCGCTGGCCGGCCCTACCGCCATGGTACAATCTGCCACCAAATAGGTTAAACCGCCCCCGGGGCGGTTTTTTAGCGGATGCCATTTTCCGCATCAGGAAATGCTCCTGGCAGGAAAAAGGGACTATGTTGTCGAAGTCGCTTTGGAGAAATTATCCGGTGCAGGGACTGGGGGGAAAAAAATGAAGCGACGCGACCGGGAAAACGATTACCGGAGACTGCAGGAAGAGCTGGCGGCGGGCCGGTTGCGCTCCGTTTATGTATTTGCCGGAGATGAGGACTTTCTTATGGAGGAGGCCGCGGAACGTATCCGGTCGGCAATACTTGGCGATGACAGGACTGCGGTTAACAGAATCAGCGGCAAAGACGCGCCCCTGGCGCAGGTGCTGGACATGGCTGAAACAGTGTCGCTGTTTGGCGGGCCGCGCCTGGTCCTGGTAAGTGATGCTCCTTATTTTGCCAGGACGGAGAAAGATGAGGATTCCGTCCGCCGCCTGCTGGCCCTGAGTTCCGGTCCTTACTCCACTGCCTGTATTATTTTTTGCTGTCCGGATTGGCAGGCTGCCGCCAAAACAGCCAAAGAGCTTGCCGCCACCGGTGCCGTCTACCGTTTCGGCCCGCTGCAGCAAGCGGCGCTGGAATCCTGGCTGCGGCAGCGGCTGGCCGCCCACGGCAAGACCGCGAGTAGCCACATCCTTGCCCTTCTGGTGCAACGGGTGGGAAGCGACACGCGCCGCCTGGCCCAGGAGGTGGACAAACTGGCGGTTTATCTGGGTCACAGGAAGGAGCTGGATGAGACAGCGGTGATGGAGGCAACTACCCGTTCTTTGCAGGGAGACATATTTGCCTTAACAGACAGCGTGGTCAGCGGCCGCCCGGCCAGGGCGCTGACCCTGCTGCGCGATCTGCTGGGGGCGGGGGAGCCGCCGCTTCGGATTCTTGCCATGCTGGTACGCCAGTTCAGGATGCTGGGTGATTGCCGGGAGTTGCTTATTGATGGCTGCGTCCAGGATGAGCTGGCGGCACACCTTGGTGTGCCGCCGTTTGTGGCAGACAAGCTGGCGGTTCAGGCACGCAAAACCGATGATGCGGCCCTGGCCAGGGCCTTTGATCTGCTGTTGCAAGCCGACCAGGATATCAAGCGGGGCCGTGTGGAACAGTCCCTGGCTCTGGAGGCGCTGGTGGTGGCGCTCGGTCAAAAAAGCGCTTGACAATAATATATTTCTTGGATATTATAGAGATGAGAATATTTCTCAGTCTTTCTTTTTGCTGATGACTGAGAATGGTTATCATCGGGGAGGGATTACAATGACTCTGGATAAAGTAAAAAGAGGCCAAAAAGTGGAGATTTGCCGTATTCCCGACGACCTGGTGCGTGCTCAGGCCATACGTTTCGGTGTCTGTGAAGGCTCGGTGGTAACCTGCCTGGAGAAGCTGCCGGCCGGGCCGGTTATTATCAGCAAGGGGCACCAGGAGCTGGCCATCGGCAGGGGCCTTGCCTGTAAAATAGCGGTAAAAGAAGCGTCCTGACCCGAAACGCTTCTTTATTGTTATTATTGTTATTCATTGAGAAGTATTATCAGCTACTATGGTTGTATTGGAGGAAACAATGAAACACTGTCACAACCTGGCCGAAACCATGGCTATACCGGGCGGCAAGCGCAGCATTGTGCTGGCAGGCAACCCCAACGTGGGGAAGTCCGTATTTTTTAATGAGCTGACCGGGCGTTACGTGGATGTTTCCAATTTTCCCGGCACTACCGTGGAAATTCACCGGGCTGATTTCGGCCGGGATATCCTTATCGATACACCGGGGGTCTACGGAGTGTCATCATTTAACGACGAGGAGCGGGTGGCCCGCGATATCATCCTGCATGCCGACACCGTAATCAATATAGTAGATGCCCCGCATATCGAGCGCGACCTTTTTCTCACCCTGCAGGTGATTGATATGGGCCTACCGGTGGTGGTGGCCCTTAACATGATGGATGAAGTGGAAGAGAGCGGTATGCGCATCGACGTGGAAAAGTTGGCAGAACTGCTGGGCGTGCCGGTCGTCCCCACCGTGGCGGTCAAAAAGAAAGGCATCGCCCAGCTTAAGGAAGCTCTTAACCGCGCTTCCCACGGTATTGCCGATCCCTGGCTTGAAGAGAAGCTGAACAGTCTGGGACGGGAAGGAATAAGCCGTGGGGACGCTTTGCTGGTCCTGGAGGGAGACGAAGAAGTGGCGCGATGCCATGGCCTTTCTCCCGGTACCTGGCGGGAAGACATTTACCTGCGCCGCCGCCGCCGCGCCAATGAAATTGCAAACACAGTGGTGACCGCTCCCGGCAGGGGAAAGAAATGGAACAAGCTGGCGGCGCAGTGGATGACCCGGCCACTCACCGGCATTCCCGTGCTGCTCGGCTTCCTGTATATCATGTACCTTTTTATCGGCGTATTTGTGGCCCAGACTGTGGTTGGGCTGACCGAAGAAATCATCATGCAGGAAATATACGGTGAGTTTATTGTCTCCCTGGTGGGGCGCTTCCTGGCGGAGGGTACCTTTCTTGCTGAACTGCTGACCGGGGAGTTCGGGGTCCTTACCATGGCTCCCATTTACCTGTTGGGGCTGCTTCTGCCGCTGGTTGTGGGTTTTTACCTGGCCCTTTCGGTAATGGAGGATTCAGGCTACCTGCCGCGCCTTGCCACCCTGGTGGACCGGTCGCTGAACGGGCTGGGCCTAAACGGCCGCGCCATTATACCTGTCATCCTCGGCTTTGGCTGCGTCACCATGGCCACCATAACCACCCGCCTGCTTGGCTCAAAGCGGGAACGGATCATCGCCACTGTGCTGCTTGGCGTCACCATTCCCTGTTCCGCTCAGCTCGGAGTTATCGCCGGGCTTATCGCTCCCCTTGGTGTGGGCTACCTGGCAATTTACCTTGCTACCATCCTTGCGGTGTTTGTGGCGCTGGGTACAATCCTTAACAGGGTGCTGCCAGGTGAATCGACCCACCTGTTAATAGACCTGCCGCCACTGCGGCTGCCCCGGTTGCGCAATGTGCTGACCAAGACATATACCAAGTCGCTTGCTTTTATGAAAGAAGCGGCGCCGCTGTTTGCCTTGGCCGCGGTTCTGATTACGGTTCTGGATTATACCGGGGCCATGCAGTGGCTGCAGGACGTGCTGTCTCCCCTGACGGTAAGCTGGCTGGGGCTGCCCCGCGAAGCCACCACCGCCTTTATAATGGGCATTATGCGTCGTGATTTCGGCGCCGCTGGCCTGTACGGCCTGACTCTGTTGCCGGCCCAGACACTGGTGGGCCTGGTGGTTATCACCCTGTTTGTTCCCTGTATCGCTTCCATCATGGTAATTATCAAGGAGCGGGGCTGGAAAGACGGCACTTACATTTGGACCGGGTCACTGGTAATCGCCTTTTTGGTCGGCGGCTTGCTGGCCCGCCTGCTCTGACCCATGCCGGAGGGACGGGGGTATCGGCACACGGGCCGGGAGGAATTTTATGAGTGATGGCAGTTATTGTCCAACCTGTGGTTTTCGTACCGGGCAGGTTATGTTGAACTGTCCCCGCTGCCTGCAGCTGCTGCAACACAGCCATTGCAGCCGCTGCGGCCGCTGCCCGCGGGGGAAGCCGGCGCCTGGGAAAAAGGATCAGCAGCCAAAAAAAGCAAGAACCCCGGATAATCTCCGGGGTTTTTAATTCGTTTTACAGTATGAGTGCGGAGGTGTGTCACCTCCCCCGTCCCTCCGGCATTGAGGTGTGTCACCTCCCCCGTCCCTCCGGCATTACCGGTTGCCGGAGGCAGCCCTGTTCAGGCTTTTGGTCAGGCGCGACTTCTTGCGGGCAGCGGCGTTTTTATGAATAACCCCTTTGCTCACTGCCTTGTCAATGGTTTTGACCGCTGACTTTAATTTATCACCGGCGGCTTCCAGGTTGCCCTGGGCCAGCGTATCGCTGAAACGGCGCACGGCAGTCTTCACGGTGCTTTTGACGTGACGGTTCCGTGCGGTCCGCTTGGCGGTAATTCTTATCCGCTTTTCTGCCTGCTTTGTGTTTGGCATGTGCTCACCTCCTTAACCTTAACCTTCCCGAAAGACACAACAATTTTACCATGTGTTTCTTTAAAATGCAACAAACTGTTTTTGTTTGGGGTAAATCCGGCTGTGGCGGGCACGCCGGGCGGATGTGTATAGCTGACCGCTGTTTGGTCTATGCTAAGAGTGCCGGTTAAAGGAGGTGAAAGAATGCTTGGTTTGATAGTCCGTTTTATCGTTTCGGCTATCGTCCTGATGCTGGTCAGTTTCCTGTTGCCCGGATTTGCTACCCTGGGTTTTGGCGCCGCGCTGGCTGCCGCCGTCGTCATAGCCCTGCTCGGCTTTATCGTGGAGAGCATTTTCGGCAAAAAAATCTCCCCGCATAACCGCGGTGTGGTTGGTTTTATCGTGGCGGCGGTGGTTATCTACCTGGCTCAGTTTCTTGTTCCGGGCATGAGCGTTACGATTGTCGGCGCGGCGCTGGCCGCACTGATTATCGGCATCATAGACGTCTTTGTGCCGACGGAACTCCGCTGACAGAGAAGGGGGTTATCAGTTGAACTACCTGGGTGGCAGCCGGGAAAACATCCGTACCGACCTGGCCATCGAGGCCAGGGAAATGCTTATGGGAGAAGTAAAAGAAGAAATTCCGGGTGTATTGGCTACTACAGAGGTCATTGATGAAATCACGGTTACCCGGGTGGAGGTCACCACGCCAGAGGCTGAAAAAAAGATGGGTAAGAAACAGGGTTGTTACATAACCCTGGAGGCGCCTGGCCTGCGGCAGAAGAACACGCCGCTGCAGGAGAAAGTGGCACAGCAGTTTACCAGGGAGCTGCAGAAAATGGTGGAGCTCCAGGATGACACCACCGTACTGGTGGTGGGACTGGGAAACTGGAATGTCACTCCCGATGCTCTTGGGCCCCGTGTGGTTAAAGACCTGCTGGTGACAAGACACATTATGAAGCTGGAACCCCAAACCCTGGGTGAAGGGTTCAGGCCGGTGGCGGCAATCGCACCCGGTGTGCTGGGCATTACCGGAGTGGAAACCGGTGAAATTGTACAGGGACTGGTGGAAAAAGTAAAGCCGGACCTGCTTATCGCCGTTGACGCCCTGGCTGCCCGGAGCCTGAACCGTTTGCACACCACCATACAGCTGGCTGATACCGGAATTCACCCCGGTTCCGGTGTGGGTAACAAACGGTTGGGTATCACGTATGACACTCTCGGTATCCCGGTAATAGCAGTGGGCGTCCCTACCGTAGTCGACGCGGTTACCATTGCCAGTGACCTGATGGACCACCTGCTTTTGGCCTTGATCCGGGAGGCTTCACCGGATTCTCCGGTTCGCGCCGTGGCACAGAGCCTGGCCGAGGGTGACAAGCGTGCTGTTATGGAGGAGGTTATTACGCCAACCGGGGGAAACCTGATGGTAACGCCCAAGGATATCGACACCCTGACTGAAGACATATCAAGGCTGATAGCCGGCGGTCTGAACGCCGCGCTTCACCCGGCAGTGGAAAGTGACGGAACCGGAAAATACCTGCACTGAAGGCGCAAAGAGGGGGCGATCCCGCCTTCTCTTTTTTTCATACTTTTAAAGATGCTGCATACCAATATATACAGGGACCAAAAGGGGCGGGAAAGCGGAAGGGGGGGAACGCATCCGGTGAAAAGAAAGTTTGCCCGGCGGCGCCGCGGTAAAGCGGCCCGATTGGTGGTGTCGGTAGCGGTGTGTGTTATTCTTGCTGCGTTTGTGTTCAGGGCCGGTGGAAATCAGGCGCTGCCCGCAATGGCGGGCGACGCTGAAAAAAAAGTTATTTTTGCCCTGCCTGATAAGGAGACCCTTTTTCCGCAGCTGCTTGCTCAGGTTATTCCCGGTATCGGCCAGTCAGGAAGGTTGGGCGGGCAAAACAGGAAGTCACAAACGGCGGAGGAACTGCTAAACGGCATAGCCTGGCTTGACCCGCGAGACCCCAGGGCACTGTTTGCCGCGCAGATACCGTACCTGAACCAGGCCGGTTACCGTGCGGATCCGCTTCTTTACCGGCCGGAAGGGGGTGACGGAGCAGAAACAGAAGCAATTCCGCGGATAGTTTTTCCGGCACAAACCACACCCAGGGTGGCGCGCGGCAGGGTTATAATCTATCATACCCATACCACCGAATCCTTTGTGCCAACCTCCGGCCAGAGGTTCACCGAAGATCTGGAACTGACCGTGGCCCGCCTGGGCGGGGAGCTGGCCCGGCTGCTGGAGAGGGAATACAGCCTGGAGGTCGTTCACAACACCTGCATTCATGATCTGCAGCGCAGCACCTCCTATGAGACAGCCCTGGGCACACTGAGAACTCTCCTGGAAACATATCCTGACGCTGCCCTGGTTATTGACCTGCACCGGGACGGGGTGGACAGAAAGATTACAACTGCCCGTATTGAGGGCCAAAATATGGGCAGGGTATTGTTTGTGGTCGGATCGAGGCATCCCAACTGGCAGGAAAACTACCATAAAGCTTTTTTCCTTCACGAAGCGCTGGAAGCGATGGCGCCGGGACTTTCACGGGGTGTGCGGGAACGGCCCCTTGTTTATAACCAGCACCTGCACCCCGGTTCACTGTTAATCGAAGTGGGTGGTCATGAGAATTCGCTGGAAGAGGCGATGAACACGCTGCCATACCTGGCCAAAGCCCTGGCCGGCCTTTTTGAATAGCATAAAAAAGTAATCTGCCGGGAAAAATACGTTAAAGCAGAGTGCGGGAGGGAGCGCCGGTGAGAAGACGAACGGTTTTTGCCGTTTGTTTTATTTTTTTGTTTTCCCTGGCGGTGCTGGGGCTGGGGCTCGCTGTCTGCGAACAGGGCCTGCGCGAGATGTGCGGTCTGGCCGGAACGCAGGAGGCGGTTTCCCTGGTCCGCGGGGACGGGGTTTGGTTCATCACCCTGGCAGGCCGCGTGTTTATTTTGCCTGTGTATAAATTGCAGGAATTGCTGCGGCGCCTGCCGGAGCGCTTCCGGCCATAGCCGGCTATTTTGGGCGTTTATCAGTCTGTGCCGGAAGTTAATAAACTGACATGGCGCTGCGGGGATAGCGGCGGGCAACCGGTTTTTGTTGAATTTATAAGCCTGGAATCTTGACAAAAGGGCCTTGGAATGGTATTTTTTATTATAGCTTTAGCACTCTTGCGGCGAGAGTGCTAATATGGGGAAGGGGGGTTTTTGTGAAGCTTATGGGAATAAGCGAAAGAAAGCAAAAAATTCTCCATGCGGTGGTTACCGATTATATCCAGACTGCTGAACCGGTTGGCTCACGCACCATTTCCCGGCGTTACCGGCTTGATTTGTCAGCCGCCACCATCCGCAATGAAATGGCCGACCTGGAAGAAATGGGCTATCTTTCCCAGCCCCACACCTCCGCCGGGCGTATTCCTTCCCAAAGCGGTTACCGTTTTTATGTAGACAACCTGATGGACCAGGCTGAGCTTACGGCACAGGAAGAGGATTATATCCGCCGGCTGTTCCTACAGCTGGATAAAATGCGTGAAATCGACCAGATAATACAGTATACGGCCAAAATCCTCTCCCAGCTCACCAATTACACTTCCCTGGTACTTGGGCCGCAGTTCCGGCGCAGCGCCTTTAAACAGCTGCGTCTGATTCCGCTTGATGACAACAAGGCGCTGGTGGTGCTGATTACCGATACCGGCTTTATCAGGAACAACCTGATTGACCTGCCGCAGGCATTAAACCAGGAAGAGCTGGGACGTATTATCAGCTGCCTGAACGAACAGCTGGCCGGCCTGACCATCGAAGGCCTGACCGCCGCCAGACTGAGACAGCTGCGCGGTACCCTGTATAACCGCCTGGATATCCTGGAGCAGACGCTGAATATGCTGGAAGAAATCCGGGCGGAAAGTGAAAGCCGGGTTTACCTTGGCGGCACCTCCAACATCCTTAACCAGCCGGAATTCCAGGACTTGGCTAAAGTAAGGCGCCTGCTCTCTCTTTTCGAAGAGGGCAAAAGGCTGAACTTTCTCCTGGAAACTCCTGTGGAGGGAGTAAACATCCGTATCGGGACCGAAAACAACCTCAGGGAAATGAGTGAATGCAGCCTGGTTACTGCCACCTACCTGCTGCACGGCCGCCCGGTGGGTGCCGTGGGCGTCCTTGGTCCCACGAGAATGGAGTATGCCCGGGTAGTGGCTATTATTGAAAAAATTACCAGCAGGCTGAATGATCTTTTGAAAGCGCTGTAAGCCGGTAAGCCGGGGCCGGAAGCCGGCATTTAAAAAATGTGAGCGATTGCTGCCGCGAAATGGGGTGAAAGTATGAGTGATTTGGAAAAAAACGAAAGCTTACCGGAAGACGCACCGGAAACAGGCGGGGGCGAGAGCGTCCCGGGGGATAATGCCGACACAACACAAACGGAACTGGAAAAGCTGCGCGAGGAGAACGCCCAGCTTTTTGCCCGCTTGCAGAGGGCGCACGCTGATTTTGAAAACTATCGCAAACGGGTAAAAGCGGAGCGCCAGGAATGGCACAGCCAGGCGGTGGCAGATTTGATTAAGGAGCTGCTGCCGGTGGTTGATAACCTGGAGAGGGCGCTGCAGGCCGGAGGGTCGGCGGAAGCGCTCCAGGCCGGAGTGGATATGATTCACAAGCAGCTGCTGTCGGTGCTCTGCAGGCAGGGTGTCAGCGTAATCGAAGCCTGCGGCCGCGCATTTGACCCTACCTGCCACCATGCGGTGTTGCAGGTGGAATGCGGTGAGGAGGAGAACACGGTGGTGGAGGAGCTGCAGAAGGGGTATCTTTTAAACGATAAGGTACTAAGGCCCAGTATGGTCAAAGTGGCAGGTAGCAAATCAGACACTGATAACTGAAACAGTACAGGGAGGTTTTAATATGGGTAAAGTAATCGGCATCGACTTGGGCACCACCAACTCTGTGGTGGCGGTAATGGAAGGCGGTGAACCCGAAATTATCCCCAATGCCGAAGGTGACCGGATTACGCCTTCTGTGGTTGCTTTCAGCAAGAGCGGCGAGAGACTGGTGGGACAGGTGGCCAAAAGGCAGGCCATCACCAACCCCGAGCGCACCATATCTTCCATCAAGCGCCACATGGGTAGCAATTACCGGGTTAAAATCGACGATAAGGAATATACCCCCCAGGAAATTTCCGCCATGATCCTCCAGAAACTGAAAACCGATGCGGAGGCCTATCTTGGCGAAAAAATAGAAAAAGCCGTTATTACCGTTCCCGCTTATTTTACCGATGCCCAGCGGCAGGCCACCAAAGATGCGGGCCGTATCGCCGGCCTGGAGGTTTTGCGCATTATCAACGAGCCTACGGCGGCGGCGCTGGCTTACGGCATCGACAAGGGTGAAGACCACACAATCCTGGTTTTCGACCTGGGCGGCGGCACTTTTGATGTGTCTATTCTGGAGCTGGGTGATGGCGTCTTTGAAGTAAAGGCCACCAGCGGCAACAACCGCCTGGGCGGAGACGATTTTGACCAACGCATCATAGACTGGATGGCGGACCAGTTCAGGAAAGACCAGGGAGTGGACCTGCGCAACGACCGGATGGCGCTCCAGCGCCTGAAAGAAGCGGCTGAAAAAGCCAAGATCGAACTTTCCAGCGTCACCAACACCAATATCAACCTGCCCTTTATCACCGCTACCCCGGAAGGACCCAAGCACCTGGATATGAACCTGAGCAGGGCCAAATTCGAAGAACTGACCGCCGACCTGGTGGAAGCCACCATGGGGCCGTCGCGCCGCGCTCTTTCTGATGCGGGCCTGCAGCCCAGTGATATCGATAAAGTCATACTGGTGGGCGGGTCCACCCGGATTCCCGCCGTCCAGGAAGCAATTAAAAAACTTATCGGCAAAGACCCGCACAAAGGGGTGAACCCGGACGAGGTGGTGGCCCTGGGCGCCGCCATCCAGGCCGGTGTGCTGGCCGGTGAGGTAAAAGACGTGCTGCTCCTTGACGTAACGCCTCTTTCCCTGGGTATCGAGACTTTGGGCGGTGTATTTACCAAAATTATTGAAAGGAATACCACCATCCCCACCTCTAAAAAACAGATATTCTCCACTGCCGCCGACAATCAGCCTTCGGTTGAAATCCACGTGCTCCAGGGTGAGCGGTCTATGGCCGCCGGCAACAAAACACTGGGACGGTTCATCCTGGACGGCATCATGCCGGCGCCGCGGGGCATCCCGCAAATCGAGGTGACGTTTGACATTGACGCCAACGGGATTGTCAACGTTTCCGCCAAGGACCTGGGCACCGGCAAATCCCAGAAGATAACCATTACCGCCTCCACCGGCCTCAGCGAAAAAGAAATAGAGGAAATGATCAAAAACGCCGAGAAATTTGCCGCCGAAGACCAGAAACGGAAAGAGCTGGCTGAGGCCAGAAACGAAGCCGATTCCCTGGTCTACAACACGGAGAAGATGCTGCGTGACCTGGGCGACAAAGTGGACGGCGCGAGGAAAAGCGAGATAGAATCCGCCATCAGCAAGCTTAAAGAGACTGCGGGCGGTGAAGATACCGCTGCCATCAAGCGCGCCTCCGAAGCGCTTACCAGGCACCTGCATGAGCTTTCCACCCTCATGTACCAGCAGGTGAAACAGGACGCGCCTCCCGGTGCGGGCCAGGGCACAGCGGGCGGGGATGATACCGTGGATGCCGAGTACCATGTGGTGGATGACGAGGAGAAGAAATAGCCGAAGGAATGAGAGCTAAATGGCCAAGCGTGATTACTATGAGGTGCTCGGTGTAGACCGCAATGCCTCACCGGAAGAGATAAAAAGGGCGTATCGCCGGCTGGCCAGGAAGTACCATCCCGATGTAAACCAGGGCGACAGGAACGCTGAAGAGAAATTTAAGGAAGTCAAAGAAGCCTTTGATGTGCTGAGTGACGCCACCCGGCGCGAGCAGTACGACCGCTTCGGCCACGCCGCGGAAGAAAGCTTCGGTCCCGGCGGTTTTGGCCAGGGCGGCTTCGGCAGCTTTGGCTTTGAGGATATTTTTGATACCTTTTTCGGCGGCGGGCCGCGGGGACGCCGGCCCGCCGGCCCACAGCGCGGCAATGACCTGCGCTATGACCTGGAGATTACGCTGAAAGATGCCGCCTTCGGCCTTGAAACCACTATATCCATAGACCGCGTGGAAGAATGTGAAACCTGCCACGGCAGCGGCGCCAAAGCGGGGACCGCCCCGGAGCGGTGCGCCCACTGCGGCGGTTCCGGACAGCAGCAGACAGTGCGCAATACCGCTTTCGGACGATTTGTCAGCGTCAAGACCTGCGATGTCTGCGGCGGCGATGGCACCATTGTCAGGGAACGCTGCCCCGTTTGCCGGGGCAACGGCCGCCTGCACCGTGAGCGCAAGATCGAAGTAAAAATCCCACCCGGTGTTGACACCGGCAACAGGCTGCGTGTAAGCGGGGAAGGGGAGGCGGGGATTCGCGGCGGACCACCCGGAGACCTGTACGTGTTCATCCATGTCCGCCCGCATGAGCTGTTCCGGCGGGAAGGTGACGACCTTTTCATTGAGGCTCCTGTTTCCTTTGTCCAGGCGATACTGGGCGCTGAAATAGAAGTACCGACGCTGGAGGGCAATGTCAAACTGAAAATTCCCGAGGGTACGCAACCGGGGGCATCGTTCCGCCTGCGCGGCAAAGGCATCCCGCACCTGCGCGGCTATGGCCGGGGAGACCAGCACGTCCGGATCAATGTTAAGATACCGCAAAAAATCTCCGGTAAGCAGCGGGAATTGCTGCGCGAATATGCCCGGTTGGCCGGGGAAGAGGCAGGAACCCCGGACAAAGGGATTTTTGAAAAAGTCAAAGACGCCTTGGGCGGTAAATAAAGGAGGGACCGCTTTTGCGCTGGCTTGAAATCACGGTGACAACGGCGCCGGAAAGCGGCGAAGCGGTGACAGAGAAACTGCTGTCCCTGGGCGTTGGCGGTGTGGCGGTGGAGGAAGACTGGGACTATGCGCAGGCGCGCCGGGACGGGCTCGGCGATATTTTCCCTGCTGCCGGACAAAACAAAAACACAGTACAAATCCGGGGGTATTTCCCTCTTTCTTTTTTAAAAAAAGAACTGTCAAAGCTTCAGGGTTTCCTGGAGCGGCTGCCGGATTTTGGCCTGCCCGCGGCTGTTTTAAGCTGCCGGGAAGTGGATGGTTCGGCCTGGGAGAGCGCCTGGAAGGATTACTGGCACCCCACCCCCACCGGTGAAAAGCTGCTGGTGGTTCCCTCCTGGCAGGAGGTTCCGCCCACCGGCAGGCGTGTGCTCCGGCTTGACCCCGGCGCCGCCTTTGGCACCGGCACCCACGAGAGCACGCGCCTGTGCCTGGAGCTGCTGGAACAATACGCCGCCGGAGCGGAAACGGTGCTTGACCTGGGTTGCGGCTCAGGTATACTGGCGCTGGCGGCCAAACTGTTTGGCGCCGGGCAGGTTACCGGCATTGACAGCAGCGGGCTATCAGTCCGCATCAGCGGCGACAATGCGGCGCTTAACGGGCTAAAGGCCACCTTTATCCAGGCCGACCTGCTGGCTGAGCCTCTTTACCGGCGCCTGTCTCCGGCTGACCTGGTACTGGCCAACCTTACCGCCGACCTGCTGGTTGGCCTGGCCGGCCGGTTGGGCGGGCTGCTGAAACCCAAGGGCAGGGCCATAGTTTCCGGTATCATAACAGGCCGGGCGGCGGAGGTAACCGGCGCCATGGCGGAGGCGGGCTTCCTGGTGGAGAGGGAAAAACAGGCAGGGGAATGGACGGCGCTGGTCCTTGCAAAAGGAGACTGAATGAACAGGTTTTTTTTCAGCCCCGACC
The DNA here is from genome assembly GCA_020725465.1 of Dethiobacter sp. Lineage (GTDB taxonomy): Bacteria > Bacillota > Dethiobacteria > Dethiobacterales > Dethiobacteraceae > DYEY01. Next base: position 35,441 of record DYEY01000077.1, read on the forward strand.
AGTTAAATGACGGTTTTATTATACTGACGGGGGAAGATGCCCGCCACCTCTCCCGCGTGCTGCGTGCCTCTGTGGGAGACAGGGTGGAGCTTTGCGACGACGGTGGTTGCTGCCGGTCCGCTGTTATTGTGGCGCTGGACAGGTCCCGGGTGATTTGCCGGCCTGAGGAAGACCGGCTGCCGTCTGGCGAAGCGTCGGTATATGTTACCCTTGCCTTCGGCCTGCCCAAAGGGGACAAGGCTGATCTGACAGTGCAAAAAGTAACCGAGCTGGGCGTAGCCTCCCTGATTCCTTTTTACAGCGGGCGCACGGTGCCGCGTCCCGCTGCACATAAAGAAATGGGCCGGCAGGAGCGCTGGCAAAGGATTGCCCGGTCGGCAGCCGCCCAGTCGCGGCGCAGTCGGGTGCCCCCGGTCGCTCCGGTTTGTTCGTGGCGGGAACTGCTGGCCTTATTTGCAGGTTACCACAGGGTAATACTGTTTTACGAGGGCGAAAGGAAAAACACGCTTAAGGCCGCCCTGGCAGGACTTTCCGCCGGGGAAAAGGTGCTCCTTGTTACCGGTCCTGAGGGAGGCTTTACCGCAGCGGAAACGCGGGAAGCGCTTGATAAAGGGGCGGCGGCCGTGACGTTGGGGCCGCGGGTCCTTCGTGCCGAAACAGCGGCCGTTACCGCGGTTGCCCTTACACTGTATGAGGCGGGCGAGATGGGGGGCGGGCGATGAAATCGGTGGCATTCCTTACCCTCGGCTGCAAAGTGAACCAGACCGAAACCGCTTCCATGCGCCGGCTGTTCGAAGAGGCTGGCTACCGTACGGTGGACTTTAACAGCGTTGCCGATGTTTACGTGATCAACACCTGTACGGTGACACACCTGGGCGACCGCAAATCGCGCCAGGCGGCCCGGCGCGCCCGGCGCATCAATCCCGGGGCGGTGGTGGTGGTTGCCGGCTGCTATGCCCAGGTCGCGGCGGAGGAGGTAATGGCAATCCCGGAGGTGGACCTGGTGGTGGGGACCCATGACCGGGACAGTTTGCCGTTCCTGGTGGAGGAAGCAAAAAAAGGCCGCCTCAACCGCGTTACGCCCCTGACCGAAAAAACAAGTTTTGAAGGGCTGCCAGCGGCGCAGTCCGGAGACAGGACCCGGGCTTTCCTGAAAGTACAGGAAGGCTGCCGCCAGTTTTGTTCTTACTGTATTGTCCCTTACGCCAGGGGCCCTCTGTACAGCCGCCCCGTGCAGGAAACTGTGGAGGAAGCGAACCGCCTGGCACGGGAAGGGTTCCTGGAACTGGTTCTGACCGGTGTCCACCTCGGCTCTTACGGGGCCGACCTGGACGGCAGGCCGGCTTTAAGCGACCTCCTGACGGAACTGGCAAAGGTTGAAGGTATAAAAAGGATAAGGATTTCATCGCTGGAACCCACGGAAATAACGGCGGCCCTGGTGGAAGTGATGGCGGCTGAGCCGAAGATATGCCCCCATTTGCATATACCCCTACAGTCCGGCGATGACACGGTGCTGCGGCGGATGAACAGAAAATACACGGCGTCGGAGTTCCTGCGCCTGGTCCGGTGGTTGCGGAACAGGATACCGGGCGTAGCGCTGACCACTGACGTCATGGTGGGTTTCCCGGGGGAAACAGATGCGAATTTCGAGCGCACCCTGACTTTGGTAAAAAGATGCCGCTTCAGCCGCCTGCACGTCTTTAAATACTCCCCCCGGCGCGGCACCCCCGCTGCCCGCTTTCCCGGCCAGGTCCCACACCGGGTAAAAGAGGAAAGAAGCCGCCTCCTCACTGAGCTGGGCAGGGAGCTGGCAGCTGATTTCAACAGCAGTTTTATCGGGCGGACAGTGGAGGTACTGTTTGAAGAGGAGGCGGACCCTGGCACGCTGGCTGGCCTGACCCCTCACTACGTGCGGGTTGAGGCCAAAGCGCCGCCGGAGTTGCGTGGCCGCCTGGCGCTGGTGCTGGTGACCGGCAGCGGGCAGGAAACCCTCCTGGGCAACTTAAGCGGATAAATTATGCCGTCCGGCGAACCGGACGGCATCAGCGTTTATAAGACCTGTTTCTTTAAAGCCCCGGGCAGCTCCGGCTGGTACCAGATGACATAACAGGCGGAAGCGGCACCGGAGAGCGCCACCAGTGCCAGCAGACCGGCGACAAGCGCCAAAAGCCTCTTTTTCACCATAAAACCTCCTTTCGGCATTATATGCTGGTAAGAAATTCCCTAAAAAAGAAAAAAATCCTGCGCATGTCGAAATGTTACAGGAAATAACAGGAAAATCTGTTTCAGTTGTCGTTTATTGCCTTATAAAGCTGAAAAGCCTGCTTATTATCGACATAAAACTATAACCGGCGGGGGTAAGCAGCAGCGACTGCCAGAGAATGCCCAGGTTGCCGCCGGCATAGTAGTAAAGGAACGGGTTTTTGGTTAACCACAGGCTGGTTCCCAGTATGCTCCAACCCAAAAGCAGCAGAAAAGACAGGGTGCGCAGAATCCGCCGCTGCCTGGCGGAAGTAATAGGTTTTTGCGGCACATCGGCAGGCGCGAACAAAAAGGTGCTGACCAGCGCCAGGGCTGGCGCGCCGGCCAGGAACAACGGCGAGGATGCAAGGCCGGCCGCAAAAAGCCGGGTGCAGGCTGCCGCGGCGGTGATGACGGCGGTTCCGGTTACCGTGCAGGTCAGGAGTGTGTCGCAGTGCGCTCCTCCGCTGACCTTGCGGAAAGCCATTACCACCAACGTGATAAACAGCGCTTCTTTCAATACACCAAGCAGGGCGCCAATAGCCGCCAGGACCAGCAGGTTCAGGGTTGTGGCCATAAATGACAGCAGGCCGTAATTGATTATCTCTGCCTGGTCCTGCGTCAGGTGCAGCTCCTGCTCCAGATAACGGACCAACCTCTGGGCAAGCCTCATTTCTATTGCCCCCAGGGACGGTATGACCTTACATGCCGGTAACCGCTGCGGTGGAACCCCCGCATGCGGTAGGCAACAAGCGCGGACAGGGCCAAAAACATCTGCTGCGGCAGGGTTACCAGCACCCTGAGCCAGGGGTTCGCCGCCACCTGTTCATAGCTTAGGGCAAAGAATGAGAGCGCCACAGGAGTGAAAAGCAGTTCCGCAAATATCAGGACAGCCAAGGCGAGAATGACCGCGAGCAGCGCTTTACGGTAGGGCATCCGGTTCAGAGCGAACAAATACAATGAGTTGAATACTGTAATCACCAGGGTATGAATGCCCGGAAAAACCGGGGCCTGGCGCACCAGGTAGGCTGTGGCGGCAAAGAGGGTCCCGTATGCCAGAATAACTTTAAAACGGGGACGAACAGCAACCAGTGACAGGCCCAGTGTCCCGTGTAGCATTCCTTCGGGCACAGCGTACAGAACAATAGCACTAAAAGGGATTTTGTCCACAGGGCTCAGGCCTCCTTCTTTTGTTTACCCGGAAGTTGATTGCCGGCGGGAAAACAGAGCGTGAAACGGCTGCCCTGTCCCGGTTTGCTTTCTACGCTGATATGGCCGCCGTGGGCGTTTACCACTGCCTGGGAGATGGAAAGTCCAAGACCGGTGCCATGCTCCCTGGTGGTGAAAAAGGGAGCAAAGATTTTCGGCATTAATTCCCTTGGTATACCGTCCCCCGTATCTGACACAGTGACTTCGACTTTACTGCCGTCCGGGGACAAACCGGTGGCGATTGTGAGCGTGCCTCCCCGGGGCATGGCCTGGATGCCGTTGACGCACAGGTTAAGCAGAGCCTGTATCAGCTGCTCGCGGTCCACTTCCAGCAAGGGGACACCAGGGTCTTTATGCAGGACAACTGTGACATTGCTGCGCGCCGCTTCACCGGCAATCAGTGTAACGGCGGTTTCCGCCAAATTATTCAGGCAGACTGCCGCCAGGTCCGGCCGGGAGGGGCGGCTGAACTTCAGAAAATCACTGACAATCTGGTTTGTCCTTTTTATTTCTTCTATCAGTATATCGAAAATTTCCCTGTCCTGCGCGTTCCGGCGCAGGATCTGGAGGTACCCCTGAACCACCGTGAGGGGATTGCGGATTTCATGGGCGATTCCGGCGGCTATTTCTCCGGCCAGGGCCAGTTTCTCGATGTTTTTGGCCTGTTCGTAGAGTTCTTTGTTCCGGGCCATCTGCCTTTCCACATTTTCATAATTTTCCCTTAACCAGTCGGTGGCGATGGCGGTGAGGAAATACAGTGCGAGGAAAGGGAAAAGCTCCAGTTCACCGGGTGTAAGGTTGGTGAAAGTGGTACCGGCTGGGATGAAAAAGAAAACAACCAGGAAGCTGCTGGCAATTGTCAGCACTATGCCGGGTTTAAAACCGCAGTAATAAGTCACGGCAAAAATCACGATGAAAAAAAAGTAGGTTAACAGTCGCGCCTCCTGCCGAGCCAGAAGCCCGAAAAAGTAAACCGCCGCTATTGTGGCAAAGAACAGGAGAGCCAGGATGAAGACGGCCAGTTTCAGGCCGGGGTGGAAGGAACGCTCGCCGAAAAAAGTCTCAAGCAGGCGGCCCATTATTCACCTCTTATTTTTTGACAGTTTTCTACATTTTTATTATTTCGACGGGTGGAATCTTTTACCTTCTTGATCTTTATAATTTTCTGGCGACAAGCATATTTTTTTTTCAGGTGAATAGGATGGAAAGGAAAAGACAGGCGGAAAGAGGTGGATATATGCGTAGGAGGCTGTTTGTGGTGGAGGCAAGGCGGTTACTCCCGCTCTTGTTCCTCCTGGTCCTGCTGGTGTCCTTGTCCGTCTATGATACTTTCCGGACCAGTCCCACGGTAGTCCCCAAAGAGTCTGCCAGGGGGAGTGAAGTCAAGACCACCACGGTCGACAAGGGTGAGAGGAAGGAAATGCCGTCCTTCCGCCTGGCACTGGATGAGGAAGGTTGGGCGGAAATCGCAAAAGAGTGGTCCGTGGCACTGCCGCAGTACCCGTTTCAGCCGCAGCACGAGGTTGCCCTGTTTGCCCTGCATGCCGAGATACAGAAAGTGGAAACAGTCGCTACCGGTGATGGCGAGCTGGAAGTCAGGGTGAGGGTGGCGCCGAAGCGGGACAATTACCAGGTGGTGGCAATGCCGGCCAAGGATGTGGTACTGGTGGCAGGCCGCACTACCTGGACTTTTGTAGACAAAAAGGGCGCTGTTATAGAGCAGTTTACTGTGGGGGAAGTCACGCAGACCTCCGCCGGTGAGGTGCCAAAGAAATAGCGGGAAAATCAGAGCCGGTGCCTGACACCGGCTCTGATTTTTCCCCGCTCCTGCTAAACTGCTGTCCTGCTGTTTTCCGCCAGCTTAAAAGCGTCCTGTATTATTTTTTCCCTGACGGCGGCTACCCGTTCAAAGTCCATGGCCCTGATATAGTAGCTTTCGAGCTGGTCGTGGTTTTGCCTGGACTTGCCGATCAGCTCCACCGCTTTCCCTACCAGCCGCCAGAATCGTTCGTGTGCTTCCGCCCGCTCCCTGCTGCTGGTTTTCAGGACAGCGGGGCGGGAATGGCGTGACAGCGGCAGCGTGTGCTGTTCCGTACCCGCGGGCAGCGTGAAACCATGAGGGTAAGTGGCTTTGACAAAAGCGGTGCCCAGTGCCGGGACAACCACCGCGTCAAACCTGCCCGGATCAAAGGCACAGCGGTAAACCTCCGTATCATGGCCCAGGCTTTTTACAGTTGCAAAGACCTGCTTTAGCAGGAAAGATTTCCCCGTACCCGGGTCTCCGGCCAGGTGGTAAACTGTCTGAATACCGTTTACCACAGACGGGTAAAAATTCAGCAATCCTCCGGGGGTGATGGCGCCGGCAAACAGGTGCCGCTCTTTTCCCATTCTCCCGGAGGGAGGCAACCGGGATTTAATTTCAGCCAGCAAGCGGTTGGTGGTCAGGGTGACGCCATGGTAGTCCATGGCCTGTGACATCAGGTAGCGGCATTTTTCCATGGCAGCATAAGCTTCTTTTAGGTACTGGTAAGCCTGGACAAAAAAATCGTTGTTCTGCCGGATAACAGCTGCTATCTCTTTCTTGTGTGGCCGCAGGCTGCCGGTGTCCCAGCAGGTCCCCAGGTTGATAATTTCGTCATAAGCGCCGGGTATTTTGGGATCGATTACGTGGGGTGCCGTGCCGTCTACCATGGCAAAGCCGAGAACGGGGACGGACAGGCCGTCCAGTGAATCCTGGTCGGAGGAGCAGTGAAACATTTCCACCATGTATCCTTCCCTGATCATCCTGGAACCTACCTGCTTCATCAGGGTGGACTTGCCGGTGCCCGGTCCTCCCTTGATAACAAGCAGTTGCCGCCCGGTATCCGGATCTGCTATGTAATGGAACAGGGAGTAAAAGCCGAAGGCAGTGTTTCCGCCGGCGAAGAACCTCTTTGTCTGTTGGCTTGTCACGGTAAACCCTCCTTGCAGTATTGCTCTTCATATTGTATGTGCAGGTTTGGGCGCCGTGCCTGTCCGACCGGCGGCCGGTTTAAAAAACGGTTCATAAAAGCGGGTTTGGTACTGCAGCAAAGTTAACCCAAATGGAGCCGTGGGGACTTCAGCGTCACCGGAGCGCAGCGGAGGTCCGAAAGGAAGACGGGGGGATGTCTCCCGTGGCGCAATGGCTGTGGCGCTGTAACAATATTTCGCTGTAGTGTCAGTGTTTGCTAAGGAACGCCGGTAATGGTATAATACCAATGAAAGAAGGACAAGGAGGTTCCCTGATGGCGTGTATTTTTTGCCGTATAGTAGCCCGGGAGATTCCCGCTGACATTGTCTATGAGGATGAGTCAATAATTGCTTTTAAAGATATCAACCCGCTGGCGCCGGTGCATGTGCTGGTGGTACCCAGACAGCACCTGGATTCTCTGGACGCGCTGTCCGGCGCAAGCCGGGAACTGGCCGCAGAGCTGCTCCTGGCCGCGATAAAGGTAGCGGAGAAGCTGGGTGTGGCGGGGGCTTATAAGCTGATTACCAATTGCGGAGCAGCGGCCGGACAGGTCGTGCCGCACCTGCATTTTCACCTTCTCTCCGGCAAAAAGTTTGTCCCTTGAGAGGTTTCCGGGGTTCCGGTCCTGTTGACAGAAGTTTATGAAAACGATATAATCTAAAAAGTGTTCCCCCTTGGTTGTCCGGGGGAGTCCCGGACCGATGCAGGTTGGTAGTGAGGGGAGGGAAAAGCAGTTGACACAAATTAAGGTCGGCAAAAATGAGACGCTGGACAGCGCCATTCGCCGTTTTAAACGCCAGTGCGCCAAAACCGGCATTCTGGCCGAGGTTCGCAAGCGAGAGCATTATGAAAAGCCGAGCGTCAAGCGCAAGAAAAAATCTGAGGCCGCACGCAAGAAAAGGCGTTTTGCCTGAACAGCCACAAACCCGGTGCACACCGGGTTTTTTGATGGTGCGACGGGATTCCTTTAACTTTTGTCTGAGATAATATATAATGTGAATATATGAGAAAATATGCCTTGAACGGAGTGGGACACCAGTGACAAGAAAACTGTTGGCAATAATAATAGCAATACTGCTGCTTGGCTTTGCCTTCCCGGCTTTCCGGCCCCCGGCCGCAGCGGGAGACGGGCCTGTTTACGTGGTGCCGCTGGAGGGGCAGGTGGAAAAAGGGCTTTCCCGTTTTCTGGGCAGGGCTTTCCGGGAGGCGGAGAGGAGCGGCGCCTCTGCCATTATTCTGGAGATTAACACCTATGGCGGCCTGATAGACGCCGCCTCCGATATCAGTGACCTGATAATGGACTCACCGGTGCCGGTTTACGCTTATGTCCGCTACCGCGCCATCTCAGCGGGCGCTTATATTGCCCTGTCCTGCCGGGCTCTTTACATGGCCCCGGGCAGCACCATCGGCGCCGCTGAACCGAGAAGCATTTTGGGTGGCGATGAGGCTGTGGATGAAAAGACCCTGTCTGCCTGGGAGGGCGAGATGCGCAAGGTGGCAGCACAGCAGGGCAAGGACCCCCAGGTGGCTGCTGCCATGGTCCGCAGGGAAATTGAAATCGAAGGTTTGGTTTCCTCCGACAGGTTGCTCACCCTTACCTACAGCGAAGCCCGGGAAATCGGGTTTACAGACGGTGTCTTCAGGAGCCGTGCGGAGCTGCTTTCTCACCTTGGCCTGGGTGGAGCCCGGGTCGTTACTGTGGGTACCAGCCCTTCGGAAGGCCTGGCCCGTTTCCTGACTAGGGTGGAAGTGGCCACCATCCTGATTACCATCGGTATAGCCGCTCTGGCCATAGAAGTTATGACCCCAGGCTTTGGTGTGGCGGGCATCATCAGTATCCTGGCCTTTGCCCTGTTTTTCGGCGGCCATATTGTGGCCGGGCTGGCCGGGCGCGAGGTGGTGCTCCTTTTCCTGCTGGGCGTGGTGCTGCTCTTAATCGAAGCGCTTTTGCCCAACTTTGGTGTGGTGGGGCTGGCGGGGATTGGCGTGATCATCGCTTCGGTGGTGATGACCGCTGAATCACCTGGTTCCGGCTTGCGTATGCTTGCTATGGCTTTGTTTTTGGCTGTGCTGATTATCCTGGCATCTTACCGCTACCTTAAAAAGACCGGGCTTTGGTCCCAGATTGTTCTCCAGTTTGCCGAAACCAGGGAACAGGGTTACGTGGGACCTGGCGACGCTTCCCACCTGGTGGGCAAGACCGGCCGTGCCCTGACGCCGCTGCGCCCGGCGGGTGTGGCAGAAATCAACGGGAAAAGGGTCGACGTGGTAAGTGAAGGCGGTTTTGTCGCCCAGGCGACTGAGATAAAAGTGGTAGCCACGGAGGGGACCCGCATTGTGGTCCGTCCCCTGGAATAACAAACTATTGTCAGGAGGTTTTAAATTTGGTTGAGCTGCTTATTTTTATTGGTCTGATTGTTTTGGGTCTTTCGGTATTGCTGAGCATCATCCCCCTCGGCCTTTGGATTTCCGCTCTGGCCGCCGGTGTACGTATCGGCATAGTTACCCTGGTGGGCATGCGCCTGCGCCGGGTGGCTCCGGCCAAGATTGTAAACCCGCTGATCAAGGCCACCAAGGCCGGCCTTGACCTCAATGTGAACAAGCTGGAGGGCCACTATCTGGCCGGCGGCAATGTGGACAGGGTGGTCAACGCCCTCATCGCCGCCCAGCGGGCCGGTATCGATCTGGGCTTTGAGCGCGCCGCCGCCATTGACCTGGCAGGACGGGATGTGTTACAGGCGGTACAGGTCAGTGTTAATCCGCGCGTCATTGAAACACCGGTGGTGGCGGCGGTGGCCAAGGACGGTATCGAGGTCAAAGCCAAAGCCAAGGTGACTGTCCGTGCCAATATTGAACGCCTGGTGGGTGGTGCCGGCGAAGAGACCATTATCGCCAGGGTAGGTGAGGGCATTGTTACCACCATTGGTTCCGCTATCAGCCACAAAGAAGTACTGGAGAATCCCGATACCATTTCCCGCACTGTGCTTAACAAAGGTCTGGACGCCGGGACGGCTTTTGAAATTCTTTCCATCGACATCGCTGACGTGGATGTGGGCAAGAACATCGGCGCGCAGCTGCAGACCGACCAAGCTGAAGCCGACAAAAGGATTGCCCAGGCCAAGGCGGAGGAGCGCCGTGCCATGGCTGTGGCCCTGGAGCAGGAGATGAAGGCCAAAGTCCAGGAAATGCGTGCCAAGGTGGTTGAGGCGGAAGCCGAGGTGCCCCGCGCTTTCTCCCAGGCATTGCGTGAAGGCAGGCTTGGCACCATGGATTATTATAACATGCAAAACATCCTGGCTGACACCCAAATGAGGGATTCCATCGCCCGCCTTGGCGGCACCAAAGCCGAAAAGGGAGACGAACCGAAGAAATAAGGGGGTCTGATCCTTGGAAACTCTCATTATCTTTATCATTTTTATAATCTTCTCCGCCCTGAGGTCTCTCGGCCAGCAGGGCCGGCAGCAGCCGGGCCGGCCGGCCCAGGCCCCGCGACGGCCGGAAGCACCACCACCGGTGAGGCCGGTGGGCGATGTCCAGGCACCAAGACCGGTGCGGCGGCAGCCGGTGCACCCTGTCTTTGAACGTGTTGCTACGCCGGAACCGGTCCGCCCGCCGGTCCGGGAGGAAAGGACGGACACGCCTTTCCGCCTGGTTTCCGGTGCGGTCAGTGATGAGCCGCCAATAATGCCGGCAACTGACGCGGCATTTGTCTCTCCGCTGCCCCTGCAGCTGGAGGCGGATACACTGCTTATGGGAGTGATATTTTCCGAAGTACTGGGACAGCCCAGAGGAAGACGGAAACACAGGTTCTTTTCCGGGCCCGCGCGTTGAGCGCGGGCTTTCTTGTTTCTGAAACATAAGGTTCTCCGGCCAGGCATATTAATAACACATAGGGCAATCACAGCGGAGGCGTGGTGCAGTGTTACCCAAAAAGACGGGGGGCAGTCCGGTGGCGCGGGGAAGAAAAAAGAGTTGGCGGGAAAGCCTGGCTGACCTGTTAGAAATGCCGCGGGAGATAGTGCTTAACCTGCCGCGGCTGACTTTGATAGGCAACCTGCAGTGTTACGTGGAAAATCATCGCGGCGTTATAGAATACACCGGTGAGACAGTGCGGATAGCGGTCAGTGGCGGGGAATTGATCGTCCGTGGTTCGGGGCTTACCATCCGCTATTTTGGTAACGAGGAGATAGCGGTGGACGGCGAAATAGCCGGACTGGACTATGAGTTCTGAGGCGGGAATAGGGGGCTTTTGGCATGTCTATAATAAGGTTGGGGCATATGCTGTCCGGTTATCTGGTAATATACGTAACGGGGGAAGCCGTCCAGAAGTTCATTAACCTGGCTATCCGGGAGGGTATAGACCTCTGGGATATCAGCGTGAGGGGGAATATGACCGTACTGAAGGTTGGAGTGGACAGCTTTTTTGACCTGCGCCCCCTTGCCAGAAAAACCGGCTGCCGCCTCCGGATCCAACGCAAGGGCGGCTTCCCCTTTTTTTACAGCAGTTTTATGCGCAGGCGCGGCCTGGTGCTGGGACTGGCCTTCTTTGTAACAACTCTGTACCTGCTGTCATCCCTGGTCCTGTTTGTGGCAGTGGAAGGCGCCGACACTGTGGGAGGCGACCGGGTACGGGATTTGCTGCTGGAAATGGGTGTGCGTCCCGGCACCCTGAAATCACGGCTGGATACGGAAAAGACGGCTAATGAGCTTTTACTGCGCGAGCCCCGGCTATCCTGGGTTAACCTCAGGTTCCAGGGTACGCTTCTGTTGGTTGAAGTGGTGGAGAAAATCAAATTGCCGCCGGAACATACCGGCCCGGCCAACCTTGTCGCCGCCAAAGACGGTTTGGTCACCAAAGTCTTGGTTGTGATGGGTGAGCCCAGGGTAAAACCCGGCGACACTGTTTTTCGCGGGCAGGTACTGATTGAAGGGCTGCTGAAACCGCAGGATCCCCTTTATGCCGGACGGGAACAGCTGTCATTGCCGGTTCCAGTGCACGCGCAGGGAGAAGTATGGGCCCGCGTCTGGTATGAAGGCTATGGTGAGGCTGCCCTGACCGAAGTGATAAAGACCAGAACCGGCCGCCGCTCAGCTGTTTTTGTCCTGTCCGTGAAAGGGCAGGAAGTGCTTAGACTTGGTAAGGCCACAGTCCCCTTCCGGAATTATGAGCTTCAGAATGTAAAACGTGATTTTTCCAAGAGGATTATCAAGTTTCCTGTCGAAGTAGAAGCAGTGTATGCCTATGAACTGCGCCTGACGGAAAGGGCTCTCACCAGTGAGGAAGCGCTGGAGAAAGCCGCTGTCCGCGCCAGATTGCTGGCGGAACTGCAATTGCCGGCGGGAGCCTCCGTTTTTAACACCACGGTGGAAGAGGTTGAGACGGGAGAAGGGCTGGTTGGGATGCGCTATTGTATAGAGACGGTGGAAAACATTGCGGTGGAGCAAGCACGGGAGGCGATGGATTCACTTGTCCCCGGAACAGTATCATAAAACGGTGCCCGTTGAAAACAACGAAGAAATACGCCAGCTTTTTGGCAGATTTGACCAGCATGTCACCTTGTTAGACCGGTATTTCAGGGTAAAAGTAATTCCCCGGGGTGATTTTATCTCCCTGGAGGGAGACCGGGACGATGTGGAGAAGGTGGCTCTTTTATTTGATGAGCTGCTGTGGTTGCTCCGGCAGGGACAGCATCCCACTGTGCCGGAGGTAGAATACGCCATCGAGCTGGTCCGGGCCGGACAGGCGGAAAGATTGCGCGGCCTGTTCGGCGACTTGGCTTTTGTCACTCCCCGGGGGAAAAAAATCAAGCCCAAGACCATTGGTCAGAAAGGTTATGTTGAAGCAATCAGGAAAAACGATATTGTCTTTGGTATCGGGCCCGCCGGTACGGGCAAAACCTATCTGGCCATGACCATGGCGGTGAGAGCGCTTAAAGAGAAGAATATCCAGCGCCTTATCCTGACCAGACCTGCGGTGGAGGCGGGTGAAAACCTTGGTTTTTTGCCCGGCGACCTGCAGGAAAAGGTGGATCCGTACCTGCGGCCTCTCTATGATGCGCTTCATGACCTGATGGGAGGCGAAACATACCGGGCTTACATGGAGAAGGGTATTATCGAAATAGCCCCACTCGCCTACATGCGCGGCAGAACCCTGGACGATTCTTTTATTATTCTGGACGAGGCCCAAAACACCACGGCGGAGCAGATGAAAATGTTTTTAACCAGGATTGGCTTTGGGTCGCGGGCTGTCATTACCGGGGACATCACCCAGATCGACCTGCCACGGGGACGCTTTTCCGGCTTGGCTCAGGTTCAGGATATACTGAAGGATGTGGAAGGTATCGCTTTTGTCTACCTTACTGACCAGGATGTGGTGAGACATCCCCTGGTACAGAAAATAATACGTGCTTACGAGGAGTATGAACAGGGGCAAAGGCAGGAGTGAAGAGCTTTGGGGATTAAAAAGAAATGGCAGGATTTTCTGGCGGACAAGCCAAGGCTGGCAGGGGATATCCGCTGGCGGCGCTGGATGCTGGCGGTGCTGATATATCTGCTGGTTCTGATTGTAATTTACCTGTCGATAGCACCGGCACGGGTGGACCTGGAGGTGGGCAGGCCCAGTCCCCGCGATATTATTGCCGACCGTGACACCATTGATATTTATACCACCAACCAGCTTAGGGAAGAAGCCGCCAGGGCTGTGCCGGAGTCATACGACTATGATCCCACCGTCCTGACCCGGGTAGAAGAAAGAACTGACGCTTTCTTTATGGTTGTAAAGCGGTTCAGGGAAGACGCCGGATTGGAGGAGGAAGAAAAAGCAGCCGCTCTCAGTGCCGCCCTGGCTGCGGAGACGGGGGTTGAACTCAGCGAGTCCCTGGCTGCCGTGCTGCTCGCGGCAAGACCGGGTGACTTAAACGAAATGCACCTGAACCTCCGCGAGTTGCTTGATACCATCCTGCAGCAGGGCGTAAGGCCGGGGGGAATGGAGGCGGCCCGTCGCCAGATTGTACAGGAGATTAATTTTCTCCTGCTGCCCCAGGACCAGAAGAGAATAATGGACAAGCTGGCCCAGGAAGTAATAGAGCCCAATATGATCTATAATCCCACAGCCACCGCCCTGGCACGGGAAGCGGCCCGGATGGCGGTGGCGCCGGTGCAGATTGTCAGGGATACCGTCCTGATACGCCGGGGAGACACCGTAACAGAGCGCCATATCCGGCAGCTGGAAGCGCTGGGGCTGGTACGCGGCCGGGCCGATTACACCATGGTTTTCGGTCTTGCCTTGCTGCTCCTGGTGGCTTTCAGCGTGCTTGGAATCTACCTGTATTTTTTCCAGCCGGATATTTACCGGGATATAACCCGGCTTATGCTGCTTGGACTAATAGTGCTCATCACCCTGATTCTGGCTATTGCCGCCACCTACTTCTCCGGATTTCTCATACCGGTGGCCATGGCTGCCATGCTGATTACCATCCTGCTCAACCCACGCCTGGCCATGCTTATGACCATTCTGCTGTCGGTCCTGGCCGCACTGCTGACAGGCAACAACTTCAGCTATTTGCTGGTGGCTTTATTTGGAGGCCTGGTTGCTGTCTACAGCGTCAGCAACTTTAACCGCCGCTCGGATTTAACCAAGGCCGGCATCTACGTGGCCACCACCAAAGTTGTCACCATTATCGGACTGTTCCTGCTGACGGGGGGGCTTCGCCTGCAGTACGAGCCGGTGCGGGAATTCAGCGTCGGCATACTGGCCGGCATTACCAACGGCCTGCTCTCGGCAATCCTTACCATTGGCCTGTTGCCGTACCTGGAAACCGCCTTTAAGCTGACGACCTCGGTCACCCTGCTGGAGCTGGCCAACCCCAATCACCCTCTTTTAAAAAGGCTGCTCATGGAGGCGCCGGGCACCTATCACCACAGCCTGGTGGTAGCCAACCTGGCCGAGGCCGCCGCTGAGGCCATCGGCGCTGATCCCCTCCTGGCCCGGGTAGGCGCTTTTTACCATGATATCGGCAAATTGAAACGGCCTTACTTTTTTATCGAGAACCAGCTCGGTGAAAACCCGCATGAGAAAATTTCCCCCAACCTGAGTACGCTTATTATCACGTCTCATATTAAAGATGGCTGTGAGCTGGGCAAAAAAGAAAATTTGCCGGACGTTATCCGTGATATTATCTGCCAGCACCACGGCAACAGCCTGGTAAGCTTTTTCTACCACCAGGCCGCCGAAAAAAACGGAGAAGCTGTAAGCGAGGACAGTTTCCGCTATGAGGCTCCGCTGCCGCAAAGCAAGGAGGCGGCCATCATCCTCCTCGCGGATTCGGTGGAGGCAGCCACACGCTCCATGCCCAAACCCATCAGCGGGCGCGTTGAAGCGTTGGTACGCAAAATCACCAGGGAGAAACTGGCTGACGGCCAGTTCGACCAGTGCGACCTGACACTGAAAGAGCTGGATATTATTGCCGGTACTTTTGTCAGGATTCTCTCCGGCATCTATCACAACCGGATTGAATACCCGGAAAAAGAGTTAAAGGACGAAATGGAAAGGGGCAGGAAAAGTGGCGGTGAACTTAAACAACCGGCAGGAAAGCATCAGAGTTCCGGCTGAAGTCCCGGCTGCACTGGAAACAGTGGCGGCCCTGGCACTGTTGCGGCACAATCTGCCCGGGACGGCACAGATCGATGTTACTTTCTGTGACGATGACTTTATCCGCCAGCTGAACAGAGACTGGCGGAAAAAGGATTCACCCACTGATGTGCTCTCTTTCCCGCAGCTTGACAGTTTTGACAACCTCCCGCCCGGGGAGGAAATCTTGCTCGGTGATATTGTCATTTCCCTGGAGCGCGCCGCGGTTCAGGCGGAAGAATTTGGCCACGATTTAAGACGGGAGATCCTCTACCTGTTTGTACACGGACTGCTGCACCTGCTGGGCTATGACCATTGCGGGGATGAGGAAAAAGAAAAGATGCGGCGTACTGAAGAGATCCTGCTGGCCGCGGTGGGGGCACAGCAATGAAAAAGAACTCTTCGCTTGCCGAAAGCTTCCGCTGTGCATTGCTTGGCCTTGCTGACGCCTGGAAAAATGAAAGAAACATGAAAATCCATGTTTCAATAATGGTTATTGCCCTGGTGGCGGCCCTGCTCCTTGGCATTGACCGGTGGGAGTGGCTTTTCTTTTTCTCCGCGGTCTTCCTGGTACTCACCATGGAGATGCTGAATACCGCCCTGGAGCGGGTGGTTGACCTTTTTACCTCGGAGTCCCATCCCCTGGCCAGGCTGGCCAAAAACGCCGCCGCCGGTGCCGCGCTGCTCGCCGCCGTTTATGCGCTGGTGGTGGCTTCGTTAATTTTTGGGCCGAGACTGGGTTTGTTTAATTTTTTTTAATAAATTTTACAGTTTTCAAACAGGAAGAGGAAAGGTATACTTTAATTAAAAAGACCGGGAGGACCTTTCCCTGATGAGAAAGACAGCAGCGACTGTCCTGGTGGACCGCAAGATTTTTAATATCATCATCTTCGTGTTCATCCTGAACACTCTTTTTTTGGCCACCGGTTTTTACCTGCTTAACAGCCGCCTGCCCAACGAAGCTGAGGAGTTCGCCATCAAGCAGAAAATGGCCAAAGAGCTGGTAGAGTATAACCGCCGCCTGGCCAAAAGCCTGGGTGTGGATACCCGCTCCCAGGTCAGGGAGGCTCTGTCCCGCTTCAGTTATGAAATTGAGCTGGCCGCTACATCGGAAGACCTAAGCCGGGCGATCCTTGCCAACGGGCAGCGTACCCAGGAGAAAATCCTGCAGGAAAATGAGGCCAAACAGCGAGAAACGGTGCTGGCCATAATTAACCAGGACCCCAGGATAAAACTGATAGAGGGCAAGGCCCGCCTGACGGTTAAACTGACCAGGGAGCAGGGGCTGCAGGTGGAACCGGCGGACGCCCTCAGTGAAAAAACCGTAATCAAAATAAGCGAAACCGTCACCCTGGGCGAATGGGCACACGACCTGACCATAGATGTTGAGATTGAAAACGGGCGCGCCCTGCTGCTTATGCCCTATAACCCTCTTGACCACATCCGGGCACTGACCAGGGAGATTGACGCAATCCGCGTTACTCTCCACGAGCTGCGTTCCCGGGCCGGTTTTGCCGAAATGATGGGTCCCGGCGTCATAGTGCGTATCTATGACGCCGATGATGGCTTTACCAGCAGTTCCATCATCCATGAAACCGATGTCCGTGATACGGTAAACGAGCTGTTCGCCGCCGGCGCGCTGGGTGTGGCTGTGGGCAACCAGCGCCTGATTGCCACTTCGGCCATCCGCTGCGTCGGCCCCTCCATACTGGTCAATGACGAGAGGATACCGGTCAACCCCGTGGTAATCCGCGCTATCGGCGACCCTGAAGTTCTGGCCAGCGGCCTTGACATCATTAAGATTACACTGGAGGTATCCCGTAATCTCCGTTTTGAAATTGAGAAGGTGGATAACCTGGCTTTACCCGCTTACAGCCGTTAGGAGGTGCCCGGTGGAAGAAGTCTATAAAAACCTGATAGAAGCGGCCCGGCAGGCCAGGGAAGCGGCTTACGCGGTTTATTCCGGGTTCCCGGTGGGCGCGGCTTTGCTCGCTTTGGACGGCCGCGTTTTTACCGGCTGCAACGTGGAAAATCTTTCTTTCGGGCTGACCACCTGCGCGGAAAGAACCGCGGTTTTTACCGCCGTAGCGGCGGGTGTGCGGCAGTTTCAGGGTCTGGCCGTGGTAACCGGCAATCCGGAACCGGTGACGCCCTGTGGCGCCTGCCGGCAGGTGCTGAGAGAGTTTGCACCCGGCCTATGGGTGGTATGCGCCACCATAGCCGGCAAAATCAGGATTTTTTCGCTGCAGGAATTACTGCCACATGCCTTTGATTCCTTTTCTGCCTGAAAAAGTGTGGCCCCGGCAGAAACTGCCGGGGCCTTAAGCTTTTGAAAAAGCACCGGATCAGGTAAAATAGATATACGCCATGGACAGGATAAAAGCCACCGCGATGGCAATGGCTGAAAACTTAAAACCAAGAACCGGCACAATAAGAACACCGGCCAACAGCACTGCGAAGAAGATAATATTCATAATCAGAGCTTTACTGCCTTCACGCTGCAGCTCTTCGGTGTCTTTCCCCGGACTGGCCAAGCTGACTCCTCCCTCTCTTGTCCCGCCACGGTTTCAATTGTTACGGCAGGCGGCGGGTTGTTACAGGCATCACATGCTTCATTAATAAATATTATACGGCTTCTTTGGGCGAAGGTCAACGCCCAAGGTTTTGCAAAAGCAATTATTCCAAAGGCTAAAAAGGCTGTCTTATAAAAATGCACAGGGGGCAAAGAGGGGCTATGTTTAAATCAGGCTTTATCGCGCTCACCGGCCGGCCCAATGTGGGCAAGTCCACCCTGATGAACCTGCTGGTGGGGGAAAAAGCGGCTATTGTTTCCGAGAAGCCGCAAACCACCCGCAACCGCATACGGGGTATCCTCACCACCAATGATTTCCAGGCTGTCTTTATCGACACGCCGGGTATCCATAAACCACGACACAGGCTGGGGGAACGCATGGTGCAAATTGCTTTGAGCACCATCCGCGAAGTTGACCTGGTCCTGTTTCTGGCAGACGCCGGGGCGGGGCCCGGCGGCGGTGACGAATACATAATCAATGCCCTGGGCCAGGTATCTACTCCGGTTATTCTGGTGGTAAACAAGGCGGACCTGGCTCCGGGAGACAGGGTACAGGAACTTATCGGGCACTACAGCCGCCTTTACGCCTTTGCGGCAGCGCTTGGTGTATCGGCCCTGACCGGCCATAACAGGGAGAAACTGCTTTCGCTGATTGCGGAACGCCTGCCGGAAGGTCCCTGCTATTACCCGGAGGACATGATTACAGACCAGCCGGAAAGGCTGATAGTGGCCGAATTGGTGAGGGAGAAAATTCTCCGCCTGACCAGGGAAGAGGTCCCCCACGCCGTGGCCGTCGAGGTGGAAGCCATGCGCCGGCGGGAGGGTCGCGACCTGGTGGATATTGAAGCGACCATCTTTGTGGAGAAAGATTCCCAAAAAAGCATTGTTATCGGGAAGGGCGGCGCCATGTTAAAAGAAGTTGGGAAGCTGGCCAGGCAGGAAATTGAGGCACTGCTGGGCAGCCCGGTTTTCCTGCGGCTTTGGGTGAAGGTACGCCGTGACTGGCGCAACAGGGAGGGGACCTGGCAGGGGCTGGGTCTGGAGATGGAGTAAACCAAATGACTGATGTAAGAAGCCATGGCATTGTGCTGCATGCCCGCGACCTGCGGGAAGCGGACAAGCTGGTCACCGTCCTCACCCGCACCGGCGGGAAAGTGACCGTGGTGGCCCGGGGCGTGCGCAAACAGGCGAGCAGGTTTAAAGCCCTGGTGATTCCTCTCACCCTGGGTTATTTTCTCCTGCACAGCGGCAAAAACCTGGACACCCTGATCCAGGGCGAGATTATCAAGCCGTATCTTGGCCTGCGCAGCGATCTTACCCGTTTGGCTTATGCCCAGTACTTTTGTGAGCTGTGTGACGCGGCGCTGCCGGAGCGGGAACCGGTGCCGGAGATTTTTGACCTTTTAGTCACCGGCCTGGAGAAGCTGGAGCAGGATGATTCCTCCGCCAGGGTCGCCCGCTGCTTTGAACTGAACCTGCTGGAGAGCCTGGGTTACCGGCCTTTTCTGGACGGTTGCCTTAACTGCGGCGGCGGCGGGCCGTTCCGTTTTGACCGGGAACAGGGCGGCCTGCTCTGCCCGTTGTGTACGGCCGGGCCCCAGGCCATACCGGTAAGCGGCGCCGCCGTGGCGGTGATGAAGCGTTTCCTGGACGGCGGTTTTCACAGGCTTAATGTCTGTATGGTGCCACAGGGTTTAAACAAAGAAATCGAGCGGTTAAATTTCTCCCTGCTTGCCCGGGTGACCGGCCGTTCACGGTTTAAATCACTGGACATCCTGCGTGGATTGGAAGAAGAAATTAAATAATTTTTGCCCCCTTTTGACAAACTAAAACAGAACCACCATGAAAGGGGGGCAAATTTTGGATATCAGCATTGAAAAAATAGACTTAATCCGTGAGAGGACCGGCATGAGTTACGCTGAGGCCCGTGAAGTGCTTGAAGAAGCAGGCGGAGACGTGGTGGAGGCCCTGGTTTCCCTGGAAGAAGAAGGCCAAAACGGCGGAACCAGGGGCCTGCTCTCCCGGGAAATATTCACTCCCGTGAAAAAGGTATTCAGGCAGAGCAACCGCACGCGCATTTCGGTCAGGAACAAAGACGGCACGTTGCTTGAGCTGCCGGTCACAGTGGGCTTGGCGGGGGCGCTGTTTGCGCCGAGAATTACGGCTCTTGGCACCATGGCGCTGTTAATGGCCAGCTACAGCCTGGAGCCGCGTCAGTCGGAACAGGCGGAGGCCGGGTGGGAGCATTAAAGACAGCGTGACCCTTGACGTCTTAAATGTTTGGTGTTAAAATCTACAAAACGGACATTGCCACGAAAGAGGAGTACGCCGGGTAACTGCCAGCGAACCGGGATATGGTGTGAGCCCGGCCAGCCAGCCGGCCGAAGGGCGCTTTCAGACAGAAGGCACTGTTAAGAGCGGGCGCGCCTGTGGCGCGCCAAGTAGGGTGGAACCGCGGGAACTTCCCGTCCCTATGGGGCGGAAGTTCTTTTTTATTCAATATAACGGGGTGATTTTGTTGGATTTTCAGACTATGGTCCTGAAGTTGCAAAACTACTGGTCCGAAAAAGGCTGCATACTGCTTCAGCCTTACGACGTGGAAAAAGGAGCTGGCACCATGAACCCGGCCACTTTTTTACGGGCGCTGGGGCCGGAACCCTGGTCCGTGGCCTACGTGGAACCGTCCCGGCGTCCCACCGACGGGCGGTACGGCGAGAATCCCAACCGGCTTTTCCAGCACCACCAGTTCCAGGTAATCATCAAGCCTGCGCCGGCTGATATCCAGGATTTGTACCTGGACAGCCTCCGTTACCTGGGCATAGTGCCGGAAGAGCACGATATCCGCTTTGTGGAAGACAACTGGGAATCCCCCACTCTTGGCGCCTGGGGCCTGGGCTGGGAAGTATGGTTGGACGGCATGGAGATAACGCAGTTTACCTACTTCCAGCAGGTAGGCTCCATTGACCTCGACGCGGTCTCGGCGGAGCTTACTTACGGCCTGGAACGGATAGCCATGTACCTGCAGTCCAGGGAAAACGTTTTTGATATTGTCTGGGTGGGTGAAATCACCTACGGGGAAGTCTTTCACCGCGCCGAGGTGGAGCACTCCCGGCACAGTTTTGAAGAGGCTGACACCGGGCTTTTGTTTTCACTTTTTGCCATGTACGAGCAGGAGGCCCGCCGTCTCCTGGAGAGGGGGCTGGTCCTGCCCGGCTATGACTATGTCCTGAAGTGTTCCCATTCATTTAACCTGCTGGATGCCAGGGGAGCTATCAGCGTGGCGGAGCGGACAGGCTATATCGCCAGGGTCAGGAACCTGGCGCGCCTGTGCGCGCAGAAGTACCTCTTACAGCGTGAAGAAATGGGATACCCATTGCTGAAGGGAAAGGGGATTTCTCATGAGTAAGACTTTGCTGCTGGAAATCGGCACTGAAGAAATACCGGCACGTTTCATGGGGCCGGTGCTGGCGCAGCTGAAGGAAGCGGCGGTGTCCGAGCTGGCCTCCGCCAGGCTCAGGCATGGTAACGTCCGGGTCCTGGGCACACCCAGGCGCCTGGCGCTGCTTGTTTCTGAGCTGGCTGACAGGCAGGAAGATTTGCTGGAAAAGAAAAAAGGGCCGGCCAGGAAAGCCGCTTACACCGGGGACGGTGAGCCCACCCCCGCCGCCACCGGTTTTGCCCGGGCACAGGGCGTTGCGGTGACGGAACTTTTTTTGGAAACGGTGGACGGTGTGGAATATATCTTTGCTAAGAAGAAGGTGACCGGCCTGCCGGCGCGTGAAGTGCTGCCGTTGGCCTGTGAGCGCATCATTAAAAGCATCAGTTTTCAAAAGCCCATGTTCTGGGCCGGACGGGAAGCCCGTTTCGCCAGGCCTGTGCGCTGGCTGGCCGCCCTGTACGGGAGCGAACCGGTGGAGTTTTCTTTCGCCGGCCTTGTTTCGGGGCGCCTGACATACGGTCATCGTTTTCTGGCGCCCGGGCCGTTTAGCCTGGCCGCCGCCGACGATTACCTGCCTGTTATGGCGCAGGGAATGGTCATAGCCGATCCGGAAGAGAGGCGTACACTAATTCGCCGCCAGGTGGAAGAAGCGGCTGCGGCCGCGGGTGGCCATGCCGAGCCGGACGAAGAGCTGCTGGAAGAGGTTACGCACCTGGTGGAATACCCGCGTGCGGTAGGCGGTGTTTTTAACCCGGGCTATCTGGAGTTACCACCGGAAGTACTGGTCACCGTAATGCGGGTGCACCAGCGCTATTTCCCGGTATACGGACCGGCTGGCAACCTGCTGCCCTGCTTTATTACCATAAGCAACGGCACCAGGGAACAGTACCTGCCAAACGTAAGGGCGGGAAACGAGAGGGTACTCAGGGCCCGCCTGGCTGATGCCCGTTTCTTTTTCGACGAGGACCGCAAAGTGGCGCTTTCCGGTTATGTGGAAAAGCTGGACAGCATCATGTTCCTGGAACGGCTTGGCTCCATGCGTGACAAGTCGGAGCGCCTGGCGGCAATAGCCTCCGGCCTGGCCAAAGAGGCCGGCCTGTCTCCGGCGCAGGAGCGGGCGGCCGTTAGGGCGGCGGCGCTCTGCAAAGCGGACCTGGCCACCCAGATGGTTTACGAATTTCCGGAGCTGCAGGGGATCATGGGCGGTTACTATGCGCTTTTGTCGGGCGAAGATAAGGAGGTGGCCGAGGCCATTCGTCAGCACTACGCGCCGCGCCATGCCGGCGACAGACCGGCGGAAAGCCTGCCCGGTGCCGTAGTGGCTGTGGCTGACAAGCTGGATACGCTGGTCTCCTGTTTCGGCCTCGGCCTGATCCCCACCGGTTCTCAGGATCCATATGCCCTGCGCCGCAGCGCGCTGGGCGTGGTCTCCACCCTGCTGGCGCACGGCCTGAAGGTCCCCCTGGAAACCCTGGTGGCACTGGCCCTGTCCGGCCTGGAAGGGAAAATAAACCGCCAGGCGCCGGAGGTGCTGGCTGAGGTAATTGAATTCCTGCGCCAGAGGGTGCGTTTCCTGCTTTCGGAGGAAGGCTTCCGTTATGATGTGGTGGAAGCTGTACTGAGGGGCGGCGATGACAGGTTGCCTGCTCTGTACGCCCGTGCCCGTGTGTTGCAGGACAAGCTGGGCAAACCGGAACTAACCCGGCTGCTTACTCCTTATACGCGGGCGGCCAACCTGGCCCGCAACCTGAAAGAGCCAGCACATCCTGACCCCACCCTTTTCACCTCCCGGGCGGAGCACGAGCTGTATAAGGCCACATCTGCCGCCGCCGGCGCCTTAAAAGAAGCCAAAGATGATTATGAGGCCGTTTTTTCCGTCCTGGCCGGCCTCTATGCGCCAATTGAAAATTACTTTAACGAAGTTATGGTCATGGTGGAGGACGAAGAGGTACGGCGCAACCGCCTGGCTCTGCTTTGGCAGGTAAAAGAGGCTTTCCTGGTCCTGGGCGATCTTTCCAGGATAGTACAGTAATTTAGTGTTCTCTGCTTTTACGCCGCCGCATAAAAAAAACACAGGCGGCAGGAATCCGGGCGGTTTTACAGTATATACTATAGTGTCGTTTTTAATGTAATCAGGCTATGCTGTTTGACAAGGAGGCGTTGGGAATCGAACTTAACGCGCGCCAGCAGGAAATTTTAAAGATAGTAAAGACCAGCGGACCTATTTCCGGCGAGGAGATCGCCAACCGCCTCAACCTGTCCCGGGCGGCCCTCAGGCCGCACCTGGCTGTTCTCACCACCTCCGGCCTTATCGACGCCCGCCCCCGTGTCGGGTACTATTATGCCGGCAGGGAACTGACAGGCCTGGTGGCGGACCTGCTAAAAAGGATCAGGGTGGGGGAAATCAAGAGCCGTCCGGTCATGATCAAGGAGACGACCTCGGTATATGATGCCATCGTTACCCTTTTCCTTGAGGACGTGGGTACCATTTATGTGGTGGACGATGAAGGTTTGCTTCAGGGTGTGGTTTCGCGCAAGGATTTTTTAAAAACTGCTCTGGGGGCCGCGGATTTGCATAAAATACCAGTGGCTGTGATTATGACCAGACTTCCCCATCTCCACATGGTCCTGGAGGAGGAGAGCGTATATGAGGTGGTACGGCGCATCGTGGAATTTGAGGTTGATTCCCTGCCGGTGGTCCGGATAGCCGGGGATAACCGCTTCCGGGTAGTGGGCAGAGTAACCAAGACCAACCTGGCGCGCCTTTTGGTTGACCTTGGTGAAAGCCGCTAAAAAAGGAGGAAAGAGTTTGCACGAGGTAAAGCATAAGCCGGTGGTCTACGTGGTGTCCGACTCTGTGGGGGAAACGGCGGAATTTGTGGTAAAAGCCGTAGCCATACAGTTCAATTCCGGTCACGTTGAAATTAAGAGGATACCTTTTGTCAGTGATGCCGATACCATTCTTGACGTGGTGGAAGAGGCCGCCCAGGGCGGAGGCATGATCGCCTACACACTGGTGTTGCCGGAACTCCGGCGCATCATCCGGGAGGAAAGCGAAAGGCGCAACCTGGTCACGGTGGACGTAATGGGGCCGATGATGGAAGCCTTCGGCCGCCTGCTCGGCATTGACCCGCGCCTTGAGCCGGGGTTGGTGCGCCGGCTTGATGAAGAGTATTTCCGCCGGGTGGCCGCCATCGAATTCGCCGTCAAATACGATGACGGGAAAGATCCCCGTGGGCTGCTCCTGGCTGATGTGGTGCTAATCGGCGTGTCCCGCACCTCCAAAACGCCCCTTTCCATGTACCTGGCGCACAAACGCCTCAAAGTGGCCAATTTGCCGCTGGTTCCTGAGGTGGAACCGCCGGAGGAGCTTTTCTGGGTGCCGCCGAACAAAGTGGTGGGACTGACCATTAACCCCAGGCAGCTTAACGAAATCCGCCAGGAACGCCTGAAAGCCCTGGGCCTCCACGCCGAGGCCAATTATGCCAGCATGGAACGGATCCTTGATGAGCTGGACTATGCGGAAAAAATTATGCGGAAAGTCGGCTGCCCCATCTTTGACGTGTCCAACAAAGCTGTGGAGGAAGTTGCCAACAAGATTCTGCAGTTCATCAGGGAGGAAAAGCAAAGTGGCTGCTAAAAACGTTTACCTGTTCAGTGAAGGCAAAGCGGAGATGCGGGAGCTGCTGGGGGGCAAAGGCGCCAACCTGGCCGAAATGACCAGGATCGGCCTGCCTGTACCTCCCGGTTTTACGGTAACAACGGAAGCCTGCCGCGAATATTTCAGCCGCGGCGGCGGGATCTGGGCGGAACTGGAGGAAGAAGTGAAGGCGGCTCTTGGCCGGCTGGAAGAACAGACTGGTAAACGCTTCGGCTGCCGCGACAACCCCTTGCTTATTTCTGTCCGCTCCGGCTCGGTCTTCTCCATGCCCGGCATGATGGATACCATCCTTAACCTGGGTTTAAACGACGAAACGGTGCAGGGCCTTGCCAAAGTTTCAGGCAACGAGCGCTTTGCCTACGACTGCTACCGCCGCTTTATCCAGATGTTTGCCGATGTGGTGCTCAAGGTGGAACACTTTAACTTTGAAATGGCACTGGAAAACAAAAAAAAGGCGCTGGGGGTCAGGTACGATACAGAACTGGACGCCTCCGCGCTGAAAGAGCTGGTCAGCGAATACAAGAAAATTGTGGCCCGCGAAACCAGAAAACAGTTTCCGGAGGAACCGGTGAACCAGCTTATGCTGTCCATACAGGCGGTTTTTGATTCCTGGAATAACCACCGTGCCGTCGTCTACCGCCAGATCAACAACCTACCTGACCATTTGGGGACGGCAGTCAACATCCAGGCCATGGTTTTTGGCAACCTGGGTGAAGACAGCGGCACCGGTGTGGCTTTTACCCGCAACCCCTCTGACGGCACCAACGAGTTATACGGGGAATTCCTGATCAACGCCCAGGGTGAAGACGTGGTGGCCGGCATCCGCACCCCCTTGCCCATTGCCCGGATGGCTGACTACATGCCCGAGGCGTACCGCCAGCTTACCCGCCTTTGCCGCCTGCTGGAGGAACACTACCGCGATGTCCAGGACATCGAATTCACCGTGGAAAAGAACCGCCTTTACCTGTTGCAGACCAGGGCAGGGAAAAGGACCGCCAACGCTGCGGTTAAAATAGCGGTGGATATGGCCGACCTCGGCCTTATTTCCCGGGAAGAAGCGCTCCTGCGCGTCAATCCCGCGCAGTTAAGCCAGCTGTTGCACCGGCGTATTGACCCGGCGGCCCGCCTTGATATCATCGCCAGAGGACTGCCCGCTTCTCCCGGCGCGGCCACCGGCCGGGTGGTTTTTCAGGCCGACGATGCCGAGCGCCTGGGCGGGGAAGGGGAGAAAGTTATCCTGGTGCGGCCGGAAACAACCCCGGATGATATCCACGGTATCGTGGCTGCCCAGGGTATACTGACTTCCCGGGGGGGTATGACCAGCCATGCGGCGGTGGTAGCCCGGGGCATGGGCAAGCCCTGTGTATCCGGCTGCGAGGAGCTTGAAATTGACCTGGCGGCCAGGCAGTTTACCGCCGCCGGCCGCCGGTTTAAAGAGGGCGACCTGATTTCCATCGACGGCTCCGGCGGGCAGGTGATTGCCGGCGCGGTGCCGCTCATTGACCCGGTGTTGAGTGATGAATTCACCCGGTTGCTGACTTGGGCCGACGAAAAAAGGAGACTTGGCGTCCGCTCCAACGCCGACACCCCCGAAGATGCCCGTAAAGCCCGTGAATTTGGGGCGGAGGGTATCGGACTCTGCCGGACGGAGCATATGTTCATGTCCCAGGACCGGCTGCCGGTGGTGCAGCAGATGATACTGGCCAAGACGCCGGAAGAACGCAGGCAGGCGCTGGATAAGCTGCTCCCCATGCAGCAGGGGGACTTTACGGCTATTTTTGAAGCCATGGCCGGATTCCCCGTCACCATCCGGCTACTCGACCCGCCGCTTCATGAATTCCTCCCCAAGTTTGAAGACCTCCTGGTAGAAGTGACCCTGCTAAAAGAACGGAAAGGCGACCCGCAGCTGCTAAAGGAGAAGGAAGAGCTGCTGCGCAGCGTCCGCACCCACCAGGAGTTTAACCCCATGCTGGGGCACCGTGGCTGCCGTCTCGGGCTGGTAACACCGGAAATATACCGGATGCAGGCGGTTGCCATCTTCCGGGCCGCCGCCGGCCTTATCAGGCGCGGCATTCCGGTCAGGCCGGAGGTTATGATCCCCCTGGTCGGCCACGAAAACGAGCTAAAGCCCCTGCGGGCCCTGGTGGAAGAAGCCGCCGCCGGTGTTATGGCCGAAACCGGTGTCCGGATAGAATACCTGGTGGGTACCATGATAGAGTTGCCCCGTGCCTGTGTGGCCGCCGGCCGGATCGCTGCCCATGCTGACTTCTTCTCTTTTGGCACCAACGACCTGACCCAGACCACCTTCGGCTTTTCCCGGGACGACGCTGAAGGCAAATTCCTGCTTTCTTACCTGCAGCAGAAAATACTGCCCAATAATCCTTTTGAAGTGCTGGACCGGGAAGGGGTGGGAGAGCTGGTGACAATGGCTGCAGACCGGGGCCGCGCCGCCCGCCCGGAAATCAAGCTCGGTGTCTGCGGCGAGCACGGCGGCGAACCCTCTTCCATCGGGTTTTTCCACCAGGCCGGACTGCACTATGTCTCCTGCTCACCATACCGGGTACCGGTGGCCCGCCTGGCGGCGGCCCAAGCCGCCCTGATGCACAGGTAAACTCTCCGGTATACTGCTTATTGTCCGCTTACCTGCCGGCGCGGGTAAAAATGCTGGTAATCAGACGTACCAGGCCGCGGAAGAAACGTACCAGGACATTGGCGCGTTCCACTTCTTCAGCGGTAACAGCCGTGGCTGTTGCCAGTACCTCTCCGTCCAGGCGCACTTCCAGCCGACCCACTTCCCGGCCTGCTGCCACCGGTGCCTCCAGCACCCTTTTTTCGGTAACCACCAGCTCCAGATCACCCTGGCGGCCGGCAGGAACCACCACCGGCACTTCTTCACCCACTGTCAGTGCCGTGGTAACTTCCCGGCCGCCTCTTACTTCCGCTTCCCCCACTGTGTCACCGGGCTTGGCTGCCACCACCAGCCGAAAATCACGGAACCCATGATTAAGCAGTTCGCTGCTGGCTTTCAGGCGCGCTTGGTCGCTTTCGGTACGCAGGACCACTGAAATCATCCTGACTCCTTCCTGCTCGGCGGTGCCCACCAGGCAGTATCCGGCCTCGTTGGTCCAGCCTGTTTTCAGGCCGTCGGCCCCGGGATAGCGCCCCAGCAGCGGGTTTCGGTTGGCTTGCCTGATATTGTTGTGGGTAAGCTCCCGCTGTGATTCTATTTCCAGTATTTTCGGGTGGTTCATTATCAGGTACCGGGCCAGCACGGCCATATCGCGGGCGCTCATCTCGTGGCCGGGGGCAGGCAGGCCGTGCGAATTGTGAAAACGGGTGCGGGTCAGGCCAAGCTCACCGGCCTTTTCATTCATAAGGCGGACAAAAGCTTCTTCGCTGCCTGCCAGGTGCTCGGCCACCGCTACGCTGGCATCATTTCCGGATACCACTGAAACGCCGGTGACCAAATCACCGAACATTACCCGGGTGTTTACCCCGATATACATTTTGGAGCCTTCCATGCGCCAGGCCTTCTCGGATATCAACACCTGATCCTCCCAGCTTACCCGGCCAGCCTCCAGCGCCTCAAAAGCCAAAAGCAGGGTCATCAGCTTGGTGATACTGGCCGGCGGTAACGGCAGGTCGGCGTTCTTCTCAAACAGTACCTGCCCGGTGGAGAATTCCATAAGAAGGGCTGCCCCGGCTTCCACGTCAAAGGCGGGGGCGCCAAAGACTGCAGCGGGTACAAGGAGAAGAGCGAAGATAAGGACTGTGGCCAGAAGTCTTTTGTGCATGTTGCTTCCTCCGTTAAATTTATAATGATGCAGTGTATATTGTTGCTTAAGTTGCAACTATATATAATTACTTTATGGATGCTTTTTATCCTGCCTGCGGGGTGCAGGCATTTTAAGTATCCGGCGGTAAATTATTACGCTGGATGGCGGTTAATTGTAGAATTATTGCGTTTAATGTATAATAAGGTTTGAAACTGGCTTGAAAGTAGGCGGTACCTTGAGTGAAGGACTAATCCTGGTGGTGGATGACGAGGATCATATCCGTGAGCTGGTGCGCCTGTACCTGGAAAGAGAAGGTTATACGGTGGCTATGGCCAGAGACGGTGAAGAGGCGCTGGACAAAATCAGGAAACAGAGCCCTCAGCTGGTGATACTTGATATTATGCTGCCCAAACTGGATGGCTGGGATGTCTGCCGCGAGACGCGCAAGTTTTCCCAGGTGCCTGTTATTATGCTCACCGCCAAGGGAGAAGAATTTGACAAGGTGCTGGGCCTGGAACTGGGCGCTGATGATTACCTGACCAAACCGTTTTCGCCGCGGGAGCTGGTGGCACGGGTCAGGGCCATCCTGCGCCGCACTGTGGCGGACGAGCCCCAGGCGGCGGATAATGTTATAAGCATTCCGGGGCTTACTATTAACCAACTGTCCCGGGAAGTACTGGTGAACGGGCAGGAAACAGCCCTCACCCCCAAAGAATTCGACCTGCTCTGGTTTCTCGCCGGGAACCCCGGCAAGGTTTTTACCCGGGAACAGCTGCTGACTGCAGTTTGGGGTTACGACTACTACGGTGATTTGCGTACAGTAGATACCCACATCAAGAGGGTACGGGAGAAGGTGGAAAGGTATGGTGGAGGTTCCTACCACATCCGTACCATTTGGGGCGTGGGATATAAATTCGAGGTGCTGGAAAAGTGAAAACCAACATCTTCAGCAAACTGCTGTCCACCTACCTGGTAATCATATTGATTACCCTGCTGGTGGTGGGCCTTTTGCTTTCTCAGCTTTTTCAGAATTATTATTATAACTCGCGGCAGTCCGAACTTACGGTAAAAGGTGAGGAAATCGCCGCTATTTTTGTCAGTTACATGCTTGGTTTCCAGGACAACCGGACCACGGGCGACCTGCTCTTCCTGCTGGACCGCTTCCTCGACGCCCGTGTTGTCCCTGTGGACAGGAATACCTTGCTGTTGGCCTCCTGTCCCGGCTTTCATGAGTTTGGGCTGCCCCTGACTGAGGGTGAACTGGAAGCAGTGCTGAACGGGAAAGTTGTGTCCAAACGGGGTTGGCACCCGGGCCAGGGACTGCAAATGGTGACGGTGGTGGTGCCCATGTTCATCTTTGAAGAGGTGGTGGGCGCTGTCTTTCTCCATGCCCCGCTCACCGGCATTGCGGGTACGGTGGCCAGCGTGCGGGCACTGATTTTTTATGCGGCGCTGGCCGCCACGGTACTGTCCACCATAGTAGGCCTCTATATGTCCAAGTCCATTTCCTATCCCCTGCAGCAGATGAGCCGCGCCGCGCTGGGAATGGCCAACGGCAATTACGGGCAGCGGGTGGAGGTAACATCAAACGATGAGGTGGGCCAGCTGGCCGGTTCCTTCAACTATATGTCGGCAACATTGAAGGAAACGGTGGATGCCCTCTCGGAGGAAAAGACCAAGCTTGAAAACATTATGCTCAGCATGTACGAGGGTGTTATTGCCATAGACGATCACGGCAAGATTATCATGGCCAACCCCCAGGCCAGGGTTTTGCTCGGACTTAACGGGGAAGACCTGACCGGTAAAAACATCAATGAGGCGCTGCCTCTGCCGGCAATGGCGGAGCTTTTCCTCGGCACCGCAGAAGGAAAAGACACAGGCTCAGCTGAATTCACGCTGGCCAAAGGAAACATCCTTTCCCTGCATGTGTCACCGCTGTGTGCGCCGGGCCGCACTTTTGGCGCCGTGGGCGTATTGCAGGATGTTACCGAAATCCGCCGGTTGGAGCAGATGCGCCGTGAATTTGTCGCCAACGTGTCACATGAGCTGCGCACTCCCATGACTTCCATTCAGGGTTTCGTGGAGGCGCTGCTGGACGGAATGGCGGAAGACAAGGAGAGCCAGGAGCGCTACCTTAATGTGATTCTGGAGGAAACGGTCCGGCTTAACCGCCTGGTTAATGACCTGCTTGACCTCTCCGGCCTGGAGACCGGTAAAACGCACTGGCCTGTGGAAGACGTTGCGCTGCGGCCGCTCTTGGCCGGGGTGATTGCCAAGCTCCAGCCCCAGCTTGAAAAGCACGCTCTTACCGTTGAATTTCGCTGCCCCGAAGACCTGCCTGCCGTTACCGGCAACCGTGACCGGATCCAGCAGGTACTGATCAACTTTCTCGGCAATGCCATTGCCTTTACTCCTCCCGGCGGCAGGATAACCCTTTTAGCCGAGCAGGCCGGGGGTTTTGTCAGGATAAGTGTGTCAGACACCGGGGTGGGCATACCCGCCACGGAACAGGATAAAGTTTGGGACCGTTTTCATAAAGTGGACCGCTCCCGGGCACGGGGCAGCGGCGGCACAGGCCTTGGCCTTGCCATCGCCAGGCAGATTGTGGAAGCCCATGGTGGCGAAGTCGGCCTGTCCAGTGAACCGGGTAACGGCTCAACCTTCTACTTCACGCTGAAAACCGCCTGATGCTTCAGGCGGTTTTTCGCTATTCCCGGTCAGGGGGCAAAAATTCTGATTTTTTAGCGCGGAAGGTTTTTCTTGCGCAGAGGTGTGTGAAAAATATAACTTATGCTATATAATAAAGGCAGAAAAAGGACAGGGGAGCCGCCATGGAATTAAAAAGAAAACTAAACCTGCTTGATGTTTTCAGTTTTACCACAGGGTCTATGATTTCAGCCGGCCTGTTCATGCTTCCGGGCCTGGCCCACCTGAAAGCCGGGCCTGCCGCCGCGCTGTCGTACCTGCTGGCCGGCCTTCTGGCTGCCACCGCCATGCTGAGCGCGGCGGAACTGGCCACGTTTATGCCCAGGGCCGGGGGAGTCTACTATTTTGTAAGCCGGGGCTTGGGCTATTCATTGGGTATGGCAGCCGGCCTGGCCAGATGGTTTTCCATGAGCCTGAACAGTGCGTTTGCCCTGCTTGGAGTCGGGGCGCTTTCTTCTCTTTTTTTTGATCTTCCCGCGATTCCTGTGGCTGTGACCTGCTGCCTGATTTTTATTGTTGTCAACATACTGGGAGTTAAAATTACAGGACGGCTACAGACCTTTCTGCTTGCTGGCCTGCTCGGTATACTGGTCTTTTATGTTTTACGTGGGTTACCGGCCGTGGAAGCCGCACGCTTAACCCCGTTTTTCCCGTCGGGGTTTGCGGCTGTACTGGCTGCATCGGGGTTTGTTTTTATATCCTACGGCGGATTGTTATCGGTAATCGGCCTGGCTGAAGAGGTAAAGATACCGGAGCGCACTATTCCCCGTGGCTTGCTGCTGTCCCTTCTGGTAACCGCGGTTCTTTACTTTGGCGTGGTGTTGGTGACCGTAGGTGTTGTTGATGCGGAACTGCTGCACAGCGCTGTCATGCCGGTGGCACAGGGCGCCGGCGCTTTCTTTGGACCGCAGGGTGTGATTGTACTGGTGATTGGCGCCCTGCTTGCCTTCGTGACCACCTCCAACGCAGGCATTGCCGCTGCTTCCCGCTACCTGCTGGCCATGGGCAGGGACGGTGTCCTGCCCGGAAGTTTCACCTGCATAAACCAGCGGTGTGCTACCCCTCACTACTCTGTTTTGTTTACCGGAGTATTTGTCCTTGCCGTCATTATCTTTGTAAGCCTGCAGACACTGATTGAAATAGCCTCAACACTGCTTATACTCTCGTACATACTTACCAATCTGACGCTGGTAAAATTCCGGATGAGCAAAGACCCTGGCTACAACCCCCGCTTTCGCAGCCCGTTTTTCCCCTGGCTGCAGCTTACCGGCATAGCGGGCCTGACTCTTCTCATCATCCAGACAGGCTGGGTGGCAGTTATAACAGCCGCCACAACAGTGACAACAGGTGCCATCTGGCATGATCTTTACATAGCCACGACCAAAAAACGCCCCGGTGATCCTTTCAGGTAAAAAAAAGACAACGTTGCCACACGTTGCCCTTGCGCTTCTTGCCACACGACCCACCGGGTGTGCGGCTAAGTTAATTATAATTCTTTTTTTTGGCGTTTTTTTGACCAAAAATCGAACTATTTGCAACCAAAGTATTTTTTATTTTATTATCGTCAGCTTTTTAGCCGGGTTTAGGGATAATTTAAAAATTTTGCTTTGATATCGCGGGATGCTCATTCGCTGCATTATTGTCCCCGGACGGGAATTTTACCCGCTTAAGCTCCCAAAAAGCTGGTAAAACCGTGAAAACAGGCCTATTTTCGTATAATAAGAAGGAACTGGTATATAATATAGTACCACACATATTAATTTTTCTCAAAAGAGCAGGAATCAAACAGGAGACGTAGAATACAATGGTAAAGTTTTACGAAATTAAATCAGCCCGTGAGGGCATTCAGACGAGGGGAGGAACCTGGCGCCCCGTTTGCTTAAAAAAAGAGAGGCCAAGCAAACTAGCGGATGCGTAAACAACCTCGTCTCTCTGCAGGAGATGGGGTTTTTAAATGCAGCATGCCAAAGCGCCCTTACCGGCAGGATTTTGTCCAATTATGGCGAATAAAAAAGGCCTGGCGGCAGAAACCATGGGTGAGAACAATGGAACGTAACCTGCCCGGAGACTTTATCGATGAGGTCAGAAGCGGCATTGATATTGTTGATCTTGTCTCGGAACACCTGCAATTGAGGAAGGCCGGTCGCAATTACGTGGGCCTCTGTCCTTTCCACCGGGAAAAGACGCCATCCTTCAGCGTCAGCCGTGAAAAGCAGCTTTATTATTGCTTCGGCTGTGGAGAAGGCGGCAATATTTTCGACTTTGTAATGAAAATGGATGGCCTCACCTTTCCTGAAGCGGTGCGGCACCTGGCCGCCCGTGCCGGCCTGCGTGTCCCGGAAAGCGGCCAAAGCAATGACGGGGAACGCAAAAAAAAGCTTCTCTCTGCGGTTAAAATGGCTGCCCGCTATTACCGGAGCCATCTCATGGATTCCACGGTCGGGAAAGAAGCCCGGTTGTACCTGGAAAAACGCGGGCTCACACCGGATACCGTAAACCGCTTTGGACTGGGTTTTGCTCCTGACCAGTGGGATGGCCTCAAAGCGGCCCTGTCCGGCAGGTTCTCCGAGCGGGAACTGGTTGAAGCCGGTCTGCTGGTAGAAACCGACAGGAAACAAATTTACGACCGTTTCCGCGGCCGCGTTATTTTCCCTATCTTTAACCTGCGCGGTGAGCCGGTGGCTTTTGGCGGCAGGATCCTGGACCAGGGCCAGCCCAAGTACCTTAATTCACCGGAAACGCCGCTTTTTGATAAAAGTAAAAGCCTTTATGCCCTGAATTTTGCCCGTGAAGTCATCCGCCAAGAAAAACAGGCCGTACTTTTTGAAGGCTACATGGATGTAATAATTGCGCACCAGGCAGGGATTATGAACGCTGTGGCCACCCTGGGCACGTCTCTGACCGAAGCACAGGCTAAATTATTGCGTAATCAGGCCGAAGAAGTAATTATAGTGTACGACGCTGACGCTGCCGGCCAGGCCGCCGCCTGGAGAGGCCTGCAAATATTGCGGCAGGCCGGGTGCCTGGTTAAAGTGGGTCGCCTGCCACAGGGCTTTGACCCTGACGACTATATCCGCCGGCGCGGCGCAGATTCATTCCGCAAAGAAGTGCTTGGAGGCGCCTTGTTGCTGGTGGACTACCAGCTTACCCGGCTGGCAGAATCTCATAAACTGAGCAAAACAGAAGACCGCATCCGTTTCACGCAAAAGGCTGTGGAGGTACTGCTGGGTGTTGAAAACGAAATAGAGCGCGAAGACTACCTGGCCAAAGCCGCTTCCCTGCTCATGGTCAGCCCCGATTCACTCAGAGCAGAACTGAAAAAAGCCAGGCAGGGGCAAAAAACTCCTGGCAGGGAAGCAGTAAGAACCTGCAGTCCCGCCGCCAGAACCGGCATACTGGAAACCGCCTCCCTGCAGATACTGGCCGTAATTACCCAAAAACCTGAACTGGTGGCAAAATGCCTGGCTGAGGTTGAAAGGGAAGACTTCCCCGCGGAGCTTGGAACTGTTTATCTCCAAGCGGCTGAAGGAAACCTCAGCACTGCTGCCGTGCTTGACCTGTTGCCCGCGGAATACCGGCGTTCGTTTAGCGGCCTGCTCTTTGAGGGAGATGACAGCCTTGCGGAAAGAGCGCTGGAAGACTGCATAAAACTGTTGAAACGTGTCCGCATCGCCGCCCAGCGCAAGGAACTGGAGATAAAAATGGCGAAGCTGGACCCTGCACTGGCGAAAGGGGAAATCAGTGAGTTGTCAAAAAAATGGTTGGAACTGCGCCGGCTCGAAGAGTCATTAAATAAGCCCAGGGAAGGAGGGAAAGGTGTTGGTTAAGGATATGGGAAAAGATCAGATACTGCAGCAAATCCAGGACGACCTGATTCAGCGCGGTAAAAAACGCGGTCTTTTAACCTATAAAGAAATAATCGAACCGCTGCAGGAACTGGACCTCAACACCGAGGAAATAGACGAGTTCTATGACCGCCTGTCCCGGCTGGGTGTTGACGTGGTGGAGGAAGTGGCGGAGCTGGATCCACTGGAGGAAGACATTAAAGAACTGGATGGTCCCGAAGAGGAGCTGGACCTGACTATCCCCGAGGGTATCAGCGTAAACGATCCCGTCCGCATGTACCTGAAAGAAATCGGCAAGATACCACTCCTCACCCCGGACGAGGAGATCGAGCTGGCCAGGAGAATGGAAAAAGGCAGCGAGGAGGCCAAGCGGCGCCTGGCCGAAGCCAACCTGCGGCTGGTGGTCAGTATCGCCAAGAAATACGTCGGCCGCGGCATGCTTTTCCTTGACCTGATCCAGGAAGGCAACCTGGGGCTGATCAAAGCCGTGGAAAAATTCGATTACCGCAAAGGCTACAAGTTCAGCACCTATGCCACCTGGTGGATCCGCCAGGCCATCACCCGCGCCATCGCCGACCAAGCGCGCACCATCCGCATACCTGTGCACATGGTGGAAACCATTAACAAGCTTATCCGCGTTTCCCGCCAGCTGGTCCAGGAACTGGGACGGGAGCCACTGCCGGAGGAAATCGCCGGGGAAATGAACATCTCCGAAGAGCGTGTCCGTGAAATACTGAAAATAGCCCAGGAGCCGGTGTCACTGGAAACTCCCATCGGCGAAGAGGATGACTCGCACCTTGGCGATTTCATCGAAGACCAGGACGTGCAGGCACCAGCCGAGGCCGCCGCTTTCGAGCTTTTAAAAGAACAGCTTGATGACGTCCTGGAAACGCTCACCCCCCGTGAGAAAAAAGTGCTGAAACTGCGTTTCGGCCTTGATGACGGGCGCTCCCGCACCCTGGAGGAAGTGGGCCAGGTCTTCGGCGTCACCCGCGAGCGCATCAGGCAGATAGAAGCAAAAGCTCTGCGCAAATTGCGCCATCCCATGCGCAGCAAGCGTCTTAAAGATTACCTGGAATAGTTCTCCCGGTTCTTAAGTCCTCCGGAGTTCCCGGCTCCCATTGCCAGACATTGGCGCCTTTTCGGGTATTGACTTAATCCTTCCCTTTGGTTATAATATTCCTTGCCTGACTGTTGCAGTTTTCCTCGATAGCTCAACGGTAGAGCAACCGGCTGTTAA
>DYEY01000078.1 GCA_020725465.1 Dethiobacter sp.
ATAAATGGTCAACTCCTTTTGTGGTAGTATTTCCCATTTACACAAAATTATTTATGCTCTCGTTATATATGTCTCCCACAAGACACTACCGCCAATAATAACCTGCCTTTTTTAGAGATTTGTTATCCTCACCTTTCTCGTGTTCCCGCATACCAAACAACTCGTCTTCTCTGGCTACAATTGGATCGAACCAGTCGGCTTTTTTCTTTGCCCAGTCAATCCAAGCCGCTGTTTCATCATCCAACGGCTCTTGGCTAGAAGCATTCTCTATAGCTTTTACATACGCTCTGATTCTACATGCCTTCTCATAGTCCAGGGCTGCATTTTTCAGTGCTATCGTTCTCTCAACTTCTTTATTATATCGGTCGCGGCGCTCTACACGCAGCCTCTCTTCCTCTTCGCATTTGCGGGTAGCTTCTTCGCGCTTTTCACGGGCAATTCGAACCACTTCAGATTCCTCATAGAGTTCTATAAGCAAATCTCCAAGCCTTGATTCTATGTCCTTGCCATCACGACGCCCACGTAATACTGGGGGAGATTCCGGAGCATTGGGAGGTAGAGACGAAGAAGACGAGACCTTTGAAGACACAGGGGGTGGAAAGACGGCGCGGGCAATTTTCCTGCACGTTGGGAGAAAAGCCATCAAGGTAGGCGCGAAAATCGGCCTCCAGTTGCTGGCGGCTGGCGCGCGCCTTAAGGTCGCGCAAAGTGAAGGGGGAGGTGTTGTAAAAAGCCTGGCCTGCGGCCTGTCGCAAAGCAGCGTCCTGGTGCACGATCCCCGCCTTGTCGAGGGATGCCTTCATGTCGAGCACAGCCTGTTTGGTTGGCTCCAGCACTGCATCTAGCCGGCGGATCACGGTCATGGGCAAAATGACGTCACGGTACTTGCCGCGCACATAGAGGTCGCGCAGCACGTCGTCAGCGATGCCCCAAATGAAATTGGCTATCCAGGTCAGTTGGCCGTTTTCCATGTAAACCACCCTGCAAAAATTGTTATAAATTTACGAGCCACCGCCCTCTGATGGAATAGATGTCTTCATAACCACTATTACCGGAGGGATATCGATGGCCCATTGGGGTTGTTCGGCTGACAATATTGTAAAAGTTGTTAACAGTTTAAGTCAAGCATTAATAAAGCATCGGTTCTGCTGCAGCCTGGAACATTGCCAGGCAAATTTTCATAAACCTGCCACCAGGCCGGCTTTGTTTATACTGACGTGAGTCTAAAGACAGGCTTAACCCAGCAAAAACAGGCGCTTCCGGAATTATCCTGTATACACCAAAAGTGGGCTTCGCCAACAACCTAATTTTACCAACGTGACAAATGACCTTCTCTCATTTATGATGGAAGTGTCCTACCCGCAAAGATACCCTTACTCATAACCGTCAACAGGAAAACGGAATCAATGGGTTAAAAAGGGAAGACCAAAACTTACGGGAGCGAAAAACATGAACTCCATTATTCTGGCCTGCAATACCATAGCAGATGAATTAAGGTCAGCCCAAAAACAGACGGGAGTATCCTATCCGGTTATATGGATTGAATCCGGCCTGCATAATTCACCTAAGTTATTGAAAGAGCGCCTGCAGGAAGAGCTGGACAAACTTGAAAATGTGGATTGCGTACTGCTGGCTTTCGGTTTTTGCGGCAATGCCGTCCTGGGCCTGAAAACAGGTAACTTCCAACTGGTTATCCCGCGGGCAGACGACTGTATTTCCCTGCTGGTCGGCTCCAATGAAGAGCGGGCAAGAATCAGCAGTGCCTGCGGCACCTACTTCCTGACCAAGGGCTGGGTAGACAATGAAAAAAATATCTGGGAAGAATACCGGCAGACAGTAAAAAGGTTCGGCAAAGACCGGGCCGACCGGCTCTATAAAACAATACTGAACCATTACCGCCACCTGGGGATAATCGATACCGGGGCTTATGACTTAGAGGAATTCTTGCAGACATCCCGGGCTATCGCAAAAGACCTGAACTTAGAGCATGTTATTATTCCGGGAACAACCGTGTACCTGCAAAAGCTTCTTACCGGGCCGTACGACGAAAATTTCATTGTCATCGGGCCCGACTCGGAAGTTAAATTTGAACAATTATGCCCGTAAAGCAAACGAATGGTTTTCAAAATGCAGTTCAAAATAAAAATATTTGCCTGCGTGACAAATGGGCTAGCAGGAATTAACAAAATTTTCAGCGAATTAAATATTGGCCTGACCATCAGACGAGCGTTCCTGTTAAACATCAAAATATTTTAATAGGAGGTTTGCCATGCAGGAAGACTGGCCTCACGCCATCCCCAAACACATAGCTGAACACATCCGCGATATTGTGGCTAAAACAACCGGAGAAAATGTCCAGGTCTTTGGTAATGATGGCATTATTATCGCCACCACTCAGCCGGAAAGGCTGGGAACCCGTCATGAAGGTGGCGCCAGGATTATGAACGGGCACATCGATTTTGCCTCCATCACCGAGGAAGATGCCAAGAGAATGCAGGGTGTACGGGCTGGTTACAGTCTGCCCATTACGGTGGGAAAGACCCGGGTTGCCGCTATCGGGATTTCAGGTAATCCGGATAAAGTCAGGGCATTTGCTGAGATGGCTGCAGAGTTTGCCAGGAACAGCATCCAGGTCTATATGCAGGAGAAGAAAAACCGGGAGGTTATTGACAGGATAGCTGCTGCCATAGCCAGTTTGACCACAGCTATTGAACACCTGACCGCAACGGCCCAGGAGACAGCCAGCAGGGGCCAGGAAATGTTCAAGACATCCCAGGATGGACTGGCTAAGGTTTCCAAGATAGATGAAATCACCAAAACTGTTTCTCATATTGCGCGCAACACTAATTTGCTTGGCCTGAATGCCGCCATTGAAGCCGCCCGGGCCGGAGAGCACGGGCGCGGCTTTGCCGTAGTAGCCGATGAAATTCGTAAATTGGCTGATTCCAGTGCCAGGGCTCTTTCCAATATCAGCAGCATTGTAAACGAAGTTATCAGTGTTATCAGGGATATCGGGAATGGTCTGGAGAACAACGCTAAAATCACTGAACAGCAGGCTCAGTCTCTGCAGAAAATGACCGAGAGCGTTTTAAGCATTAAAGAGCAGATCGAACAACTGGTATGATATAAGGCTGCCGGCACGCCGGCAGCCTGATCCTTTCAATTCATTATTTCCAGGTATACAACACCGTCAATCTTTGTGCCTTTCAGCAGCTCGCAGTGCCTAAGGGTAGCAAACTGCCTTTGTATCTCCGCCAGTGTCGTATCAAACTTTTCTGCCAGGGCTTCAGGGGTTACCCTGCCCTTTTCCTTTACGTATTCATAAATCTCTTTTTGCAGCGGTGTTAACCCCTCCGTGCCCTTCTGCCCGGCTGCCTCCCTTGTTTTCCTGGCACTGTAAACGGCGGCAACATCACATGTTTTGGGGATACTTAAAGCTTCAACGTAGCAGTCCTCGCAAAAAACCTTTCCCCTGAAGTTCATTTCTTCCCCCTTGGGAATTTCCTGGCGGCAATTGTTACAAATCATAAGCAACCTCCTGATGGCTTTTTATGGCAAAGGCAGCAGCTCTTATCTTTTTTCCCTTGCTGCAGTGAGTTGACAATATATGACAATTTATTATACTTTTTTTGGTAAGTTTGGCCATTTTATATTTACATCCCAGAGGATCATCCCCAGGAGGACATGCCATTCCTCCCTGAACACACCTTTGTCTTGATGCCGGAAAACATAGCCGGCAACAATATCTTTTATTTTCGGCGTAAGTTCAGTGTACATGGCAAAAAAACGGCATAATTTGTCTGTTGCTTCATCAACCGGCGATTCCTCCACCCAATTCTCTGTCCACAGGGTAAGTGAAGGGTAATATCCCAGCGCGTACAGATAATTCAGGGGGAAAAAAATATTATACTCCGGCAGCGGCATGTTCTCGTGGAATATACGGCGCCATAGCTCTTCCTGAACACCATTGTGCCGCCTGCCGGCGGATTCGCAGAGAAAACACCACCTGCGGGAGGAGCCCATCATTTTCTCTAATGTTCCTTCATCGTGGATACCCGGTGTCAGTGAGGCAAAAACGAGGTCGAACTGACCGGTAAACCCTTCCTTTTCCAGGCAGACGTCCTCCCACGGTATACTCACCAGGGAGAGCGCGTCCTCTTTTTTCTTTTCCGCTTTATCAACCAGAACCTTTGCCAGCTCCTCCACCGGCTCCAGAGCCACTACCCGTGCTCCCAGTTTCATAAAAGGCAGGGCGAACGATCCGGCCCCGGCACCGATATCCAGGATGCGGGCTCCCGAAAAAACAATACCCTGCTGTTCCAGCCAGGCTAAGATTCTTTTTACCCTTGCCTTTGTCCTGTCTTCTTCAGTCCATTGTTTAATTCTGCCCGCCATTTGTTCCCAGCACTTTAAGTCCGGCATGATTCTGCGGCTTTTAAGGGATTGCCTGCGGTATTCCTGCCAGGCCTCCAGCCAGTAAGAAGGTTTTTGTAAAAACAGAGCGTTGTGGTCAAAGAGTTTTTTGTCCATATTTTATCATCCTGTTACGTTTTGCTTTTAAAAGTAGCACTGTTTAAACATTAATGTCACGTCTTATTTTCTTTTTCGGCAGATAATTCCAAGCTCCTGCTGAAATGGGAAAATTAATTTTACCCCAAATATGTTTTGTTCAGAGTTTGCAGTACCTATTTCACTGTAACTTCAGCAGCAAAATGGCCTGACTTTGGCGAATGCCTCCAGCAGCAGTTGGACCGAAGCCAGCACTTTTTCCACTTCGCCTGCGGGGAGCTGACATAATATCCTCCGGTAGAAGTCTTTGACCTCCCGGGCCAGCTCTTCGGCAGCCTGCTCTCCTTTACCGGTCAACCTGATCAGCACAACACGGAGATCATCGGGGTTCCGCTCCCTTTGCAGGTAACCATCCCTCTGCAATGTGTTTACTATCCGGGTCATCGTACTGGTGTCCAGGTTCATCCTGGTACTTAGTTGGTTCATCGTCACCACTTTGGCGTCGTAGATGTTAAGCATGGTATAACACTGGCTGAATGTGAAGCCGTGGCGCGTCAGGGTCGCCCGCTCAAACAGGTTTAAGGTGCGCACCAGCCTCTGCATCAAATCCCCGGTTTCTTCCAGGCAGCAATCTTCGGGGCAACCGTTTGGCAATTCAGTCATAGGTCACCTCATCAGGTTTTTAATTGCATATTACAACTATATTGGCAAACAGTAAAGACTTTTATTCTCTCCAAGGGAAACCGCATGCGGGGTAGCCGTGGCAAAAATACGGCACATCCCAGTCTTTTTTCTGGCAAAACCTCCGGACCGCCTGCTTTTAGCTTATACAGGTCTTTTTCTGCTGCTGGCCGTGCTGGTGCCGGCGGCGGTTTATGGCCTATACCGGATTGTGGCATTTAAACAGAAAAGTAATCTGTATCCTGCAGCAGGCACAGGACAGGATTATGGCGCGATGTAAAGAATATATCAGTTAAAAAAATACACCAGGAAACGGGGCGGGCTTAATCAGAACCGGGAGTCAGGAGGGATTTCGGTGAGTTTTGAAAACTACCATCAGGTATTCACCGCGGTCAAAAAGCATGATAAATGCCGGCTTTGCGTGGCGGCGGCAGCGGAGGAGACAGTCCTGCAGACTGTACGGGAAACCAGGAAAGAAGACATCGTCGACTTCGTGCTGGTCGGCAACGAAGAGCGCATCTGGCGGCTGGCCATGACCAACAGCGTCAACCTGAAAGGCATTGAAATCGTTAACGTTGCCGACCCGCTGCAGGCGGTTGACAAAGCGGTGCGGCTGGTGGCGGAGGGCGGTGCTGACATATTAATGAAAGGCATGGTCAACAGCGCTGACTTTCTGCGCGCTGTTCTTAATCCTGAGGGTGGCATGCGCACTGACCGGATACTAAGCCACCTGGCGGTTTACGAGATACCCGGT
This sequence comes from Dethiobacter sp., assembly GCA_020725465.1. GTDB lineage: Bacteria > Bacillota > Dethiobacteria > Dethiobacterales > Dethiobacteraceae > DYEY01. Next base: position 5,945 of record DYEY01000078.1, read on the forward strand.
TACTATCGGCTTATATACATGACCGACGGCGGGCTTAACGTGAGCCCGGACCTGACCCAGAAAAAAGCCATCCTGGAAAACGCCGTGTCTTTCCTCCATTCCATCGGCATGGAGAAGCCTTACGTGGCCGTGCTTACCGCCAACGAAAAAGTCAACCCCAAGGTGCAGTCCACCGTGGATGCCCTGGAACTGAAGCTGGCTGCGGAGCGGGGTGAGATACAGGGCGTGGTGGTGGACGGCCCCATCGCCCTGGATGTGGCCATTAATTACGAGGCGGCGGTGCATAAAGGGCTGGTCAGCCCGGTGGCCGGCCGCGCCGACCTGCTGGTGGTTCCCAACATTGAGGCAGGGAACCTTCTGGGCAAAGCAATCATTTACTTTGCCTCGGGCAAGATGGCGGGACTGGTGCTGGGCGCCAAGCGCCCGGTCATCCTTACCTCCCGCAACGAGCCACCCTACGGCAAAATGGCTTCTATCGCCCTGGCCGCCTATTCCGTGGTCAGGAACAAATAATGCGGTGGGCTCCCCGCCGCAGCCGGTACCGCTCCTGGGTGGAAAGTTCCCCGCCTCCGGCTGGGCGTGGTTCGTTGGTTTCAACCCGGTTTTCCGTAAGCCTGTACTTACAGTTTGAATTCCTTGTTAAGTTTCCTGTGTTTAAATGTCCTGGTACGGTTGGAATATTCCTCCACAATATGGCCATTGCCGATTAATTTGTACTTGTAAATAAGCAGGCCGTCCAGACCCACCGGTCCGCGGGAATGGATCTTGCCGGTGCTGATTCCAACTTCGGCACCGAAACCATAGCGGAAGCCGTCGCTGAAACGGGTGGAGCAGTTCCAGAAGACGTTGCCCGAGTCCACGCCATCCATAAAGCGGGCGGCTTTCTCTTTGTTTGCGGTCACGATGGTATCGGTATGTCCGGAACCGTAGGTGTTGATATGTTCTATGGCCTCGTCCAGGTCCGCTACCAATTTTACCGACATCTTGTAATCAAGGTACTCGGTTTTCCAGTCCTCTTCGCTGGCGGCGCCGACGGTAATGAAGGCCCGGGTTTTCGGGCATCCCACCAGTTCCACGCCCTTTTTGTCCAGCAGGTTCTTCAGAAACGGCAGGAAGCGGGACGCTATCTTCTCATGCACCAGCAAGGTTTCAGTGGCGTTGCAGACCGCCACATACTGGGTCTTGGAGTCTACCACAATTCTTGCCGCCATTTCCAGGTCCGCCTCCTCATCCACGTAGCAGTGGCAGATACCGTCGGCGTGGCCAAGAACTGGGATTCGGGAGTTGTCCATGATGTAGCGGACAAAGTCATTGGAACCTCTCGGGATGATAAGGTCAATGTACTTGTCCATCTTCAGCATGTCGCTGACGTCAGCTCGGGTTTCCAGCAGCGCTGCCCAGTCGGCCGGTATTCCGGCTTCTACGGCGGCACTGATGATGATTTCTGCCAGTATCCGGTTAGTCTCCCGGGCCTCGGAGCCGCCTTTGAGCAAAACGCCGTTGCCGCTTTTCAGGCACAGGGTAGATATCTGCACCAGGGCATCAGGGCGGGATTCAAAAATAATGCCCATGACACCGATGGGGCAGGTTACCCGGTATAATTCCAGTCCCTCATCCAGCTCAGTGGCCAGCAGCGTTTTTCCCACCGGGTCATCCAGGCCGATTAAACTGTGGATGCCGTCCACCACATCGGCAATCTTGGCCTCGTCAAACCTGAGCCTTTTTAAAAGCGGAGCCGCCAGGTTTTCCTGCTTGCTGCGCTCCAGGTCCTCATTGTTGGCCCTGACAATCTCCGCTTTTTTATCATTCAGGGCCGCCGCTATGTTGGCCAGAGCCTTATTCTTCACCTCGCTGCCGGTGGCGGCCAGTCTGAGCGAGGATTCTTTGACGCGGCGCGCCAGTTCTGCCATGGACATGGTATAACCTCCTATCTCAACGTTTTACTTTAGCTCACCTCAGTTTTAAGCATATACAAGGTTTCTGTATTAGTCAAACGTAAAAAAAGCCGGGCGAACCGGCAAAACAGTGCAATTTTTAAAAAAGAATCGTCCCCGCTATGCACCAGCCTGGGAGGTGACAAAAGAACCGTCCCTGTGGCTCCCCGCTATGCACCAGCCTGGGAGGTGACAAAAGAACCGTCCCTGTGGCACCTGTGGCACCGTGGCATCAGGTTTTGAGAAGGGAGCGCATGATAAGGAGCTTTTGGATTTGGGAGGTGCCTTCGTAGATCTGGAGGACTTTGGCATCGCGCATAAGTTTCTCCACTGGGTATTCTTTCATGTAGCCGTAACCGCCGTGAATCTGGACAGCGTCGGTGGTGATGCGCATGGCGGCGTCGGCGGCGGCAACCTTGGCCATGGCTGCCTCCATGGCGTTGTCGCGGCCGCAGTCGGCGAGCCAGGCAGCCTTCCAGGCCAACAGGCGGGCGCTCTCGATCTCCCGGGCCATGTCGGAGAGCATGAACATGACAGCCTGGTGGTAGATGATGGGCATACCGAACTGGCTGCGCACTTTGGCATAGGCCAGGGCGTGCTCCATGGCGGCGCGGGCCAAGCCCACCGCCGAGGCGGCTACACCGGGGCGAGAGCGGTTGAAGGTGGACATAATCAGGCGGAAGCCCTCTCCTTCACCGCCCAGGCGGTCGGCCTCCGGGACAAAGACGTCCCGGAAGACCACTTCGCTGGTGTCGGAGGCGCGCTGCCCCATTTTGTCTTCTTTCTTACCGGCGCTGACCCCGGGTGAGCAGCGGTCCACCACAAAAGCGGAGATACCTTTGTGACCCTTCGCTTTGTCGGTCTTGGCGAACACGACGTAATAGTCGGCAACCGAGCCGTTGGTGATAAAACACTTGGTACCGTTCAGGAGGTAACCATCTTTTTGGCGGGCAGCAGTGGTGCTGATGGCCGACACGTCGGAACCGGCCTCCGGTTCGGTGACGCACAGTGCCACCAGTTTGCGGTCACGGTTGATTTTACCAAGCAGTCTTCTCTTCTGCTCTTCACTGCCCGCCAGTACGATGGGGATGCAGGCCAGGTCGTTAATGCTGATGCAGGCGGCGATGCCGGCGCATCCCCAGGAGAGCTCCTCGGACACCAGGCAGACGTCCAGTCCGGACAGGCCGCCACCGCCGTATTCTTCAGGCACGCTCAGGTTAAACAGGCCCACCTCCCAGGCCTTTTCCACCACCGGCCAGGGGAATTCGCCGCTTTTATCATAGTCAGCGGCAACAGGGCGGATCTCTGTGCGGGCAAAATCCCGGGCCAGCCTGATTAAAGCCTGCTGGCGGCTGTCTGGTTCAAAAGCAACTGTCACAGTTATACCTCCTCTAGAAGGTGAACAGCTCAATGCCTCCCGAGACATAGAGCTCGATCCCGGTTATGTATTTCGCGTTGTCGGAGGCCAGGAACACAACGGCATTGGCAATGTCCTCCGGTTCGCCGGGCCGTTTGAAGGCGGTCCTGGCGATAATCCGCTCGTTCATCTTGGGGTTGCCCATTTTAAAGGCTTCTGTGGCAATGATACCCGGCACGATGGCGTTGACCGTTATATTGTAACGGGCGCCCTCCAGGGCCAGGCTCTTGGTCAGGCCGATAACCGCAGCCTTGGTGGCGGAGTAGCTGGCCTGGCCGAAGCCACCCAGCGTCCCGGCCACCGAGGCCATGTTGATGATGCGGCCCCAGCCTTTTTCTTTCATGTAGGGCCAGGCAGCCTTGCTGCAGTTGTAGGTCCCGGTCAGGTTAACCTGAACATCCCGGTCAAAGAAAGCGTCGTTTTGATTTTCAATCTGGGCGACGTGGTCAAGGGTGGCAGCGTTATTTACCAGGATGTCGATGCCGCCGAACTCCTCCCTGACCTGCTTAAAAACCCGGGCCACCTCTGCCCGGTCGGTAACATCAAGCTTAAAGGCCGCTGACCGGCGACCCATTTCTCTTATCTCGGCGCAGGTCTTTTCGGTATAGACGGCACCCGCAGATTTCAGGAACTGGTTAAGCGGACCATACTTTTCCGCCGTCGCCGTCCCCTCCTCGCTTTCCAGCAAAATATCCGTCAGCACCACATCGGCTCCGGCCCGGGCCAAAGCCAGGGCGTCTGCCCGGCCCAAGCCCCGGGACCCCCCGGTCACCAGCGCTACTTTTCCGCTTAGCATCTTATCTCTCCTCCCTTTAATAAAAATCCCGGCCCGGCCGGGATATACAGGTTCAGGACAGCAAGCTCTGCAGTTTCATGGCCAGCATCATGTCGCCCTTCACTTTCAGCTTGCCGGACATAAAGGCCACGGTGGGGTTCAGTTTCCCCGCCAGCATATCGTTGAAATCCTCCGCCGTCATGGAAATAGTGAGATTGGCTGATTCGGCCATGCCTTCGGTTACCACGCCTTTACCGTCCACCGCCTTAAAGTAGAAATCGCCGCCGCCGTCTCCGCTCAGGCAGAACTGGTAAACCTCGGGACCGTCAAACTTGCGGGAGCCAAACCTTTCATTCAGGGTAGCCAGTGTTTCCTGGATAGACATGATACTCCTCCTGTCTTTATTTTGATTTTTCAGGGCAGCCTCTCAATGATGGTGGCGATGCCGATGCCCCAGCCGATACACATGGAAATCAGCCCGAACCGGCCGCCGGTATCCTCCAGCTGGTGCAGCAGGGTTGCCAGCAGGCGGGCACCGCTGCAGCCCAGAGGGTGACCCAGCGCGATGGCACCGCCCACCGGGTTTACCTTGGCCATATCCGGTTCCAGTTCCCTGGCCCAGGCCAGCACCACCGGAGCAAAAGCTTCGTTTATTTCAAAGATATCGATATCAGCCATGGTAAGCCCGGCTTTTTTGAGCGCCAGGCGGGTGGTGGGGATGGGGCCGGTCAGCATCAGGGTAGGGTCGACGCCGGCCACGGCGGAGCTGACAAACCGGGCGCGGGGTTTTAAGCCTGCTTCTTCCGCTTTCTCCCGGGACATTACCAGTACGGCCGCCGCCCCGTCGCTGATCTGGCTGGAGTTGCCCGCCGTAATCACCCCGTCCTGCTTAAACGCCGGCTGGAGCGCTGCCAGTTTTTCCGGGGTGGTGTCGGGCCGGGGCGTCTCGTCTGCATCAAAGATGAATTTGTTGCCTTCCTTATCGAGCCCCTCCACCGGCACCGTTTCCCGCCGGAAGCGGCCCGCCCGGGCGGCTTCCACCGCCTTCCGGTGGCTGTGGTACGAAAAAAGGTCCAGTTCTTCCCGGGGTATACCCCATTTTTCGGCGATCAGCTCCGCTGAGAAGCCCTGCATAACAATGTTATACTTACCGGTGAGCTGTTCGCTGAAGGTGGAGCCGTCGGAGCCCATGGGCACCCGTGTCATGCTCTCCACCCCGGCGGCCAGCACACAGTCATGCATGCCGGCAATAATGCCTTGGGCGGCGAAGTTAAAAGCCTGCAGTCCGGAGCCGCACATGCGGTTTAAGGACACTGCCGCCGTCTCCAGCGGCAGGCGGGAAATCAGGCCGGCTGTCCTCGCCACATTGTAACCCTGCTCGCCTACCTGGGTCACACAGCCCATAATCAGGTCCTCCACCAGGTACGGGTTGATACCCGTTCTGTCCAGCAGCGCATTGATGACCGCAGCCGCCAGGTCGTCCGGGCGCATTCCCCGGAGCGAACCGTTGCGCCGCCCCATTGGTGACCTGACAGCTTCTACAATTACCGCCTCCCGCAAACCATTCCCTCCCTCCAATTGACTTTATATTCTGAATTCGCCGTTTAGATTTATTTTCCTCTAATAAAATTTATAAAATTAAAATATATTGCTACAGCGAAAACTAAAATCTCTCGTTAGCAATTCATTCATGTGCTGCATTTTAAATGGCCGAAATTGCTGCATTTTTATTGACCGTTTACACCGGGTATATCGTTCTGTGATTTCCGCCTGACTTCACCATGGCCATAACCGTTTCCCTATACGGTTCGACGATGGATTTACTTGCCGGTTGTACATTCGGACCTCCCACTGTCTTTGGCGTATGACTACCCAGTCTTGCTTCGCGGCTTTCTATGGTATCGTTCTGAGCATCAATATTTTTTTTA
>DYEY01000014.1 GCA_020725465.1 Dethiobacter sp.
AACGAGCTGGCGCGGGCGGCCGAGGGCATGAGCCCGGCGGAGATCAAGGAGGTGTGCGACCGCGCGGCCGCCCGCGCAGCCGGGCGAGAGGCGGAGGCCGGCACAGAAACCTGCATCACGCGCGAAGACTTCGCCCTCTGACCACGGTCTTAGAGGGGTCCGCGCTGGCTGCCGTCTCCTGAGGAGCCATTGTGTCCCAAGCTGTGGCATTGTGCAGACTGCTCGTACTGCGGCGAGCGCGCTCGCAGGGAGTCTGCGGGGTTGCTGCTCGGCCGGGCGCAGGAGCCGCAGGGAAACCTGACGTGTACTGCCAGTCTGTTCATCAGTTGGCCGGCGCTCTGCCAGCAGGGGGCACGCAGGGCTCCCGATGGGTAGATTGGCATCCGGGCGTCTTCTTCGGAGGACCCGGACGGGAAGGGAGTCAACCGCACGTGCTCCTCGCCCAGCACAGCTGCTGGAGCGGTTCACCGTGCCTTTTCTAGCCAGCATGAGGTTGCTCTACGCCTCGCTCCCTGTAGTAGCTAGAACTAGTTCTAGCCTCCTCAGTGGTTGGTCGGGTTATGTGACGGCTTGGAAGCCCTGGGTCCGCCACGATATGTCGGAGGAATTCGACAAGTGCGGCGCGAAAAGAACAGGCAAGAGGGTAGAAAGGGTTTTCATAAAGGCAGGCTTGCAGACCTCACCTGTGGCTATGATAGCGTGTGGCTGTATAAGGTGCGTGTGCCTCTCAAGGACGAAGCCTCCGCTGTCTTTGAGTAGAAGCACGCGAATGGGGGCGCTAGAGTTGAGCAACTGGGCAGCATATCAAACGGACCGTCTGTTGCTGCTCGTGGGGACCAACCCCCTACCCAACTACGTGGCCGCTCTGCTCTTGGCGAAAGATAACGGCACAATATACCTGCTGCACTCTGGGGGGGCCCACGGTACGGCCAAGGTAGCAGAGCGGCTGGGTGCTGCCATCAAGAAGAAGCGCCCAGGAGTGCAGGTAGTACCCCGTGAGATAGATGAGTCCAACGAGGTAATAGTGTTTCGACAAGTCAGAGACCTCGCTCAAAGCCTGGCTAGAGATGTTCCTCCCGGTGTATCCGTGGGGCTGAACTACACCGGGGGAACCAAACCGATGGCTGTTCATACGTACCGGGCGGTGGAAGCAGCCTTTCCGAAGGCCATCTTCAGCTATCTGGACGCAAGGACGCTGTCCTTGATAGTAAGTACAAGCACTCGCCCGATCCCGGTCGGGAACGAAGTCGCCGTCAGTATAAGCGAAATGCTATCTTTGCACGGTTATCAGTCTGAGCAGACGCCCAGTCCCAACTTTCACCCAGAGTTCTATCAAACCTTAGTTAAGGTACACATAGAGGCGTGGGAAGCGTGGAGGGAATGGATCAACAACACACGTTGCAGCAGTTTGCCGGGTACTGATACCTTTCGCTCCCCTTACCTCGAAGAAGTCCAGAGAGCGTTTGACAAGTTGTGTGGCGGATCAGCCACACCGGAAGCGGTCGCACGTAAGCTCGGATACGACAGCCTCGGTTCGTGCCTTGACTGGTTTAAGTCAAAATGGTTGGAACATTACATTTTTTGGATCCTTCACTGTCTGGCACCAGAAGCCGGGATCCATGACTACAAGGTCAGTCTGAAACCGAAGAGACGCTACCAGGTGGGAGACGAGAAGAAAACCCAACACTTGGAACTGGACGTTGCAGCCGTTAAGGGCTATCAATTGTTTGCTATTTCGTGCATTGCCTCGCGAAACAAAGACCATTGCAAAGAACATCTCTTGGAGATCTACGTGCGTGCCCGTCAGATAGGTGGGGACGAGGCGCGTACAGGGCTGGTCTCGTTTTACCCCGACTCAGAAGCGCTGCAACACGAGATAGAGGAGGACTGGTTCACTGAGGGTCGGGTTGAGGTCTTCGGTGTTGGAGATTTGCGTGATGTTGAGAGATTAGAAGCTAAGCTGAAGAAATGGTTTGAAACCGCGAATGACCTGGGGGCGAAACTATGAAGCGATACACGCTGACCGTCGTGGATGTGGGCGGCATACAGGACTACTGCTTTGGTACCAACAACCTGAGGCAGAATGTGGGAGCCTCCTATCTCGTGGATTGCGCGTCGAGGAAATGGGTGGTGGATGCACTACCTAGGCCCCACAATGTAGTTGCTCCGGATGACGAAGAATGTCCCTTCAACGACCAAGAACAAATTGAAGACGGTGACTTGAAGTCTGAGGTCATTTACGTTGGCGGAGGAAACGCCTTAATACTCTTCGTCGATGATGAAAGTGCCATCACTTTTGCTAAGAGGTTTACGCGTCGTGTATTAATGGAAGCGCCGGGCCTGAATGTTGTTGTCACCAGCTTGGAGCTTGACTGGGATGACCCGCTCGGCGGGGAAAACGGGTCTGTTAGCAAGATAATGTCCCGCCTCGCCCAAGAGAAGCGAGAGCGGATATTCCCAGTGCCCATGTTAGGGCTCGGAGTTACGGCCTCTTGTTCATTTAGTGATTTGCCGGCTGTTGACGAGTATGAGGGACGGCTCATTTCTGCAGAGGTCCAGGCCAAACTACGAGTTGAGGAGCAAGCCCATCAACGGCTAGTAAGATTGGTAGACTGGCATGGTTACAGCCCGGCCAAAGACTTCGACGATTTTGGCCGTACTAGAGGCGAATCGAGTTATGTAGCCGTCATTCACACAGACGGGAATGGTATGCGTAGTCGGGTCCGAGCTCTGCTCAAGCGTTTTCCTAATGCCACCCAAAACCGTGATTATATTCGGGAAATGCGAGCCTTTTCCCTTTCCATCCAGCGAGCTGGGATGACCGCTTTAAGGAAAACTGTGGAGCGTCTGGTGGCTGCTGTACGAATCGACGAGGGAGGGGAAAGGAGCATCGGGCCCATAAAGTTGAGAGAGGACAAACTTCCCTTCCGACCAATCGTTTTCGGGGGGGACGATGTGACTTTCGTGTGCGATGGGCGATTAGGACTGACCGTCGCGGCTTACTACCTGGAGCAGTTTTCCTCACATGTTCTGGGGGACGGAAAGCCGGCCTATTCCAGGGCAGGAATAGCCGTTGTCAAGACCCACTACCCTTTTGCGCGGGCTTACGCTCTGGCAGAGGCTCTCTGCGGGTCGGCCAAAGCGTACGTCCTAGAACGGCAAGGCCCTCCGTACGAAGAGGAGGGCGTTACGGTAATGGACTGGCACTTTGCGGTTGGTGGGGTGCTACGCGATCTGGCAGAGATTCGGAACCGCGATTATACCGTGGAAGCCGGCGAGCTGTTTATGCGTCCGATCCGGTTGACCAGCCCGGAACAGGATTGGCGGTCGTGGAATACGTTTGCCCGAATCGTTCGGGAGTTTAGGTGCGGCAAGTGGGCCGCCCGACGTAATAAGCTAAGAGCTCTCCGTGATGCACTGCGGTTCGGACCAGATGCCGTTGAACATTTTCAAAGAGTGCACGGACCGAGCCTGCCCCTCATCCCTGAACGTCCGGATATGGCGTCTCAAGGCTGGCAGGGAGGGAAATGTGGCTATTTCGACGCCATCGAAGCGATGGACTTTTTCGTTCCTTTAGAAGGAGAGGGAGTATGACCAAATACGTCTTGCGCTTTGTTCTGGAGAGCGATGCGACTTTCGGACGCGGCGATGGCGTGGCTGGCGTAGTGGACGTAGAGGCCCAGCACGATGAGTGCGGTTGTCCTTTGCTGGGTGGACGGTCACTCAAGGGACTTCTGGTTGGCGAATGCGCAGAGATCCTGGCTGCTGTACCGGATAGTGTTAAGCCGCGGTGGCAAGCAGCAGCCCACCGGCTCTTTGGGCGCCCGGGCAGCGGCCTGGAGGACAACGCTTTGATGGCCGTAGGAGATGCCCGGTTGCCTGACGATTTGCGTGCAGCTATCAGGCAAGATGTCGAAAATGGCAACCTCAAGCCGCAAGAAGTGCTGGAGTCCATTACTACCCTGCGGCGCCAGACGGCGATGGACGATATCGGTGTCCCTCTGGAACATACTTTGCGGACTGTCCGGGTTGTCTTGCGGGGGACCCCGTTTCAAGCGCACTTGGACTTCTCCGCAGCTCCTTCCCAAGACGACCTCGCATTATTGGCGGCGTGTGTGAAGGCTTTCCGACGAGCGGGGACAGGGCGCAACCGGGGCCGAGGTCGGTTGAAGGCGGAACTTCTGGATTCCTCTGGGCGACCGATTACCGAGCAGTACTTTAGGGTATTCCGCGAGGGGGTCCTCGTATGAAGGCCTTAACTTTCGATATCCGTACGATCGAGCCTGTGCTGGTAGCTCGGCCGGGGGCGGGTGAGGAAAACAGCGCAACCTCTAATACCTTTATCACTGGCAGTGTGTTGCGAGGTCTCCTCATTGACCGGTACCTGCAGAACCACTCAGTATCCGATGCGGCAGACGATCCTGCCTGCCGCCGCCTGTTTTTTGACGGAACGGTTGTCTACCTCAACGCCTATCCTACTAACCGGCTGGGACAACGCACTTTACCAAAGCCTCTCTCCTGGTTAGTAGCCAGGGATGACCAAGCCACGCCCGGAGCCACGGTTTACAACTTTGCTGTGACACCCAGGGAGGACGTAGGTAACCTTGTCCTACTGCCGGGGGCGTTTTGCTGGCGCACAGGCTCTCAGTTAGAAGTGGTTGAACCGTGCGCTTACGTCTCTGTTCACAACGCCAGTGAGGATCGTAATGTGAAGCGTAAGGGGAAGAGCTTCGTTTACCGGTATGAAGCAATTGCGCCGGGCCAACTGTTCAGTACCGCCATTCTATCGGATAACCAGAACGACCTGCAAACCTTGCGGACGCTACTCGAAATAGAGCCAACACGCATCGGGGGCTCCCGGAGTGCCGGGTACGGACTGGTACGCTTTGAGAACATACACCTGGTAGAGAACTGGCGTGAATACGACTCCGACGGTGATTGCGATGAGGACATCGTCGTTCTGACTTTGCTAAGTGACACCATTCTGCGTCACCCGGATTCTGGTCAATTCATAACGAACCTGGACGTCGTGCTGGGCTGGACCCGTGTACGGGCCTTTTGCCGAACGTGCATCGCGGGGGGCTTTAACCGGAAGTGGGGACTCCCATCCATGCAGGCACCGGCTTTGCGGGCCGGCAGTACGTTCGTATATAGGGCCTCGGACATAGATTTGAAGAGGCTTGAGGTACTGGTCCAAGAAGGCATCGGCGAGCGGCGGCTGGATGGGTTCGGCCGTATCGCTGTGAATTGGGATACCCAAGCAGAACTGCGGCTGAGGAGGTTACCAAGTGCGGCCAAGTTCGATCAGGTTCAACTTTCCGAAGGAAGTGTTCTGCTGGCCAGCCAGATGGCGGAGCGAAGGTTGCGTGCCGTTTTAGACCGGAAGTTACTCGAGGCCTTGAATCGTCTGACCATCAGTAACCTGGCTTCAATCAAGAACACGCAGCTTTCGCGGCTTCGTCTGGTCGTTCTCCGTGCGTGGCGAGAAGGCAATCCGAGGCTGCTTATCGATCACTTGGCGAGACTGACCAAGGATGCAAGAGTACAGTTTGAGCGAGTCAGAGTCGGCGGCCAGCGGTTCATGACGTGGTTAAGAGATGGGATAGACAAGGACACGCTGTGGCGTGATTACCTGGAGCCCCAAGGGTGGGAGGTTCCATCTGTGGCTGGTGTGAAAGCGAGCCCCAACGATACAATCAGGGTAGAATACACGATGCGCCTGCTGGACGCACTGTTGCAGAGGACCATCAAGGAAAAGCAATCGGGAGGAGGTGCAGCATGAGTGCCCAATGGCAAAACCCGCGTGGGATTCAGGAACGTATTGTGGTCCGTGGTATCCTGGTGCTGGAGACCCCGACTCACCTAGGCAACGGTGATGCCGATGGACCCCTCGATATACCCTTGCTGTTGGATCCTCTGGAGGGCAGAGCCTTACTCACCGGGACTTCCATTGCCGGAGCCTTGCGCAACTACCTTCGAGCCCAGGATACTAGGTTGGCTGAGATACTCTTCGGAACTCCGCCGCGAGACTTCCGTGGCGCAAAGAAACCGGTCAGCGATGAGGAGAGTCAGCAGAGCCTGCTCGTGGCAGATGACGCCCTAGGCGAAAAGCCCCGGGTAGAAGTCCGTGACGGAGTGGCCATAGACCCACAGACTCGCAACGCTGAAGAAAAAAAGAGGTTTGATATTGAACTGCTAGAAGCGGGTACCGAATTTCCTCTGTCTTTTGAGTTGCTGGTGACAAAGGAGCACCCGAATGAATTGCGCCAGGCCTTTGTCCTGGCCTTGCAGGGCCTAGAAAAGGGTGAGGTTCGCCTGGGGAAGAGGAAGCGCCGTGGATTCGGGTGCTGCCGGGTAAGAGAATGGCACGTAGAGCGTTACGAGGTGAACACACCAGCGGGGATGATTGCCTGGCTAGCATGACTTTCCTACTTATTGGCCGAAGGGACTGG
>DYEY01000015.1 GCA_020725465.1 Dethiobacter sp.
ATAACATCTTCCTGCTCTCTTTATTTACGCATTATGTCAAATTCGGTTAAATTACGAATTGAAGAAAAAGCGTCAGTTATTCTGGACAGGCTTAAAGGCGTATAGTATAATTATCCTAATTTATTTCAGGCGACTTTAGCAGAAAGCAATTTTTTTTGCTTTGTCGGGAGGGAACCCTGTGAACAGACTGACAATTTATGACACTACGTTGCGGGACGGAGCACAGCGGGAGGGGATTTCTTTTTCGGTCAGTGACAAGCTGAAAATAGCCCAGCGCCTTGACGCCTTCGGCATCGATTATGTCGAGGGCGGTTGGCCCGGGTCCAATCCCAAAGATATGGAATTTTTCCGCAAAGTGCGCCAGCTGGAACTGAAAAAGACCAGAATAACGGCCTTTAGCAGCACCCGACGGCCCGGTATCAGCGTCCGGGATGATTTGAACATCCAGGCTCTGCTTTCGGCGGAGACGGGAACAGTGACCGTCTTTGGCAAGTCTTGGGACTTCCATGTCACAGAAGCCCTTGGCACCTCCCTGGCGGAGAACCTGGCAATGATTGCAGATACCGTCTCTTTTCTCAAAGAAAAACAGCGTGAAGTTATATTCGACGCCGAGCATTTTTTTGACGGTTACCGGCAAAACCCCGAATACGCTCTGGCTACCGTGCTGGCGGCCGAAAAAGCCGGTGCCGACCTGATTGTGCTCTGCGACACCAACGGTGGGGTAATGCCATTAACCCTGCAGGAAGTGATCCGTGCCGTTCAGGAGCAGGTTAAAGTACCGCTTGGTATTCACGCCCACGATGACGCCGGCATGGCGGTGGCCAACTCCATTATCGCCGCCGGCATGGGCATCAGCCAGATCCAGGGGACTGTAAACGGTTACGGTGAGCGGTGCGGCAACGCCAACCTGTGTACAATTATTCCCAACCTCCAGCTTAAGCTGAATATACCGGTGGTGCAGCCGCAACAGCTGGAGGAACTGACCGCGCTTTCCCGGTTTGTGGCCGAACTGGCTAACCTGGGCTCCCAGGACCAGCAGCCGTATACCGGAGCCAACGCTTTTGCCCACAAGGGTGGTATCCACGTGGATGCGGTCCTGAAACACGCCCATACTTACGAACACATTGAGCCGGAACTGGTGGGCAATAAGCGGCGCGTTCTTGTTTCTGAGCTGTCCGGCAAGAGCAATGTGCTATACAAAGCCCGTGAGAACAACCTGGATCTGACCAAGGAAACCCCCGAAACCCGAGAGGTGCTGGAGACGCTGAAAGAACTGGAGTACCAGGGGTACCAGTTCGAGGGAGCGGAGGCTTCTTTTGAGCTTTTGATCTGGAAGGCGTTCAAGACGCACCAGCGCCTGTTTGAGCTGCAGGGTTTCCGCACCATCGTGGAGAAAAGGGGAGAGAATGGCAATATTGTTTCCGAGGCCACGGTGAAGCTGAAAATCGGCGACAGGGAGTATCTCACCGCCGGTGAAGGCAACGGACCGGTGCACGCTCTTGACCAGGCCCTGCGTAAGGCGCTGGAGCAGGTTTTTCCGGAACTTAAAGATATCAGGCTGGTGGACTACAAGGTGCGGGTCCTGGACGGTAAGGACGGCACCGGTGCCAAGGTGCGCGTGCTGATCGAAACGCGCAACGAAAAAAAGAAAAAATCCTGGGGCACGGTGGGGGTGTCATACAATGTTATTGAGGCCAGCTGGCTGGCACTGGTGGACAGCCTGGAATACGGCCTGATGTGCATGAACCGGGAAAAAATGAAGGAACTGCGCCGCGCGGTCAGTAAATTCAGGATGGAAGGGTAGAATATGGAGAAAGCCTTTTACGGGTTTGCTACCGGTATCGGCAGCCTGCCTCACCGCGAAGCGGCACCGGCGCTGGATCTGGTCTTCCGGCACCTGCCGGAAGTCCCTCACTGGCCGCAGCTGCCCGCTGGCGGCGAGGAAGAGGGGTTTGTACGGCAGTACCTGTCACCGCTCCTGGAGCGTGGACTGGTAAAGACTGAGAACGGGCGGCCTTATTTTGACACCGCCGCCAACGACTGGCTGGATAAACTGACCAGGTTTTACGAAGAAGTGCTGGAGAACGGGGACCCCTCATCGGCATTCGGCTTCCCGGAAGGCGAGGCCGCCGGTTTCTACGGATTTCTGGAAAGGCTGCGTTCAAGCGGCACCGGCACCGCCGTAGCGCTGAAAGGACAGCTGAGCGGCCCGGTAACCATAGGTTTCCAGCTGACGGACCATACACTGCAACCGGCTTTTTACCGTAATGACCTGCGCGACGTGCTGGTGCGGAGCCTGGCGCTGCAGGTGCGCTGGCAGGCCAGGCAGCTTGGCGCTTTCGGCCTCCCGGTCATCCTGTTTATTGATGATCCCAGCATCTGCTGCTTTGGCCAATCCACCTTCGTGGGTCTGTCCGCAGGCACCATTAAAGAGAGCCTGCTGCCCCTGATCGAAGCCGCACACACTGAAGGCGCCTATGCCGGTGTTCACGCCTGCGCCGGTGTGGACTGGTCTCTGCTCTTTACCCTGCCCTTTGACCTGGTAAACGTAGATGTTTACCACTACTTCACCTCGCTTTTACTGTACGCCGCTGATTATGATTGCTTCCTGACCGGGGGTGGCGCCCTGGCCTTTGGCCTGGTGCCTACTTCGGCCGAGGTGGAAGAAGAGTCTGCCCAAAGGCTGCTTTCCCGGCTGGATGAGTACATGGCCGTGCTGGAGAGAAAAGGGGTGAACGGCGCCAGGATGCGGAAACAGATGATGCTGACACCCAGCTGCGGCACCGGCACGCTCACCGAGGCCCAGGCGGTCAGGGTCTATGAGTTGCTACAGAGGGTATACACGCTTAAAATTTAAGAGCGCCCAAAAGGTGATTCCGCTATGTTCAAAAGATTAATATCAAGGCTTGTCCCCCACTGGCCGTGGGTGCTGGCATCGACGCTGTCGGTGGTGCTGGTGATGGCCCTGAGCCTGGCCGTTCCACAGCTTTTCCGCATCGGCATCGATACGGCCATCCTGGGAGGGCGGGCTTTTTATCTGCCTTGGCTGGCCCTGGCGGTGGTGGTGGTTACCGTGATAAAGGGAGTTTTCTCTTTCCTGCAGCGCTACGCCATGGAACGGGTAGCCCAGCGCATCATCTATGAAATGCGGGGCAGCCTGTTCCGGCACCTGCAGGAAATGTCCTTTTCCTTTTACGAAAAGACACAGACCGGCCAGCTGATGAGCCGGGCCACCGCCGACGTGGAAATGTTAAAACGGTTTTATGGCTTCGGCCTGCTCCACCTGTTCCAGGGCATCCTTACTTTCGCGGGAGTTATAGCAGTCATTTTCAACATGCACTGGCAACTGGCCCTACTGACCGTGTTGACGCTGCCCGTTATTACTCTGGCTATTATCCGGTTCGGGCGCCTGGTAGGCCCCGCCTACCAGGCCATCCAGGAGCAGCTGGCCGAGCTGACTTCGGTGTTGCAGGATAACCTTTCCGGCATCCGGGTGGTGAAGGCTTTCTGCCGGGAGGACAGCGAGTCTGCCAAATTCGACCGCTGCAACCACAGTCTGCTGCAAAAGAACCTGGCCGCTGTCCGCATTTGGGCCTACTACTTCCCGTTTATCAGCTTTCTCACCGGGCTTTCCGCCGCCGCCATCCTCTGGTACGGCGGCCGGGAAGTAATCCGGGGCAATCTCCTGCTGGGCGAACTGGTGGCTTTCAACAGCTACCTCTTTATGCTGGTGATGCCCATGCGCATGCTGGGATGGGTGGTTAATTTGTCCCAGCGCGCCATGGCCTCCGCCGCGCGGGTTTTTGAACTGATGGATGCCAGGCCTGAGGTAAACGACCTGCCCGGTGCCGTGACTCTTTCGAATGTGCGGGGCGAAGTGGTTTTTGAAAATGTCAGTTTTTCCTACCGGGAGGGGGTGGAGGCGCTGCGCGGCGTCTCTTTTGCCGCCGCGGCCGGGCAAAAGACAGCTATAGTGGGAACCACCGGGTCCGGCAAGACCACTCTGGTAAACCTGCTTCCCCGTTTTTATGACCCCACAGAGGGACGAATCCTCATAGACGGCCGGGATATCCGGGAGTTTACCCGGCAGTCCCTGCGCGAGCACATCGGGCTTGTACCCCAGGAAACCTTTCTCTTTTCCACCAGTATTTACGAAAACATCGGTTACGGCAACCCGCATGCCGGCAAGGAAGAGATAATCGCCGCTGCCCGTGCCGCCCAGATTCACGACTTTATAGAAGCTCTGCCCCAGGGTTACCGGACGGTGGTGGGTGAGCGCGGAATTGACCTGTCCGGGGGGCAGAAGCAGCGAATAGCCATTGCCCGCGCACTGCTTAAAAACCCTAAAATCCTGATCCTTGATGACTTTACGTCAAACGTGGATCTTGGCACCGAATACCTGATCCGGGAGGCGCTGGAAACCCTGATGCGCGGCCGGACCGTTTTCATTATTGCTCAGAGGATTGCCACCGTGCAGGCTGCCGACCAGATCCTGGTCCTGGCGGACGGAGAAGTGGTGGCCAGGGGCACGCATGGGGAATTGATAAAGAACAGCCCGCTATACGCCCAAATATGTGAACTTCAGTTTAGGGGCAGCAGCCGCGGCGATGGAGGGGGTGTGGTATGGACCACATGATTTTTCACTCCCGAACGCTGGATGAAGCCGCGCCCATTAATCCCGGGGTATTGCGCCGGCTCCTTGGCTACGTCAGCCCGTACCGCGGGCGGGTGGTCGTTGCCATCCTCCTGATGGCGGCAGCTTCGGCCACTACCCTGGCCGGACCGTACCTGGTGAAGCTGGCTATCGACACCGCCATCGCCACCGCCGACACCCAGCGTCTCACTTTGCTGGTGGGGTTGTTTTTACTTACCCATGCCCTGAACTGGGCTTCCTCCTTCGGCCAGCAGTACCTGATGGCGGTGGCCGGACAAAATGCCATCTACCGTTTGCGCAGCCAGCTGTTTTCGCATCTGCAGCGACTGCCTTTCAGCTACTACGACCGCCAAGCCACCGGTAAAATCATGTCCCGGGTGACCAACGACACCGAGGCGCTAAACGAGATGATCAGCGGCGGCATTACCCACATCGTGGGCGATACCCTTTTGCTTGCCGGCATTATCGTCATCATGCTGCGGGAAAACTGGCAACTGGCGCTCCTCACTTTTACCACCCTGCCCTTGCTTGTTATCGCAGCCACTTATTTTCGCAACCGGGTGCTCCACGCTTACCGCCTGGTCAGGGAAAAAATGGCAGATGTCAACGCCAACCTGCAGGAGAGCATCTCCGGAGTGCGCGTTACCCAGTCCTTTACCCGTGAAGAAGAGAATGCCGGCCGTTTTGACAGGGTTAATATGGAAAATTACGCTGCCAATATGCAGGCGGTCTCCCTGTTTTCCCTGTTTCTGCCCTTTGTGGAAGTATTGGGGGCCCTCGGCACCGCCATTGTGATCTGGTATGGCGGGGGACAGGTGGTCCAAAACCTGATCCCCATAGGTACCCTGTACCTTTTCCTCGATTATGTGGCGCGTTTCTACGCTCCCATCCGCGACCTGTCCCAGGTATACAACGGCCTGCAATCGGCCCTGGCGGCCGCGGAGAAAATATTTACCGTCCTTGATACTGAACCGGAGCGCGATGCGCCCGGAGCTGTTCCGCTCCCCAGGCTGAAGGGGCACATAGAGTTTAGGGACGTATGTTTCTCCTACCGGGAAGGGGAGGAAGTGCTGCGCAACATCAGTTTTACTGTGCAGCCAGGGCGCACCCTGGCGGTGGTTGGGCCCACCGGCGCCGGCAAAACCACCCTGGTTAACCTGCTCTGCCGCTTTTATCTTCCCACCTCCGGACATATACTGCTGGACGGAATCGATACTTCTCTGGTTACCATCAGCTCCCTGCGCTCACAGATCGCCATCGTCCTCCAGGATACTTTCCTGTTTAACGGGACGGTCCGGGAGAACATCCTGTTTGGCAAACCGGACGCCCCGGAAGAAGAAATGGTGAGGGCGGCTAAAGCTGTTCACGCCCACACCTTTATCTCCGCCCTGCCCCAGGGGTACGACACTGTTGTCCAGGAACGGGGCAGCCTGCTGTCAGCCGGACAAAGGCAGCTGGTGGCCTTTGCGCGGTCGCTGCTGGCCGACCCGGCAGTGCTGGTGCTGGATGAGGCCACGGCCCATGTGGATACGCTCACCGAGGTGCAAATCCAGGAGGCTCTGAAAACATTGCTCTCCGGCAGGACTGCCATCATCATCGCCCACCGCCTGTCCACGGTGGAGGCGGCCGATGAAATCATCGTCCTGGCGGAAGGCCGCATCATCCAGCGGGGCACACATGCGCAGCTGTCCCGGCAGCCTGGCTTTTACCGTGAAATGCTGGCAAAAACATAGGAACGGTATATTTCTCCCCCCGGGGGAGATTCTTTTTTTAACGGCTTTAGTTTTTTAGAGGAAAATCATGGTCAATGTGGAAAACTTATTAGGTATTTTCAGGTGACAGGACGGGGGGATCCGGTAAAGTGGAGATCAGACGGTTTCTGGCGGATATCTGTGAAACCCATGGTATATCCGGCTACGAGCACAACGTATCGGCTCTGGTCAGAGCTGCCCTCTGCCGCTATGCCGACGAAGTAAGACAGGACAAAATGGGTAACGTCGCTTTCTACAAGCGGGGAGAAGGGGAGGAAGGAAAACGCCCGCGCATATTACTGTCCGCCCATATGGATGAAATAGGGCTTATGGTGACCAAGATAGAGGAAGGCGGGTTTTTGCGCTTCGCTCCGGTCGGAGGCATTGACCCGCGCACCATTGTGGGGCAGGAAGTCATCCTTTTTGGACGGGAGGCGATGCCCGGCGTCATCGGCGCCAAACCGCCCCACCTTACCAGCGAAGAAGACAGGGAGAAAGGGCACGAAATGGAAACACTGTATATAGACTTGGCCCTACCGGAACAAAAAGTGCGAAAACTGGTTGCCCCCGGTGATTTGGCCATGATCAAAAGAGAGTCTCTGGCTCTGGCTGGCAACACTTTTGCGGCCAAGGCGCTGGATGACCGGGCAGGCGTGGCGGTGATGCTTTGTTGCCTGCGCGGGCTGGAGAAAATGCGGCACAACGCCGATGTTTTTGCCGTTGCCACCGTCCAGGAAGAGGTGGGAGTCCGTGGGGCAACGGTATCCGCCTACGGTATCGTTCCGGACATCGGAATTGCCATTGATGTTACCCACGGCGATATGCCGGGAGTGCCGGAACATGAAACCTCCCAGCTGGGCAAAGGACCGGCGATCTGCCTTGGCCCCAACATCCACCCCAAGGTGGGTGCGGAACTGTTGCGTCTGGCCAAAGAACACCGGATACCGCACCAGACAGAAGTGTCACCGGGCCCCACCGGAACCGACGCCCGGGCCATCCAGGTGACCAGGGGGGGAATACCGGCCGCCCTTGTTTCCATTCCGCTGCGCTATATGCACACTTCCGTGGAACTGGCGGACCTGGAAGACATAAAGCAGGCGGGCCGCCTGCTGGCTTACTTCATTGCCACAGTGGACACGGCTTTTGTGGAGGGATTGAAATGCTACTGAGAAGGCTGGCCGAGGCACCCGGCGTCTCCGGTGATGAAGGAGAAGTGCGCGCCATCCTGCGGGAAGAAGTGGAAGGAAGGGCTGAGGAAATTTTCTGTGATGCCATGGGCAACCTTTACGCCCGTAAAGGCAAAGGCAAAAAGCCACGGGTGATGCTGGTCGCCCACATGGACGAGGTGGGCCTGATTGTAACCGGTTATGAGAAAAGCGGTCTGCTCAGGATAGATAAAGTAGGGGGCATTGATAACCGGGTTCTCATCTCCAAGCCGGTGGTGGTGGGCAAAGACCGTGTTCCCGGCGTCATCGGCGCCAAAGCGATCCACCTGCAAAAACCGGCGGAGCGCAAAAAAGCCATTCCCCTGGAAAATATCTTTGTGGATATCGGAGCCAGGAGCCAGGATGAAGCCGAGAAAATGGCCAAACCGGGTGATTATGTTTCCTTTACAGCCAAAACCGTGGATATCGGTGACAACTGCCTGTGCGGCAAGGCCTTTGACGACCGGGCCGGCTGCGCCGTACTGGTGGACGTCCTGAAAGAAGACTACGACCTGGAACTGACCGCCGTCTTTACCGTCCAGGAAGAAGTGGGGCTGCGCGGCGCCGGTGTGGCCGCCTATACCGTACAACCTGACCTGGCCCTGGTGGTGGAAAGCACCAGCGCTTCCGATGTGGCCGGCACCAAAGAGCAAGGCCACGTTACAAAGCTGGGCGGCGGGCCTGCTATCACCCTCATGGATTCTTCTTATATAGCGCCGCAAACCATGGTCAACTTCCTGGTTAAAATAGCGGAAAAACTGGCCGTCCCTTACCAGTTCCGCCACCTGGCCACGGCATCCACCGATGCCGGAAGGATATCCCAGTCGCTGGAAGGCATCATGACAGGCGTAATTTCGGTACCCTGCCGCTATATACATTCCCCTGCCTGTATCATCAGCCAGGAGGACTGGCACAATACTGTGCGCCTGGTCAAAGGAGTACTGAATGCTATCGCCGAAGGAGGTCTGCCCACATGATAGATTTGATTAAAAAACTGAGCGAAGCTTTCGGCCCGGCCGGACGAGAGGAGGAGACAGCCCGTCTTATCCGGCGCGAAGTGGAACAGTACGTGGATGAAACATTTACCGATGTCTTGGGTAACCTGTACGCCGTCAGGAAAGGAGCCGGCGCCAAAATCATGGTAGCGGCCCACATGGATGAAATCGGTGTCATAGTTACATTTATAGAAGAAAAGGGTTTCCTGCGCTTCAGCAACGTAGGCGGTGTCTCGCCCTTTGTACTGCTGGGGCAGCGCGTGGTTTTCGCCGACGGCACCACCGGCACAGTGGCCATGGAAAAACTTGACGACATAAAAAAACTGGCATTTGACAAAATGTACATTGATATCGGCGCTTCTTCCCGGGAAGAAGCCTCCACCAGAGTTAAAGTCGGTGACATGGCGGTCTACCAAAGCCAGGTATCAGAGGCAGGCAACCGCATCATCGGCAAGGCCATGGATGACCGGGCCGGCTGCGTCATCCTGATAAAAGCCCTGCAGGAGCTGAAAAACACCAACAACACCGTTTACGCCGTTTTCACCACCCAGGAAGAGGTTGGCCTGCGCGGTGCCCGCACCGCCAGTTACCGCATTGACCCGGATGTGGCCCTGGCCCTGGACGTGACCCTGGTGGGCGACACACCGGAACCGCTTTATCCCATGGACGTTACCCTGGGTAGAGGCCCGGCCATTAAGGTCAAGGACACCTCCGTCATCTGCCATCCCCGCCTCAAAGGGGCGCTGGTGGAGCTGGCGGAAAAGAATAACATACCATACCAGCTGGAGGTGCTGGTAGCCGGCGGCACTGACGCCGGTTCCATCCACCTCTCACGGGAAGGAGTCCCCTCCGGCGTCATCTCTGTGCCCTGCCGCCATATCCACACTCCCGGTGAAATGATTGACCTGCTTGACCTGGAAAACGCCGTCCGCCTCTTGGTGGCATTCCTGGAAGAACCGGTGGACCTCGAGAAAATATTTCCTTGCCAGGCCGGGTAGACTGTGCTAAAATGTTTCTGGGTGAGCGGCATTGCCAGGCAAGCTGTAACACCCTGACTTAAGTTATAACAACTGGTACCGTCACAAATCATCTGCTTGGAGCCATCTTGATGGACCGGGACAGGGGGACGGAAGATATGATTTTTTTTGCCTTCTGACTCTGGTCGGGAGGCATTCTGTTTTAGCCGGGAAAAATATCACAAGGGGGGCTTTTGGTGCGTATCGCCATAGTCGGGGCGGGCAATGTGGGCACAGCACTCGCTGTCCTGTTGCAGAATGCCGGGCATAAAATTACAGGCATAGCCAGCCGCAGTGAAAAATCCGCCCTGCTGGCCGCGGAAAGGGCAGGCGTCCCCCACGACACCGACCCGGCCCGCTTTACCAAAGAAGCCGATGTGGTCTTCCTGACCACCCCGGACCGGGCTATCGCTTCTGTCTGTGACCAGATAGCCTATGCCGGCGGCTTTTCCCCGGAAACCGTGGTGGCCCATACCAGCGGCGCCCATTCCTCTGATATACTGCGCTCCGCTGCCTTGGCCGGGGCCAGGCCGGTTTCCTTCCATCCCCTGCAGACCTTCGCCAATGCCGATGCCGGTATCCGCAACCTCGCCGGGTCCTTTATCACCATTGAAGGACACCCGGAGGCTCTGCCCGTTGCCAGGCAACTGGTAGCCGACTTAAACTGTCGTCTCCTGGAAATACCCACCGGCGGCAAACCGCTATACCACGCCGCTGCCTGCATCGTCTGCAATTATTTCACTACCCTCCTGGACTATGGGCTGAAAGTAATGGAATCAGCCGGTGTGGCCAGGGAAGACGCGCTTCCTGCCTTAGCTCCCCTCATCGAAGGCACTTTTAAAAACATCATGCGGGTGGGCCCTATCCAGGCACTGACCGGCCCCATATCCCGCGGCGACGCCGGAACGGTGGAAACCCACCTGGAAGCCATGACCAAAATAATGCCTGAAGCAATCCCCCTATACAGGCATCTGGGACAGGCCACTGTCAAACTGGCTAAGGCTAAGGGAACCCTCGGCGAACCGGAAAAACGCGAACTCTTAAAAATACTGGGAGGTGTACACGAATGAGCAAAAAGGTCACAACCCTCACTGTAAAGGAAATGAAAAGGAAGGGCGAAAAAATCGCCATGGCCACAGCCTACGACTATGCTTCCGCCCGGGTGGTGGACGAAGCCGGCATGGACATGATCCTGGTGGGCGATTCCCTGGGCATGGTGGTGCTGGGTTATGAAAACACCCTGAGCGTCACCTTGGATGACATGATTCACCACGGCAAGGCCGTGGTACGCGGCGCCAAGCGCGCCATGGTGGTCATCGACATGCCTTTTATGACTTACCAGGTAACCAGGGAAGAAGCGGTCCGCAACGCCGGCCGCGTCGTCCAGGAGACCGGTGCCCCCGCCGTCAAGCTGGAAGGCGGCGAGGAGATGGCCAAAACGGTTAAGCACATCGTCCGCGCCGGCATACCGGTCTGCGCCCACATCGGCCTTACTCCCCAGTCAGTGGCCCAGATGGGCGGCTTCCTGGTCCAGGGCAAAAACGAAAAAGTGGCCCGCCAGCTGATAAAAGACGCCGAAGCCCTGGAAGACGCCGGCGCCTACTGCATAGTCCTGGAAGCCATCCCCTGGCAGCTCGGCCAGATCATCAGCGAACGCCTCTCCATCCCCACCATTGGCATCGGCGCCGGTGTCCACTGCGACGGCCAGGTACTGGTCTACCACGATCTCCTTGGCCTGCAGACAGAAATACGTCCCAAATTTGTCAAACAGTTCGGCGCTTTCTTCAACCCCATGGTGGAATCCATCCGCCAGTACATCTCCGAAGTCAGGGAAGGAACCTTCCCGGGCCCAGAGCACACCTTTACCATGGACGATGAGATCGCCCAAAAAATCAGGGAGAAGTAGCATGCAGACAATCCGGGAGATTGCCACTCTCCGCCAAATCATAAAAGATGCTCGCCACCGTGGACAGACCGTGGGCTTTGTCCCCACCATGGGTTTCCTGCATGAGGGACATCTGTCTTTACTCCGCCGCGCCCGTGCCGAAAACGATTTGGTTGTCCTCAGCATATTTGTTAACCCTCTCCAGTTCGGCATCAATGAAGACTACAATGAATACCCCCGTGACTTGGAACGCGACTCGGCCTTGGCCGAAGAAGCCGGCTGCGACCTGATTTTTTATCCCGCCGTCAAAGAAATGTACCCCCGTGGCTACGCCACCTTCGTCGACGTGGAACGCCTCACCTCCGGCTTATGTGGTGCCTCCCGGCCCGGCCACTTCCGCGGCGTTACCACCGTGGTGACAAAACTCTTTAACATTGTCACCCCCGACCGCACCTATTTCGGCCAGAAAGACGCCCAACAGGCTCTGGTCATCCGTCGTATGGCCGCCGATCTCAATATGGATCTGGAAGTCATAGTTATGCCCACCGTCCGGGAACACGACGGCCTGGCCATGAGCTCCCGCAACGTATACCTTTCACCGGAACAGCGCAAGGCCGCCCCCATCCTCTATCAAAGCCTGCTGCAGGCAAAAGAAAGCATAAAAAAAGGAGAGCGCAGCGCCGCCGCCGTCAGAAACCAAATCATACAAAACATCTCCGCAGAACCGCTGGCCTCCATCGACTACGTCTCCGTCACCGACACCACCGAACTACAGGAAATTGACAGGATACAAAATCAAGCCCTTATCGCCCTGGCGGTACGCTTCGGCCAGACCCGCCTCATCGACAACATTCTCGTGGAGGTTTGAACCATGCAGCGTACAATGTGTAAATCAAAAATTCACCGTGCCACCGTCACCGACGCCAACCTTAACTATGAGGGCAGCATCACCATCGACGAGGACCTGATGGACGCCGCCGATCTCCTCCCATACGAAAAGGTCCAGGTGGTAAACAACAACAACGGTGCCCGCTTTGAAACCTATATTATCAAAGGCAAACGGGGTACCGGCACCATCTGCTTAAACGGCGCCGCCGCCCGCCTGGTCCAGCCCGGCGATATAGTAATAATCATCTCTTACGCCACCTACGACGAGAAAGAGCTGGCCTCATTCGTTCCCAAAATCATTGCAGTAGATGGTCAAAACCGGATTACCGGAATCAAAAACAGCGAGGCATGAGTACCCTGGCAAAAAATCTCATGCCGCCTCCCTTGAAAAATCCGCCCTACTATGGTATTATTTCTTTCAGGTTGATTTAATCCACTACGTGTCGGAGTGGCGGAACTGGCAGACGCGCACGTTTGAGGGGCGTGTG
>DYEY01000016.1 GCA_020725465.1 Dethiobacter sp.
GTCCCCGGTTTCTCGGCCAAGGACGTTGAGGTGCGGGTCAGCGAGGATGGCGTTACCATCAAGGGCAACTACAATGAGGAAAAGGAAGAAAAAAAGCAAAATTACCTGGTTCGGGAAAGAAGGAGTGGTTCCTTCCAGCGCACCATAGCCTTGCAGCATATCGACCCGGACGGCGCTAAAGCCAAGTTTAAAGACGGAGTACTGGAACTGACGGTGCCTAAACAAGACCCCGGGAAGCGTCTGGGCAGGCAACTGGAAATCGAGGAGTAAAAGACATATGGCGGTAAGGAGAACCTTACCGCTAATTTTTTGGACAGCAACCTCCTCCCGCGGTCACAAATGGGCAACTGCCCGGAGGCGTTCTCCGGGCTTTTTAGTAAGCAGAAACGAGGCTGAGAACTGGTATCTGTCAAGCATATTTAACCAGAGGCAGCACATTTTCTTTAAGCAGATGGAGGATGCTTTGTGCCCGGGCCAAGTTTTCAGCTTTTACGCCAAAATAAATCTTGATCTTCGGTTCCGTCCCCGATGGACGGATACAAAACCAGCAATCCCCTTCAAGAAAATATTTAACGGCATTGCTGGCGGGCAAGCCGGTTGGCTTTTGCTCACCTGTCCGTAGATCGATGCTCAGCTGCCGGAGGTAATCGTCCACACCGATTATCTTCAGCCCCCCGGGATTCCCCCAATCAGCGCCGCAAAACGCTGACATGGCCAAGTCCGCCCGGTAATCATGCCCCTCCGCCAGCTCAAGGTTAACCAGCTCTTCCTGATAAAACCCATAAACCTGATACAACCGCTCTAACCCATCCAAGAGAGTCATCCCCTGGTTTTTGTAATAGGCAGCCATTTCAACAGCCAGCAAAGCGGCCTGGATACCGTCTTTGTCCCGGACAAAATCGCCGGCCAGGTAACCGTAGCTTTCTTCAAATCCAAAAAGAAAGCGGTTTCGACCATTTTCCACCCGTTCTTTGATTACTTCTCCAATATATTTAAACCCGGTGAGGGTTTCCACCGTCTCCACTCCATAAGCGCCAGCTATCGCTTTTCCCAGCGCCGTGGTAACTACGGTCTGGATCACAATCCCGTTTGGTGGCAGCTCCCCACGTTCTTTTTTCCTGGCAAGAATATATTCCAGCATCAGGCAGCCCAGCTGGTTTCCGGTCAGGGGGACATACCGGTGGGAACTGTCGCGTACAGCCACGCCCAGGCGATCACAATCCAGGTCTGTAGCCAGCAAAAGGTCTGCTCCGGTTTTATTTCCCAGTTCGGTCGCCAGGTTAAAGACTTCCCAGTCCTCAGGATTGGGATGCTTAATGGTAGAGCAGCAGGGGTCTGCCTCCATCTGTTCCGCCACCAGGAACAATTCCTCCACACCGGCATTGGTCAGAGCGCGGGGTATGGCGGTGGCGCCGGTGCCGTTCAGCGGAGTGTAAACCACCCTGACCGGAAGTGGCCCCCCTCCCCACCAGGCTGAAGTCAAAGAAATTTCCTGCAGCTGTTGAAAGTACTGTTCAAAAAGCTCCATACCGACCCAGACCAGTAAGCCACACTTTTCCGCTTCTTCAAGGTTGCTCACCGGTATGGACAATTCGTCCTCCACCCGGTTAATTTGTGCCAGAATAGCGTCAGCGGTATTCTGCGTAATCTGTCCGCCGTCAGGACCGTATACTTTATAGCCGTTGTCAGCCGGAGGATTATGGCTGGCAGTAATGACTACACCGGCTGAAGCCTGCAGCTGCCTGACGGCATAAGATAATAAGGGGGTGGGAACCGGTTGTTTGAAAATAAGGGCTTTAATGTCAAAGGCGGCTAAAACCGCCGCTGTTTCCCGGGCAAAAAGGTCTGATCTGAGGCGGGTATCAAAAGCTATTACCACCGCTGGCCGGTCTTTTTCCCTCCGTTGGCTGTCCAAAAGGTAGCGTGCCAATCCGGCGGTTGCTTTGCGAACCGTATAGATATTAATCAATGAAGTACCCGCGCCCATTCTGCCCCGGATACCCCCGGTACCGAATGAAATATCACGGGAGAAGCGCCTGGAAATTTCTGCATCGTCCGTGGCTATCAGGGCCAGCTCCCTGCTTAATTCCACATCCATTTCCGGGAAATCAAACCAGCGCCGAAATCTCTTTTGGTATTCCACAGACCCTGCCTCCCTTACAGGTACCTTATGTCCTTGCGGTCTTTCAGCATTTGTACCAGGTTTTTTATCTCCTGGCTGCGGCTCTTTTCACAGACCAGCACCACATCCGGGGTTTGAACAATCACCAGGTTCTTAACCCCCAAAGTGGCAATCAGGGCGTCTTGGCCGTAAACCAGGCAGTCAGTGGTCTCAATCCCCACATGTTCACCACAGACTGCTGTCCCGTTGCTGTCTCTGGGAGACCATTCAGCCAGTGCAGCCCAGCTGCCCAGGTCATCCCAGCCGAAATCACCTCTGACCACCAGAGTATTCGGTTCTTTTTCCAATATACCGTAATCAACCGAAACAGCCGGCAGGGAAGGGAAAATTTCATTTAAGGCTTCCTCTTCTTTTGGAGAACCAATATATGCCTCCAGCGCAGACAGTCCCCGGTACAGTTCCGGCAGGTGTTCCCGGATTTTTTCCAGTATCAGGGCAGCTTTGCCAATAAAAATGCCGCTGTTCCAAAAAAAGCGCCCGGTGCGCAGGTATTCTATAGCCCGTTCAAGGTCAGGCTTTTCCACAAACCTGCGAACCCTGAACACCGGAAAGTCATCAGAAATGGGGTTTTCTTCTCTCTCAATATACCCATAACCGGTTTCAGGACGGGTCGGTTCAATGCCTATGGTCACCAATGATGCCGCTTGCGCTTCGGCAAAACGGAGCCCAGTTTCCAGGCAGTTCAGAAAAGGCTCTTTTTCTTTTATCAGGTGGTCAGCCGGAAAAGCCGCTATTGTCGCCTGTGGATCCCGCCTGTGCAGGTAAAGCGCAGCCAAACCGATGCACGGTGCGGTATTCCTGCCCTCCGGCTCTGCCAGCAAGTTCCCCGGCCGCAGGTCAGGAAGCTGCCGGGTGGCAAGCGCTAAATATTCACGCCCCGTTACCACCATAATTCTGTCCGGCACAAACAACCCCTGAAGGCGCAGGTAAGATTGCTGCAGCAGTGAGTCCTCCCCTAAAAGGGACAGGAACTGCTTGGGCATCCGGCTTCGGCTCCGTGGCCAGAAACGTTCTCCCTTTCCACCGGCCATAATTACAGCATACCTTGTTCCCATCTATTTGTCTCCTTTCCCGGCCAGTCTTTTTCAGGCCCTGCCGTAACTGTCTTCCAGGCGGACAATGTCGTCTTCACCCAGGTAGCTCCCACGTTGCACCTCGATAAAAACGAAAGGTTTTACCCCCGGGTTAATTGCCCGGTGCGCCGCTTTAGCCGGGATATCCACAGCTGCCCCAGGCTTTAAGATGATTTCCTCACCGTCCAGGACTACGATTCCTTCCCCCTCCACCGCCACCCAGTGTTCCTGCCGCCACTCATGCTTCTGGTAACTGAGGCGCTGGCCCGGTTTGACAGTAATGCGCTTCACTTTGTAACCCGGTTCACTCAGCAGCACTTCCCACTTGCCCCAGGGGGGCTCAGCCGATTCCATGGGACTTTTTTTGTCCACGGCCATATTGTTAAACCTCCTAACTGTGAAAAATGAAAAATTACTGCTTCACACACTGCTCCCGGGAATTAAAGCGCCCAAGCATCTCCCAGCGGTAAAGGGCCACCAGTGCCAGGAGAAAAGAAATAGTGGCTTCGGCACCTTTGTTTTTGCTTGGACCTTCAGGCGCCAAGCCGTCCGAACAGGCTCCCGTATCAGGATGATACAGCGGTGCTCCCAAGCGGTTACGTCCCAGATACCACTGAAAAGCGGCATAGGCCAGGTCCAGGTATTTTTCCTGCCCGCTTTGCATAGCCGCCAGAAGGCAGGTTTCCGTCAGGGAACCGGCATCAAGCGGCTGCTGGCAGAACAGCGCTTTCTCACCACCCTTTATATACCATCCCTGGTTTCCGATAATGTCAAAAAAGCCTTCATTGTACTGGATATCGATCAGAAAATCCAAAGCGTTTAAAGCCGTCTCCAGATAAACAGGCTCAGCCAGATGCCTGTAACCCAGCAAAAGAGCCTGGGGAAGGCGGGCGTTGTCATAAGTGAGAAAATCTTCAAACCACGGCCAGTCAGCAGTGGCGTTCTCGCGGTACCGCATAAGCAGTCTGTCGGCAATCAGGCGCAGGCCTTCTTTTGCTGTGTCAGACTGTGGATAACGCAGCAGGTAAGCGGCCAGTCCACAGGCACTGTAAGCCTGGGCACGGGTATACCACAGCCTGTCCAGCACCGGCAGGCTTGCTTCCAGCAGCTCCGCCGCCAACATACCCTGATCCCGTTTGTGGAGCAACCTGGCAACGGTACCCAGACCCCAGAGGCAGCGGCCAAAAGTATCCTGGCTTATTTCCTGTGGGGGGAAATCTTTTTGGTAGTTCATGTAATTATAAAACCAGCCGTCTTCCTGCCGGGCATGGACAATAAAAGCCAGGTACCTGTCCACAAGTCCTAAAACCGACTCATCTCTGAACAAGCTAAAATAATGAACGCAGGCCACCAGAGCTCTTGCCGCATCATCGGCCGAATAGCAGTGCGAGTAGTCGGGGACGCCGTAAAGAGTATGCTGGACTATTCCGGTGTCATCTGTCAGAACTTTTAGATAATTCAGGTTAACGCCCGGCAAAGTATGTATTAAGCCCTGGGCGGAGGAGCTTTTTGAGGTCCGGGCCACAACATTTTCAAAAAGAGCCAGGTATTGATGACTTATCCCTGCCCAGCCCATCTGACGCCCCAGGAGGTAAGCCTTTCCGGCCAGAGCAAGCCGCTCTTCCCGGTTTTCCAGCAAATATAAGATGGCATCAGCCATCCCCACTGTATCTTTAAAGTTGACCAATATCCCGCTGCCATCTGCCAGCACCTCCCTGGCGTGCAAGTAAGGTGTGGAAATAACAGCTTTGCCCTTCCCCAGCGCATTGCTTAAAACCCCGCTTGTAATCTGGGTTTCCGAATGATATGGGCAAATCACCACATCCGCTGCTCCCAGATACCGGTTTAGAGCCAAGTCATCAACAAAATCGTTTATAAAGAGGACGTGGTCAGTTATCCCGTTCCGCTCGGCCAACTCTATCAGGCTTTCCCGGTATTCTTCGCCAAAATTCCTTTTTACTTCAGGATGAGTGATGCCAAGGACAATATAAATGGTTTCAGGGTGTTTTGCGATTACTTCGGGGAGAGCCTGCAGTACCACCTCAATCCCTTTGTTGGGGCTCAGGAAACCAAAAGTGAGAATAACAAACCGCCCGTTTAGCTGCAGAAAATGCTTGTAATAAGAGGGGTCTATAAAAAAGCTTTCAGGGACGCCGTGAGGAATCAGGTGAATTTTCTCCCGGGGTATGTGATATTTATCGGTCATAATATTAATGGCAGTTTGGTTCATTACTACCAATGCGCGGGAAAAAGCGGTAACTTCAATGAAGGCCTTGTTCTGCCCTGGACTGGGCTCCGGGAGCACGGTGTGCAGAGTGGTAACTACCGGCTTTTTTACATGGTTCAAAAAATCCGCGATGTAAATACCATCCGGCCCGCCAAAAAGGCCGAATTCATGCTGCAGTGACACCACATCCACTGCAGAGGCATTAACCATCTCCGCCGCCCTGCAATAGTCTGCCGGGTTATCCCGCTCGATTTCACAGAAAACGCTGGGAGGATAATCATAGCACTGGTTGTTGTTCAAAGCAACAAAGCTGGCGGCACCACTGCCCAATGTCACTTCCAGGGCCTGACTCAGGCTGGCCGAAAAAGTGGCAATCCCACATTTCCTGGGTAGACAGCTGCTCACAAAAGCAATTCTAAGGCGTTTTTTGGGCTGTGCAAATGGGGTCGCGAGCATCCAACTTCCCTCCTTCTTAAAATAAAATGCACTTGTTTAGGGATTTCAGCTATGCTTTGTCATAAAATAAACCATAGCAGACTTTTCCTTATAGCCATTATACCACAAAAACAACATTAATTGGGCGGAAAGAAACAGAAAAATCCACGGGCAGCAGGGAAAGACTGCCCCGGTATGCAAGACTTTTTTAATATAAAATCTTAATTTTTCTTTATAAATTAAAGGGAATTGCTCTTACCAATAGAAATAAATATTCCGAGGTGAGGAAAATGTCAGAATTGGAAAACCAATATCGTCAGACACTGGAGCCGGTCCTGAAAAAGGCCGCCTCACTGGGCAAGACTGACCTGGTAATAGGAATACCTTTCCTGAGTATGAGTTCAGAAGCCCAAGTTGTTTTGTCTGTCCTGGAAGCGGGTCTTGACACTTTTTATCCGGACCTGAAAGGCCTCATTATCTGTGCAGTAAGCCCCTCCATCTCTGCCGTGGAAGCCTTCAGCACCTGCCGTTACGTACAGGAAGACCGTATCCTGATAACTCAACTGCATAATGATTTGGCCGGCCGGGGGTGGGCTGTGCGCAGCCTTATGGACCTGGCCAGAAGTCTTGCAGCTGACCTGCTTATCCTAGATCCCCGCCTGCTGACCACAAAAAGCGAATCTTCACCGGAAGGACTAAGTCCGGACTGGATTAAACTAATGTACCAGCCTGTCCGTGATGGGCATGCTGATTTCATGCTGCCCCGTTTTAAGCTGTCCCACCTTACCAACACCATAAGCGATCACCTCGCCTTTCCCCTGCTGGCAGCCCTTTTTAATCTGGAGTTACAGGGTTGTCCGGACGCCGGCATGACCATTTCCCGCTCGCTTTTGCCTGCTCTGCTCAGCAATGCGCCCAATTGGCCGCCGGAGGTTTACGATTACGGGATAGACTACTGGATAATCATCCAGGCTATGGCAGCCAAAGCCAATATCGCTGAAGTCTTCCTCGGCCAAAAACCCAAAACAACTCTGCCCGTTGGCATAAATTACATTTTCAGACAGGCAGTGCATGCTCTTTTTCACGCCATCGGCAAAACCCAGGAAATATGGAAGCAACTACCTCAGGCTGTTCGATCCCCTCTGGTGCTCGGGCCACGGGAAGACCTCTTTTTACAGGAACTGTCGCTGGAACCCCGGCCCCACCTTAACCATTTCAGGCGGGGGCATACCCGTTATTACGAGGCGGTTTGGTCCCGCATTTTTTCGGAGGAACTGTTTTCGCAGCTAAATGCAGCGGCCAGTTCTGATGATGACAGCTTTTCTTTTCCGCCCCCCCTCTGGGCCCGGCTGGTATTTGAATCGCTTATTGCCTATCATTTTATACCTCAGCTGGAAAAAGAAGACCTGGTCAGCAGCCTGATCCCGCTTTTTGAAGGAAGGCTGGCCGGCTTTTTCAATGAAATCGCCGCCCATGCTCACTGCCACCTGACCAACGACATCTCTCCCCGTAAAATCACCTGTCCTTTTAATGCCAGAAATAATCTGGAGGCCCAAACCGATGCCTTTGTGGGCAACCGGTTGGCCTTTATGGGAAAATGGCAGCATCACAAAGAAGCTTTGCAGCCTTTTTTGCCGGAAATATCCTATTGGGAATATATCCCCGGCGTTCCCATCATATTACCACATCTGGTCCGTTCCGCTTCAGGCAGAACCGCTCATGTAGCCGGTATATACGAGCGGCTGCTCAAAGAATACAAAGAAGAATTTGAAGCCTTCGCCCATCGTGAACTTGGGTTATCTCCAGAGGTCGGTTCAGTTAAGCTGGGGGAAGCCATCCGCTCTCTGGTGGAAGAAGTGGAAAAGGGGCTGGACCAGATCTTACTCCCCGGCGACCTGCACAGCAAAGAGGGGACCCAACAGATTGCAGACCGAATTTTTGAGCTCTTCCCTTCTCCTCTCAGCTTTTCTCTGAAGGAAGAAGTAGCAGCCCGTTTGCTGAAAGAACAGCCGCCCCGCAACCTGATCACCCTCTGGGGATACCAGGACACCGACGACCTGTTGTCTGAACATAACCCGTTAGACATCCTGGCTATTTCCACCTGGTCTGAATCCGTCCGTTATAACAGCTGGAACAATGAGTGGTTACGCCAGCATTTAAAGCCGGAACACTTTGAACTGTCTCCCATCCGCCCACTGATAGTAAGTTATTCTGATTTTCCCGCCCTGTCAAGCATGCGGGAGTCATCCTCGCTAAATCATCTCACCAGCCGGGTTGTAATCAGCTACCTGCGCAGGGGAAGCGGCGGCAGTTTTCCCAAGATCCGCTTTCTCACCGTTATACTGAAAAACATAATTGAGTCAGTGCTGTTCGGCATGGTCTGGGAGTCTTTTATTAACAACCAAGACAAGGAATTCGGCCGGAAAGTAGTCAGTTCCATAGAGGGGCGTTCCGGTTTTCATATGTTTTCTGCCCACAGCATATTTGAAAACATTCAGCAGCAGATGCTAAAAGAAAAACTGCTGTCTATAGCTGCCATGGACTGGGGCACAAGCGGACCAGGCACAGAATCGTTCCGCAGGTGTCTGTCCCTGATGGCCTCGGTTTATCAACTGGGCATCACTCTGCCGGACGGTGTTTTTGTTACCTGCTCCCTGTGGAGCTGGGCCAGCTATAGCTTTAAAGGAGGCAAAGGGCTTCCCACCCCCCTTTCGCTCATGGTTGAGCGCAGGTGGTTCAATGCCGAACTTTTTTACCGCTGTTATGAACACGTGGGGGGGAAACGGGAGGATATTTTCCCAATAATTGCTGAACTGATGGGGAAAGGCAGAGAAAACGAGGACCTGGCCGTAATGCTGCTGGGAGCACCTGCCGACGGCACTGCCGTTATTGCCAGCCAGGATGTGGACAAAAACCTGCCGCCCGCAGGCAAGCTTATCCGGTCACCATTTAACCCTATCCTTACACCCAATGCCGAGCACCCATGGGAATCCAAATATGTGCTAAACTGCGGAGCTATCCGCATCAGAGGTAATGTACACATTTTTTACAGGGCTGTGGGCGAGGACGGAGTGTCCCGGATAGGCCTGGCTTTAAGCAAAAATGGTACTCGTATAGACGAACGCCTGCCAGAGCCGGTATTTGCTCCGGCCCATGAAAGCGAAAAAATGGGTTGCGAAGACCCCCGACTGATTGCTATTGAAGGCCGGATATACATGCTTTACACCGCTTACGATGGCATTGTTCCCCAAATCGCTTTGGCCTCCATTGCCGAAGACGATATAATCCAAAGACGCTGGCAGCACTGGCACCGCCACGGCTTGGTCTTTCCCGGCTTCCCAAACAAAGATGCCGTGCTGTTCCCAGAAAGGTTCAACGGGAAACTGGCGATGTACCATCGCATCGCGCCCAGCATCTGG
This sequence comes from Dethiobacter sp., assembly GCA_020725465.1. Lineage (GTDB taxonomy): Bacteria > Bacillota > Dethiobacteria > Dethiobacterales > Dethiobacteraceae > DYEY01. Next base: position 9,337 of record DYEY01000016.1, read on the forward strand.
GTAGCCTTCTCTCCAACCTTCGACACCCCCTGGCCCAGGGAAGGCCATAAAATTATCATGGGCACACGCTCCGGGATGATGTGGGATGCAGTTAAAATCGGTGCTGGCGCCCAGCCTCTGAAAACCCGTTTTGGCTGGTTGCATATATATCACGGCGTAGATTACGGTTTACGCTACCGTCTAGGTGTTTTTCTTACCGCCCTTGATGACCCGGCCAAGCTCATTTACCGCTCTCCCAATCCTATTCTTGAACCCGATAAATCCTATGAAATCGGCGTATCCGGGCAAAGCTGGGTTCCAAATGTGGTCTTTACCTGTGGTGCCGTTCCTGTCGCTGAGAAAACTGTCCTGGATGAAGACGATGAGATCCTGGTCTATTATGGCGGGGCAGACACAGTTATTGGCGTAGCCTCAGCCCGTGTTTCCGATCTCATCCCTTCCCGTTACCGGGAAAATAATCGGCCTGCGCTTCCATCGGCTTAAAAGCGGCCGCATTGGTAGTGAAAATAGCTTGCCTTCCCATTAACAACAGGATAAAATGTAATTAAAACATCATAACTGCCGGGGTGCTTCCGAGCGGAGGCTGAGAGAGGAACGCAGCGAAGTTCCTTAACCCGTTAAACCTGTTTGGCGGTCTTAAGCCGCTCTGGGTAATGCCAGCGTAGGGACGTGCGGAGATATATAACCTTTATGGTTGTATACGCAAAAGCGGGCCTGCGTCAGGACCGCTTTTTATTTTTCCTTATCTCTCACCCGGCAGCAATAAAGAAAAGGGGGATCGGAAGAAGACAGACAACGCCTTAATGTGGACCCGGTGATTTTATTAATTTTACCTTTACGGGAGGAGAAACAAAATGTTAAAAGACATCCGTATCACCAGTATTATTGTACAGCGGTATTTAAGTGAGCTCGAATGGTACCTTAAATCGGACGTAGCAATAATTGGCGCAGGGCCTGCCGGCTTAACGGCGGCTTACTTCCTTGCCAAAAGCGGTCGCAAGGTCGCAGTCTTTGAGAAGAAGCTCAGCATCGGCGGGGGGATGTGGGGCGGAGGTATGATGTTTAATATCATCGTTTTTCAGGAGGAAGCAAGAGAAATATTTGCAGAGTTTGAGATACCGCACCAGAGCCACGGAGACGGATATTATTCGGCAGACGCAGTCCTTGCGGTTTCTTCTCTTGGAGCCAAAGCCATCCGCAGCGGGGCCAAGGTCTTTAATCTGCTGGCAGCCGAGGATGTTCTTGTGGAAGGAGGACTTCGGGTAACCGGAGTAGTATTAAACTGGACTGCGGTGCAGCAGGCCAACCTGCACGTGGACCCCGTAGCTGTAGAAGCATCATATGTAATTGATACAACCGGACACGACTGTCAGGTTGTAAGGTTTGTCCAGGAAAAATTAAAGGGTAAGCTCTTTACGGAAACGGGGAAAATAATCGGGGAGCGCCCCATGTGGGCCTCGGCAGGGGAAAACTTTTTGCTCGATCATACCAAAGAAGTATTCCCCGGCCTCTATGTGGCCGGGATGTCTGCCGGCGCAGTCTTTGGCGGCCACCGTATGGGGCCTGTTTTCGGCGGCATGTTGCTTTCGGGGAGGAAAGCTGCGCGGGAAATCGACCTTGCCCTTTAAAAAACCTCATGTATGCATACTGCCTATTATGGGGATTTATTGAAACCGTGATTTTTACCGCCCAATTTATACCGACCCGGAATTAAAGCTGGCTAAAATAAGGTGAAACAGCTGCCGCAGCTGCTTCACCTTTTAATATCTCCTGACAGGAAAATCATGTTGCTGTGATGAATAATACATACCACTACAGTGTTTTATAGCAGGCGTTTCAACCTTGTCAACGCAATATCCGCCGTTTAACAAGTTTAAGGGAGGGTGTTTCTGATGGGGTGACACGCAGGGATTTTATAAAAAAAATGGGCCTGGTTGGAGGCTTCCTATGTTTGACCGGCGGGGCTTGGTTAATCAAAGGCTGCACACAGGCAGAAGAGTCAAAAACGGCTCTGGAGAGTGTTCCGCGCTGGCAGCCTGCTTACGCCCGGCTGGAGGCGGAAGGGTTACTGGAAGCAAGAATCGCCCGTGCTTACGAAATAATGGAAAAATGTGAACTATGCCCTCGCCGCTGCGGCGTAAACCGGCGCAGCGGCGAGAAGGGTTTCTGCCGTGCCCCGGAAAAAGCCATGGTTTACAGCCATTCGCCTCACTTTGGCGAAGAACTGCCGCTGGTAGGCCAGGGCGGCTCCGGCACCATCTTTTTTTCCAACTGTAACCTGCGCTGCGTATTCTGCCAGAACTGGCCCATCGCCCACCAGGGATGGGGCCGCGAGGTGAGCGACGAACAGTTGGCGGAAATGATGCTGGACCTGCAGCAAAACGGCTGCCACAATATCAACTTGGTTACGCCTACCCATGTTATGCCCAACATCCTGAGCGCCACGCGTATCGCCTTAAAAAACGGCCTGCGCCTGCCTCTTTGCTACAATACCAGCGGCTACGAGCGTGTGGAGATTATCAGGCTGCTGGACGGTATAGTGGATATCTACCTTCCCGACCTTAAATTCATGGACGGCACCGAGGCGGAACGCTACAACCTGGCCGCCGCTGCCGATTACCCTGCACTGGCGCAGGAAGGGATCATTGAAATGCACCGCCAGGTGGGTGACCTGGTTACCGATGAGGGCGGTATCGCCTTGCGCGGGCTGATGGTACGACACATGGTGATGCCCAACCGGGTGGCCGGCACCAGGGAATTTGTCTGGTGGGTGGCAGAAAACCTGTCCCGGGACACCTATATAAATATCATGGCCCAGTACCGGGTGGAATTTAAGGCATTTGAATACGAAAAAATCGCCCGCGCCATCACTTCCGAGGAATTTGTGGAAGCTATGGAGTGGGCGAAACAGGCCGGACTGACCAACCTGGACCTGAGGTCACTGGCCCAGCTTGAAATTCATCGCCGGAGAATCAGTTAACCCAGCGGCCGGGTATAACGGTACCGCAGTATTTACACTTGCCGTTTTCCAGGTTAAGTTCGCCCACCACGAAACCCACCCTTTTTATCACAGCCTCCCTGCAACCGGGACAGAAAGTATTTTCAGCTTCGTGACCGGTTACTTTGGCGATATAAACAAATTGCAACCCTGCAGCCAGGGCGGTCTGCCGTGCCTCCTCCAGCGTGGCAACAGGCGTCCGCGGCAGGGCGGAGAGTTTATACAGCGGATAGAAGCGGGCGAAGTGGACAGGTACCCCCGTTCCCAACTCCGTTGCGATCCACCGGCACATGCGGCTTATCGTCTTCATATCGTCATTTAAGGTGGGTATGATTATACTGGTTATCTCCATATGAACCCCCGCCTCCCGCAGGAGTTTAAGGCTTGCCAGCACCGGTTCCAGCTCACCCCCCGCCACCTCCCGGTAAAAGGCGGCGTCAAAGCCCTTTAAGTCAACATTGACCGCGTCAATGACCGGGATAAGCTCCTTTAGCGGTTCGGGCCGTATATAACCGGCGGTATGCATCAGGTTGAGCAGGCCCGCTTCCCTGGCCAGGGCTGCCGTTGCCGCCATATACTCGTAAAAGGCCACCGGCTCACCAAAGGCGTAGCTTACTGCGCTTACCCCGGCTGCCCGGGCATGCGCCACCACCTTTTCCGGAGGCATATCATAGGCGTAAACTTCCTCCGGGTTAACCAGCGCCATATCCCACACCTCGCAAAAATGACAGGCCAGGTTGCAGCCCGCGGTAGAAACGGACAGGGCCCTGCTGCCCGGCAGCACGTGAAAAAACGGTTTGCGCTCAATGGGGTCTTCCTGCACCAGGGCAGGGTTGCCAAAGGAGAGGGTGTACCCCGCTCCAGCCCGGTTTTCCCGCACCCGGCAGGGAGACCGCTCCCCTGTTACCAGCACGCACTCCCGGGGGCAAAGCAGGCATTTTACCCTGCCATTATCAAGGCTGCTGAACCACTGGGAAGGCACGGGCCGCACCAACCCCTTCTCTGCCACCTGTGCCGGGGAAATTTTTTCATCCTCAGGCTTTCTCTTCCCGGCGCAGCCCAAGGCCCCGGTCAGGCAGACTGCACTTGCACCGGCTGCAGCGGCTTTAAGAAAGTCACGCCGGTTCAGCCTGGTGACCGATTCCTGTTTTTTTACCATAACTCGTTCCTCCCGGACAACAATAGTACGGTAAAAGCGGTGCCGTTGGCCAGCGCAGCCAACAGGCAACAGGTGATAATGCCAAAAACCGGTGCCACTAAAGCGCTGGCCAGTGTTGCCCCGGCACAGGCCCCGAACAACTCTACCCCGTAAACAGTACCGGTGGCCCTGTCCGCCTTCCTGTTTAAGTCCAGATAGCAGGCTACCGCCAGCGGGAAATCCACGCCGTTTATCAGGCCGGAGGCAAAGGTCAGCAGGGAGAAGAACACAAACACCAGGGCAGGGAACCGGACCGATGCCGCCTGGGGTAGCAATGCGGCGATGAGAACAGCCAACACCGCAATGAGCAACTGAACTTCCGCCAGGATATGCAGGCTGGCTTTATCTTTTATATACCGCTGGGTGTAAAAAGCCCCCAGGGCCAACCCGCACATGAACATAGCCACAATCAGTCCCACCGTCTCATAGACAAAACCGTAAGTGCTCTGAAAAGAGAATAACAGGGCGATTTGCAGCGCCATGGTGGACAAGCCGGTGGTGAATACGGCAAATAAAACGGCAAAGCTTTTGGCCCTTTTTTCTCCGCCTCTCCCGGCATTGACACCCAAAACTGTTACCGTAAAAAGGGGAACAAAACAAAACGGCAGTATCCACCAGGGCTTTACCGCCAGCAGCCGGCTCAGCGTCCTGCCGTGACCCGGTCTTGTCAGTTCTTCCCAAAACATCAGGGTATAATAGTAGCCGATGGGCCGGAAATCAGAATTGATGAAATAACGCTGCTCTACCGAAGGCAGCTGTTTTTCTGCAAGTTCCTGCTCATCTAAAGAACCGGGGGAAAGCGGCCCCGGCTCCGGCCCTGCCAGGTACGCGTTGCCGCTGCGGCCGTGGTTACGGATAACCCAGTTAACCCGCCGCAGTTGCGACTCCTGCAGCAGCGAATGGTAGTATTCCGGCGGAAAGCCCCCTGCCATCGGCCTGTAGCTTTGGTACCGCTCCTGCAAAACAGCAGCGTCCAGTGTAATCTGCCCGGAACCGTCGTCGGCGAAATAATACATGAACCGTCCACCGGCCAGCAGCACCCGGGGGAAAACGCTGCGCAGGGTGTGGTAGACGGTGGCATTACGGTTGGCTATGGCCGTTCCCCGCAGGTCGGGAGTGGAAACGGCGCCAATTACAAACACACCGCCGGGATTTAGCCGCGCTGCCGCTTCACGGAAAAACTCCCTGGTGTAAAACCGGTTTAGGACGGCAGTAACAGGGTCGGGTACATCAACTATAATTATATCATATTTTCCCCGCGCCGCTTTGATAAAGAGGCGCCCGTCAGTATGTACCAGTCGCACCCGCGGGTCGGCCAGCGCCTCCTGTGTCAGTGGAGACACAAACCGCTTTGCCGTTTTGGTCAGGACCTCGTCCAGTTCAATATAGTCAACCCTGTCCACCGGATATTTGACAATCTCGCCCAGCACGCCGCGCAAACCGCCCCCGATTAACAGTACCCGCTTCGGCTGTCCATGCTGCACCATGGACAGATGGGCCAGCGCCACCGCTTCCTGCTCTTCCAGTTCCGGGGCTGTATCATCAGGCCCTGCGGTACTGAAAACCAGGTGGCCGCTCTGGAAAAAGGTGTACTGGCCCTGGCGCTCCACCACGGCAATGGCGCCATGCCTGGAATGCCTTACGGTAACAAGCCGGTGCTGCGGTGTGAAATGCTGCCACTGCAGCCGGTAAGCCCACTGGTCCACCTGCTCCAGCAGGGGGAAAGAGAGGACAGCTGTTAAAAACAGTACCGGCAGCAACCGCCGAAACCATGTTGGAAACTGCGCCACCCCGGTTTTCCGGGCCAGAAACAGCACAGCCACCGGCATCAGCAGGCCGGACAGTACCGCCGCCTGCAACGAATTCAGGTACCGAACCAAAAGGAACGTAAATAAAAGGCCGCCCAGCATGTTGCCTGCCGCCTCGCTCACATAGGTTTTCCCTGCGCCGGAAGCATCCTGTACCCGCTCGTTTTCGCGCCACACCCTGGACAACAGGACAAACTGCAGGCCCAGAAGCAGGCAGACCGGAGCCATCAATATAAAACAGGATACCACCATGTCTGTCAGGTTAAGATAAGCACCGGGAAGAATATAAAAAAAACCGCGCAGCCCGCGCATGATCAGAATGGTCACCGGCAGCGCCGGCAAAAGCCCCAAAGAAACCAAGGCAATCAGAAAGAGCGGCCTTGGGGTGCGTTTTGCCAGGGTTGCCCCCAGCCAGCTCCCCACACCAACCCAAGCCAGCCAGGCAGCCAGGATAAGCCCCAGGGAGAGTTCGTTGCCCTGGAACACCATCAACAGCTCCCTAAGCAACAGGACCTGGCCAACCTGAGAAACAACGCCCAGCATCAGGGCAGTAAATGCCACTGCCCGCACCGGTTTTTCCGTCTTGCCATACCCGGCTTTTACCATATCCCCGACCCCACCAATACGGTTTCCCTTAGGTATTGCCATTATACCGACCTGACCTCTATAATGCAATAACCTGTCCCAAATCCCCTTAAAAAAGGAGTGAAACAAGTGAAGCGTGCCCTCATGTTGTCCGCCGTTTTGCTGTCTTTAACTCTGGGCTGTGCCCGTACCGAGCCAGACTTGAAAAATCAGGCCGCAGAACGGGCAGAGCAGGCAATACAGCTGCCGGCACCCCAGCTGCAAGGCGGCCTTTCAGTGGCAGAGGCCATTTACAACCGTCTGTCCCGGCGTAGTTTCAGCGGCGAAAGCTTAACCCTGGCCCAGGCTGGACAGCTGCTCTGGTCTGCCGGTGGCCTGGGAGCAGACGGCATATCCGGCGCTTCCCGCACCGCCCCCTCGGCGGGGGCCACTTATCCACTGGACATTTACCTGCTGGCCGGAGACGTGGAAGATTTAGGCCCCGGCCTTTACCGCTACAACCACCGGGAACACGCACTGGCAAAACTCTCCGGGAATGACAAAAGGACGGAACTGGCCCGTGCCGCCCTTAACCAGGAAATGATTAAACTGGCGCCGGCATGTATTGTTTTGGTCGCCCGGTACGAAAGGACCACCCGGCGCTACGGCGACCGGGGGGTGCGCTACGTCCACCTGGACGCCGGCCACGCCGCTCAGAATATTCACCTGCAGGCCGAGGCTCTGGGCCTTGCCACCGTGGTGGTGGGGGCCTTCGACGACGGAAAAGTTAATCAGGCGTTGGCACTGGAAGGGACACCCCTGGTAATAATGCCGATTGGCCCACGATTTTAGGCAACAGTCTTGAGTATGTCAGTTGCAGCCTAAATTGAAAACAGACACCCTTGGTCGAGAAATGTGTAACCTTTAAGGAGAGTGGAGAATGACACATCCGCTGAAACTGCTTCACCCGAAAAACCTTAAAAGCTTTACCGGCCACCTGCACGGACTGATACGGACGCGGTTGTGGCTGAAAATACTGGTGGCAATGGTGCTTGGTATAACCGGCGGTCTGATTATCGGCCAGACTGGGCTGGTAAGTCAGAATAAAGCCATGTTGCTGGGCAGCTGGCTGGCACTGCCCGGACAGGTATTCCTGGGCCTGATCCAGATGATCGTGGTACCGCTGGTCTTTGCCTCCATTATAACCGGATTGGCGGCCAGCGAAGATATTGAACAACTTACCAGGATGGGCAGCCGCCTGGCCTTCTACTTCGTGATAACCACGGTGGTAGCCATCATTATCGGTCTGTCACTGGCGCTGATTATCCGGCCGGGAGGGTTTATCGACAGCATGCTGCCGCAAGGGGCACCGCCGCCACAACCGGCTATTAACGAAGAATCAACCGAATTCCCAACCCTGATCAATGTGCCCGATGTGGTTTCCCGTCTGCTGCCGCAGAATCCTCTGGGTGCCATGGTGGAGAGGGAAATGCTGCAGATTGTCCTCTTTGCCATCATTTTCGGAGCGGCGCTCATTTCCACAGCTTCAACCTATGCAAAACCGCTACTGGAACTTTTGGCTTCCATTCAGGAGGTATGTATGACCATTGTACGTTTTGCCATGCTGCTGGCACCGCTGGCCGTTTTCGGCATGCTGGCCCAGACCACCATCACCACCGGCCTGGATGCGCTAGTAGGCATGGCCGTCTACGTGGTCACCGTTATGGCTGGCCTGCTGGTAATGCTTATGGTTTACCTGCTGATTGTGGTTTTTTTGGCCCGCAAAAACCCGCTCTGGTTCCTGCAGGCGGTACGCGAAGTCCAACTGCTGGCTTTTTCCACCTCCAGTTCAGCAGCGGTGATGCCTCTTTCCATCCAGGTGGCGGAGGAAAAGCTCAATGTACGTCCCTCAACGTCACAACTTCTCATTCCGCTTGGTGCCACCGTAAACATGAACGGCACAGCGCTCTACCAGGGCGTAGCCACCGTTTTCCTCGCCCAGGTATATGGCGTGGAGCTAACCGTGGCTTCGCTGCTCCTGATCGTGGTGATGACCACCGGCGCCTCCATCGGTTCCGCTGCCACACCCGGAGTGGGCATGGTTATTCTGGCATCCATCCTTACCAGCGTGGGCATACCGGCGGCAGGGATAGCCCTTATTATCGGGGTGGACAGGATACTTGACATGAGCCGTACCGCCATCAATGTCACCGGAGACCTTACCGCCTGCCTGGTGATGGATCGCTGGGTTAAATAAAAGAGGAAATAAGAAGATTTGTATCAAAACAATACCTATTCACAGTATTTCAACTTTAGTTAAATGAGCCCTCATGGGTGGCAATGACATTTACACCAAAAACTAAGCATGTGCGTACGTTAAGCTAAACTGCACATATTTCACAGTATTGTGGCCGTTGGTATCCACAAAGGCAGGGACAGGCTGGCCACCGTCTCGGCAATCACTCGAACACAGGCATAAACGCCAGTTACGCGCTTGCGGTTTCCTCATTTACCCTGACACCTGCAGTAGAAGCCATACCTGTACCTATATCCTCTCCCAGAAGGAATGCCTTAAGCTTGTTACTTATGGGACTGTCCCGCCTGTCGTTAGGACCTGCTCTTGGTTGAAAAAATCTTGATAATATCGATAGTTTCATTCTCGTTCCTCCTGAAAAAAAAGGCATAAAAAAAGCACCGTCTAAGCGATGCCCTTACCAATCAAAATCTTATATTTGATAATCAGTTGTCTTCTTCCTCTGCAACATCCCCAAAGAGGATTCGCATAAAATCTCGTCTGCCATATAGCACTCTGTCCACATATACAGTATCATTTTCATAACGGTAAAAAGCTGTATATTGCCCACACACAAGGTAACGATAGCTTGTTTCAATTTTAATTACAGAGGACAAGGGCGCTCCAATCAACGGGAATTCCATAAGCTCTCTGATCCGTTTGGTGATTTTGGCCAGCACATTCGTTGCTGCTGTAGGATTACCTAATTCCCCGGAGATATATTCTTTTATCTCCAGCATATCCTTTTGCGCTTTGGGCGAGATTTTGAGATTAACCATTCGTTACCCCCAGGGATGCTTCTAGCTCATCAATGGTTAGCCATCCATTTTCCTGCCCCTCCTTTTCACCTTTAGCAAGTTCAGTAAGCAATTTTAATTTTGCCTGCATTTTTTCATATTCCTGCATATCCATAACCACATAGCGACCACGGCCATTTTTTGTTAAAAAGACCGGTGAACCCTCCTCTATGCTGCGCAACACTTCATTGTAATTCCTTAAATCGGAAATCGGCTTAATGTTAGGCATAATAAATCTCCCTTCCCTTTTTGCTGTTATTATTATAGCAATATTCTTCGTAAAATACAACAGCAACGATGAAGGGACTTAGAATATTTATACCTAAAGCCCTCAAATCTTCAATAAAAAATAAATTAAAGCTTTTCTATTGACATTTATTTTTACATATGTGTTAATACATATGTAAAAATCTTTTCAGGGGGATAACCTGTGAAAGCATCATTTAGGGATTTTATTGCCCAAAACATAAACTGTAAAAAATTTGACGGCAATCCGGAAGCGATCCATATTTTTGAAAACATCCTGTCAAAGGACGATAACATTATCGCAATGATAGACGCAACCGAAGCAGACAAACCTGCTTTATCTGCCTGCATTCAAGAAGTAGAAAATTATTATAAAAATCTCCCATCACCTACTTTTGATTTAACTGATAATTTCACAAAACAAGCACTGGGACGGATGGTAAAAACTATTTTAGAACCTTTTGGCTATCAGCCAGATACACAAAAAGACATGCCAAAATCCTGCTCTGCTGAATTTGTAACATCAGCCACTGTTTACAAATATGTTGGAAATGCTACCATGAGGGTTGTTCGAAAAATAGAGGAAATTAACAAATAAAAATTGATTCTACTACTACAGCGAAAAGTAGTGGACAAAGCTGATTTTTTGTATTAGAATAACAATTAAGGGTTCGGTAATACAGATATTTTTATTATTATAGCCCTAAAACACGAAGAAAGCGGCGTATTGTTAATTAATGGATAGAATATCTATTGATTCAAGGTCCATAACGGGCAAATTAAAAGAATATCTTCCGCTTGATATAACGATAGCTAATAAGACTGAATTGGAACCGCTATGGGATCATATTGTCCGTAAATATCATTATCTCAGCTATGAAAAAATGGTTGGTCCGAGAATTAAATACCTTGTTTGTTACAAAGGCACACCTATCGCAGCCTTAAGCTATAACAGGGCTTCTTTTAAAATTACTGTTAGAGATGAATATATCGGCTGGAACCAGCAACAAAAGAAGCATTGCCTAAAATACGTTGTCAATAACAACCGCTTTTTGATATTACCATGGGTTCAGATTAATAATCTGGCTTCTTATCTTTTGTCACGAACCCTAAAAATGCTTCGAAATGATTGGCTTCAACTTTTTGGTGTAGAACCCTGTTTAGTGGAAACATTTGTTGATTTAAGCAAGTACAGGGGTACATGTTACCGGGCAGCCAACTGGCTCTATCTTGGGGAAACCGGTGGCTTTGCAAAAGCCGGCGACACCTTTATTTATCACGGTCAAAAAAAGGGGGTTTACATATATTCACTTGATCAAAAGAGACTCAAAAAATTGATAAAAGATGCGCCCTGTCACCGAACCCTTAATCTAAAGCGTGAGAGGGTGCCGAACATGATGCTGCATACCCCTGACTGGAGTCCGCAAATCCTTGAGCAAGCAGGCGTGACCGAAGACGAGGTCTCTAAACTTGGGAGCTTATTAGACGAATATCTTGCCATATACCAGCCCTGCTATTTAAGATCGGACCAGAGAAAACACGGGGAGACCTTTGTTAAGGGACTCTTAAGTGACCTGGAACGCAAGTCCATTGAACCAATTGCCCTGGAATATGATGGCCCCCAAGGGGTACGTCCTTTGCAGATATTTTTTAAAGATTCTCCCGTTGATGATGAACTGATGCTTAAAATCTATCAGCAGCGTCTGGCAGCGGCCATCGCCGGTTCCCAGGGAATGATTAATACTGATGCCTCCGATTTCATTAAAAAGGGCAAGAACTCCGTAGGAGTTCACCGCCAATACTGTGGTACAGCAGGTAAAGTAGAAAACTGCCAGTCCGGTGTTTTTGTTGGCTATGCAAGTGAGCGTGGTTATGGCCTGGTTAATCGTGTGTTGTATATGCCGGAGACATGGTTTGATGATGATCACGCCAGCCTGCGTAAAGAATGTAAAGTTCCCGAAAACCTTACATTCAAAACAAAAGTAGAATTAGCTTTAGAAATTATCATCCAAACAGCAGCTTCCGGCTTGTTTCCGGCTCGCTGGATCGGTTGTGACTCCTTCTTTGGGCGAAACAAAGAGTTTCTTGCTTCCCTACCGAAAGAATATTATTATTTTGCCGATATTCCTGAAAACATCATGGTATGGCAAAGTATGCCAACTGTTTACGTGCCAGAGTACAGAGGACGCGGCAAAAAACCTGAAAAATTAAGAGCTTCCACTCAACCGATCCCTGTATCTCAAATTGCCAGAGATAAGAGTATCCCCTGGCGGGAGGTAGTTCTTGGCGAAGGAGCCAAGGGGCCGATTATTGCAAAGGTTAAATGCGTCAGGGTTATCGAAGCCACAAAAGAATCATCACATTTTCTCCCCTACCAGGAAGTATGGCTTTACATACGCAAATATGCTGACGGTAAAGTAAAATATGCGTTTAGCAATGCACCTGCTGACATTAAACACAAAAATTTAGATCAAGCTTCGCTGCTGCGCTGGCCGATTGAGCAATGCTTTGAAGAATGCAAAAGCTATCTGGGGATGGCGGACTATGAAACACGCTCATGGCCCGCCTGGCACCGTCACATGTTATATGTTTTTATTGCCCATCTCTTTACGATCGAGTTAAGGCTGATGTTTAAAAAAAACGCCAATTTTGACCATGCCACAGGCTAAAAGATTAATTACTGCAGCTTTGACCGGTAGAAAAAGCATGGTTCGCAAAGCCATAAGAGATGTAGACTATCATATGAAAAGAAATTACATCGCTTATTTGTCACATCTTAAAAAAACGCTAATGAAGCTTGATCCAGTCTTTTGCGGCACTTGAATGAATTGTTAAAGAGAGATTTTAGTTTTCGCTGTAGTAATAGTTTTTGTTAAACTGAAACCACTTCACAAGGTGGCCGAATCCTACCGGATTCGGTGGCCGAATGTGAACGGAATGACTGGCCGAATGCGGCCGGATTACCGGCCGAATGCGCCGGAATAAGCAGGATTCCAAACCCACGATGGCCGCAACAAGTATTCCACCCTTAATTACGAATTTTTCCTGATATTCTGATTTGGACAAACGTTCCAAAAAGCACTCGAACATGTAGTTCTGCAAAACCACCTGAGCTGCAATGTTTTTCTGTTTTGCATAGCGGTCGATGCGGCCCTTCAGACTCATGGCCTTGGAACTCATAGCAGCACCTCCATATAACGCTTGAGCGCATTTTCAACCCGCAGGCGCTTTGCATAATCTGCCAGAAGATACAAATTTTTTTCTTTAAACGCCGCATAGTTCTTCACGGCACTGATCACCGTTTCCTCATCACAGCGGTTTCGGCTACGCAGAAAATCACAAATGGTACGCTCTATGTTGTAGCAGCGCACCGTGTTACCAAAGGTTGTTTTTTTCTCAATCTTTCCTAGCCCGTGCAGCTCCGGCTTAATATAAAAGCAGGTGCAATTGTCCTTGATGGAGGCCGGTAGCGCCGAATCGCTGGGGATAGTGACGGAATGCCGAAACGGCGTGCGCTCTGATATGCCGTTCAAAAAAAGAGCTGTGTCATGGGAGAAAATAATTTTTGAGGAGCGCAGCATCAACATATACATATCGTCGTTCACCGCATCCGGAAGAATATAAACGCCATGACCGCTTCTTTCCAAAAGGCCCGCTTTCACATATTTTGTAAGCAAAGCCTTGGAATATCCCAACTGAAGCACCTGTGATGTTGTAATCATATTGTTGTTTTTCTTCATTTCCTGAAGGATTTCGGAATTGATGTTCATAGCCTCACCTCCTAGTAAACTATCATATAGATATTATACACAACTTCTATACAATAGTCAACTTTGGATGTAAACTTTTAAATTCATATAACAAACTATATCTATACAATAGTAAACTTTCGAGAAAGCAAGAATAGGATTCATGTAAACAAGCCGTAACATCTAACCTGACCAAACAACCTCGGAAAATCTAAAAAACATCTAAATTGACCACTCGCGAACACCTAACATCTAAACTGACCACTCGCCAGACTATGACATCTAAATCGTTCTGTCACGTTAAAAATCATGCCTTTTGACATATTCCCATGAACCGATATTTTTACGATTTTAGCAAAAAGGATTTTTACTCTCAAATCTCAAAAAGCCCTTATTTACTGGACTTTTTTTACACTCACTTATCCACCCTTGACATCAATACTACCGTCTCCACGTGGGATGTATGGGGAAACATATCCACCGGCTGGACTGATGTTGTGATGTAGCCGTTTTGGGTCAGGCTCTTCAGGTCCCTGGCCAGGGTGGCCGGGTTGCAGGATACGTAAATTATGCGGTCCGGCTGCATGTTTGTAATGGCCTTAAGCACTGTGGGGTCACAGCCTTTACGGGGCGGGTCCGCCACCACCACGTCAGCTCTGTAACCCTTACGGCAGAGGGCCGGTAATGTTTCCTCGGCCCTCCCTGCATGAAACTCGGCATTGAAAATTTGATTTATGCGGGCATTTTCTTTGGCATCTGCGATTGCTTCCGGTATGGATTCCACCCCCACCACCCTGTGCGCACGGCGTGACAGGTAAAGGGAAATGGTACCGGTACCGCAGTAAAGGTCAAATACTGTTTCCCGGCCAGTGAGGGCAGCATATTCCGCCACCTTGTCATAGAGCACCTTAGTCTGTATGGTGTTGACCTGGAAAAAGGAGCGAGCAGAAATACGGAAAGAAAGGTCACCCAACTGCTCGGTTATATAGGGGCGGCCGTAGAGAGTAATTTCTTCCGGGCCAAGGATGGCGTTGCCACGCCTGTTATTAATGTTTTGCACTATCCCTGCAACATTGGCCAGGCGGGAGCGGATGATTTCGACCAAAGTTTCTTTGCGGGGCAGGTTACGTCCGTTGGTCACCAGGACCACCAGCGTCTCTCCGGTGGCCAGAGAAGTCCTGGCCAGGACATAACGCAGCAGGCCGCTGTGGTCTGCTTCGTTATAGACGGGAAGGCCGGTTGTTGCCAGTGCAAAGCGGACTGCGGCCACAGCCCGGTCGTTGGCCGGATGCTGGATGGGGCAGCGGTCCAGGTCCACGATTGTGTGGCTGCGCCGGGCAAAGAAACCGGCTTTTATGGCGCCGCCTTCACTGCCGAAGGGCACCTGGGCCTTGTTGCGGTAGCGCCATGGTTCCGGCATACCAAGAACCGGTAAGACCGGAATGTCCAGGCCGCCGATACGGAGCAGGGTTTCTTTAACAATTATTTGCTTTTGGCGGAGCTGTTCCGGGTAAGCCAGGTGCTGCAGCTGGCAACCGCCGCATTCGTGGTGACTGGCACACTCCGGTATTACACGGTGAGTTGAAGGTCTGATTATCTCCATTAGCAGAGCACGGGCATAGGTCTTTTGCAGGGATATGACACGGGCCGACACGGTGTCTCCCGGTACGCTGCCGGGAACAAATAAAGTAAAACCATCAAAACGGCCCACGCCTTCTCCTTCATGGCTCAGCCCTTCAATATGCAGCTGTATTTCCTGGTTTTTGCGGACCGGCGGCTTACTACCCATGATTGCTCCGTATTACGAATTTTTATGGTTACAGTATATCACGAGGAGGTATAAAATTAAAAGAGACGCGGCGCGTCTCCTATATTTCACTTATTTCAATCAGTCCTGCCTCGTGCAGCGCCATTATTACGTCTTTGACATCTGTCTTCTTTTCATCAGGCAGATTAGCCACAAATTGGTCTATTGAACCCTGGTCAACCAGTTTGGTTACTTTCAGGTTGCCTACGGTAAAAGTGTCGGCCATCTGTTTCCCTCCCTTTTTGTTTAGTGTTTGTTCCGGAGGAGGGAAATATTCACTGGGGAGGAGCAGCATGCCGTTGTTAAGTTTAAACAGCAAACAGGAGCTGCTCTTTTTTCTCGGTTCAGATGAGTGGGAACTGTTGCAGGAGCAGGACCGCTGTCATGCCGGCGATGACTGTGAGCAGCATGCTTCTGGTACGCCAGGCGACCAGAAAAGCGGGGATGCTGGCCAGGAGGTAGGTGTTGCCGGCGGAGAAGAAAACCTGGCGTCCGGCGGTGAGGATGCCGGGAACAATTAAGGCGGAAAGTACGGACACAGGCACGTAGCTGAGCCAGGTGATGACAGTTTTGGGTATTTCCAGCCTGGTCAGGACATACATGGGCAGGAAGCGGGGCAGGTAGGTAACCGAAGCCATGCCGAGGATTATAAAGACGATTCTTTCCATTTTTCGGTCATCACCCCCAGGGTGGCCGTACAGACGGTGGCCAGTATGATATACCAGCTGCCGGGAATATGCAGGTAGAAAAGCAGGGAGAGGGCGCCGGAGAAACAGGCGGCCAGAACCAGCTTGCGTTCGCTGGCCTGGGCCACCAGGAGGAAGATAAACATGGCGTATAGGGCGTATTCCATGGTGACGGCGGCGACGGTACCGCCAAATAAGCCACCCAGCAAGCCGCCCAGGATACTGCCGGTAACCCAGCCGATATAGGCGGTGGCAAAGAGGGAGAGCATGAAGAGGTGGCCGCGTTCTCCTCTTTTGAATTCGCCGCTGGCCATGGCAAAGCTTTCGTCGGTGAGCCAGAATGACAAAAGAGGCAGGACACGGCGGGGGTATTTTTGCAGGTGGGGGGAGAGGGAAGCGCTCATCAGGAGGTGGCGCAGGTTAACCAGAAATACCGTGGCTACGATTGACGCGGCACCGGCACCGGCAGCCAGCATGCTCACTGAGATGAACTGGGCACTGCCGGCAAATACTACAAGAGACATCATGGCCAGTACCCAGAGTTCCAGGCCGGCGTGGCGGGCCAGGGCGCCGTAGGCAAAGCCCAGCGGCAGGTAGCCGAGGACGATGGGCAGGGCGGTTTTGCTTCCTTTTAAAATATCGGACCTGTTCATGGCTTTCCTCCGGTTGTTCTTTGAAAAAAACACCAGTTCCCGCTGAACTGGTGTTTTTTTCTTATCTCTTGGAAAACTGGGGCGCGCGGCGGGCTTTTTTAAGGCCGTACTTTTTCCGTTCCTTCATGCGCGGGTCCCGGGTAAGGAAACCGGCGCTTTTTAGCGCGGGACGCAGGTCACCGTCCACTTTAAGTAGTGCCCGGGCGATACCATGCCTGATAGCGCCGGCCTGGCCGGTAGTGCCGCCGCCTTCAACTTTGGCCACCACATCGTACTTGTTGATGGTTTCGGTAAGTTTCAGCGGCTGGCGCACAATGAGCTTGAGCGTCTCCAGGCCAAAATACTGATCTATGTCCTTATCATTGATGGTGATGCGACCGCCGCCGGGGAGCAGGCGGACTCTCGCCACCGCGTTTTTGCGTCTGCCGGTACCGTAGTACTGTAATTGAGCCAACTTTTTTCCCTCCCTCGCCTAAAATTCCCAGACCTCGGGTTGTTGGGCTTCGTGCGGGTGTTCGCCGCCGGCGTAAACCCGTACTTTTTTGAGCATGGCCCGGCCAAGGCGGTTGTGGGGCAGCATCCCCTTAATGGCCAGCATCACGGCACGCTCCGGTTTGGTGTCGATGAGAGTACCGTATGAAACCTTTTTCAGGCCGCCGGGATAGCCGGAATGGCGGTAGTGGAACTTCTGTTCCGCTTTTTTGCCGGTAAGAACCACTTTGTCGGCGTTGATAACCACCACATGGTCGCCGGTATCCACACTGGGGGTAAATATCGGTTTATGCTTCCCGCGCAGCAGGCGGGCTACTTCACTGGCCAGTCTGCCCAGGGGTCTGTCGGTAGCATCGATGACATACCACTTACGCTCGACCTGCCCCTCCTTGGGCATAAAGGTAGTACGCATTGTTTCCCTCCTCAGCTTGGTTACGTGTATCTGTTACGCCGAACGGGGCGGGACGGCGTTTCGACACAAAGTTATTTTATAATAAAGAATCCTTTGCTGTCAAGTAAAACCAACGAACACCGTAAACTGTCAATATTTTACCTCTTGTAGTATTAATCCATGCGCCGGTACCGTCCAGCCGGCGGCGCTGCGGTCCCGAGCGGCCAGTACAGCCCTCAGGTCCGGGTCGCGCTTGCCGCGCCCCACCTCAATCAGGGTGCCGGCTATAATACGGACCATGTTGTAGAGGAAACCGTCGGCTTCGGCGGTAATAGTGATAAAACGATCTTCTTCCTTCACCTCCAGGCGCATCAGGTTGCGTACAGTCTCTTTTGCCGCGCTGCCGCTGGCCATAAAAGAGGCAAAATCGTGGGTGCCAACCAGGCTGGTTGCGCTTTCGGCCATGACTTGATAATCAAGGGGGTAGCGGACATGGTAGGCAAAGCGGCGGTGCAGAACGCGCGGGTGAAGGGCGTTGTCGATGGTGTAAGTGTAGACTTTGCTTTTGGCGTCGTAACGGGCGTGGAAGGAGTCGGATACCGCTTCCGCATGATAGCAGACAATGGTATCCGGCAGAACTGCGTTTAGCGCGTAAGGAATGCGGTCAACCGGCATCCGTCCGGTAACCCGGAAACTTACCACCTGGCCCACAGCATGCACTCCGGCATCGGTCCTGCCGGCGGCAGTTACGCGTACCGGTGTGCCAAAAACGGTGGCAATGGCTCTTTCCAGCACTTCCTGGACGGTAAGGGCATTGGCCTGGACCTGGAAGCCGTGGAAGTATGTCCCGTCGTAACCCAGCGTAAGTTTTATGGTCCGCACAGTATCCCCTCCGCTAATCTGCCGGCAATAAAAAACGTTTTACGATGCTAAAAGCGAATTTCTTTAAACCTGACCCCAGGTTAGCGCTATCAGCAGCAGCAGGACAAAAAGTACGGCGGCGTAGTCGCGGGGGGCGGCGGAAAGTTCGCGCAGGCGGGTACGGCCTTCGCCGCCGCGGTAACAGCGGGCTTCCATGGCCACGGCCAGGTCATCGGCGCGGCGGAAGGCGGAAACGAAGAGGGGAACCAGGAGCGGTACCAGGGCCCTGGCGCGGCGGAAGATGTTGCCGCTTTCAAAGTCGGCGCCCCGTGCCAGCTGCGCCTTCATTATTTTCTCCGTCTCCTCCATCAGGGTGGGAATGAAGCGCAGGGCGATGGTCATCATCATGGCGATTTCGTGGGAGGGCAGCCCCAGGCGGCGGAATGGCTTCATCAGGTATTCCAGTCCGTCGGTCAGAGCGATGGGCGAGGTAGTAAGGGTGAGCAGGGAGGTGGCTACCACCAGGAAGATGATGCGCCCGGCCATGAACAGGCCAAGGTAGACACCCCGGGAATCCACGCTGAGCGGGCCCAGGCGCAGGAGTTCCTCACCGCCTTTGGTCAGTAAGAAGTGAATGATGATGGTAAAGGCCAGGATGAAGTAGACCGGTTTTAAGCCGCGGAAGAAATAGGGAAGCGGCAGGCGTGAGGATTTAAGGAGGGTGGCCAGTACCAGGCCCAGGAAGAGATAGCCAAGAAAGGTGCGTACCGTAAATACGGCGATGATAAAGATAATCAGGGCGACGAACTTGGCCCTGGGGTCCAGGCGGTGCAACAGGGACCGGCCGGGTATATACTGGCCGATGGTGATGCTTTTAAACATGCTCACCCGCCTGCACCTCCCAGCAGGCTAAGGATGGCGTCCCTGGCGCTCTCCACGGTGAATATGCCCGGCGGCACGTTCTTGCCGGCCGCACGCAGCTTGCCGGCGAGGAGAGCCATCTGGGGTACGCCCAGGCCCATTTCCTCAAGCTCAAACCGGCGCAGGAAGATTTCCTCCGGCGTGCCGGTCATTTTTATTTCGCCGCCGGATATAACCACGAGCCTTGAAGCCAGGCGGGCCACGTCTTCCATGCTGTGGGAAACCAGGACCACGGTCAGTCCTTTCTCGCGGTGCAGGAGGCGGACCATGTCCAGCATTTCTTTTTTACCGCGGGGGTCAAGCCCAGCCGTCGGTTCGTCCAGGATCAGAAGCTCTGGTTCCATGGCCAGCACCCCGGCCATGGCCACCCGGCGCATCTGGCCGCCGGACAGGGAAAAGGGCGGGCGGCAGCCTATTTCGTCCGGGTCCAGCCCCATCACCGCCAGGGCTTTTCGTACGCGGGAGCGGACTTCGGCCTCGGGAAGTCCCAAGTTGCGCGGACCGAAGGCCACGTCCTCAAAAACCGTCTCCTCAAAAAGCTGCTGCTCGGGAAACTGAAAGAGCAGGCCGACACGGCGGCGGACCCGGAGCAGGGAGGCCCTGTCGCTGCCCAGTTCTTCGCCGGCCAGGAGAACGCGGCCGGAGGTGGGCTTTAGCAGGCCGTTAAAATGCTGTACCAGGGTGGATTTGCCAGAGCCGGTCTCGCCGATAACCGCCAGCAGCTCACCCTGCCTGATTTCCAGGTTCACATCTTTCAGGGCCGTAATTTCAAAAGGTGTCCCCGGCATATAGACATGGGTGAGGTTCTCCGTCCTCAGCAGCATAGCAGGTCCACCAGCCTGTCCACGGTGAGCACATCAGGGGGGATGTTAAGCCCGGCGGCGCGCAGTTCACCGGCCAGTTCCACCACCGGCGGCACATCAAGGCCAATTGCACGCAGCCAGTCCTGTTTAAGAAACACTTCCGCCGGTGTGCCCTCCAGGAGGAGGCGCCCTTCGTGGAGGATGATAACGCGGTCGGCAGCAACTGCTTCGTCCATAAAGTGGGTGATGAGCAGGACAGTAATCCCTTCCTCGCGGTTGAGGCGCTGCAACGTTTCCAGCACTTCCCGGCGCCCGCGGGGATCCAGCATGGCGGTGGGCTCGTCCAGGATCAGGCACTTGGGCCGCATGGCGATGACACCGGCGATAGCCACCCGCTGTTTCTGGCCGCCCGATAGCAGGTGAGGAGCGTGCTGGCGGTAGGCTGACATACCGACCAGGCGCAGGGCCTGGTCCACCCTTTGCCTGATTTCAGGGGACGGCAACCCCAGGTTTTCCGGGCCGAAGGCCACATCTTCCTCCACGGTGGTAGCAACAATCTGGTTGTCAGGATTCTGAAAAACCATCCCGGCGGTCTGGCGGATCTGCCAGCGGCTGCTTTCATCCCGGGTGGACATCCCGTCCACCCACACTTCACCCTCTCCGGGGAGAAGCAGGGCGTTTAAATGCCGGGCCAGTGTGGATTTACCGGAGCCGTTTGGGCCAAGAATGGCCACAAACTCGCCTCTTTTTACAGTCAGGTTGATGTTGTCCAGGGCGCGGATGATTCGGTCACCCTCGCCTTTGTAGGAAAAGCAAAGGTTCCTGGTATAGATGATTTCCATTTAGCTCACCCCCGGCGCTCCTGCAGACACAAGAAAATCGACTGAGAAATAATCGTCGATTTTCTGATGTCTGATTAGCATGTACGGTTTACCATCAGGGTCTGCCGTCTGTTTAAACCAGTTCCAGGATTGCCATGGGGGCGGCGTCACCGCGGCGCGGCCCCGTTTTCAGGATGCGGGTGTATCCGCCCTGGCGCTCGCTGTAGCGGGGAGAAATTTCTTCAAACAACCTGGTTACCGCGTCCTCGTCCAGAAGGTAGGCCAGAGCCTGGCGACGGGCGTGCAGGTCTCCCCGTTTGCCCAGTGTTATCATTTTCTCGGCAATGCTGCGGGCTTGCTTGGCCTTGGCTTCGGTAGTGATTACCTTGCCGGAAATAAACAGGGAAGTAACAAGATTGCGGAGCATTGCGCGGCGTGGCGCGCTGCGGCGTCCGAATTTGCGTAATACCATGCCTTCTCCCTCCTTTACTCGTTGCTGTCCCGGAGTTGCAAGTTAAGCTCTTCCAGTTTAAGCTGCACTTCTTCCAGTGATTTCTTGCCAAGATTGCGGACCTTCATCATCTCTTCTTCGGATTTGTTGATCAGGTCCTGGACGGTATTTATCCCGGCCCGTTTCAGACAGTTGTAGGAGCGGACAGACAGGTCCAGCTCTTCAATGGTCATCTCCAGCACCTTGCTGCGGTCGTCCTCGTCTTTGTCATCGGTGATTTCCACCTCGTCCACTTTTTCTGTCAGGTTGATGAACAGGCTGAGGTGTTTGGACAGTATTTTGGCCCCCAGGCTAACCGCCTCGTCAGGCCGGAGGCTGCCATCGGTCCAGACCTCCAGTGTCAGCTTGTCGTAGTCGGTATGCTGCCCCACCCTGGTATCTTCCACTCTATAGTTCACTTTCCTGATGGGAGAAAAGAGAGAGTCAACGGGAATAACCCCCAACGGCTGGTTGGGCTGCTTGTTGCGTTCGGCCGGAACATAACCGCGACCGTTGGCGGCGGTTATTTCCATGCAGAGGCGCCCCCCTTCTTCCAGGGTGGCAATATGCAGGTCCGGATTCAGGATTTCCACGTCAGCCGGGAGTTTGATGTCACCGGCAGTAACCACTCCGGTCTTGGCGGCAACGATAACCAGTTTCTGGGGCTCGTCACTGTGTATCTTCATGGCCAGCTGCTTCAGGTTAAGGATAATTTCCGTGGTGTCTTCCAGCACACCGGGAATGGTGGAGAATTCGTGCAGAACATTCTCTATCTGCACGGAGGTAATGGCGGCACCCGGCAGAGAAGAAAGCAGTATCCGCCGGAGCGAATTGCCAAGGGTTGTACCGTAGCCGCGCTCTAAGGGCTCTACCACAAACTTGCCGTAAGTACCGTCGTCAGTCCCCGTAATCCGTTCAATTCTTGGCTTTTCAATCTCAATCACTGATCAAACCCTCCTTCTTGAATCCATCACCGAAACGCGAGGGTGTTCGTTTTCGTTAACGGGAATACAGTTCCACGATCAGGTGCTCCGAGATGGGTATATCGATTTCTTCCCGGGCCGGGAGGCGTACAAACCTGCCTGACAGGTTGTCCCTGTCCACTTCCAGCCAGTCCACGGTACTCTGGGTGCGCAAAAGTTCCGCCAAGTCCTTAAACCGGGCTTTGTCGCGGCTGGCCTGGCGCACGCTCACTGTATCACCGGGCTTGAGAAGGAAAGAGGGGATTGAGACCTTCCTGCCGTTGACGCTGAAATGGCCGTGACGGACCATCTGACGAGCTTCGGGGCGGGAAAGGGCAAAGCCCATGCGGTAGACAACGTTATCGAGGCGGGACTCCAGCAGCTGCAGCAGGTTTTCTCCGGTGATGCCCTTGCGCCTGTCCGCCTCCTGAAAATACTTTCTGAACTGACTTTCCAGCACGCCGTAGATGCGGCGGGCTTTTTGCTTCTCCCGCAGCTGCATGCCGTATTCCGACGGCTTGCCACGGCGGCCCTGGCCATGTTGGCCCGGTGCATAGGTACGCCGGCTAACGCTGCATTTTTCGGTGTAGCAGCGTTCCCCCTTCAGGTAGAGTTTCAGACCTTCCCGGCGACAAAGCCGACAAACTGCTTCAGTATATCTGGCCAAAAATTTACACCTCCTGTGCTTAGACGCGGCGCCTTTTCGGCGGCCGGCATCCGTTGTGAGGGATTGGTGTTACATCCTTAATCAGGTTTACTTCCAAACCCGCGGCCTGCAGAGATCGGATTGCGGCTTCCCGTCCGGCGCCCGGCCCCTTGACATAAACTTCCACTTCTTTCAGACCGTGTTCCATGGCGGCTTTGGCAGCTGAGTCCGCGGCCATCTGAGCGGCAAAGGGAGTGGACTTCCTGGAGCCTTTGAAGCCGACGCCGCCGGCGCTGGCCCAGGAAATGGTGTTGCCTTTCAGGTCGGAGATGGTAATAAGAGTGTTGTTGAAAGTAGATTTGATATGAGCGACCCCGTGCTCAATATTCTTACGCTCACGCCTTCTTGGGCGTGCTGTTTTTTTGCGAGCGGACAATTCTTTTCCCCCCTGTCTTGCTTATTTTTTGCGCCTGACACCAACGGTGCGCTTGGGCCCTTTGCGTGTCCTGGCATTGTTTTTGGTAGTCTGGCCGCGCACCGGCAAACCCCGGCGGTGGCGGATGCCACGGTAACAGCCGATTTCCATCAGCCGCTTGATGTTCATGGCAACTTCGCGGCGCAGGTCACCTTCCACCTTAAAGTTTTTGTCAATGTATTCACGCAGGCGGTTTACCTCGTCCTCGGTCAGGTTTTTGACCCTCGTATCCTGGTTAATGGCAGTACGGTCCAGGATATCCTGAGCGGTTTTACGCCCGATGCCGTAGATATAGGTGAGCGCCACCTCCACCCGTTTGTCACGGGGCAGGTCGACCCCGGCAATCCTCGCCATGGAGAACACCTTCCTTTCTTTGACAAACATAATTAGAATTTCCAGTCTTTTCCCGATTTATGCGGAATTAACCCTGCTTTTGCTTATGCTTGGGATTCTCGCAGATAACCATGACCTTCCCCTTGCGCCTGATTATCTTGCATTTTTCGCAAATGGGTTTGACCGATGGCCTGATTTTCATCCCAAAACCTCCTTCTTTGGCGTCACTTGTAACGATAGGTGATGCGGCCGCGCGAGAGGTCGTACGGCGACAGTTCCACCAGCACCCTGTCTCCCGGGAGGATCCGGATAAAATTCATTCTGATTTTGCCGGAAACATGGGCCAGGACCTTATGCCCGTTTTTCAGCTCGACGCGGAACATGGCGTTGGGCAGGGGCTCAACTACTGTCCCCTCAACCTCAATTACGTCTTTCTTCTTTGACATCAGGTAAAGTTCCCTCCCTTTCTCCCCCCGGATTATCAGAACAGACCATTTCACGGATGGCCCTTGCCACATCTTCGTTACCGGCGGTACCAGCGGACAGTTTAGCCGACAGTTCCGGCGCCACCGTCCGCAAGGGTTTCAGGTGGCGAAGATTTTTTTTCTTCGGGTGCTGCAGGGGGCGGTTTGAACCGTTGGCCACCAAAACAAAGTTCGCCTCCGGGATTCCAATCACCACGTAATATTCTCCGGCATCACGCCCTGCCAGCGAGCAAACCAACAGACCAAGTTGAGGTGGATTTACCACACTGCAACCTCCTTCTCTCCAGCAGAACTCTCTCATAGTGGGGCTGTCAGCACTTCCGGTTTGTCTTCACCCACAGCCACCGTATGCTCAAAGTGGGCCGATAACCGGCGGTCCACGGTAACCACTGTCCAGTTGTCGGACAGTGTCTCCACCTTCCAGTCGCCGGCGTTTACCATTGGTTCTATGGCCAGCACCATCCCGGCCTGCAGGCGCGGCCCGCGGCCGGGCCGTCCGAAGTTGGGAATTTGCGGCTCCTCGTGCATCTGGCTGCCGATACCGTGGCCCACGTAACTGCGCACCACGGAAAACCCGTTACTTTCAACATAAGACTGCACGGTATGGGATATATCAGACAGGTGGATGTTAACCGCCACTTTTGCTATGGCCTGCTCCAGCGACTCTCTGGTTACCCTGATCAGCCGCAGCGCCTCCGCGCTGACCTCCCCCACCGGGTAGGTGGCGGCGGCATCACCGTAGTAACCCCGGTAAACGGCGCCTACATCGATGCTGATGATGTCGCCTTCCTGCAGGCGGCGCAGGCCCGGGATGCCGTGGACAACCTCCTCGTTGACCGAGGCGCAGATGGTGGCGGGAAAACCATGGTAACCCTTGAAAGCAGGGACGCAGTTGGCTTTACGGATTACCCGTTCAGCAATACGGTCCAGCTCCAGTGTGGTAACACCGGGCCTGACCGCCGCGGCCACAGCCCGCAGCGCTTCCGCCACCACGCCGCCGGCGTGGCGCATCAGCTTCAGTTCCCGTTCCGACTTAATGGTAATCATGGCGCCCCCGTTACTTCATAAATCCCTGGTAACTCCTCATCATCATATGGCTCTCGATCTGTTTCATTACTTCCAGCACCACGCCAACCACGATAATCATGCCGACGCCACCGAAAATAATGTTTATCCGGAAAAAGTTTTGCAATATCACCGGCAGGACGGCAATGCCGGCCAGGGCCAGGGCGCCGGCCAGGGTGAGCCGGGAAGAGACGCGGGCCAGAAACTCCGCGGTGGGACGCCCCGGCCGCAGACCCGGTATAAAGCCTCCGTACTTTTTCATGTCGTTGCTGACCTTGACAGGGTCGAACTGAATGGCAGTATAGAAGTAGGCAAAAAAGAGAATAAGCAGCACATAGAGCACTGTATGCAGGGTGGCGCCCACCCTGAACATGTTTTCAAACCACCGGGCCGCCGGATGCCTGATAAACTGGGCGATGGTACCGGGAAACATCAGAAGCGATGAGGCGAAGATAACCGGGATAACACCAGACTGATTGACTTTAAGCGGGATGTGTGTGGACTGGCCGCCATACATTTTACGCCCCACGATACGTTTGGCGTACTGGACCGGGATACGGCGCTGCCCTTCTTCCAGGGCGATGATGCCCACAATCAGCCCAAGGATGATAGCCGCGGTGAAGATCACAGTGAAGGGGTTGATTTCGCCAAGACGTGTCAGTTCAAAGGTCTGCAGAACGCCGGGCCCGAAGCGGGAAACGATACCGGCAAAAATAATGATGCTGATGCCGTTGCCGATGCCGCGTTCGGTGATTAATTCACCCAGCCACATCAGGAAAGCGGTGCCGGCGGTGAGAGTAATGACGATGGTAGCCAGGGAAAAGAAGGTGGGGTTGATTACCGCCTCGCGGAAAATTCCCACCGACATGCCGGTGGCTTGGATCAGTGCCAGGACGATGGTGCCGTAGCGGATCAGCTGGCCCAGTTTCTTGCGGCCTTCTTCCCCTTCCTTGGACCACTCCTCAAACTTGGGCACCACCACGGTTAAAAGCTGCATGATAATGGAGGCGGTGATGTAAGGCATGATACCCATGGCAAAGATTGTGAAATTCTCCAGGGCACCGCCGGCGAAGACATTAAACAGGCCAAACAGGTTGTCACTCTGAAACCAATCTGCCAAAATGGCCGGGTTAACCCCGGGTACCGGTACGTGCGAACCAAGCCTGTAGACCACCAGCATGGTGAGGGTAAAGATGATCCTCTGCCTCAGTTCCCTGATTTTCCAGGCATTGCGCAGCGTCTCAAGCACCTAAATCACCTCGGCTCGGCCGCCGGCGGCCTCAATCTTCTCCCGGGCCGTCTGGCTGAAACCATGGGCTTTGACGGTCAGTTTTCTCTCCAGGTCGCCCTGGCCGAGAATTCTCACACCGTCTTTCATGGTCTTAATCATGCCTTCCGACTTTAGAAGCCCCGGAGTCACTTCGGTGCCGTCGGCGAAAACATTAAGGCGGGCCACATTTATTTCGTTGTATTCTTTTTTGAAAACGCTGGTAAAGCCGCGCTTGGGCAGCGCGCGCTGCAGCGGCATCTGACCGCCCTCAAAACCGGGCCTGACTCCTCCGCCGGAGCGGGCTTTCTGTCCCTTGTGGCCGCGGCCCGCGGTTTTGCCGGCACCGCTGCCGATGCCGCGCCCTACCCTTTTAGGCGCCTTTCTGGCTCCCTTGGGCGAAGATAGTTCGTGTAAACGCATTTGTTACACCTCCTGGGCTTCTTCGACTTTGACAAGGTGGGATATTTTATTGATCATACCCCGGATTTGAGGTGTATCTTCATGTTCCACGCTCTGGTGCAGCTTGGAGAGGCCCAGAGACCGTACAGTAACCCGTTGCGGATCGGGCCTGCCAATGGGACTGTTCACCAGGGTAATTCGTAACTTCTTAGCCATGTCTGCCTCCTACCCTAAAACTTCTTCAACAGTTTTGCCACGCAGTTTGGCGACGTGCTCAACCCTTTTCAGGCTTTTCAGTCCCTCCATGGTGGCATAAACCATGTTGATAGCGTTAGCGGAACCAAGGGACTTGGTAAGGATGTCGCGCACACCCGAAAGTTCCAGCACCGCCCGCACCGGCCCGCCGGCAATAACTCCGGTACCTTCCGAAGCCGGCTTTAAAAGGACTTTGCCGGCCCCAAACTCGCCGGTGATGGGATGTGGGATGGTGGTGCCCACCAGGGGGACCGAGATCATATTTTTCTTGGCGTCTTCAATGCCCTTGCGCACCGCTTCAGGTACTTCCCCTGCCTTGCCAAGACCGGCGCCCACATGCCCCTGGCCGTCACCGACCACAACCAGCGCGGAAAAGCTGAAGCGACGCCCGCCTTTTACCACTTTGGCAACGCGGTTTATCTGTACGACTTTTTCGGTAAGTTCTGCCTTATTGGGGTCAAATTTATCCACGCTTCTTTTTTCCCTCCTTTGGCCTTAAAATTTCAGGCCCGCCTCGCGGGCGCCTTCAGCCAGCTCCCTGATCCGGCCGTGGTACAGGTAACCGCCCCTGTCGAATACCACTTCGCTGATCCCTTTTTCCAGCGCCTTGCGGGCGATCAGCTCTCCCACCTGCCTGGCCGACTCTTTATTCCCGCAAGACTTCTTGCCTTCGCCTACGGCATCGTCCAGACTGGAAGCCGCCACCAGCGTGGTGCCTGTCTCGTCGTCGATAATCTGGGCGTAAATATGCTTCAGGCTGCGGAACACATTAAGGCGCGGCCGCTCGGCAGTGCCGCTCACTCTCTTCCGTACGCGCAGGTGCCGGCGCTTGCGCAGTACGTTTTTATCCTCACGTTTAATCACCGCTGATTCACCTCTTATTTACCGGTTTTACCCACCTTGCGGCGGATGCGCTCCGTATCATATTTGATACCTTTGCCTTTGTAAGGCTCCGGCTCGCGGACGGCGCGGATATTGGCGGCAAGCATGCCCACCGCTTCCTTGTCAATCCCTTTGACCACAATCCTGTTCGGAGCGGGAACTTCCAGTTCAATGCCAGGAGGCGGCTCAATATTCACCGGGTGGGAGTAGCCAATGGATATCACCACTTTGTCGCCCTGCTTGGCGGCGCGGTAACCCACGCCCACCAGCTCCAGCGTCTTGGTATATCCTTTGGTTACGCCCTGCACCATGTTGGCCACCAGGCTGCGGGTCAGCCCGTGCAGTGAACGGTCGTCCTTGTCATCGGACCGGCGGGTCACGTGTATCTGGTTTCCTTCCACCTGAATCTTGATCTGGCGCGGCAGTTCTTTTTGCAGGGTGCCAAGCGGTCCTTTTACGGCCACCACGTTGCCTTTTTGCACCAGTTCCACCCCTGCCGGCAGCTCAATGGGTTTGCGGCCGATGCGGCTCATTTATGTTACCCCCTATCACCAGATGTAGCAGAGGACTTCGCCGCCGATACCGGCCTTGCGGGCGGACTTGTCAGTCATAATCCCCTGTGAGGTAGAGACAATGGCAATGCCAAGGCCTCCCAGAACTTTGGGAAGTTCGTCCTTTTGCGCATAAACGCGCAGGCCCGGCTTGCTGATCCTTTTTAAACCGGTTATGACTTTTTCGCGGTTGGGTCCGTACTTGAGGAAGATACGGATAGTCCCCTGCTTACTGTCTTTTTTGTATTCGTATTCCCTGATAAAACCTTCCTGCTTCAGTATCTCCGCAATGGCAAGCTTCATTTTCGAAGCGGGGAGCTCAACCGAATCATGATTAACTGTATTGGCATTACGGATTCTGGTCAACATGTCGGCAATGGGGTCCGTCATGGTCATGGCATTTGAACCTCCTTTCTCTCCAATCCCCGCTACCAGCTGGCTTTTTTGACACCGGGGATTTTCCCTTCGTGGGCAAGTTTACGGAAACAAAGGCGACACATGCCAAACTTGCGCAAATAAGCGCGTGGACGGCCGCAGAGCTTGCAGCGGTTGTAACTCTGCACCGCGAACCTGGGCTCTCTTTTCGCCTTTGCGATCATCGATTTTTTGGCCACCCTATTCCCTCCTTAGTTTTCACTTTACAAAGCCCGAAACGGCATACCGAGACTCTTCAAAAGCTCTCTTGCTTCCTCGTCGGTGTTGGCGGTGGTGACGATAATGATGTCCATACCGCGTACCTTTTCCACCTGATCATAACTGATTTCAGGAAATATAATCTGCTCGCGCAACCCCAGTGTATAATTCCCCCTGCCGTCAAAAGCCTTGGGAGACACGCCGCGAAAATCGCGGACACGGGGGAGAGCCACGTTGAACAGCTTGTCAAGAAACTCGTACATGCGCTTTCCGCGCAGCGTAACCTTGCAACCGATGGACATACCTTCCCGTATTTTAAAGCTGGCCACAGACTTCCTTGCCTTGGTTATCACCGGTCGCTGCCCGGCAATAAGGGTAAGGTCTTTGACCGCTGCTTCAAGCGCCTTGGGGTTTTCCCTGGCTTCGCCCACGCCCATGTTGATAACAACCTTTTCCAGGCGCGGCGATTCTAACCTGTTCCGGTAGCCGAAACGCTCCACCAGCGCGGGGCGCACTTCATTTTCGTACTTTTCCTTTAACCTGGCCATACCCGTTACCTCCTTTCCGGCTACTTATCGAGAGACTCACCGCATTTCTGACAGATGCGGGTACGGGTGCCGTCTTTCTGCACGGCTTTTCTGACTCGCGTAGGCTTCTGGCAACCCGGGCAGATAATCATCACCTTGGCGCTTTTAAGCGGCGCCGGGTGTTCGTGGATACCGGCCTGTACGCGCTGGGTCGGTCGGGTATGTTTTTTGACAATATTAACCCCTTCCACCACCACTGTTCCCTTGGCCGGGTTAGCGGAAAGAATCTTGCCTTTTTTCCCCTTGTCCTTACCGGACAGGACCAGCACCTTGTCACCTTTTCTCACATGAAGCTTTGGTGTTGACATGGTTTGCACCTCCTTGGCGCTAAATCACTTCCGGCGCCAGTGAAACAATTTTCATAAAATCTTTTTCCCTCAGCTCACGGGCCACCGGGCCGAATATCCTGGTTCCCCGGGGGTTCTTCTGCTCATTGATCAGCACGGCGGCGTTTTCATCAAATTTAATGTAGGAACCATCACCGCGGCGCAGGCCCTGGCGGGTGCGCACGATAACGGCTTTGATTACGTCGCCCTTTTTTACCACGCCGCCGGGCGTTGCTTCTTTGACCGAAGCCACTATAATGTCGCCTATGTTGGCCGACTTGCGGTGCGAACCGCCCAACACCCGTATGCACATTATTTTTTTCGCACCTGAGTTATCGGCCACGTTCAGGTAGGTTTGGGGCTGTATCATGGTCGCCCTCCTTTATCTCGAAGTTGGAGGTGTATTACAGATCTGACTTTTCGATGATTTCTACCAGGCGCCATCTTTTGTCCTTGCTGATGGGACGGGTCTCCATAATCTTTACCTTATCACCGACGGCGCAGGTATTTTCCGGGTCATGGATTTTGTACTTTTTGGTAACGACAATAGTCTTACTATAGAGAGGATGGCGCGTGGTACGCTCAACAGCGACGACTGCGGTCTTATCCATCTTGTTGCTGACAACACGGCCAATCCGCACCTTGCGGTTACTGCGCTCCAAGAATTTAGCCTCCTTTCGCCGCTTATTTGTTCAGGAATTGTTCAGTTCCCGCTCCCGTTGGACTGTTTTTATCCGCGCGATGCTTTTGCGCACGTCTCTGATCCGCATCGGGTTCTCCAGTTGCCTGGTGGCCAGCTGAAAGCGCAGGTTGAACAGCTCTTCCTTAAGTTCAGACAGCTTCCCCACCAGTTCCTGGTCGCTGTATTCTTTCAGTTCCTTGGCTTTCATTGGATGTCACCACCTGTTTCCGTGCGTTTAACGAACTTGGTCTTAATGGGCAACTTGTGGGAAGCAAGGCGCATGGCTTCCCGGGCCACTTCTTCCGTTACACCGGCCAATTCAAACATGATCCGGCCCGGTTTCACCACTGCAACCCAGTACTCGGGGGAGCCTTTACCGCTACCCATCCTGGTCTCAGCCGGTTTGGCCGTTACCGGCTTATCCGGGAAAATTTTAATCCATACTTTACCGCCCCGCTTGATGTAACGGGTCATGGCGATACGGGCGGCTTCAATCTGCTGGTTGGTAACCCAGGCAGGCTCAAGTGCCTGCAGGCCATATTCGCCGAAAACGATCTCGTTGCCGGCCTGGGCCTTGCCTTTCATCCGGCCGCGGTGCTGACGCCGGAACTTAACTCTTTTTGGTATTAACATCCGGGTTGCCTCCTCCCGTATTTTTCTTCTTGCTCGGGAGAACCTCCCCTTTATAGATCCATACCTTAACGCCGATACGCCCGTAAGTGGTGTGGGCTTCCACGAAACCATAATCGATATTGGCCCGCAGCGTCTGCAGGGGCACGGTGCCTTCGTGGTAGGATTCGGTGCGGGCGATCTCGGCGCCGCCGAGCCGGCCACTGACCATGACCTTGATACCTTTGGCACCGGCACGCATGGTACGGAATACCGCCTGCTTCATGGCACGGCGGAAAGCAATCCGCTTGGTAAGCTGGGTGGCGATGTTTTCAGCAACCAGGAAAGCGTCCAGTTCCGGAACTTTGATTTCCAGGATGTTGATGTGCACCTGTTTATCGGTGAGTTTCTCCAGTTTTTTCCGCAGCTCCTCCACGCCGGCGCCGCCCTTGCCGATAACTACGCCCGGTTTGGCGGTGTGCACAGAGACGCGGATCCTGTTGGCCACTCTCTCGATTTCAACCCTGGATACACCGGCATTAGACAGGTGGCCTTCGATAACTTTGCGGATGGCGAGGTCTTCGTGCAGAAGATCGGTGTAATTTTTGTCGGCATACCACTTGGCATCCCAGTCGCGGATGATACCGATCCTAAAGCCAATGGGGCTTACCTTCTGGCCCACGCTTATACCTCCTCTTTCTCTTTGAGAATGATGGTGATGTGGCTGGTCCGCTTGCGGATGCGGCTGGCCATACCGCGGGCGCGTGGCCGGAAGCGCTTTAATACCGGGCCTTCGTCGATGAAGGCCTTGGCTACATACAGCTCGTCACGATCCATCTCAAAGTTGTTTTCCGCGTTGGCCATGGCGGCGTGCAGGACTTTGTAAATCGGTCCTGCGGGACGGTTGGGGAGCGCATTTAAGATGGCCAGCGCTTCCCCGGCGCTTTTGCCGCGGATCTGGTCCACTACCAGCCGGGCCTTGCGCGGCGATATACGGACATATTTGGCGACAGCTTTCGCTTCCACGGGTATCCCCTCCTTATTTCAGCGACGTGGACCGTTCGGTATGGTGGCCGTGCCCGCGGAAGGTACGGGTGGGAGCGAATTCCCCCAGCCTGTGGCCTACCATGTCTTCGGTCACATAGACCGGCACGTGCTTCCTCCCGTCATGGACGGCGATGGTATGGCCGACCATTTCAGGGAAGATGGTAGAACGGCGCGACCAGGTTTTGATTACTTTTTTCTCGTTTCTTTGATTCATGGTCTTGATTTTATCAAGCAATTTTTCGTCGACATACGGCCCTTTCTTTAAAGACCTTGACAAATTCTGGCGACCTCCTTCCCGGAAACTTATTTATTTCTACGCTTGGCGATGAACTGGTCGGACTTTTTGTTCTTCCGGCGTGTCTTGTAGCCGAGAGTGGGTTTACCCCACGGGGTTACCGGGCTTTTGCGGCCGATGGGCGCCTTGCCCTCACCACCGCCGTGCGGGTGGTCCACCGGGTTCATAACCACGCCACGGACGGTGGGACGCCTTCCCAGCCAGCGGGAACGTCCCGCTTTGCCCACGGTGATGTTCTCGTGCTCAAGGTTGCCCACCTGCCCGATAGTTGCTTTGCATTCCTGGGAAATCAGGCGCACTTCACCCGAGGGCAGGCGGACGTGGGCGTATTTACCTTCTTTGGCCATCAGCTGGGCTGAACCGCCGGCGGAGCGGACCAGCTGCCCGCCTTTGCCCGGTTTCAGCTCGATGTTATGGATAAGAGTACCCACAGGTATTAATCGTAGCGGCATGGCGTTGCCGGGCCTGATGTCGGCGCCTTCGCCGGAGATGACCGTGGTACCCACAGTGACGCCCACCGGGGCCAGCATATAGCGCTTCTCACCGTCGGCGTAGTGCAGCAGGGCAATGTTGGCCGAACGGTTGGGATCATACTCTATAGTAGCAACCTTGGCAGGAATACCGTCCTTGTCGCGTTTAAAGTCGATAACACGGTACTTCCGTTTATGGCCGCCGCCCTGGTGGCGCATGGTAATCCGGCCGGCGTTGTTGCGGCCCGCCTTCTTCTTCAGGGGCTCCAGCAGAGACTTTTCCGGCTCGGTGGTGGTGACTTCCCCAAAAGTCCGGACGGTCATAAAACGCCGGCCGGGTGAAGTCGGCACAAATTTCTTTATTGCCATTGGGTGATTCCCTCCTTCTTGCTGGACTACAGCCCCTCGAAGATTTCAATGGGCTTGCTGCCCTCTTCCAGGGTAACGAAGGCCTTCTTCCAGTCAGGCCGGCGGCCGGTATGGACGCCAAGGCGCTTCTTTTTGCCGGAAACACGCAGCGTATTCACTGACTTGACCCTGACTTTAAACAACTCTTCCACGGCCTTCTTGATTTCAATTTTGTTAGCCCTGATATCCACCTGAAACGCGTATCTTTTTTCTTCCATCATGTTGGTGGACTTTTCCGTCACCAGCGGCTTCTTGATAATATCGCGTGCATCGCGCATCAGGCGAACACCTCCTCCACCCTGACCACAGCGTCACGGGTGATAATCAGGTTGTCATTATTCAGGATGTCGTAAACATTGAGCTGACCGGCATTGGTGGTTTTGACGCCGGGAATGTTGCGCGCCGATTTGATGACGTTCTCCTGCGGAGTGTCGGTAACAATCAGTACCTTGCGGCCGGCTTTCAGGTTGCCCAGCACCCGCACCATCTCCCGGGTTTTGGGCTCTGTCATAGCCAGCTGGTCCAGCACTATGATGGCGCCGGCGTTTACCTTGCTGGAGAGGGCCGATTTCAGTGCCAGCCGCTTCACTTTCTTTGGCAGGCCCATACGGTAGGAGCGGGGGTGCGGGCCGAAGACCACGCCGCCGCCTTTCCAGATAGGAGAACGGATAGAACCATGCCGGGCGCGGCCGGTACCTTTCTGGCGCCAGGGTTTGCGCCCGCCGCCACGGACCTCGGTCCGCGTCTTGGTATCAGCGGTGCCCTGGCGCTGGTTGGCGAGGTACGCCAGTACCGCCTGGTGCATTGCCGCTTCGTTTACTTTAACACCGAACACAGAGTCAGCCAGGGAAATTTCCCCCACCTGCTCCCCCTGTGTATTATACAGAGCTACTGTTGGCATCACGATTCCTCCTTCTTGCCAGGGGCGGCTTTTACTTTACGGCTTTGGCGGAGTCTTTTACCGTAACCAGCCCGCCGCGCGGCCCGGGGACCGCACCACGAACCAGGATAAGGTTCCGGTCGGAGTCGACCTTTACCACCTGCAGGCGTTGCACGGTAACCCGTTCGCCGCCCATACGGCCGGGCAGGGTCTGGCCTTTAAAGACCCGGGCGGGATCGATGGAACCCATGGAGCCAGGGCCGCGGTGATAATGCGAACCGTGGGACATGGGCCCGCGGCTTTGTCCGTGACGCTTGATGGCGCCTGTAAAACCCCTGCCGCGCGATATGCCGGTTACGTCCACCAAGTCGCCCTCGGCAAAGACGTCTGCTTTAATTTCCTGCCCCACCTCGTAGGAGGCGGTATCGTCAAGGCGCAGCTCGCGCAGGTATTTCCTGGGCTTTTGGCCCGCTTTCCTGAAATGCCCGGCCAAAGGCCTGTTCACGCTTTTCTCCCGGACGTCGGCAAACCCTACCTGGATAGCCTCGTAACCGTCGGCTTCCACAGTTTTTTTCCGGACCACCACGCATGGTCCCGCTTCAATCACGGTAACCGGTATCACTTTTCCTGCCGGGTCAAACACCTGAGTCATACCCAGTTTTTTACCCAGTATGGCTTTTTGCATTGTTGCACCTCCTTCTCTGACTGCCGCTTACAGCTTGATTTCGATGTCCACCCCGGCAGGCAGATCAAGGCGCATCAACGCGTCAATGGTTTTCGGCGTCGGCTCCAGGATGTCGATCAGCCTTTTATGGGTGCGCATCTCAAACTGCTCGCGGGAATCCTTGTACTTATGAGGCGCTCTTATTACAGTGTAAACACTCTTTTCCGTGGGCAGGGGGATAGGGCCGGACACGTTGGCCCCGGTCCTTTTGGCTGTCTCCACGATTTTACTGGACGACTGGTCCAGGATCTGGTGATCAAATGCCTTAAGGCGGATACGGATTTTTTGCCTTGCCATTTCTTTATCCTCCTTCATTTCGCCTGATTTTAACAGACTGCTCAGCGGAAATTCCCCGGCCGTACCGGCAACCTCCCGCATCATTGCTGCGCAGAATTCAGAGTTCAAAAGCTGCCATGAATCTCCTGCAAACTTCTGTCTTCTGTCTTCTGACTGCTGTCACTTCTTCTGGGTTCTGGCGTTCTATTCGATAATGGACGTTACCACGCCGGCACCCACGGTACGGCCGCCTTCACGGATGGCGAAGCGCAGCCCTTCTTCGATGGCGATGGGGGTAATGAGCTCAATCTTCATCTGGATATTGTCACCGGGCATCACCATCTCCACGCCTTCCGGAAGGGTGATAACGCCGGTA